>JALHQB010000028.1 GCA_022842185.1 Acetobacteraceae bacterium
CGAACCCGCGAGGCTCTCTGGCAGGCCATCGCTACCATCATCGATGGCTGCTCACCCACCGAATGCTCCCACTATCTCTCCCATCAAGGATACGGACAGTCTGGGTGAAAACGCTCTAGTCCGCGCAAACCGCCTCGTGGAAATGCGGCACAGCAACACCCGTCATCGCAGGTGTAGGCATTCGCATGGATCCCCCCAGCCGAGATGACACGGCTGGACGGTAGATGTGGCGGCGCAGGCCTAAAGCGGCGCGTGTTCATCGGCTGTGGCGGTCGCCTTTTCCTGTGGGGGTCATGCAAAATAGTCTATTAAAGGTAGAATTATTTGTATCAGAGCCTGGCAGCTCTCAAGAATTCCTCACTACATCGCGATTAGTGATTGCACAAATACCACCGCTCCATTCTATAGTTTCCTTCTTTGAAGGGATGGTGGATGGGTGCGATGGTAGAGGCAGTATCAAACGCACCAGCACCAGCGAGAACCAGACCAGATTCGGAGAGCGCCCTGTGGCCGCGATTTCTCCGCGAAAATGCGCCGGCCGACCTTCAGAAAAAGCAGAATAAGATTTCAGTCCTCATTGTTGAAGACGAATTCTTTATAATGGAAGAATACAGCGAAGTACTGCGGGCGGAAGGCGCGGCAATCGTCGGAGAATGCGCCTCGATCGAAGCGGCGTGGAGATTCGTCAGGTCGGCGCTGCATGTGGATCTGGCAATCCTCGACATCAACTTGCGTGGGGAGGTGGTCTACCCGATTGCTGATGCCTTGCTTACGCGCGGCGTCCGCATTGCCTTTGTGACGGGCTACGGCCGGTCGATCTTGCCAGCGCGGTTTGCGGGTATTCCTTGCCTGGAGAAGCCGCTCAGCTATCTCGATATCTCGGCTGTACTGGTCCCGTCGGGTTGAAGCCGGAGAACGGATTTTCCTACCTCTCGCGGGCAGCGAAATTCCGATGCATCGAGCCAACGGCGTCCTTGGCGCCGATGATCAACGGGCGTCCCCAGGCACGTGGGGGAGTGGTGCCGAAACTCCTGAATGCAGCCCAGCCATCGGGGTTCTGCACCAGGGTCGTATGGCCAGCCGCCTGAACCAGACAGATGCCGGCAGCGACATCCCACACGTTGGGGGTGCTGAAGGTCGCGACCTCCAGCATCCCCGCCGCCACGAAGGCGCATTCGATCGCCGCGGACCCCGTCTTGCGGAAATCCCATCCGTCCTCATGCGTGCCGTTCAGGTACGGGGTTCCGGCCAGTCGTCGCCGCACGGTCGGATTGTCACGCATCGCCAGAGGTTCGCCTTCGAACTTCAAGGGGCTGCCGTCATGGGCGTGATAGATGCCGGCGCGAAGGGCATGTGTGACCGAACACCAGATGGCCCCGGCGACCGGGACGCCGCGATGCAGAACGCCGATGGACCCGGCAAAGAGCGGAAACCCGTTGACGAAATTGGTGGTTCCATCGATCGGATCGATGGCCCACACCGTCTGCGCGTCGCGCCGCGGTTCGTCCATTTCCTCGCCGAGGATGTCATGGTCGGGGAACCGGTCCGCCAGTCTCCTGCGAATCAGCACCTCAACGTTACTGTCCACCTCCGACACCGGATCCCGGTAGCGCGGCGGGCCGTCGTCACCGACGAAGGTCTTGTAGCGAACGGTCAGCGTGCGACCGAGCGCATTCACGATCTCGGCGCCGGCCAGGCGCGCCATTTCCACGGCCATCTGTTCCCATTCGACGAGCACAGCCGGATCGGGCCGGACATCCTGCCCGCTCATGCCAGCACCTTCGGAACCAGGACATTGATCGGACGGCGACGCAGGCGCAGTCGAATGGGTCCCTTCACGTCGCGGATCTTGTCGTCCACCCGCAACGAATGCCCATGCAGGTTGATCTCGACCCGTTCGGCTTCGACCGACTGCATGGGCGAATGCTCCGGATGCGGTTGCCGAAGCCAATCATCCATGACGTGACGGTGTTCCTCCCGTAGCCAGCAGGCGACCAATCGACCCGGCGATCGTGGAGTCCGCAGAGCGACAGGCAGGTTGGGGCCGATCATCGCAATGTTGGTTGCTTCGAAGGCCAGCACGGGTTCATCGAGATCCTTTCCGTCGATCCGTATTTGCGCGCGAAGCGGCTGCGCCTCGGCCAGTGCATCGATGATCCTGGTCCGCCCGGCCTTGCGCTTGGTGTCACTGTCGTCGTTCTGGCCGCCTGCGCTGACCAGGCTGGCCATCACCCCGATCCCGACGGATTCGATGAACTGGGCCACGTCATCCCCGGCGGTCACCTTGCCGACATGCAGCGACACGCAATCGGCACCGCCAAGACTGCGCAGCACCGTGGCGGGTTCGGCGAAGACGCCGAGCGACCGCGCGATATTATTGGCGCCGCCTGTGGGGACGATCAGCATCGTCGTGGATTTCCGATCCAGACGCGCCAACGCCTTGGACACCGTGCCATCCCCGCCGAATACGGCGACCGGCCCGCTGACGCCGGACAGGTCCTTGAGAGACTTCGGATCGTTGGAATCGAAATAGGCCGGCATCAGCTTCAGTTCGCGGCACAGCGCCAGCACGCGCTCCCTGGGCCAACGACCTTCGCCGGAGGTAGCGTTGTGAAGCACCGTGATCTGCATGCGATGTCAACGCCGCACGATGCCGTGGGTTGTCTGACACGCGCGTGTTTCAACGCCACGGCACGTCCCGACGCCGCTGCCCCGATGAAGCTTCAGTCGGATGGCGCGATGGTTGCCGCGTGGCTTTCGCCTCGGCTCCACGGGACAGTCGAACGCTTGAACTGGTGAACGATCTTCGCCTAGTGTTTCTACTATGAGTAGAATTGTGCTGATAATCGCCCTACTTTCCAGCGCCGCCCCAGCGGCCGCGCAGACGCGCAGCCTGGTCGTGCCGTCCGACAGCACCGTGGTGATCGCGCCGCGCGGCCAGGCGGCGCCGCGCCCGCATCTGGCGCCTGCACCCCGCGCGCAACAGCAGCGCATGGTGATGGTTGCACCCGGCGGAGACACGCTGAGCGGCCCCACCGCCCTGGCCGCGGCGGGCATGGCGGCCGCGGCCGTGGCGGCCATCATCATCGCCGGCGGTTCGGGCGGGGGCGGGGGTTCCGGGGGTGGGTCCGCCACCGGCAGCGCGGCGGGCACTGTCCGCCGCTGACCCCCTTGCGCGGGGACAGGGCCAAGGCCAGGGTCGCGCCCGACCTGAACCGGGAGAGCCCTGTCGATGCTGCCGCCGAGCGATCAACTCACCGTCCTGTTTGCCCATGTCGCCTATCGCTTCGGTGACCGCTTCGCCCCCCGCCACAGCGGCATCCGCTTCATCGAGGCACGCTCGCGCGAGGAACTCGACGCCAACCTGCCGAAGGCCGATGTGCTGGTGTGTTCGGGCATGTGGCGCAACGACATCCCAGCCATCGCGCCGAGGCTGCGCTTCGTGCAGTCATGCAGCGCCGGCACCGACCAGTATGACCGCGACGTGCTGAAGAAGGCCGGCATCCGGCTGGCGAGCGGGCAGGGCATCAATGCGAATGCCGTGTCCGACCATGCCCTGGCGCTGATGCTGGCCCTGCTGCGCCGCATCCCCGAAGCCCGCGACAACCAGGCCAAGCATGTGTGGCGCGGAATGCAGGGCGACTTCGCAAAGCGCGAGGACGAAGCCCCCGGCAAGACCGCCGTGGTGGTCGGTCTGGGGCGCATCGGCGGGCGCATCGCGCGGCTGTGCAAGGCCTTCGGGATGAACGTCATCGGCGTGCGCCAGAATGTCGCCGGCGGGGCTGAGGGTGCGGATGAAGTCCATTCCTTCCGTGACCTCAAGGGCGTGTTGCCGCGCGCGGATTTCCTGATCCTCGCCTGCCCGCTGACGGATGACACGCGCGGGCTGGTCGATGCCGCGGCGCTGGCGGCGATGAAGCCGACGGCGCAGGTCATCAACGTCGCGCGCGGTCGCGTCATCGACGAACCGGCGCTGATTGCCGCCTTGCAGGCGAAGAAGATTGTCGGCGCCGCGCTGGACGTGACGGCCGATGAACCGCTGTCCGCCGAAAGCCCGCTGTGGGACATGCCGAATGTGCTCATCACGCCGCATACCGGCGGGGAGACGCATATGTATGAGGACAATGTGCTCGACTTCATGGTCGAGAACATCGCCCGCCTGCAGCGCGGCGAAAGCGCGCTGGTCAACCAGATCGTCTGAAGAAGGCATCGCATCATGGCATCCCGTGAAGGCGCGCTGACCCGCGCCGCATCCTTCTTCGACGATGGCGGCTTCAAGGCCCTGCTGTCGGACCTCGTCGCCATCCCCTCCACCGCGCAGGAGGAAGGGCGGGAGGCTGATCTCGACCGCTATCTTAATGGCGCGATCCGGCCCTGGCTGGAATCGCTCGGCTTCACGGTGCAGGTCCGCCCTAATCCGCGCGAGGGCTTCGGCCCGATCCTGACCGGCATCCGTGTCGAGGACGCGGCCCGCCCCACCGTGCTGCTGTACGGCCACGGCGACACGGTGCGCGGGCTGGAGGACCAGTGGCGCGAAGGCCTCGAACCCTGGAAGCTGATCGAGGAGGGTGATCGCTGGTACGGCCGCGGCACCGCCGACAACAAGGGTCAGCACGCGCTGAACATCGCCGCCCTGGAAGCGGTATTGAAAGAACGTGACGGCAAGCTGGGCTTCAACGTGAAGATCGTGCTGGAGATGGCCGAGGAGCGTGGCTCCACCGGCCTGCGCGAATTCATCGCCGCCAATGCCGAAGAACTGGCCGCCGACGTGCTGATCGCCAGTGACGGCCCGCGCGTGGAGCCAGGCATCCCGACCATCGCGACCGGCACGCGCGGCACTTTCCACTTCGACCTGGTGATGAAGCTGCGGCCAGGCGGCGTGCATTCCGGCCATTGGGGCGGGCTGACGCGCGACCCGGCGATTCTGCTCGCCCATGCGCTGACCACCATGATGGATCGCAACGGGCGCGTCCTGGTCCGCGGCATCCTGCCGAAAACTGTATCCAACTCCGTGCGTGCGGTGCTCGATGGCTGTCCGGTCGGTGGTGGTGACGGCGCGGCGACGATCGACGAAGGCTGGGGCGAGACCGGCCTGTCCTCGGCCGAGAAGATCTATGGCTGGAACAGCCTGATCGTGCTGGCGATGATCTCTGGCCGTCCGGAAAACCCTGTGAATGCCGTGGCCCCCGATGCGCGTGCGCATATGCAGGTGCGCTACACCGTGGACAGCGACCCTGCGACCTTCGCGGCGGCGGTGCGGGCGCATCTGGACGCCCATGGCTTCCAGGATATCGCGGTGGAGAAGGCCGGCCTGCGCATGCCCGCATCCCGCACCGACCCCGATCACCCCTGGGTGCGCTGGGCGCAGGCGTCGATGGCGAAGTCGCTGGGCAAGCCCGTGCAGATCATCCCGAATTCATCGGGCGGGCTGCCTGGCGACGTCTTTGTCGATCACCTGCATGTCCCGCTCGTATGGGTTCCGCATTCCTACAATGGCTGCAAGCAGCACGGCCCCGATGAGCATTACCTGATCGCGCCGGCGCGTGAGGGCATCATCGCCTTCGCCGGAATGTGGTGGGATCTGGGCGAAGCCGGCACACCGTAAACACAGCGGCGTTACCTTTTCTCACCCTGTGACGCGGGCATCGCAATGCCGGCGTTACAGACAGGCCTCAATTTCCTCACAGCGGCGTAAGGCCGTGGACAGAAGGAAATGAAGACCATGAGGAAGACGACGATCGCGGCACTGGGTGCGGTGCTGATGGCCGGTAGCGTGGGCCTCGCCATGGCGCAGCCGGCCCCGGGCGGCCCGCCCCCCGGTGGACCCGGCGCGCAGGCCGAACGCCATGGCCCGCGCGGCCACGGCCCGCATCACGGGCGCGGCGGTCAGGCCGGTTTCGCGATGGGCGAGGCCTTCGCCCGCGCTGACGCCAACAACGATGGTCGCGTGACGCGCGAAGAAGGCGTGGTGTGGCTGCAGGCCCGCTTCACCGAGATCGACGCCAACCGTGATGGCGGCGTGACGATCGAGGAGGTCCGCACCTACATGGAGGCGCAGCGCCCCGCCGGCCGTCGCGGTCCGCCCGAGCGGATGCGTGACCGCATGCAGGAACGCGGTGCGACGATGTTCCGCTTCATCGACGTGAACCTGGATGGCCGCGTGACGATGGAAGAACTGCGCCCGATGGCCGAGGCGGCGTTCCGCGCCGCCGACCGCAACGGCGATGGGGCGCTGACGCGGGATGAGGTGCGCCGTCCTGGTGGGCCGGGCCGCGGTGGTCCGGCGGCGGCGCCGGGTGCGCCCGCGCAGCCTGGTGCACCGGCCGCACCGGCCACGCCGCGCTGAACGACGGGCCGGGGCGACGCCCCCCGGTCCTTCGTCCCGAAATCAGACGCCGTCGCACCCTGGTGCGGCGGCGTTTGTGCATGTGTGGCGCGCTGGGCGCGACCGCGCCAGGCCCGCGGTCACCAGTGCGTGGCGCGAAGCCAAGCCGCACGGATGCCCGCCGCCCGTCGTCTGCGGGACGAATCAGAACGTAAAGCTGACCGAGGCGATGAAGCGGTTGTCGCAGACCTTCAGCCCGCCGCACTGCGACTGCGTGATGTCTGTGCCATAGAATCCAACCGCAGCGGAGAAGCCAAGCGCGATCGGGACGGTCGCATACACGCTGTAGGCGAAATAATCCGGGGCGCCGAAGCGGGCGTTGTTGTCGATCCACTGGTAGCCGACGCGGCCCGACAACACGATGTCGAGCAGCGGTGTCTTCCAGTCGATCCCGGTCTCCAGCCAGACGGCATTGCCCGAGGAGCCGAAATAGTCCGGCGACCAGGCGGCGGTACCGACGAAGGTGACCGGCTCCAGCTCATACTTCAGCTTGAGGATCGCTTCGGCGAAGGCCAGGTCGTACTGGCCCGGCTGGGCGGAATATCCCGGATAGCCGTAGTACACGCCGCTGATATCGGCCGTGAAGCCGCTGGTGGTGTAGCGGAAGCCGGCGATGCCATCGACTTCCTGGCGCGCATTGGTGTTGGGGAAGGCGACGTTGGACGCGAAGGTGCCGATGTAGAAGCCGCTCTCATGCGATAGTTCCAGGCTGCCCTGGCCGGCCGGCCGGCTGCGCGTCTGGCTGAGGTTGCGGAACACATAGTCGGTGGTGGCGGTCGCGGTGCCGGTGATCGAGAAGCCGCTGCCGAGTTCGACCTGTGCGACGGCTGGGCTGGCCATCAGGCCGAGCCCCAGGGCCAGGGTTGCGATCTTCCTGAACATGAACTCTCCGTTCCTCGTCTCTGCACCGGCGATGCCGCGGCGCTGCGAGAAACGGAACAGCAATCATTGTGCCGTAGTAGGGGAGAATGGCCACGCGATGCGCCGGTGGTGGCGCAACGGCAACACTCGGCGCATCCGGGCGGCGATGGTCGGGCCAGGGCCTGTGCCTCCCGTGCGCTCCCGTCGGCGGTGCACGACCCCGCCAAATGCCGCGACGCTGCCAAGCGCCGCGGGGTGGCGCGCGTCGTACAGCACGGCCATGCCACGGCGGAGGACGCCGGGCATCACCCCATACGCTGGATCAGGTTGAAGGTTGGAGGGGCTTTGCCCCTCCAAGCCACCCCACCAAAGGCATAGAGCGCTTTGCGCCAGACCGCGCTGGCGCAAAGCGCTCTATGCCTTTGTTTGAGCGAGCATCTTCACGCGCCTGGCTGAGGCCAGTCAGGCGCGATCTGCTCAAAGGGCCTCTGGACACCTCGACTTGGTGCCGGGCGTGGCCGTTGCGCCCGAAAGACCAACCCCGACACTGATCCGCACGCCGTTGTCGAGCGCCAAGTGACGGTTTCCAAAGGCCTTAAGCCTTTGGTGGGGTGAGGTTTGGAGAGGGGCAAAGCCCCTTTCCAAGGCGCACCCGCGCCGCCTCACGCCGGCAACGGCATCGTCCGCTTCCGATACGCAGAAGCCTGCACCGCCGACGACTTCACATGCACCAGCACCGGCCGGTCCGTCACCGCAAAGGCCTGGGTGAGCATGGGCTCGATGTCCTCCTCGGACTGCACGTCGAAGGCCGCCGCGCCGAAGGACTTCGCCCAGGCCACGAAGTCCGGGTTCACCAGCCGGATCGCCTGGTCATAAGGCCGGCCGGGATAGCGCCCTTCATGATGCATCCCGATCGTTCCGTAGCCGGCATTGTCGGACAGGATGATCACCGGGTTCACGCCCTCGCGTATCGCGGTCGCGATTTCGTTGCCGGTCATCAGGATGCCGCCATCGCCGACGAAGGCGACCGCCCGCTTGCCCGGCCGCCGCAACGCCGCCGCCACTGCCATCGGCACTGCGGACCCCATGGCGCCTACGTTTGAGGCAAGGAACATGTGCGTCTGCTTGAACGGGAAGTAGCGATGGAGGAAGGAGGAGAAGTTCCCCGCATCGGATGTCACCGCCGCATCGGCCGGGATATGGCGCGACATCGCGGCGCAGACGGCGCCGAAATTCACGCCATCCTCCATCTTGTCCCATTCGGGCGCGAGCAACCCGCGATGGATGGTGTTCAGCCCCTTCACCCACGCCTTCCGGCCTTCGGACGCTTCCGGCGCGTTGCGCGCCAGCAGGGCGCGGATCACGGCATGGGGGTCGGCGGCGATCGGCAGGTCCACGCGCCAGACGCGGCCGATCTCATTGGCATCGGGCCACACCTGGACCAGCGGCAGTTGCGGCTGGGGCGCGGCGGGGAAGGTGTAGGACTGGCTGATGCTGTCCGACAGGCGTTCGCCCAGGCAGATCATCAGGTCGGACTTCTTCATCTCATCCATCAGCGGCTTGGGCACGCGGATGCCGACATAGCCGCCGTAGTTCGGATGCGCCGCATCGAACAGATGCGGGCGGCGATGCGTCGGGCTGATCGGCAGCGACCACGCCTCGGCCAGCCGCGTCAGGTCCGCCAGCGCCTGCTCGCCGCAGGCCGCCATGGCACCACCCACCAGCACCAGCGGGCGCTCGGCATTGGCCAGCATCTCCGCGAGCTGGTCGAGGTCCTCGCTGCGCGGCCCGGCCTTGGGCAGGGCGGAGGGCTGCACCACCGGCCCTTCGGCGGGCAGGTCGAAGATGTCCTCGGGCAGGATCACCGCGACCGGGCCGGGCGTGCCCGATTGCGCGAGGTGGAAGGCGCGCGCGATCACCTCGCTCGCCTGGATCGGCTGGGTGACTTCGAAGACGCCCTTCGTGACGTCCGACAGCAGGCGCGAATAGTTCTGCTCCTGCAGCGCCATCCGCCCGACATCCTTGCGTTCCACATGGCCGATCAGCGCGACCAGCGGCGTGGCGTCGTGCAGCGCGGTGTGCAGGCCGATCATCGCGTTGGTGACGCCCGGTCCGCGTGAGACCAGCACCACCCCGGCGCGCCCGTCGCGCATCCGCCCATCGGCCGCGGCCATGAAGGACGCGCCGCCTTCGTGCCGGCACACGATAAGGCGTATGCCCGGCACATCGGTCAGCGCATCGGTCAGGCCGAGATAGGATTCGCCCGGCACGCAATAGATGAGATCGACATCATGCGCGGCGAGGCTCTCGGCCAGCAGACGGCCAACGGTGCGGGTCATGGGTGTGGTCCTTTATTGGGGCTGCAGGCCGGCGGCACGAACCAGCGGCGCAAAGGCGGCGAGTTCGTCGCGGACGAAGGCGGTGTAGCTTTCGGGCGTGGTGTCGGGCGGCGCGCCGCCCAGTTCCTCCAGGCGCGCGCGGGTGGCCGGGTCGTTCAGCACCGCGCGCAATTCGGTGGACAGGCGCTCCACGACCGGGGCGGGCAGGCCGGCCGGGCCGGAGATGCCGAACCACGCATAGGAGACGACGTCGAGGCCGCCTTCGCGCAGCGTCGGCAGATCCGGGAACCCCCCGGCGCGTTCCGCACCGCTGACCGCCAGCCCCCGCAGCGCGCCCGAACGCACATGCGGCCCGGATGAGGGCAGGCTGTCCATCATCGCCGGCACCACGCCGCCCATCAGGTCCGTCAGCGCCGGGCCGGCGCCGCGATACGGTATGCTTTCGGTCCGCACGCCCAGCGCCATCGCCAGCCGCACCCCGGCCAGATGGGACGATGTGCCGATACCCGCCACCGCGAAGCGCACCTCGCCGGCCGCGCGCGCGGCCGCGGCGAAATCCACCAGTGTCCGCACCGGGCTGGCCGGGTTCACCAGCAGCACCGAAGGCGACCGCGCGATCATCCCGATATGGGTGAAGTCGCGCAGCGCGTCATAGGGGATGTTGGGATACAGCGAAGGCGAAACGCCGTGGGAGGTGGATGAGGAGACCAGCAGGGTCAGCCCATCGGGTTCCGCGCGCGCCACGATCTGGGCGCCGATCGTCGCCCCCGCGCCCGCGCGGTTTTCCACCACCACGGGCTGTCCGAGCCGCGCGGCAAGCCGTTCGGCGACGATGCGCCCGACGACATCGGTGGTGCCGCCGGGGGCGAAGGGCACCACCAGGCGCAGCGGCCGGTTCGGCCAGGGCGCCTGGGCCAGGGCAGGGCGCGCGAGCAGCGGCAGGGCGGCCAGCGCCAAGTGACGGCGAGCGATCATGGACATTGTTCCTGTTCCCTGCCGCGCAGGCTGCGGCAATGGGCCGATTTCACACGGGCGGGCGTCATTCCACGCTGACGCCGGCGCGGCGCACCACCGGTTCCCACCGCGCCGCATCCTCGGCCACGAAGCGGGCGAAGGCGGCGGGGCTTTCGCTGGGCTCCACGTCGATGCCGCCTTCTTCCAACCTGCGGCGAATGATCGGGTCGGCGATGGTCTCATTCAGCGCGGCGAAGATGCGCTGTACGCGGTCGGGCGGCGTGCCGCCGGTGGTGAACATCGCGTACCAGGTCGCGGCCTGGATGTCGGGGAAGCCCGCTTCGCCGGTGGTCGGCAGGTCCGGCATGGCGGCGTTGCGCCGCGGCCCGGCGATCGCCAGCGCGCGCACCGTGCCGGCCTGGATCTGCGACTGCATGGGTGCGAGCGCATTGGTGAAGACCTGGATGCGCCCGGCCACCACGTCGTTCATCGCCGGCCCGGTGCCGCGATACGGGACGTGCTGCATCTCGACGCCCAGCACCTGCGTGATCAGCGCCCCGGCGGCATGTCCGGTCGAACCAACCCCGGGCGAGGCATAGTTCAGCGGCGAGGCTGCCGCCTTCGCCACCGCCTGCAATTCGCGCAGGTTCGTCGCGGCGACGGAGGGATGCACGATGATGACATTCGCGCCGCTGCCGATCATGCCGACCGGCGCGAAGGCCGTCGTAGGGTCATAGGGCAGGCGCCGGCGCACCAGCTGGTTGATGGTCAGGCTGCCCGACCCGCCCAGCAGCAGCGTGTAGCCGTCCGGGGCGGATTTCGCGACGACCTCGGCGCCGAGCGCGCCGCCCGCGCCACCCCGGTTCTCGATGACCAGGGGCTGGCCGAGGCGCTGGGCCATGCCCTCGGACACCAGCCGGCCGACGATGTCGTTGGTGCCGCCCGGCGGCCAGGGGATGACGAAGCGCATCGGACGGTCGGGGAAGGCCTGGGCGAAGGCCGGCATCGGCAGGGTGGCGGCGGCGGCCAGGGCCAGCACGGCTCGCCGCGTGGGGCGCGGGATCATCATCGGACACATCCTCGAATTCCCGGACCTCACCCCCGGCGGGTGGGTCCGTGGCAGTTGGCGGCCAAACTGGCCGGGGTGGGGTGGCCTGTCCAGGGGGCGCGGATCGGGAAGGACGTCGCGGCAGCGGCGTGTGTTGCGCCACGCCATTCTGTCGGGCAAGCATCGATCCGCAGGAGGATCGTGCCCATGGCGGAGATCGGGATCGTCGGCCTCGGCCGCATGGGGGCGAATATCGCGCGGCGGCTGATGCGGGCCGGGCATCGCTGCGTGGTCTGGGACCAGGATGCGGCCGCCATCGCGGCGGTGGCGGCCGATGGCGGCGTGGCCGCGGCGGATATCGCCGGTGTCGTGGCCGGGCTCGCGGCACCGCGCGCGGTCTGGGTCATGCTCCCGCACGGTGATCCGACCGAACAGGCGATCGCCACGCTGGCCGACCTGCTGTCGCCCGGCGACATCGCCATCGATGGCGGCAACACGCAGTGGAAGGACGATGTCCGCCGCGCGGGGGAATTGCGGCCGGGGGGCATCCACTACCTGGATATCGGCACCTCCGGCGGCGTCTGGGGGCTGGACCGCGGGTACTGCCTGATGATCGGCGGCGATGCCGAACCGGTCGCGCGGCTGGCGCCCATCTTCGATGCGCTGGCACCGGGGCGCGGCGACATCCCCGCCACGCCACGGCGCGAGGACCGTGCGCCGAACGTCGAACAGGGCTGGCTGCATTGCGGCGGGCATGGCGCCGGGCATCTGGTGAAGATGGTCCATAACGGCATCGAATACGGCATGATGCAGGCGCTGGCCGAGGGGCTCGACCTGCTGCGCGCCGCCGACAGTCCGGCGCTGCCGGAGGACCACAGGATCACCGTCGACCTGGCCGATGTCACCGAGGTGTGGCGGCGCGGGTCGGTCATCACCTCATGGCTGCTGGACCTCACTGCCGCCGCCTTGGCGCAGGACCCTGCCTTGGCGAAATACGCCGGCACCGTTGGCGATTCCGGGGAGGGGCGCTGGACCGTGCAGCAGGCGGTCGAGACCGCGGTGCCGACCCCCGTGCTGACCGCGGCCTTGTACGCTCGCTTCGCCTCGCGCGACGACACGCGCTTCGCGGGCAAGGCGCTGTCGGCGATGCGGGCGGGCTTCGGCGGGCATCTGGAACCCAAATGACGCCAGCCGCGCTTGTGGTCATGGGTGTGTCGGGCTGCGGCAAATCCACCATCGGCCGTCTGGTCGGGGATCATCTCGGCTGGGTCTTCGAGGATGGCGACGCCTTCCACCCGCCCGCCAACGTCGCGAAAATGTCGGCCGGCATGCCGCTGACGGATGATGACCGCTGGCCATGGCTGCGCGCCATCGCCGCGCGCATCGCGGTCGCGCGCAGTACCGGCGCGCCGGTGATCATCGGCTGTTCCGCGCTCAGGCGCGTCTATCGGGACGTGCTGCGGGACGGCCATGCCGATATCCGCTTCCTGCATCTGACCGGCGCGCCGGCGCTGATCATGGCGCGCCAGGCCGCACGCGTCGGGCACTTCATGCCGGCCTCCTTGATCGCCAGCCAATTCGCCACGCTGGAATTGCCGGACGCCGAGCCGGACGTCATCGACCTCGACGTCGATCCCGAGCCGGCGGCGGTCGTGGCCAGCGCCATCGCCGCCTTGCGCCGCCGCGGCGACATCGCGTGATCCGCGACATCGCGGTGATCGGTGCCGGCGTGGGCGGGCTAGCGGTCGCCACGCTGCTCGCCCGGGCGGGACATCGCGTCACCGTGCTGGAACGCTTCGCCGAACCGAAGCCGGTCGGGTCGGGGCTGATGCTGCAACCGACCGGACTGGCTGCCCTGGGCCGGCTGGGCGTGCGGGATGAGATCACCGCGCTTGGCGCGCGCATCACGCGGCTGCATGGCGTGACGGATCGTGGCGCGACGGTGCTCGACCTGCATTACGGCGACCTTTCGCCCGGCCTGCACGCCGTGGCCGCGCATCGCGCCGCGCTGCACGGCGTGCTGTGGCGCGCCTTCATCGGTTCGGGCGCGCGCATCGAGGCAGGGCGGCAGGTGACCGCCATCGACCAGCGCGGCGACCGGGTTGTGCTGCGCGACGCGGGCGGTGCGCCGGTCATCGAAGCCGACATCGCCATCGACGCGTCCGGTGCGCGGTCGGCGTTCCGCGCGATGGTCGAACCGCGCGTCCCGCGTCGCTTCGCCTATGGCGCGGTCTGGGCCAGCGTGCCCGATCCGGGCATCGCGCCGGGCGTGCTGCTGCAACGCCACATCGCCGCACGGGTGATGCTGGGCTGGATGCCGGTGGGCCGGGCGGCGGAGGGCGGGCCGCCGCTCGCCGCCCTGTTCTGGTCGATCAAGCCTGGCGAACACGCCGCCTGGGCGGCGCGCTTCGATACCTGGCGGGATGAGGCATCCGCGCTGTGGCCGCCCATCGCGCCGGTGCTCGCGGGGCTGCCGGGGCCGGAGGTCTTCACTCCCGCCAGCTACATCCAGTTCACCGCGCGCCGGCCCTGGCGCGGGCGCGTGGTGCTGCTGGGCGATGCCGCGCACGCCACATCGCCGCAACTCGGGCAGGGGGCCAACAGCGCCTTGCTGGATGCGCTGGCGCTGGCCGATGCGCTGGCGGCGGATGCCGAGCCGGAGGCCGCCTTCGCGCGGTATGCCGCGACGCGCCGGCGCCATGTGCGGTTCTACCAGCGCGCCAGCGCGCTGATCACGCCGTTCTTTCAGGGCGATTCCCGCGCCATGCCGCTGCTGCGCGACCATGTGTTCCACCGCATGAAGATCGTCCCGTGGCTGGCGCGCGAGCAGGTGCGCACGCTTGCCGGACTCAAGACCGGCCTGCTGACACATGACGATGCGGCGACGCTCGCAGGGCTGCGGTGAAGCAGGTCCTGCTGCTGGGGGCGACCGGCGCCTTCGGATCGCGGCTGGCGGAAGGCTTGGTGCGGTCGGGGCTTGGCGTGGTGGCGGTGGCGCGCGGGGTGCCGGCGCTGGCGGCGCTGGCGGCGCGACTTGGTCCTTCGGTCACGCCGCTGGCGATGGATCGGTCGGCGTTGACGGCCGCGCGCCTGGCCGAAATTCCGGGATTGTTCGCCGTGGCCGATGCGTCGGGGCCGTTCCAGGATCGCGCGCCGGACCTGCCGCGCGTGGCGATCGAGGCCGGGCTGCATTGGGTCGATCTGGCCGATGCGCGCGATTGGGTGGCGGGCATCGGCGCGCTGGATGATGCGGCGCGCGATGCCGGTGTGGCGGTGCTGGCCGGTGCCAGTTCCACCCCCGCTTTGTCGCATGCCGTGCTGGACCGCATCACCGCCGGCGCGCGGGCGATCCACATGATCGACGTCGCCATTTCCCCCGGCAATCGCGCGCCGCGGGGGGAGGCGGTGCTGCGCGCCATCCTCTCGCGCGCCGGGCAACCGATCCGCGTCTTCCGTGGCGGCCGCTGGACCATCGAACCCGGCTGGGGCCTTGCGGATCGGCAGGACATCGCCGGGATCGGCCGGCGCCGGCTGGCGCTGTGCGAGACGCCCGATCTCGACCTGCTGGTGACGCGTTTCGCGCCGCGCGCGGATGCGATCTTCCGCGCCGGGCTGGAACTGGGTGTGATGCACCAGGGGCTGGCGGCGCTCGCCTGGCTGGTGCGGGTGGGGGTGCTGCGGTCGTTGCTGCCGCTGACGCGGCCGCTGCTGTGGCTCGCGCGGCTGCTGGCGCCCTTCGGGACGGATCGCGGCGGCATGACCGTTGCGGTGTTCGCCGAGGAGGCGGATGGCGTGCTGCGCCGCCGCTGCTGGACGCTGGTGGCGGAGGCCGGCGATGGGCCTTTCGTGCCGACCCTGCCGGCGCTCGCCGCGCTGCGGGGTCTGGCCGACGGGTCCCTGGCGTTTCGCGGCGCGTCACCCTGCGTCGGCGTGCTGGGCTACGACGCCATCGCGGCCGGCTTCGCCGCGCACCGCATCACCACGCGCATCGATGCGCAGGACATGCCGGCGCCGTTGTTCGCGCGGCTGCTGGGCGATGACCTTGCGGCGCTGCCGCCGCCGATCCGCGCCGGGCATGACGTGGCGCCGTTCCTCGCGCTGGCGGGGCGCGGCACTGCGGAGGGTGCGGCGAACCCGTTGGCGCGCCTGGCCGCGCGCCTTTTCGGCCTGCCGGTAGAGACCGCCGATGCGCCGCTGCGGGTCGAGATGCGGGCCGCGCCGGATGGTTCGGAAAGCTGGGAACGGCAGTGGTCGGGGCGGACCATGCGTTCGGTGCTGCGCGCGGATGGCACCGGGCTGACCGAGGCCTTCGGCCCGTTCACCGGCACCCTGGCGCTGCGCCGCAACGATGATGGCCTGGCGTTGGAAGCGACCGGTGGCCGCCTTCTCGGCATCCCATTGCCGCGCTGGCTGGCGCCCATCAGCGCGGCGCGCGAACACCCCGACGCCGAAGGGCGCTTCGCCTTCGACGTGCCGATCGCCGTGCCGCTGCTCGGCCGGCTGACGCGGTACCGCGGGTGGCTGGCGCCTATTCCGCCGCCAGCGCCAGCCCCGGCACCGGACCGTTCGTGATCGCCGTCATGCGGTCCCGCACATCGAAGATGCGGATCTGCAGGTCGGTGATCTCGGGGTTCGCCTTCATGCGCGCGACGATCGGGCCATCGACATAGGCCTGGGCGCTGGCGCGGCTGTCGAACAGGTAGATGCCGCCGGCGCGCCGGTCCTGCTCCCCATCCAGCCAGATCTTCCATTGCAGGCCGGGCACGGCGAGGAACTGCTTCGCGCGGTCATCGGTGTAGCGGGCTTCCCATTCCGCCCTGGGCATCTCGGGGTGGGTGTAGTTGACCTGGACGATCATCATGGTTCGGGCCCTCCCTCGGCCACTGACGGGGAGGGTGCGCGCGACCGTCGGGCCGGCGCAACACACGGAAGGCGGCGGGGTGCGGTTCCGGGAGCTGCGCCGTGGTGTAAGCGGCATCCGGTCAGGCCGGCGGAAACGGTGCGGCCGGGCGGCGGGATGGCGCGGCTTCGGCGGATCACGCCGCCAAAACGCGCCTTCAGGCGCGGTCCCAACCGGTCTCTCAGCCCTCGATCGCCTGATACGTCAGCATGTTGACGATCACCCGGTAGCGCCGCCGCAGCTCGCCCGGAACATGCGACATCAGCACGACGGCGAGTTCCTCCACCGGATCGACCCAGAAGAAGGTGCCGAACACGCCCGACCAGCCGAAGGCCCCCGGCGCGCCCATGAAGGCGGACCCGCCCGCATTCCGCCGCACTGCCACCGTCAGGCCGAAGCCGTAGCCGGACAGGCCCGGGTCGATCGCGTCCGGCCCGCCGGCGATGCCCTGCATGTGGTCGGATGCCATCCAGCGCACCGTCGCCGGGGACAGCACGCGCCGGCCCTGGAAGGTGCCGCCGGCGCGCAGCATCTCGGCGAAGCGCAGATAATCCGATGCGGTGGAGACCAATCCGGCGCCGCCCACTTCCAGGCGTGGCGGCTGCACCGGCGCATGGACGCTTTGCGCCGCCCCCGTCACCGGGCAGACCGGCAGCGGCTTGGCGAAGCGCTCGGCGCCGCCTTCGGGCAGCACATAGCCGGTCTGCGTCATGCCCAGCGGCGCGAAGATGCGTTCACGCATCACCGTCCCCAGGGACTGGCCTGATGCCGCACCCACCACCAACCCCAGCACGTCGGTCGAGAAACCGTATTCCCAATGCTCGCCGGGGTGATGCAGCAGCGGCGTCGCACCCAGCGCGGCCGCGAGGCTTTCCGCGTCATGTTCGCGTGCGACGTTCAGTGATGACCCCGGATGCGCCTTGTGGACCGCCGTAGCGCCGAAGCCGCCGCCGCCATAGACGAAGCCGGTGGTGTGGCGCATCGCGTCCTGCACCGTCATCGGCCGGCGCTGCGGTTCCAACTCCAGCGGCCCTTCCCCCGACAGCATCGCGGGCGTGTGCTTCGCCACCTTCATGTCCATCAGCGGCGGGACGTGCACGCCGACCGGGTCGTTGACCAGCACGCGCCCTTCCTCGATCAGCGACAGCGCCGCGACGCCGCAGACCGGCTTGGTCATGGATGCGATGGCGAACAAATCATCGGCCTGCATCGCCACCTTCGCCACCGGGTCCCGCCAGCCGACGGCTTCCAGATGCACCAGCCGCCCGCGCCGGGCGATGGCGACGACACCGCCGGGGAAGCGCCCGGCCGCCATCTCCTGTTCCAGCGCCGGGCGGATGCGCGCCAGGCGCGCGGAGGACATGCCCACCGCCTCGGGCCGGGCCGGCGGCAAGGCGGGGCTGTCGGTCTGGATGGTGCTCATCAGCGGGCGCCCTCTCCGGCATAGGGGTTGGTGCGGCGCTCGGCGCCGAAGGTCGAACCGGGGCCATGCCCGCAGATGAACTGGATGTCGTCGCCCAGCGGGAACAGTTTTCCGCGGATCGCCGCGATCAGCGCGGCGGTGTCGCCGTAGGGGAAATCCGTCCGCCCGACCGAGCCCTGGAACAGCACATCGCCCACCAGCGCGAAGCCGAGGCCGGTATTCACGAACACCACATGCCCCGGCGTGTGTCCGGGGCAATGCAGCACGGCGAAGTCATGGCCGGCGATCTGCACGCTCTCGCCTTCCTCAAGCCAGCGATTGGGCGTGACGGGCTTGCAGTCCATGCCATATTTCGCGCCCTGTTCCGGCAGGCCATCGAGCAGGAACGCATCGGCGCGGTGCGGTCCCTCGATCGCCACGCCCAGTGCTTCGGCGAGTTCCGCCGCAGCGCCGGCGTGGTCCAGATGGCCGTGGGTCAGCAGGATGCGCTGCACCGTGATGCCGGCCTGCTGGATGGCCTCCTGGATGCGTTCGGCATCGCCGCCCGGATCGATGACGACGCCTTCCTTCGTCTCGTCGTCCCAAATTAAGGTGCAATTCTGCTGGAAGGGCGTCACGGGGATGATGGCGGCGGCAAGGGTCATGGCGCGACCTTGGCGCGCGACCCGCGACCCGTCCAGCGCCCCCAGCCGGCAATCCTGGCCGGATCGTCATGGCGAGATCGGCTGACCTTCGCACCCGCGGCCATCGCGCCTTAACCATCGGTACAGCGAAACCGGGCTTTCCTGCATCACCCGTGAGCGCAGGATGCGATGACCACCTACGTCTTCGCCGATGTCGCCGGCAGCACCCTGACCTTCTCCGCCGCGCAGGACCGGCTGATGTTCGGCCCCGCCATCGCGGCAGCGTCGCTGCGCTTCCGCGCCGACGGGTCCGACCTGCTGGTGATGGCGGCCGGACAGGTGCTGCGCCTGGCCGGCATCGGCCTGGGCGGCGGCAACGGGCTGAATCCGGTCAACCTGGTGTTCGAGGACGGCAGCCTGCTGCTGCTGGATTCCATCAGCAACAGCCTGCGCACCGGCGGCACCGGACATGACTGGTTCGGGGTGGACCGCGGCGGTGTGGACAGCATTCGCGGCGGCGACGGGGACGACTACATCCAGGCCGGCAGCGCGATCGATGCCGATGACCGGCTGGATGGCGGGGCAGGCACCGCCGACCGGCTGCAAATGGCGGGCAACATCACCGTCACCCTCGCCCGCGAAATGGTCACCGGGATCGAGGTGATCGAACTGGGTGACGGCGTCATCGCCCTGACGCTGGACGATGCCACCGCTGCCACCGCGACGCCCGCCTCGGGCAGCGTCTTCACAGTCGATGCCTCCGGGCAGGGGATCGGGTCCTCCGCGACGGTCAGCGCCGCGGCGGTCAGTTCGGCGGGCGTCGCCCTGCTCGGGGGCGCGGGGGACGATGTGCTGACCGGCGGGTTCTGCGGCGACAGCCTGGCGGGTGGGCCGGGCGACGACACGCTGACCGGCGGCTGGGGCGATGACAGCCTGGAAGGCGGTGCCGGCACCGACCGGCTGATCGGCGGACCGGGCGACGACATCTTCATCTTCGATCGGATCGACGCCCCGCAAAGCCCGCCCGCCGCGCCCGACCTGATCGTGGATTTCGAAGGCGCCGGCGAAGCGGGCGGCGACCTGATCCTGTTGCCGGGCGCGATGGTGGTCTGGCGCGTCATCGCCTTCCACGTCACTGCCGCCGACTTCGCCTTCGAAGGCTATGACGAATCCGGCCTGCAACTTGACCCCAAGCGCGTCGGCGACGGCATGGTCGATGTGCTGTGGCGGGCGGTCGATGGGCAGGACTGGCGCTTCGAGGTCTGGGCCGACCTCAACGATGATGGCCGCTTCGGCCCGGCCGACATGCTGCTGCGCGTCGCCGTGCCGCAGGGCGATACCGCCACGGTGCTCGACGCCGCCGACTTCGCCACCGCCTTCGGCGGGTTCTTCGGCGGCGAGGGCGCCGATGTGCTGTCCGGCCAGGCCGCCACCGACGACGCCATCTGGGGCGAAGGCGGCGATGACAGCCTGTCGGGCGGCGACGGCGTGGATTGGCTCGAAGGCGGCTTGGGCAACGACTGCCTGTTCGGTGGCGACCTGGCCGATGTGCTGTTCGGTGGGCCGGGCAGCGACTGGCTCGATGGCGGCGACGGCTGGGACACGCTGTACGCCGCCGATCTCTCGACCCCGGAAACCGAGGCCCCCGAGGATCGCAACCGCCTGATCGGCGGTGCAGGGCGGGACATGCTGTTCGGCGGGGCCGGCCTGGATACGCTGGGCGGCGATGATGGCGACGACCTGCTTTGGGCCGATGCCGGCGCGGACAGCCTGTCCGGCGGGGCGGGCGACGACATCGCCTATGGCGGCGCGGGCACCGATACGCTCGATGGCGGAGATGGCGCGGACACGCAGTTCGGCGGCGCTGGTGGCGACCTGATGACCGGCGGGGCGGGGGCGGACCTGTTCGTCATCGACCTCTCGGCGCCCGGCCTGGAGGAGGCGCTGGGTTCCGCGCAGGATTGGATCCTGGACTTCGACCCGGCCGGCGGCGACCTGATCTCGCTGGGCCTGTCCGGCGGGCTGGTGGCCGGGGTGCAGGGGCTGGGGCCGCTGGTCTGGCGTGGCGCGCTCGCGCCGCGTGCGCTGTCCTCCGGGGCCGGCTTCGGGGCGCCGCTGCCGGGCGATGGCGTCGGGCCGGGCTATTACCAGGCGTTCTGGATCCCGGCGGTGTCCGGCACCGCGGCGGCCGGCGGCTGGTTCGTCATCGACCTGGACCAGGACATGGTGCTGGATGTCGATGACGCCGTCATCCGCCTGGGCGCCATAAGCGGTCCGGCGGGCGTGGTGGACCTCACCCCGGATGCCTTCGCCGACGGCACCTTCCGCGTCCAGGTCGGCACCGAAGGCGCCGATACGCTGCTCGCCGCCGCGGGCGGGCAGGAGGTCTTCGGCCTGGGCGGTGCCGACCGCCTCACCGGGCGCGGCGGGGCCGACCGGCTGCTCGGCGGCGATGGCAACGACACGCTGCTGGGCGGCGGCGGGGCGGACCAGCTGTGGGGCGGCGCCGGCAGTGACTGGATGGAGGGCGGCAACGGCAACGATCAGATTTTCGTCGAAGGCCCGGATTTCGGGGATGTGGACGGGTTGTTCGACCGCAACACCGTCACCGGGGGCGATGGTGACGACAGCCTGTGGGGAGCCGACGGGCGGGATTGGCTCGATGGCGGGGATGGCGCGGACCGGCTGCATGGCGGTGTCGGCGCGGACACGCTTCGCGGCGGCGAAGGGGCGGACAGCATCGCCGGCGGGGATGGCGCGGACCTGATTTCCGGCGGGGGCGGCGTCGACACCATCGATGCCGGGTCGGGCAACGACACCGTCGATTACGACCCCGCCGATGCGCTGGTCGATGGCGGGGAGGATTTCGACACGCTGGTGCTGCTGTCGCCCGCCTCCGTGATGCTCGACAGCGTGATCGACCAGGTGGCGGGCGGCGGCATCACGCTGGGGTTCGAGGCGGTGGACGCTTCGGCGGCG
Source organism: Acetobacteraceae bacterium (assembly GCA_022842185.1). GTDB lineage: Bacteria > Pseudomonadota > Alphaproteobacteria > Acetobacterales > Acetobacteraceae > Neoroseomonas. The sequence goes on from JALHQB010000028.1 coordinate 21,513, forward strand.
AGTGGCGCGGTGTCCCTGGCCGGCGGCGCCGGGCACAACCGGCTGATGGGCGGCGCCTTCGCGGACTGGCTCGATGGAGGAGAGGGCAACGACACGCTCCAGGGCGGGGAGGGGGCGGATACGCTGGATGGCGGGGCGGGCGACGACCTGCTGCTGCCGGGCACCGCGTCCGCCGATCTGATCCGCGGCGGCGAGGGGCGCGATACCGTCTCCTACGCCGAGGCTACCGGGGCCGTGACGATCGCGCTGGCGACCGGCACCGGTTCGGGCGCGGCGGCGGGTCACAGATTCTCGGGCATCGAGGCGGTGATCGGCAGCGAGCGCGCCGACAGGATCACCGGCACTGTCGCCGCGGATTGGCTGGACGGGGCGGGCGGCTTCGATCACCTCACCGGCTTCGGCGGCGACGACACGCTGTCCGGGGGGGGCGGCTTCAACACGCTGTACGGGGCGGCGGGCAATGACCTGCTGCTGGGCGGGATCAACGCCGACATCATCGATGGCGGCGACGGCAACGACACCATCGTCGCCGGCGGCGGGGCGGACAGCCTGTGGGGCGGCTTCGGCAATGACCGCTACGAACTCAACCTGTCCAACCAGGTCGTCTTCGAGGCAGCCGGTGCGGGGGATGACACCGTCTACTCGAGCACGTCGTGGTACATGCGAGGCAATGTCGAGTGGTTCGTCATCGTCGCCGGCGCCGGTGATCGCTTTGGTGTCGGCACGGTGGGCGACGACCGGATGATCGGCAATGAGGGTGCCAACCTGCTGATCGGCAATGACGGCAACGACACGCTGTGGGGCGGCGACGGGATCGACCGGCTGCAGGGCCGCGCGGGGGACGACGTCATCCTCGGCGAGGCCGGCGACGACATCGCCTATGGTGGCGATGGCAACGACATCCTGGATGGCGGCACGGGGTCCGACAACCTTAACGGCGATGCCGGCAATGACACGCTGTTGGGCGGGCTTGGCGTCACCATCGATGTGCTGCGCGGCGGGGCGGGCGATGACTGGCTCGATGGCGGCGATGGCTACGACGTGTTGCATGGCGGGCTGGGCAATGACGTGTTTGTCGCGTCGCAGGCCAATGACGGCGTCGTGGAGGCCGCGGGCGCGGGCTGGGACCGCGTGATCGCCCGTGGCGCAGGGACCTACACGCTGGCCATCAATGTCGAGGAACTGACGATGGAAGGTCCCGCCACGGGCATCGGCAATGCGGCGTCGAACCGCATCACCGGCAGCCTCCGGGCGGAGACGCTGTTCGGCCGGGCAGGCAACGACACGCTCGAGGGTGGCGGGGGCAACGACATCCTGGTGGGCGAGGCCGGGCGCGATGCCTTCCTGTTCGCCCCCGGGTCGGGGCTGGACGTGGTGGCAGATTTCACCCCCGGGATGGACCGCATCCTGCTCCAGGGTTTTGGCTTCGCGGATTTCGCGGCCGTGATGGCATCGACCCGCCAGGGCGCGGGGGGTGCCATCCTCGATCTCGCCGCGGGGGATTCCGTCCAGCTGGTCGGGGTCGCCAAGTCGGCGCTGCATGCGGACGATTTCGGCTTCCTCGCGTGACCATCCGACCCCACATGGCGAAGGGACATGGCGAAGATAGGAGGATGCTGATGATGGATCAGGCGAAACATGAGGCCGCGACCCTCGGCGGCGGGTGCTTCTGGTGCTTGGAGGCGGTGTACAAGGAATTGCGCGGCGTGGTCTCGGTGACCTCGGGCTATGCCGGTGGGCATGTGGACAATCCGTCCTATGAGGCGGTCTGCGGCAAGAAGACCGGCCATGCGGAGGTGGTTCGGGTGGTCTTCGACCCGGCGGAACTGTCCTATGCCGACCTGCTGCGGGTGTTCTTCACCATCCACGATCCCACGACCAAGGACCAGCAGGGCGCCGATATCGGGCCGCAATACCGCTCGGTCATCTTCACCCATTCCGATGCCCAGGCCGAGACGGCGCGGGCCGTGATGGATGAGGTTGCGCAAGCCGGCATCTGGGACGGTGCCATCGTGACCGAGCTGCTGCCGGAGGTCCGGTTCTGGCCGGCAGAGGCCGAACACCATGACTATTTCGCGCGCAACCCGTGGTCGGGGTATTGCCGGGCGGTGGTGGCGCCGAAGGTGATGAAGTTTCGCAAGGTGTTTGCCGAACGGGTGAAGCGCCCGGCGGCGTAGGGCCGCCCGGCCCATCGCACGGATCAGCGCCAAATCTGAGGTTTCCAAAGGCCTCAAGCCTTTGGTGTGGTGAGGTTCGGAGAGGGGCGACGCCCCTCTCCGAGGCGCGTGGCGTTGCTGAAGCTGCCCAGAACACCACTTCGGTCCGCGCTCCTTATCCCCTGGACCGCCGCCGTTTCTGGCGGACCACCACAACCGCCTTCGGGCGACTCTGTGCTTGCTTCCCCCATCGCCGCGGCGCAGTTTCCGCCATTCGGCTGCCCCCGCCGCCGTCACGAACGCCCCGTAGGTCCCCATGCGCCGCCGCGCCCTTCTGCTGAGCACTCCCGCCTTGCTGCTGGCTCCCCCGGCGGCGGCCGACCTGATCTATGTCCTCAATTCGGGCGACTCCAGCATCCTGGTGCTCGACGCCTTCACCCGCACCGAACTGCGCCGCATCCCCGCATTGCGGGAGGTCCATCACCTGGTGATGTCGCCCGATGGGCGCGACCTGCTGATCGCGGATTCCGGCGGCAATGAGATACTGTTCGTCGACCCGATGACCGGCGATGTCCGGCGGCGCGAACGCATCTCCAACCCCTATCACCTCGACTTCTCGCCCGATGGCCGGCACCTGGTCGTGTGCAGCCTGCGGCGCAACCAGGTCGATATCTATGAAGCGTCGAACCTGACGCTGCTCGCGCGGCTGCGCATGCCGGACAAGCCATCCCACATGGCGTTCCGCCCGGATGGCAAGGTCGTCTACGTGACCATCCAGGGCAGCGGGACGATCGGCGCGGTCAGCATGGAAACGCGCGACGTGCTGTGGGAAGCGCCGGTCGGGCGCGAACCCGCGGGCATCGTCTGGCATCGCGGCAAGCTGATCGTGGGCGTCATGGGGTCGGACCATTTCGCCGTGATGAACCCCGAGACGAAGGAGGTGGAGCGCCAGATCCCGATCGGGCGCGGCGCCCATACCATCTTCGTCCAGCCCGACGGCAAGGCATTGTGGGGCACCAGCCGGGTGCAGAGCCGGCTGGCCGAGATCGACCCCAGCACCCTTGAGGTGAGGCGCATCATCGAATTGCCCGGCGGGCCGGATTGCATCGCCTTCGACCCCGATGGCCAGCTGTGGGCGACGCTGCGCTGGGCCGGGCGGATCGCGCGCGTCGACACCCGCACCGGGGAATTCGAGACCATCCGCGTCGGCCGTAGCCCGCACGGCATCTTCATCCAGCCCCGCCGTGCCGAACAGTCCTGAGAGGCTGCCCGCAAACACGCCGAAAGGCGCGTCTGCGCCGCCGGCATCGGCCCGCATGACGATGATCGGCGCCGCGGCTTCAATCGCCCTGGCCATGATTGCCGCGCCGGCGGCGGGGCAACCGGGGCCGTCCTGCGCGGCCGGGACCGTGTACCTGACCATCGACACCGGCTGGGGGCGGGAAGCCGAACGGATCGCCGAGATCCTGAAGCGCCGCAACGTTCGCGCCACGCTGTTCGTGGCGAATGAACCGACCTCGACCGGTGAACGCAGCCTTGGCCCCGGCTGGGCCGCTTTCTGGCGCGCCCGCGTCGCGGAAGGCCATGTCTTCGCGTCCCACACCGACCGTCATTGGTATTTCCGTGGCGATGCCGGGCCGGGGCGCACCCGCTACGTCTCGCGCGGCGGGGAAGGGCAGGTGGTGCTGGACCAGGCGGCGATGTGCCGGGAACTGGCGTTGCCGATCGAAAGGTTGCGCGCGGTGGCGCCCGATGCGGTGGTGCTGCCGCTGTGGCGCGCGCCGGGCGGCATCACCACGCCCGGCGCGATCCGCATGGCCGCAGCCTGCGGACTGCGCCACCAGGGTTGGAGCGCCAATGGGTTCCTGGGCGACGAATTGTCCTCCGAAGCCAGCCCCAACCGCGCGCTGGCGGACCGCGCCGTACGGAACGTCCGCGCCGGGGAGGTGATGGTGATGCATTGGGGGATCCGGTCGCGCCGCGACCCCTATGCCAATGTGCTGGAGGAGGTGATCACCGGCCTCCAGGCACGCGGCTTCTGTTTCGCGACGCTGCCCCCGACCGGGCGCTGAAGCGGAACCGCCGGTCTGCTTCGGGATCGGAGGCGGGTCCCCGCGGATGTCGCGGTTGCCGGGCACCACTGCCGCCCGGCAAGAATATTGTGCTTTTTGTGCCACAGTGGTGGCCTTGCACACCGGCGGGCTGCAACGCATGGCGCTTTGATCGGTTGAGTCCCCCAGGCAACCAAAGCCTCACTCCAAGCAACGGGACGCAAGCCATGAATTTCAAACACGCATTGCTCGCCGCGACTATGCTGGCGCTGCCAATGGCGGCCTCCGCGCAGCCGGTCTCCGGTATCTACATCGCGGCCGGCGCCGGCCTGAACTGGCTGACCGATTCCGACGGCGGCAACCTGCAAAGCTTCATCGACGCGTCCGACGTGAACCCGAACAATCTCGGCCTGACGCCCAACGGCAATTTCAATGCGTCCTTCGACCTGGGCGGGGTCGGCGTCATGTCCGTCGGCTACGGCTTCGGCAACGGGATGCGCCTCGAGCTCGAAGGCAATTTCCGCTACAATGAAGTGGATAGCGTCACCGCACGTGGCTACGGCGCCGCCGCCAATTCCGGCGGGCGCGCCAAGACCTACGGCGTGATGGTCAACGCGCTGTATGATTTCGGTACGACGCAGAACTGGCCGGTGCTGCCGTATCTCGGCCTGGGCGTCGGCTATGCTTGGCAGGAATACGATAGCGTCAACGTGCGTGCGCGCGGCACCACGGGCAGCACGCTGCCGCAGTTCGAAGTGCAGGGCACCGATGGGCGCTTCGCGTACCAGGCGATCGTTGGCGCGGCATTGCCGATCAGTTCGGTGCCGGGCCTCGCGCTGACCGCGGAATATCGCTTCTTCGGCACGCTGTCGCCGGAGTTCGATGCCTCCGCGCGTAACGTGAATGGCGTCGTCCGCCGCAGCCCGGTGGAAGTGGACAACTTCAACCACTCCATCCTGCTCGGCGTGCGCTATGCCTTCGGCGTCACGCCGCCGCCGCCGGCCCCCGCCCCCGCCGCGGCGCCCGCACCGGCGCGCACCTTCCTGGTCTTCTTCGACTGGAACCGCGCCGACCTGAACGACCGCGCACGGGCGATCATCGGCGAAGCGGCGCAGGCCCGCACGCGCCAGGCCGTCACCCGCATCGAGGTCAACGGGTACACCGACACGTCCGGTTCGCCGCAGTACAACCAGGGCCTGTCGATCCGCCGCGCCAATGCGGTCGCGGCCGAACTGGTGCGCATGGGTGTGCCGCGTCAGGAAATCGTCGCCCAGGGCTTTGGCGAGACGAACCTGCTGGTGGCGACGCCGGACAACACGCGTGAGCCGCAGAACCGCCGGGTGGAAATCATCCTGCGCTGAGGCGGCGACGCCGTGCCTCGGAGAGGGGCTTTGCCCCTCTCCGAACCTCTCCCCACCAAAGGCTTAAGGCCTTTGGAAACCTCGGTTCTGGCGCTGATCTGGTGAGTTCGGCGCCAAAATCCGGCGGTCCAGGGACCCGTTGGTCCCTGGCGGGGTGGTTTGGAGGGGCAGCACCCCTCCGACCTTCCTGCGCGCTTCCGCCACCCTTCGGCGCGGCGTAGATTGCCGCTCGCATGACCGAATCCTTCACCCGCGCGCTCGATGACGTCACGGCCTGGCTGTTCGAATGGCTGGTGCAGCCGCTGATGTATGAACTGGGCCTGATGGACTGGGCCGAGGATGCGGTGGACTGGATCGAATTCGGCCTGTTCGGCGTCTTCTCGATCCTCGTGGTCTATGTGGTGTGCCGGCCGCTCGAAGCTTGGTGGCCGGTCGAGCCCGTCACCGACCGGCGCGCGATCCGGACCGACATCATCTACACGCTGCTGACGCGGCTGGGCCTGCTGCCGCTGATCGCCTTCGTGCTGCTGAATTCACTGAGCGCCTGGTGGGAAGGGACGGTGGCCAACAGCGGCTTCGTGCCGCCGACGCTGGAGACGCTGTTCCCCGGCCTGCGCGAAGCGCCGCTGCTGGCATTCGCGATCTATGTGGTGATCCTGGATTTCGGGGAATATTGGCGGCACCGCTTCCAGCATTCCTTCCGCTGGTGGTGGGCGCTGCATTCCATCCATCACGCCCAGCGGCAGATGACCTTCTGGTCGGATGACCGCAACCACGTCCTGGATGAGATCATCGGCGCGCTGTGGTTCGGTGCGATCGCGCTGCTGATCGGCGTGCCGCCGGGGCAGTTTCCGCTGCTAGTGCTGATCTCGCGGCTCGCCGAGAGCCTGTCGCATGCCAATGTGCGCCTGTCCTTCGGCAAGGTGGGGGAAAGGCTGTTCGTGTCGCCGCGGTTCCACCGGCTGCATCACGGTGTCATGTCCACGGCCGATCACGGCAAGAACTACGCGGTGCTGTTCCCGGTGTGGGACTGGATGTTCGGCACCGCCGATTTCCGCCGCGACGTTTTCCCGCGCACCGGGGACCCCGATGGACCGGAAGCGCTGGCCACCGGCGGCTGGCTGCGGCAACAATTTGTCGGGTTGAAGCGCATGGCCGGCGCGATCGCCGGACGATCAGGGAATTGAAATGAACGCACCACCGCGGCTGAAGCCCCATTCCTCCCATTGGGGTGTGTTCTCCGCCGGTTGGCGCGATGGGACGCTGGTGGTGGAACCGCATCCGGGCGACCCGGACCCGAACCCCCTGCTGCAGAACTTCCCCGATGCCCTGCGCCACCGCGCCCGCGTTGCCCAGCCCATGGTCCGCCGGGGTTGGCTGGAACGCGGCCCGGGCAAGGATGACCGCCGGGGACGCGACGAATTCATCCCGATGGCGTGGGACAAGGTGCTGGACCTGCTGGCGGGTGAACTCGCGCGCGTGCGGGATGTGCATGGTGCGGGCGCGATCTTCGGCGGGTCCTATGGCTGGTCCTCGGCCGGGCGCTTCCATCATGCGCAATCCCAGGTGCACCGGTTCCTCAACACCGCGCTCGGTGGCTATGTGAAGTCGGTCAATTCCTATTCGGCCGGCGCCTCGGCGGTGATCCTGCCGCATTTCCTCGGCCCGTTCGAAGCCGTGTCGCGTCGCAACGTCACCTGGGACCAGGTGGTGGCGCATACCGAGATCTGCGTGGCCTTCGGCGGCATGGCGCTGAAGAATTCCATGGTCGCGTCCGGCGGCGTCAGCCGGCATGTCGAACGCCAGTCGATGGTCGCCGCCGCGGCGCGGGGCTGCGCCTTCGTCAATGTCTCCCCGCTGCGCGACGACCTGCCCACGGAAGCCGGCGCCGAATGGATCGCGCCGGTGCCGGGGACGGATACGGCGATGATGCTGGGGATGGCGCATACGCTGCTGGCCGAGGGCCTGCACGATGCCGCCTTCATCGAACGCTACTGCTCCGGCTGGGAGGTGTTCGAGGCGTATCTCACCGGGCGCGCCGATGGTGTTGCCAAGACCGCCGATTGGGCGGCGGCCATCTGCGGCGTGCCGGCCGATACCATTGCCGGGCTGGCGCGGCGGATGGCGGGCAAGCGGTCGCTGATCGTGCTCGCGCATTCCTTGCAGCGCGCCGAACATGGCGAACAGCCGATCTGGATGGCGGGCGTGCTGGCGGCGATGCTGGGGCAGATCGGCTTGCCGGGCGGCGGCTATAACTATGCGCTCGGGTCGATCGCGCATTACGGCAAGCGGCACAACGCGGTGCCGACTGCCGCCCTGCCGCAGGGCAAGAACGGGGTGGGCGCCTTCATCCCGGTCGCGCGCATTTCCGACATGCTGCTGAACCCCGGCGCGCCGTTCGACTATGACGGCAAGCGGATGGAATATCCCGACATTCGACTGGTCTATTGGGCGGGCGGCAATCCGTTCCATCACCACCAGGATCTCAATCGGCTCCGCCGCGCCTTCGCGGCGGTGGAGACGCTGGTGGTCCACGAGATCGCCTGGACAGCCACGGCCCGCCATGCCGACATCGTGTTGCCGACGACGATGACGCTGGAGCGCGAGGACATCGGCGCCGCGCCGACCGATCCGCTGATGGTCGCGATGCATCGCATCGCCGAACCCTTTGGCGAAGCGCGCGACGACTTCGACATTTTCGCCGAACTCGCCGAACGCCTGGGCCAGCGTGAAGCCTTCACCGAGGGCCGCGACGCGCGGGGCTGGCTGCGGCACCTGTATGCCGCGACGCAGAAAGGGTTGGAGGCGAAGGGGCTGCCTGCGCCGTCCTTCGACGAGTTCTGGGAGGCCGGCTTCATGACCCTGCCGCAAGGTGAGGATGATGGCGGCATCCTGCGCGCGTTCCGGGACGACCCGGACGGCGCAGCGCTGCCGACGCGCACCGGCCGCATCCAATTGTCGTCGGAGACCATCGCCGGCTTCGGGTATGCCGATTGCCCCGGCCATCCCGCCTGGCTGGCACAGCAGGATGCGCCGGCGGCGGACCGCCCGCTGTGGCTGGTCGCGAACCAGCCCGCGACCCGCCTGCACAGCCAGTTCGATTTCGGTGGCCACAGCAACGGCGCGAAGCGCCGCGGGCGGGAGGTGATGCGCGTGCACCCGTCCGACGCCGCATCGCGCGGCATCGCCGATGGCGACATCGTGCGGCTGTTCAATGCGCGCGGCGCCTGCCTGGCGACGGCGGCGGTCAGCGAGGATGTGCGCGCCGGCGTGGTGCAATTGCCGACCGGCGCCTGGTACGACCCCGAGGACCCCGAGGACGCGCAGGCCCTGTGCGTCCATGGCAACCCGAACGTGCTGACGCGCGATGTCGGAACGTCGTCACTGGCGCAGGGGTGCACGGGGCAGTTGACCAGCGTGGAGGTCGAGCGGTTCACCGGGAACCTGCCGCCGATCCGGGCGTTCGATCCGCCGGGTTGAGGGTGGACCGGAGAGGGCTTTGCCCCCTCCGTACCTCCCCCACCAAAGGCTTAAGGCCTTTGGAAACCTCGACTTGAAGCAGGGACTGGGCCCTCTCCCAATCGACAAAAAAAGGAGGGGGATTCGGGGGAGTTCACTCCCCCGCGCTTGCTTCGTTCGACGTCAACGCCGCCCGCATCTCGGCGCCTGTCGTGACCCACCCGAAGAATGCCTGCACGTTGAATTCCGTCGCCGCCTGTGTCCCTGGCCCAGCCCCCATTGTGGCGTCGGTCAGCATCACGGGGAAGAACTCGCGGTGATACGCGTCGCGGATGGTGCTTTCGACGCAGACATTGGTGGCGACGCCGCAGACCAGCAGGGTGCGGATGCGGCGCGATGCCAGGATCTGTTCCAGCCCGGTGCCCGCGAAGCCGGAATACCGCGCCTTGGGCACGACGATGTCCCCCGGCTGCGGCGTGAGCTCCGGGACGATGTCGTGGTCCCAGGTGCCGTGTGTGATGAGTTTCCCGGCATAGGCGTCATTCGCGCGCATGAATTTCAGCGCGTTGGATTTGTGCCAGACCGGGGCGGTGGATGGTGCCTCGCGCTGGTCGGGGGAAAAGCCGTTCTGCAGGTAGATGACCGGCAGGCCGGCGTTGCGGCAGGCCTCGGCGATGCGGGCGGTTTCCTCGATGACCGGCGCGGCGCCCGAGACGTCGAAGCCGACAAGGTCGATGTAGCCGCCCTTGGATAGGTAGGCGTTCTGCATGTCGACGATGATCAGTGCCGTTTCCTCGACCGTGACGGTCAGTGGTTCGGGGCGGGCGGGCAGGGTGATGGTGCGGGGCATCGGTGCGGTTCCTGGCGATGCCGTGGGCGAGGCAATGCCCGTGCCAGGATGGGGTTGGCCGCTTTTCTGCTACCCCAGCAACCGCGCCACCAACGCTTCGGGGTCGAAGCCGCGTTCCATCTCCTGCTGGGTCGAGACAATATGGAAGCGGAGCGCGCCGCGGATCGCCGGGGATTCCCCGATGCGTTTGTCGGGATGGATCGGCAGGGTCGCGAAAAGCGGCGCCTCGGCCAGCAAGGCGCGTTCATGGGACCGTTGCGGCGGGGCGGTTTGCAGGCCGGCCAGCCAGGCGCGGATCGATGCCGCCTGCATCGTCGCAGCTTCGTCGGGTGGCGGCGGCTCGGCCGCGAGGGCCGCGTCGTGCAGCGCCGCCAGGGCTTCGGCCAGATCCGGCTCGCGGCCCGGCGCGAGGGGGCGCAGCCAGGCTTCCGCCACGCCGGTGACATCGGCCAGGGCGCCGAAATACACCTGCCAACGGCAATGCAGGAGGGCGGCCTGGAAGTCCGGTTCGGCGAACAACCTCTGTTCGTGACGGCCGGACTTGACCTGGCAGTAATCGAGCACCGTCTTCTGCGCGACATAGGCGCCGCGCTGATGCAGGAATGCGCCGAATTCCCGCGGGTCGCCCGATCGCTTGCGCGTTATGAACCGCGCCATTGTTGCGAAGATGCCATGGGACATGGTCGTGTCATCCACTGAGGTAACTGCCTAGTTGCACGCCGATGGCGGCGCATGGCAACGTCGCAGACAAGGTTCCGTGAGTCGTCGCAAATCGCGATGTCATGGAACCGCACAAGCCTTGGCAAAGGCGGCCCGAACGTCCAGGCCAGCCGAAAAAGAAAACGAAACGTGGGGGAGTAATCCATGCCTTTGGCAGAACCGGATTCCGTGCGGCCTGTCCGCATCGAATCAGACGTCGATCCCGCAACCGCGGCGGCCTATTGGTCCAAGACATCGGGCCTGATGTGGACGATGCTGATCATCTGGGCCGTGTTCGGCTTCGGCATCCATTTCTTCGTCAACACGCTCAACGAGATCAAGTTCCTGGGCTTCCCGCTTGGCTTCTACATGGCCGCGCAGGGCAGCCTGATCGTGTTCGTCGTGATGCTGTTCTGGTTCGCCCGGCGACAGAACGCGATCGATGCCGAATTCGGCGTGGAGGAGGACTGAGCCATGTCCGATCCCTCCGCCAACAAGGGCGATTTCCTCTCGAACCTGGGCAGGGTTTATGGCTGGTATACGGGGGGCTTCGTCGGCTTCGTCGTGTTCCTCGCCATCCTGGAACAGGTCGGCGTGCCGAACCGGATCATCGGCTACCTGTTCGTGTTCCTCACCATCGGCGTCTATGCGCTGATCGGCTACCTGTCGCGCACCGCGCAGGTCTCGGAATACTACGTCGCCGGGCGAAAGGTGCCCGCCTTCTACAACGGCATGGCGACCGGGTCGGACTGGATGTCCGCGGCGTCGTTCATCGGCATGGCGGGCACGCTCTATCTGCTCGGCTATGACGGGCTCGCCTTCGTCCTGGGCTGGACCGGCGGCTTCGTGCTGGTGGCGATCCTGCTCGCGCCCTATCTGCGGAAATTCGGCGCCTATACGGTGCCCGACTTCCTCAGCGCTCGGTATGGCGGCAACTTCGCCCGTTTCTGCGGCGTGATCGTGCTGATGTCGGCGTCCTTCACCTATGTCGTGGCGCAGATCTTCGGCACCGGCATCATCGCCTCGCGCTTCCTTGGAATCTCCTTCGAACTGGCGGTGTTCGTGGGGCTTGCCGGCATCCTGGTGTGTTCGATGCTGGGCGGTATGCGCGCCGTCACCTGGACCCAGGTGGCGCAGTACATCATCCTGATCATCGCATACCTGATCCCGGTGGTGCTGCTGTCGGCCAAGGTGACGGGCATCCCGATCCCGCAGCTGATGTACGGGCAGGCGATCGACCAGATCGAGATGCTGCGCGTGACCAAGGAGGCCCTGGCCGGCGCGCCATCCCACATCACGCCCTTCCAGACCTATGACATGCTGAACTTCTTCGGGCTGATCTTCTGCCTGATGGTCGGCACGGCGTCGCTGCCGCATATCCTGATGCGCTACTTCACCACGCCGTCGGTGCGCGATGCGCGCCAATCCGTGGCGTGGTCGCTGTTCTTCATCTTCCTGCTGTACTTCACCGCGCCGGCCTATGCGGCCTTCGCCAAGCTGGAAGTCTTCCAGAACGTGATCGGTGCGCCGATCGCGTCGCTGCCTGACTGGGTCCGCATCTGGTCCGACATCGGCCTGGTGCGTGTGGCGGACGCCAACAATGACGGCATCCTGCAGTTCCGCGAGTTCACCATCAACGCCGACGCGATCGTCCTCGCGACGCCGGAAATCGCGGGCCTGCCCTATGTCATCGCCGGGCTGGTGGCCGCCGGTGGGCTCGCCGCCGCGCTATCCACCGCGGATGGGTTGCTGCTGGCCATCGCCAATGCGCTCAGCCACGACATCTACTACCGGATGATCGACCCGGGTGCGAACACCAAGCGTCGCCTCGTGGTGGCGCGCATCCTGCTTGTCGTCGTGGCGATCATCGCCGCCTATGTCGCGAGTACGCGACCGGCCGGCATCCTGGCCATGGTGGCCTGGGCCTTCTCCATTGCCGCATCGGGGCTGTTCCCCGCGCTGGTGATGGGCGTGTGGTGGAAGCGCACGACCTCGGCCGGTGCCGTCGCCGGCATGATCGTCGGCTATGGCGTCTGCCTGTTCTACCTGATTGGCACGCAGTACTACGCGATGCCGCTGTGGTTCGGTGTGCGTAACATCTCCTGCGGGCTGTTCGGCATCCCCGCGGCCTTCATCACCACCTGGATTGTCAGCCTGATGACCACGGCGCCGGCCAAGGACATGCAGGACTTCGTCGAGAGCATCCGCACGCCACGCGGCGGCGTGCGGCTGGTTGCCGGCGAAAAGGCGCTCGACTGACCCGTAGGCGCCCGTCCGGACAACAACGGGAGGGCGGGACCTTGCAAGGGTCCCGCCCTTCTTCCATGAGGAGCCCCGATGGGCGACGATTTCCTGCTGTCCTACCTGCCGTTCTGGATCGTCACCTACGCGCTGGCGGTGATGGGATGGAGCTGCATCGGGCGCTTCATGATGCAGTTCGTCCTGCCGCCGGACAGCGGCAACTACATCTTCCGTGCCTTCCGCACGCTGTCGGCCTGGCCGGTCGCGGCGGCCCGGCTGATGGTACCGTCCTATGTCGGGCCGCTGTTCCTGCCGCTGGTGGCCGCATTCTGGATCTTCGTGCTGCGCATCGTCTTCGGGCTGGTGATGCTGTCATCCGGCCTCGCGCCCCGCATCACGCCACCGGGGGCATGATGCGATGACGCCGCAGACGCTGTTCGTGCTGATCATGGCCACCAGCCTGCTCGCCGGGCTGTCCAGCCCCGCCCTCGCGCTGGTCTTCGCGCTGTACCCGTTGTGGCTGCCCGAGGTCTTCCCCCGCACCACCGAGGTGGTCTTCTACGGCGCCAGCATGATCGTCGCGACCGGCACGCTGCTGGCATCGGCCATTCCCGCGGCGGTCGCCGAACGGCTCGGGGCCGGGGCGGAGGGCGCCATGCGGGTCTGGCTCGGTGCGGCCGCCCTGCTGACGGGGCTTGGGATCCTGGTGCGGTTCTGACTTCGGCGCTTCCGCGCGGGGGTGGTGGATGGCATCCTGGCCCCCGCTGCGCGGAGGGTAAGATGGATGTCCTTCAGGCCTGCGCCGATATCTCGATCCGCCGGGCCTGCGCCTTCGCGGCGCTGGGCATCGGCACGATCATGCTCGCCTTGTCCTTCGACCTGGCGCTGGCGCTGCGATCAGGGGCCGTGCTGACATCCATCGTGCTGGGCGCCGTGTGGTTCCTTGCCTGGCGGGCGCCGATACGCGACATCCGCGGCACCGAATTGTGGTCGATGCTGACGGCGGAACGGGAATACCTCACGCGCGGGCCGGATGCGGCGCGGATGAGGGGCCTGGCCGGTCGGGTCCTGCAGCAAAGGCTGTTCTGGCATGGCGACCGGATCGCGCTGGTGGCGCTGGTTATGTGGGGCCTGGCCGGGCTGGCGGTGCTGCTGCGTGTATTGGCAGGGTGACCGCGTGAGCCTGGGCGTGCGCGATCTGCCCTAGAAAAACCGGGCGCGCGCGATGCTGCTGCGGCCAAGCCGTGCCATCCACGCCTGTCCGTCGCTCGGAACGCCGGCTTCCTCGCCAAGAACCACCAGGAGCAGGCCCCCGGCGGGCAGCCCGCCCAGGCGGCGCGCCGCCGCCGCGGCCTGGGTGAACACCGTATTGGCCGCGAGTGGAATCCCGCGCGGGCGGCTTCCGGCCGCGCCGCCGGACAGGCGCAGCGGTGCCGCACCGGTCACCGCGCGGCCTGCCGCGACAACAAGGCCCAGCCCCGCAAGGTCGGCGACCGCCTCGTCAGCATTGGCCGGCCCATCGCGCAGGCGGGTCGCCGCGATGTCCATCGCGGCGCGAATTTCGACCATGACCGGCGCGGCGTCCGCGCCAGGATCGAGCGGTTCGGCGAGTATGCCGAGCACCGCCGGACGGATCACCCCGCGATGCAGGGCGGACAGCGCCACGGTGGCACCATCGGCGAGCATGCGGGTGTCCAGCAGCGGCCCGGCCAGCATCGTGCCATCGGGCCCCGGCGCCAGGCCGAGCCCGCAGGGCACGAACCCCATCCGGTCCAGCACCGCGCCGGCCACGGTCTCGGCTTCATCCAGATCCAGCGGGGTCAGGTCGGACGGCAATGGGGCGAGCGGATTGCCGGTGGTCAGGGCCTCCGCGAGATAGGCCGCCAGCTGGGTGATTGCGTCTTCGTCCATGATGATGCCGGGATCCGCCCGATCAGTTCACGCGGATCTCTTCTTCCTCCTGGAATCCGCCGGGCGGTGGCGCGTCCATCTGCAGTGGCGTGCCGGAGGAGCCCCCGGGATTGCCGTAGAGCTGCTCGGGCAGCCAGGTGACAATCCCGGGGAAGGCATACACGCAGAACATCGTGAAGATGACGATGAAGATGAAGGGCATGCAGCCGCGGAAGATGTCCTCCAGACGGATATGCTTCGGCGCGACACCCTTCAGATAGAAGGCCGCCATCGCCACTGGCGGCGACAGGAAGGATGTCTGGAGGTTCAGCGCGATCAGGATGCCGAAGAACAGCGGATCGACGCCGAAATCATCCAGAATGGGCAGGAAGATCGGCACGAAGATCACGATGATCTCGGTCCATTCCAGGGGCCAGCCGAGGATGAAGATGAGCAGCTGCGCCAGCAGCATGAAGGTGAAGGTGTTGAGCGGCAGCGACTTGAAGAACTGCTCCACCAGCTCCTGCCCGCCCAGATAGCCGAACACCGATGAGAAGATCGCCGATCCCACGAACAGCCAGCACACCATCGCGGAGGTGCGGGCGGTCAGGAACACGCTTTCCTTCAGCTTGGCAAAGGAGAAGGACCGATAGACGATCGCCAGCAGGATCGACCCCAGGCTGCCCATCGCCGCCGCTTCCGATGGCGTGGCGAGCCCCATCAGGATCGCCCCCAGCACCATGGCGATCAGCGCGAAAAGCGGGATGAAGGAGGTAACGAGCGCGAAGGCGATTCGCGCGAAGGGCACGGCCACTGCCTCGGGCGGCAGGCGCGGCGCGACCGACGGCTTGAGGATCGCGAGGCCCATGACATAGACGATGTAGAGCGTGGCCAGCAGGACGCCCGGGATGAACGCCGCGGCGTAAAGCTGCACCACCGACACACCAGCCGTCGCGCCATACAGGATCAGCAGGATGGAGGGTGGTATCAGGATGCCGAGGCAACCGCCCGCGCAGATCACGCCCGATGCCAGCTTCACATCGTAGCCCGCCCGCAGCATGGCCGGGAAGGCGAGCAGCCCCATCAGCGTGACCACCGCGCCGACGATGCCCGTCGCGGTGGCGAACAGCGCACAGGTCCCGAGCGTGGCGACTGCCAGCGATCCGGGGATGTTGCCCGACGCCATCTGCAGGGATTTGAACAGCCGATCCAGGATGTTCGCCCGTTCGATGATGTATCCCATCAGCACGAACAGCGGCACCGAGATCAGCACGTCGTTCGACATCACCGAATAGGTACGCTGCACCAGCAGGTCGAAGACGCGGTCCCCCATGCCGAGGTAGCCGAACGCCAGGCCCATCGCCATCAGCGTGAAGGCGATGGGGAAACCCAGCATGATGAAGAACAGGAACAGGAAAAGCTGCAACAGCCCGAGCATGCCGTCGGTCATGTCGTGATCGCCTCAGCGCCCGGTGTGTTCGTCGCCGGCGCGTTCGCCGGGGATGCGGCCAGTCTCGGTCATCTCGCGCTCCAGCGCCTCGGGGTCGATGGCCAGGGCGGCGGCGAGAATGCGCTGTTCGAGTTCCTCGACATCCGACAGCCGCCGTGGCCAGGCGCCGGTGCGGATGCACTGGATGCAGCGGGCGACTTCCGCGAGGCCCTGCAACAGCAGCAGGAAGCCCACGATCGGGATCAGGAACTTGAACGGCCAGATGACCGGTCCCGTGGGGCTGAACATGCTGCGTTCGTTCTGCCCCAACGACTGCTGGGCGAAGGTCCAGCCCGAGATCATGAAAGCGAAGATCGCGGGGAAGAAGAAGAGGATGTAAAGCACCAGGTCGAACGTCGCCTGCGTCTTCGGCCGGAAATTCCGGTACAGGAAGTCGCCGCGCACATGCCCGTTGCGCGACAGCGCATAGGCCCCGGCCATCATGAACAGCGTGCCGTACAGCATGTAGGACACGTCATAGGCCCAGGTGGTGGGCGCGCGGAACGCGTAGCGGACCACCACCTCGTACACCACCGCGAAGGTCAGCGCGATGATGCACCAGGCGAAGGTCTTGCCGATGAAGGCGCTCAGCCGGTCGATCCCCAGAAGCAGGCGCTGCATGCGGTGTGGTGCCCCGATAAGACGCCGCCGCCCCCTCCGGCCAGGGGCGGCGGCCGTGCTGGCAGGTCAGTTCTGGCGGGCGAAGAAGTGGTTGAAGGACACCACGGAGGACGCTTCGTAGCGCAGGAAGAAGCTGGTCACGCGGCGGCACCATTCGCGCTGGCTGTCGCAGACCTTCTTGAAGAACGGGCCATTGGCGGGGGAGGAATTATCCGCCTCCAGCCGCGCCGTGACGCGGTCCCAGGCCTGCAACTGCGCATCGAGGATGACGCGCGGCGTCTGACGCACGGTCACGCCCTGGCGCTGGGCCATCTCCAGCAGGTCCTTCGAATAGCGGTCCTGCAACTTCCACGACATGTCGGCCGAGGAGGATTCCGAGGCGTATTTGATCACCGCCTTCAGCTCCGCCGGCAGCGCCTCATATTTCGGTTTGTTGAACAGGACCTCGAAGGATTCCGTCCGTTGGTGGAAGGACTGGATCATGTAGGTCTTGGCGACGTCCGGGAAGCCGAGCACGCGGTCCGAGGACGGGTTGTTGAACTCCGCGCCGTCGATCACGCCGCGTTCGAGCGCCGGCACGATCTCGCCGCCCGGCAGGGACACCACCGCCGCGCCCATCTCAGTCATCAGGTCGGCGGCCAAGCCTACGGTGCGGTACTTCAAGCCGCGGATCTGCTCGACCCGTTCGATCGGCTGCTTGAACCATCCCAGCGGCTGGGTCGGCATCGGGCCGGTCATGAAGGACACGGCGTTAACCTTGACGATGTCATTGAGCAATTCGGTGTAGAGCGCCTCGCCGCCACCGTAATGGTACCAGCCAAGCAGCTGGTTTGCGTCGCCGAACCAGGGCGGCGATGTGCCGAACAGGCTGAACGCCTTGTTCTTGCCGAACCAATAGGCCGGCACGCCATGCCCGCCATCGAGCGTGCCCGAGGACACGGCATCGAGCAGCTGGAAGGCGCCGACCACCGCACCGGCGGCCAGCAGTTCAAGCCGGATGCGCCCGCCGCCCATGTCGTTGACGCGCTTGACGAAGTCGCCGGCGAATTCATGGAAGATGTCGCGCTGCGGCCAGGTGGACTGGAAGCGCATCGTGACGGTCTGGGCGCGGCTGACATTCGGCCGGGCCAGGACCGCAACGCCCACGCCGCTTGCCGCGGCGGCCTTGAGGAAACCGCGGCGCGCGGGTGGCGATGCATTGTCGTTCTTCATGCGTATTCCCCCGTTAGCGTGCGATCCGGCAGGACCACCGCTTATTGTTTATGATTCATGGAATATTTGACACGCGAAGGATGTGCAATGGAAACCTGAGGCGGCGGTTGCTTTCCTTGGCGCCAGGCACCGCCGCTTACTTCGTGACGAAGGCCTTCTCGACCACATAGCTGCCCGGGGTATGGTTCGACCCTTCGGTGAAGCCGCGCGCTTCGAGCATGGCCTTCATGTCGCGGTTCATGTCCTCGGACCCGCACAGCATCACGCGGTCGTGGTCCGGCGTCAGCACCGGAAGGCCGAGATCGGCGAAGATGCGCCCGGATTCGATCAGGTCAGTGATGCGGCCCTGGTGGCGGAACGGCTCGCGCGTCACGGACGGGTAATACAGCAGCTTGCCGGCAACGATCTCGCCCAGGAATTCATGGGCCGGCAGGTCGCGCTCGAACAACGCCCGATGCGCCAGTTCCTTCACCTCGCGCACCGTATGCACGACAACGACGCGGTCATAGCGGTCATAGACATCCGGCTCGCGCGCCAGGGACAGGAAGGGCGCGAGGCCGGTCCCGGTCGCCAGCAGCCACAGCGTCCGCCCTGGCAGCAGGTTGTCGGTCACCAGCGTGCCCACGGGCTTGCGCCCGATCAGCACGGTGTCGCCCAGCGCGACATGCTGCAGCCGGGAGGTGAGCGGCCCGTCCTGCACCTTGATGGACAGGAACTCCAGTTCCTCATCCCAGGTCGGGCTGGCCACCGAATAGGCGCGCACGAGCGGCTTGCCATTCACCAACAGCCCAATCATGGCGAATTCGCCGGCGCGGAAGCGGAAAGCCGTATCCCGCGTGCAGCGGAAGGAAAACAGCCGGTCGGTCCAGTGATGGACCCAGGTCACACGCTCCCCGAAATAGGCGGCGGGGATGACCGGGGAAGCGGGGCTGGTCGTGTCGTTCATGGCCAGGGTCTTGTGCTGCGCTGCGGCATCCGGTGCAACAGGAATGCTGCGTCTTGTGCCGCGGCATGCGCGGGGCTTTCCTGCATCCCATGCAAGACCTGCCCCCGGGGATCCCCGTCGATCCCGAGACCAACCCGCCCGTCGGCCCGCTCGTCGATGCCACGCCGCGACCACTGCCCGCCCGCGTGCCGCATCGCGGTGTCTCGGTCGACCTCGAACCGCTGCACGTCCGCCATGTCCCGGAACTGTTCCGGGCCGCGCAGGGCCAGCCGGCGGAAGCCTCCTGGGCCTATCTTGCCGCCGGGCCCTTCGCCACGGAACCCGCGATGCGCAGCCATGTCGCCGCCTTCGCCGCCACCCACGACCCGATGGCATGGGCGATCCGTCCGCACACCACCGGCACGGCCGATGGCTGGCTGACGCTGATGGAGATCCACCCCGCCCATGCGCATATCGAAATCGGCAACATCTGGTTTTCGCCGCGCATGCAGCGGTCCCGCGCGGCGACGGAATCGATGTTCCTGCTGATGCGCCATGCGATGGACGACCTCGGCTACCGGCGCATGACCTGGAAGTGCAACGCGCTCAACATGCCATCCAGGCGCGCGGCGGACCGGCTGGGCTTCACCTATGAAGGCACGCTGCGGGACTTGCTGGTGGTGAAGGGGCGGGTTCGCAGCACCGCCTGGTTCTCGATCCTGGGGGATGAATGGCCCGCCCGGCGGGACGCCATCGCCGGTTGGCTGGACGCGGCGAATTGGGGCGCGGATGGCAAGCCCAAGCGCAGCCTCTCGGCGTTCCGGGCCTGATCGGCGGGTCTGTCGCCAAGCCGCAACCGCGGCGTCACGCGGGCGCAATGCGCAGGCTGTAGAGGCGCCCCCTTGCTGCACCGATGGGGGTTCCATGCGCCGTCTTCTCCTTGCCACCGCCTTGCTCGCCGCCGGCCCCGCGCTGGCGGACCAGCGGTATGAGGCCACGCTCGCCGGCCACGCCATGCTGGCGGCGGCGACCTTCACCGCCCCGCCGGAAGGCGCGCCGCCCGGCTTCGCCACCTCCGGCCGCTTCACCGGCGCGGGCAATGTCCGCAATGAACAGGTCGGCAGCGTGGCGGGCGATACCGGCCCGACCTATGGCAGCCGCCGCACCGGGCTGATGCTGCCGTTCCGCGGCCAGCCCGTTCAGGGGTTCTCCGGCATCAAGCCGGTGACGGGCGAACCGGGCGCTTACTGGGTGCTGACCGACAATGGCTTCGGCAACCGCCGCAACAGCCCCGATGCGCTGCTGATGGTCCACAAGGTTCGCCCCGACTTCCGCACCGGGCAGGTTGCGGTCGAACGCACCATCTTCCTGTCCGACCCGAACCGGGTCATCCCCTTCCACATCACCACGGACCCGTCGCCGACGCGCTTCCTGACGGGGGCGGATTTCGACCCGGAATCGATCCAGCCCATGGCCGATGGCAGCTTCTGGATCGGCGAGGAATTCGGCCCCTTCCTGATCCATGTGGACGCGCAAGGCCGCGTGCTGCGCGTGGTCGAGACGATGCTCGACGGCCAGCCGCTGCGCTCGCCCGACAACCCCGCCTTCTCGGTACCGGCCACGCCGACCCAGGGCGTCCCGTTCCGCGTCCGCCGGTCGGGCGGGTATGAAGGCATGGCCGCCACGCCCGACGGTTCGCGCCTGTTCGCCCTGCTGGAACAGCCGATCTTTGCGCCGAATTCCGACCAGCCGGAAGGCGCCTTCCTCCGCATCCTGGAATTCGACACCGCCCGCGCCGCCTGGACCGGGCGGACGCTGCGCTACCGCCTGGAAGCCGGCGCCACGGCGATCGGCGACTTCAACATGATCGACGACCGCCGCGCCCTGGTCATCGAACGCGACAATGGGGAAGGGGACCCCGGTCTCGCCTGCGCCCAGGGCACGCAATCCAGCGCCGAACGTCCCTGCTTCCCCGCCCCGGCGCGCTTCAAGCGCATCTACCTGGTCGATCTCGGCGCGCCCGACGCGGAAGGCTATGTCCGCAAGATCGGCCATATCGACCTGATGGCGATCCGCGACCCTGACAACATCGCCCGCCAGCGCGGCGACCGCCCAGCCGGCGCCGCGGACGACCGCTTCACCTTCCCCTTCTTCACCATCGAGGACGTGGCGATGGTCGATGCCGACACCATCATCGTCGCCAACGACAACAACCTGCCCTTCAGCGCCGGGCGGCACCTCACGCGTGCCGACGACAATGAATTCATCCTGTTGCGCGTGCCCGAATTGCTGCGCGCCCGCTGAACGACGCGGATGAACCGCGGGCGGGCCGGGGGTGCGAACCCCCGGCCCGTCCTGCGTTTCGGCCCAATTCAGGATGCCCGGTCAAGATCCCGGACGTAGGGCTGCGGACGGTGCATTGCCGCCGCGCTATGGTCGGCAAAAGCCACGCTTGCCGCACAGCATCGCCACAGCGCAGCCTGCGCCACCAACGACGATCAAGCCCGAGGAACCGCCAATGTCCCAACCGATCCCCCTCGACCCGGATGCCGCGATCGACCGCCTGATGCGCTACCTCGCGGTCGAGGGTGTGACCGGCCATGAGGCCGCGATCGGCGCCGCCATCGTCGAGGATCTCAAGGCGATCGGCGTCCCCGCTGCTTCCATCCGGTTCGACACCGCGCATGAACGCATCCCGCTGCCGACCGAAACCGGCAACCTTATCGTCGATCTGCCCGGCACGCGCCCGGGTCCGCGCCTGCTGTTCTCGACCCATCTCGACACCGTGCCACTCTGCGCCGGCGCCAAGGCGAAGCGAGAGGGCGACCGCATCGTGTCCGACGGCACCACGGCGCTGGGGGGCGACAACCGCACCGGCTGCGCCGTGCTCGTCAGCCTCGTCGAGACATTGCTGCGCCACAAGCTGCCGCACCCGCCGATCACCCTACTGTTTACTGTGCGGGAGGAAAGCGGTCTGCACGGGGCCCGCGAGCTCGATGCCGCCGACCTCAGCGGGGCCACCATGGGCTTCAACGTCGATGGCCGGCTGGCCTCGGAACTGATCACCGGCGCGGTGGGGCAGGAGAACTGGCGCGCCGAGATCACCGGGCGCGCCGCCCATGCCGGCGTGGCACCCGAGCACGGCATCTCTGCCACCCTGGTCGGCGCCATTGCCCTGGCCGAGGCATCCCGCGCCGGCTGGTTCGGCAAGGTGGTCAAGCCCGATGGCCACGGCACCAGCAACATCGGCATCTTCGGCGGCAAGCCCGGCCAGCCCGCGGGCGACGCGACCAACGTCGTCACCGACCACGCCGTGCTGGTCGGCGAAGCCCGCAGCCCCGAGGCCGCCTTCGCCGCCGCCATCACCGAAGGCTTCCGCGCCGCCTTCGCCACCGCGCAGGCCGAGGTGAAGGCCGCCGACGGGTCCGCCGCCGAGGTCACCTTCACCCACACCCCGTCCTACCCGCCGTTCCGCCTGGCCGAGGATGGGCCGGTGCTGACCCATGCGGCCAAGGCGGTCGCGGCGATCGGGTTGGAGCCAAGCTTCGTCTTCTCCAATGGCGGGCTGGATGCGAATTGGATCGCCGGCAAGCACGGTGTGCCGACCGTGACCATCGGCGCCGGCCAGTATGAAATCCACACCATCAAGGAATATGTGGACCTGCCGGAATTCGAGCGCGGCTGTCGGCTGGCGGTGGCGTTGGCGACGCTCCGGGAATGAAGGAAGATTGGAGGGGCGCCGCCCCTCCAAGCCACCCCGCCAGGGACCAACGGGTCCCTGGACCGCGGGATTTTGACGTTTGTCAGGTAGGGCGGTCCTTGCCCGCCCACTGCCGAGAATGGGTCATCCATCGTGGCACGCACCGCCGGCGCTCAGCACCAACATGGTGGTTTCCAAAGGCCTTAAGCCTTTGGTGGGGTGAGGTTTGGAGAGGGGCGACGCCCCTCTCCAAGGAAGTACCATCGCCATATATGCGCGCGCATGGGGCGCCGCCCCTCCAAGCCCGCACGGCACTGAAGCCGAGGTCGCCAAAGGCCTTAAGTCCTTGGTGGGCGTTGAGCGTCGACGGGCGGCGTCGCCTCTCTCTGAGCACAGCGCGTTCACAAATCCGCCCCCATGATGCGTTTCTCTGCCCGATCCGAAACGCGTCCGCCACGTGTTGTCAGCACCCCACCGCTGATCCACGGTGCACGCCACAGTAGGACAGGACACACGGCATGGTTGAGGACCAGGTAGGAGCCTTCATCCCCGGCCCGCGCACGGAACGCGCCGGTGCGGCCGAGGGTCCGCTCGCCGGCCTGACCTTCGCGGTCAAGGACCTGTACGACACCGCGGGCGATGTCACCGGCTATGGCAATCCCGACTGGGCACGGACCCATCCGCCGGCGGCCGGCGATGCGGCCGTGGTCACGGCGCTGCTCGAAGCCGGGGCACGGCTGGTCGGCAAGACCAAAACGGTCGAACTCGCCTATGGGCTGACTGGGGAGAATGTCTGGCACGGCACGCCCATCAACCCGGCGGCCCCCGACCGCTTCCCCGGCGGGTCATCCTGCGGGTCCGCGGCGGCGGTGGCGGCGGGTCTCGCGGACATCGCCATGGGGTCGGACACCGGCGGTTCGGTGCGGATCCCGGCGTCGTATTGCGGCATCTATGGCATCCGGCCGAGCTGGGGCGCGGTCAGCCTCACCGGTGCCTGCCCGCTCGGTCCGGCCTATGACACGGCTGGCTGGTTCACCGCCGGTGCCAGCCTGCTCCGCCGCGTGGGGGACGTGCTGCTGCCGCCGCCCAGCGGGGCGGCCGCGACCGGACCGCTGTTGAAGGTGCAGGAGGCCTGGGTCAATGCCGACCCCGAAACCGCTGCGGCCCTTGCCCCGGTGCTGGAAGCTGCCGAAGGGGTGCTCGGCCTGGCGCTGCCGATCCACCTCGCCCCCGAAGGGCTGGCAGCCTTCTACGAGGCGTTCCGCTGCGCCCAGGCGGTCGAGGCCTGGACCAGCCTGGGCCCCTGGATCACCGAGAACGACCCGGCCTTCGGCCCGGGCGTGAAGGAACGCTTCGCGGCGGCGCGCGGGATGGACCCGGCCAAGGCGTCGGCCGGGCGCGCCTTCCGCCGCATCGTCCAGGCGCGTATCCGGGCTTTGCTGGCCGGCGGCGCGGTGCTGGTCTATCCGACATCCCCATCGCCGTCGCCATTGCTGTCGGCAAGCCAGGCGGAACAGAACGCGGTGCGGGAGAAGACGATGGGCGTGACGGCCATTGCGGGTTTGTGCGGGTTGCCGGAGGTGACGATCCCGGCGGGACGGGTGGCAGGTGCGCCGGTCGGCTTGTCCTTCGTCGGCGCGCCAGGGTCCGATCGCGCCGTGCTCGCCTTGGCCGAGTTGGTGTCACAGGCAGCGGGGCTGCCGGCATGACCATCCTGCTGCGTGACGCCACCGACGCCGACATCCCGGCGATGACCGCGATCTACGCCCACCATGTCCAGCACGGCACCGGCACCTTCGAGGAAAACCCCCCCGAGCAGGCCGACGTCGCCGCCCGCATGGCGAAGGTCCAGGCCGCCGGCTGCGCCTGGCTGGTGGCGGAGGAGGACGGACGGATCCTCGGCTACGGATATTTCGCACCGTTCCGCGAACGCTCGGCCTATCGCTTCACCGCCGAGGATTCCGTCTATGTGCGCGATGACATCCGCGGCCAGGGCGTGGGCAAGGCATTGGTCGCCGAACTGCTGACGCGGGCCGAGGCGCGCGGCTTCCGCCAGATGATCGCGGTGATCGGCGATACCGAGAATGTCGGCTCGATCGGGCTGCATCTGTCGCTCGGCTTTCGCCAGATCGGCGTGTTGAAGGCGGTCGGGATGAAGTTCGGCCGCTGGGTCGATGTCGTCCAGATGCAGAAGGCGCTGGGGGAGGGGGAGCGAAGTCTCCCGCCATGAGGCGCACGGCATCGCCCCGATGACCAACCGCTTCAACGCCTTCCGCGAATGGCTGGGCGATGTCTTCTGGGTGATCCCGGCCACGCTGTCGCTGGGCGGGGTGCTGCTGGCCGAGGTCGCGCTGCGCCTGGATGGACCGGATTTCGGGCCGCTGCCGCAGGGGCTGTTGTTCGCCCAGGATGTCTCCGGCGCGCGCAGCCTCCTCGGCACCATCGCGGGTTCGGCGATCGGCGTGGCGGGGACGATCTTCTCCATCACCATCGCGGCGCTTTCGCTGACTTCAGGCCAGATGGGGCCGCGCCTGCTGCGCAATTTCCTGCGCGATTCGGGCAACAAATGGGCGCTCGGCCTGTTCCTGCTGACCTTCGCCTACTGCATCGAATTGCAGCGCGGCATGGGGGCGCCGGACACGGCCACCGTGCCGCATCTGGGGATCATCATCGCCGTCGGCCTGGCACTGATGTGCACCGGGCTGCTTGCCTGGTTCGTCCATCACGTCGCCGGCGGGATCAATGTCGAGACCGTCATCGCGCTGGTGCAGGACGAACTGGTCGCCGCCTGCGAAAGGCTGACGACGACCGAACCCCCGCCGACCGGGCTTCTGCTGGCGGAACTGCCGCCCGGTGCGCCGGTGCGCTGCGCCGGCACCGGGTATCTGCGTGCGATCGACCATGACGCCCTGGCGGATTGGGCGGCGGAGAAGGGGGCCGTGCTGTCGGTGCTGGCGCGACCGGGTGACTACCTGCACGACGCCGCGCGTGTTGCCGAAGTGCGGCCGGATCACCTCGTGCCCGAGGCCGCGGAGGCGGTGAGCCGGGCGATGACGCTCGGCCCGCGCCCCGCCGCGGCGCAGGACCTGGAATTCGCGGTGCGCCAGTTGGTCGAGGTGGCGGTGCGGGCACTTTCGCCCGGCATCAACGACCCCTTCACCGCGATCGCGGTGCTGGATCGGCTGGGGGCGGCGCTGTGCGGCATGGCAGGGCGATACCTGCCGCCTGCGGTGTTGCTGCGCGAGGAGGCCGCGGTGCTGTACCGGCGCGGCACCACCTATGGCGGGCTTTGCGACGCCATGTTCCACATGATCCGCCAGGCCGGCGCCGGTTCCGCCGCGGTGCTGATCCGGCTGGTCGAGGTGATCGGCGAGGCGCTGGACGTGGAGACGGACCCGGCCCGGCGCGCACATCTGCTGGGCCATGTTCGGCTTGCCCTTGCGGCGGGGAAGGCCGGCATCGCCGACGAGACCGGGCGGGCGGATCTCGACGCCCGGGCGACGGAGATACTGCTGCGGGGCTAGAGCAGATCGCGCCTGACCGGACACAGCCAAGCGTGTGAAAATGCTCAATCAAATAACGCTCTACGCGCAGCGTCCGGCGGCAACGCTAGTTCCCCGGCGCCGGGCGAAAGCGGGACACCGTGAGCGGATCCTCGGCCAGGGCGCGCGCGACCTCCTCCCGGCCTGCCGCCGAGCCGGGGACGACCAACACACGCTCGAACCACCCGCTGCGTCCGCGCACCCGGCCCTGGAACAACCGGTCGAGCGCCTGCGCCGCCCCGCTGCGGCCGGCACAACACGCGCACCCGGCGACATGCGGAGAGTCCGGCAGGAAGCTCTCCATCGCCAAGGCCGCCGTGCCGACGGGGGGCATCCCTTCGGCCAGGACGGCCGCCGGCCGGCCGGCGATAAGCGCAGCCTCCAGCGCCCCGACGTCGGGGAGCAGCGTCAGCGGGATACGGGCGTCGATCGACCAGGCCATGATGTGCTGGACATAAGGATATCTTTATGACTATGTCCAGCCCGCCATGGATGCCCTGCTCACACAACTCCGCGCCGCGGCCGAACCCACCCGCCTCCGCCTGCTGGCGCTTTGCGCGCGCGGCGCCTGGTGCGTGTCGGATCTGGTGGCGATCCTCGGCCAATCCCAGCCGCGCCTGTCGCGCCACCTGAAGCTGCTGGTCGAGGCCGGGTTGCTGGTGCGCACGCCCGAAGGGGCGAATGCCTGGTTTCAGTTGGCGCCTGACGCCGACATCGCCCGCCTGGCCCTCGCCCGGCTGCCGGAGGACGACCCGCTGCTCGCCGCCGATCGCCGCGCCGCCGCGCGGCTGGCCGCCGAACGCGCCCGCGTGGCCTCGGAATCCTTCCGCCGCCACGGCGCGGATTGGGATGAGGTCCGCGCCCTGGGTCTGCCGGCCGAAGCGATCGACGCCGCGCTGCTGGAAGCCCTGCCGGCATGCGCCGGGCGGCTCCTCGACATCGGCTGCGGCACCGGCGGGCTGCTCGAACGCGTTGCCGGGCGGATCGCGGAAGGCGTCGGCGTCGATGCGTCGCGCGACATGCTGGCGCTCGCGCGCACGCGGCTGGCCGAACGCGGCCTGTCGCACATCGCGGTGCGCCAGGCCGACATGTACCGCCTGCCGATCGCGGATAGCACCTTCGATGCGGTGACACTGCAGATGGTGCTGCATTACGCCGAGGACCCCGCCGTGGCGCTTGCCGAAGCCGCGCGTGTCCTGCGGCCCGGCGGGGTGCTGGTGATCGTC
Organism: Acetobacteraceae bacterium; assembly: GCA_022842185.1. Classification (GTDB taxonomy): domain Bacteria; phylum Pseudomonadota; class Alphaproteobacteria; order Acetobacterales; family Acetobacteraceae; genus Neoroseomonas. Next base: position 48,935 of record JALHQB010000028.1, read on the forward strand.
GATCTCGCGCCGCATCAGCGCGCGGACCTGCTCGGCGCCTATGCCCATCGCTGGCCCGGTTTCGATGACGCCGGCATCGCCGGCTGGCTGGGTGCCAGCGGCTGCGTGCCCGCCAATAGCCTGACCATTGCGGGCGCGCTGCCCGTCCGCCTCTGGGTCGCGGAACGCAAGACCCATCCCGCCGCTGTCCTGACTGCCTGAGGGTCCCGCCATGTCCCGCCCCCATCTCCTCGATGCCCTCCGCGACCAGGTGCTGCTGTGCGACGGCGGCACCGGCGCCCGCGTGCAGACCATGGACCTGGATGTCGATCGTGACTTCTGGGGCAAGGAGAACTGCACCGACGTGCTGGTGCTCTCCCGCCCCGATGTCGTGCGGGAGATCCATCACGGCTATTTCGAGGCCGGCGCCGACATGGTGCTGACCAATACCTTCGGCGGATCGCCGGTCACGCTGGCCGAGTTCGAGTTGGAGGAACACGCCTTCGAACTCAACAAGAAGGCCGTGGAATTGGCGCGCGAGGCGGCAGAGTCCTTTGCCGATGGGCGCCACCGCTGGGTGATCGGCGATATCGGTCCGGGCACCAAGCTGCCGAGCCTGGGCAATATCGCCTATGACGCGCTGGAAGCCGCCTTGCTGGTGCAATGCCGCGGCCTGATCGCCGGTGGCGCCGATGCGCTGCTGACCGAGACCAACCAGGACACGCTGTTCATCAAGGCCGCCGTCAATGCCTGCAAGATCGCGCGGGCCGAGACCAAGTCGGACATCCCCATCTTCGTGCAGGTGACGGTCGAGACCACCGGCACGCTGCTGGTCGGCCCCGATATCGGCGCGGCCGCGGCGGTGGTCCATTCGCTGGACGTGCCGCTGATCGGGCTGAATTGCGCCACCGGCCCGCAGGAGATGGCCGAGCACGTCCGCTTCCTGTCGCAGAACTGGCCGGGCATGATCTCCGTGCAACCCAATGCGGGCCTGCCGGAACTGGTCGATGGCAAGACGCATTATCCGCTGGGTGCGGCCGAACTCGCATCCTGGATGGAACGCTTCGTCGCCGAGGATGGGGTGAACCTGATCGGCGGCTGCTGCGGCACCTCCACGCCGCATATCCAGGCGCTGGACGCGATGCTGCGCAAGCGCGGCGGCGCAGCATTCCGGCCCGCGCCGGTTGCGCGCAAGTATTTCTGGGTGCCGTCCGTCGCCTCGCTCTACACCTCCGTCCCGCTGCGGCAGGAGAACGCGTATTTCTCCATCGGCGAGCGTTGCAACGCCAATGGTTCGAAGGTCTGGCGCGCACGCCAGGAAGCGGGCGACTGGGATGGCTGCGTCGCCATCGGCCGCGAACAGGTCGGCGAGGGGTCCAATAGCCTCGACGTCTGCACCGCCTTCGTCGGCCGCGACGAAATGGCCGAGATGAATGAGGTGATCCGCCGCTTCACCTCATCGGTGAACGCGCCGCTGGTGATCGATTCCACCGAGACTCCGGTGATCGAGGCCGCGCTGAAGCTGCATGGCGGCAAGCCGATCATCAATTCCATCAACTTCGAGGATGGCGAGCAGGCCGCGATCGACCGGTTGAAGCTGGCCAAGAAGTTCGGCGCCGCGGTGATCGCGCTGACCATCGACGAAGTCGGCATGGCCAAGACCGCCGAGGACAAGCTGCGCATCGCCACGCGGCTGGTCGAATTCGCCTGCGACAAATACGGCCTGCCGCAGTCGGACCTGATGATCGATCCGCTGACCTTCACCATCGCCACTGGCAATGAGGACGACCGCAAGCTCGGCCAATGGACGCTGGAAGGCATTCGGATGATCCGGGACAAGTTCCCCGACATCCAGATCATCCTCGGCCTGTCCAACATTTCCTTCGGGCTGAACCCGGCGGCGCGGCACGTGCTGAATTCCGTGTTCCTCGACCACGCCGTGAAGGCGGGGATGACGGGTGCGATCGTGCATGTGTCCAAGATCAAGCCGCTGCACCTGATCCCGCCCGAGGAAGTGCAGGTCGTGGAAGACCTGATCTTCGACCGCCGCAGCGAGGGCTATGACCCGTTGCAGAAGGTCTTGGAGATCTTCTCCGGCCGCAAGGCCGCCGACAGCGTGAAGAAGGTGCGTGCCGAGACGGTCGAGGGTCGCCTCAAGGACCGCATCGTCGATGGCGACCGCAAGGGGCTGGACGACGAACTGGCCGACGCGCTGGCCAAGGGCATCGCGCCGCTGACCATCATCAACGACGTGCTGCTCGACGGCATGAAGGTGGTGGGGGAACTGTTCGGGTCGGGCAAGATGCAGTTGCCCTTCGTGCTGCAATCCGCCGAGACGATGAAGGCCGCCGTCGCCTATCTCGAACCCCACATGGAACGCGTGGCGGGGCAGGAGAAGGGCATCATCGTGCTCGCCACGGTGAAGGGCGATGTGCACGACATCGGCAAGAACCTTGTCGACATCATCCTCACGAACAACGGCTACAAGGTCATCAATCTCGGCATCAAGGTGCCGCTGGCCGACATGATCGTCGCGGCGAAGGAACATCGCGCGCATGCCATCGGCATGTCCGGCCTGCTGGTGAAATCCACCGTGGTGATGCGCGAGAACCTGGAGGAGATGTCGCGCCAGGAGCTCGACATTCCGGTGATGCTCGGCGGCGCGGCGCTGACGCGCAACTATGTCGAGGATGACTGCGCCCGCGCCTATGCCAAGGACGGCACGACCGGCCGGGTCGCCTATGCGCGCGACGCCTTCGATGGGCTGCACCTGATGGACAAGGTGGTCGGCAACGGCTTTGACGACTACCTCGCCGCCGTGCAGGCCAAGCGCGTGGGCAAGGCGCGCAACGAAAAGCGCGTGCTCGGCCAGGCCGATCCGCGCGGCTTCGCCCCGGTCGATGTGGAATATGCCCAGCAGCGGCGCCGCCGCGTCAGCGCCGAATCGACCACGCCCGTGCCCCCCTTTTGGGGCGCGCGGACGATCGAATCCTCGCCCAAGGCCATCGTGCCCTTCATCAATGAGCGCAGCCTGTACCAGTTCCAGTGGGGCTTCCGGAAACAGGGCCGCACGTTGGAGGATTTCCTCGGCTGGGCGAAGCAGGAACTGCGCCCGGTGCTCGCCCGGATGCTGCGCATCACCGGCGAACAGAACATCCTCCGGCCGCAGGCGATCTACGGCTATTGGAAATGCGCCGGGCAGGGCAATGACCTGATCCTGTTCGAGGAGGACGGCATCACCGAGGCGACGCGCTTCTCCCTGCCGCGCCAGCCCAAGGATGATGGCGAATGCATCGCCGACTTCGTGCGCGACATCAATGATGGCCCGGACCACCGGGATGTGATCGGCCTTCAGGTCGTCACCGTCGGCCAGAAGGCGTCGGACGTCGCCCGCGAATGGTTCGAGGACAACCGCTACCAGGACTACCTGTACCTGCACGGCCTGTCGGTCGAAATGGCCGAGGCGATGGCCGAATATACCCATAAGCGGATCCGGGCCGAGCTCGGCTTCGCGGGGGAGGACGACCGCGACATGGACAAGATGTTGCAGCAATCCTATCGCGGCGGCCGGTATTCCTTCGGCTACCCGGCCTGCCCGCGGCTGGAGGACCAGGTGCCCCTGCTGCGGCTGCTGGGGGCGGAACGGATCGGCGTGTCGATCTCCGACGAATGGCAGTTGCACCCGGAACAATCGACCAGCGCCATCGTGCTGCACCACCCACGCGCGAAGTACTTTTCCGTCTAGGCGCGGGCGGGTAAACCCGCCCGATGACCCAAGGCCGGACCAGTTCCGCGACGCGGCTTGCCATCGGCAGCGTCGTGGTCGCCATCCTCGTGCTGGTGACCAAGACGGCTGCCTGGTGGATCACGGGGTCCGTCGCGCTGCTGGCCGATGCGCTGGAGAGCGTGGTGAACATCGCCGCGGCCGTCGCGGCGCTGGTGGCCATCACCTATTCCGCGCTGCCGGCGGACGACAACCACCCCTATGGCCATGCCAAGGCGGAATACTTCTCGGCGGTGCTGGAAGGCGCGCTGATCATCGTCGCGGCGATGCTGATCCTCAACGAATCCTGGAAGTCCTTCGTCACGCCGCGGGCGCCGGAGCAGATCGGGCTGGGCCTGGCGATCTCGGCCGTCGCCAGCGGCGTGAATGCCGGCTGGGCGGCCCTGCTGATGCGGCGCGGCCGAGCGCTGCGGTCCCCCGCGCTGATCGCCGATGCACGGCACCTGTGGTCGGATGTCGTCACCTCGGTGGGTGTCGTCATCGGTGTCGGGCTGGTGGGGCTGACTGGCATCCTGTGGCTCGACCCGCTGGTCGCGGCGCTGACAGCGGTGAACATCCTGTTCTCGGGCTTCAGGCTGGTGCGCGAAAGCGTCGGTGGGCTGATGGATGAAGCGGTGGCGCCGGCCACCATGGACCGCATCCGCGCCATCGTCGCGACCGAGGCCGAAGGCGCGCTGGAGGCGCACGACCTGCGGTCCCGCCACGCCGGCCGATTCACCTTCCTGGAATTCCACCTGGTGGTGCCCGGTGGGATGACGGTGCGCGAATCCCACGACATCTGCGACCGGATCGAGGCGGCGCTGAAGTCCGAACTGGACACCGCCATCATCACCATCCATGTCGAACCCGAGGGCAAGGCGAAGCAGAAGGGCGTCCCCGTTCTGTGATGGCCCGCATGCCGGCCAGGCGATCGCGCGAACCGGTGCTCGACAGGCCCCCGCTGGCCGATGCGAAGGACCGCGCCACGGCGGTCGGCTTGCGGGCGCCCCCGCGGATCGGGCCATCGCGATCCGTCGGGCGTTGGCTGATGCTGGGTCTGGCGGCCTCGGCCGTGCTGCATGCCGGCGCGATGGCCGCGCTGATCCTTTGGCCGACGCGCGACCCGGTGGAGGAACCGGGCGAGATGGGCACGGTCGCACTGGTGTTCGACGACACCGCGGCGCAGGCCGGCGGGGGCGGGGCCGAACAGCCCGCCGCGCCCGCGCCGCCGGCACCG
>JALHQB010000029.1 GCA_022842185.1 Acetobacteraceae bacterium
GCGGCGCCGGCGCCGTGGCGGCGGGGGCCGGGCGCGCCTCGGTGGTGCGGGCCAGGGCGCCGGCCAGTTCATCGGCATTGGCTGCGGGCACGAACAGCCCACCGGTTCGTTCGGCGATGCAGGCGACGCGGGCGCGCTCGGACGGCGTGCGCAGGTCGAAGCCCACCACATGGGCGGTGAAGGCGGCATTGGCGGCTTCGAGCTCGGCGGCCAGCGCGCAGGGGTCGCCGCCGCAGGTCTCGATCCCGTCGGTGACGAGGATGATGGTGCCGCCGCCTTCGCGCTGCCGCAGCGCGGCCGCCGCCTGGCGGACGGATTCGGTCAGCGGCGTGCGGCCCCGCGCGGTCAGCCGGTCCAGCGCCTGCCCCGCCGCGGCCGCATCCACCGGGCCGGGTTCGAACAGCATCTCGATGTCGTTGCATTGGTTGGTCCGCCGGTGGCCATAGGCCATCAGCCCGACGCGGCTGCCCGCCGGAAAGCGCGTGAACATGCCCCGCACCGCTTCGCGTGCGATCTGCAGTTTGGTCTGGTCCCCGATGCGGCCCCACATCGATCCGGACATGTCCAGGACGACGATCGTGTCCCCAGTCGCCGGGGCCGGCTGGGCCTGCGCGGGTTGCCCGGCCAACAAGCCGAGCACGACGGCAACGCCGAGGAGGTACCGAATCACGGTTGAGCCCTGCCGGCCGGGCGTGGCGTGGGCATGGCACGGCATGTGCCGCCTGGCCGCCATCCGGCGCGCGGCTGTGAGCCGGTCATCCGCGCCCGTGCCACCCGCAGCCATGCGAACATCGTCAGCCAACAGAGTAGCCTCCCGGGAATTGGTCTTCACGGCGGCTCATGCATGAACTGCCATGTACAATCTGGACGAGATTCGTTTCGGGGGCCAGTTCCAGCGGCGATGAAGATCCTGAACGGACTGGTCCGTCATCGGATATCGCAGCCCATTGCTGGCCGGCCTGGCATGTGGCGGCAGGTCCAGGCCGATCCCCGTGCCGGACCACGCGACCAGCTTCATCTGGCCTTGATGACCGTTGCGGGATATTCCCGATGGCAACAACCCGGGAGAACATCCATGACCACTCGCCGCACCATCCTGGCCACCGGCGCCGCACTGCTCGCCGCGCCGGCCGTTCATGCCCAGGGGCCCTGGCCGAACCGGCCGGTCCGCGTCATCGTGCCGTGGCCGCCGGGCGGGTCCACCGACGTGCTGGTGCGCCTTTACGCCGAACGGCTCTCGCCGCTTCTGGGACAGCCCTTCGTGGTGGAAAACCGCGCGGGCGCGGGCGGCAATATCGGCCTCGATGCGGTCGCCAAGGCGACGCCGGATGGCAACACGCTCGGCATCGCCTCGGTCGGGCACCTGTGCATCAACCCGTTCCTGTATGCCCGGCTCGCCTATGATCCGGCGAAAGACCTGATGCCGGTCGGCGTGGCGTGGGACCTGCCCAACGTCGCGGTCGTTGCGGCCGACAAGAACCCCGCACGTACGCTGGCGGAATTCATCACCTGGGCGAAGGCCAAGCCGGGCGGCATCACCTATGGTTCGCCGGGCGTGGGCACGACCCCGCATCTGTCCGGCGCGCTGTTCTGCGCGCGCGTGGGCATCGAGGGCACGCATGTGCCCTTCCGCGGTGCCGCGCAGACCATCCCCGCGATGCTGTCGGGCGATGTCGACTTCGCGCTCGACAACCTCGCTTCGTATGTCCCGGTGATCAGTGGCGGGCAGATGCGCGCCTTCGGTGTCACCACCCCCGCGCGCTGGCCGACCATGCCTGACATCCCGACCATGGCCGAGGCCGGGTTGCCGAACTTCGTCCTGACATCCTGGCAGGGCTTCGTCTTCCCGGCGGGCACGCCGGCGGCGGTGATCGACCGGCTGAACGGCGCGCTGCGGGAAATCGCGACCCAGCAGGCGGTGAAGGACCAGTTCCTGCGCGTGGGCGCGCTGGCCGAATGGTCCACCCCGGCGCAGATGACCGAGCGCGCCGATCGCGACCGGCCGGCGTGGCAGGAAGCGGTGCGGATTTCCGGCGCGCGCGTTGAGTGATCGGCGCCTCGGAGAAGGGCTTTGCCCTTCTCCGAACCTCACCCCCCCAAACGCTCTACGCCCTTGTTCAAGCGAGCATCTTCACGCGCCTGACTGAATCCAGTCAGGCGCGATCTGCTCTAAGACCTTTGGAAACCTCGACTTGGAGCTGGGCGGCTACGTTCGGTTGGAGGATCATGAGGACCTCCTCGTGGCCCTGCGCCAAGTAGCCGCGGTCCAGGAGCCCGTTGGCTCCTGAAGGGACAGAGCCCCTCCAATCATCGGGCCGCGCGACACCCACCCTTCCGCCCCACCACCCGACCGGGCATAACCGCCCCGATGCCCGCCCGAGACCTCACCGCCCCTGGCGCGCGGCGCGCCGCCTGGCTCAACTCGCTGTTCATCGACCACGCCTTGCTGCGCCTGGGCTGGCGCAACTGGGGCGTGGTGGAGAGCGGGCGGCTGTACCGGTCCAACCACCCGACACCGTGGCAGATGGAACAGGCGGTACGGCGGCAGGGCATCCGAACCATCATCAACCTGCGCGGCCATCGCGAAGCCTGCGGATCGGATGCGCTGGGCCGGCAGGCCGCGGCGGCGCTGGGGCTGGACCATATCGATGCGCCGCTGGAAAGCCGGGGGGCGCCGCACAAGGATCGTGTGCTGCGGCTGGCCGGCATCTTCGCGCGCATGAGCGAACCGGCGCTGATCCACTGCAAATCCGGCGCCGACCGCACCGGCCTTGCGGCCGGGATCTGGCTGCTGGTGCAGGGGCGGCCGGTGGAGGATGCGCTGCGCCAATTGTCGCTGCGCTTCGGCCATGTCGCCGCGGCGCGGACCGGCATCCTGGATGCGTTCTTCCTGGCCTATGCGGCGTTCCAGAAGGCGCGCGGGCCGAAGCCGTTCCTCGACTGGGTGCGGGAGGATTATGCCGAGGACGCGCTGCGGGCCTCGTTCCAGAGCACCCCCTGGGCCGACCGCCTGGTGGATGGCGTGCTCAGGCGCGAGTGAGGGCCGCGACGCCGCCGGTGGCCAATGCCGGGATGGCGCGGGCGACACGTTCGGCCGGCCAGTCCCACCAGGCGATCTGCAGCAGGCGGTCGATGTCGAGGGCGGAGAAGCGCATCTTCACCACCTGCGCCGGGTTGCCGACAACGACCGCATAGGGTGGCACGTCGCGCGTGACCACGGCGCGGGCGCCAATGATGGCGCCATGGCCGATCGTCACGCCGGGCAGCACCATGCACTCGGTGCCAAGCCAGACATCGTGCCCGATCGTGATCGGCCCACCCCCGCGCCAGGGGTAGTCATCGAGCGGCAGTGCCTTGGCAAAGGATCCGCCGAGGATGCCGAAGGGGAAGGTCGAAGGCCCGGCGATCGCATGATTTGCACCGGGCATCAGGAAGGTCGCGCGGTGGCCGATGGCGCAATACATGCCGATCGCCAGCGACCCGAAGCCGAAATTGTACCGCACGCAACGTTCGAGGAAGCGCAGCGGATCCTCATGGTCGTGATAGTAGGAATAGGCGCCGGCGGTGACGTTGGTGATGTCCGGATATAGCGCCAGCAACGGTTTCAGCAGGACGGTCCCGGCATCGCCGGGCACGGGGTACAGCGCGTCGGGGTCAGGCGGGATGGTCATGTGGGCATTCTACTGAGAGGCGCGAAGATTGGAGGGGCGCTGCCCCTCCAAACCACCCCGCCAGGGACCAGCGGGTCCCTGGACCGCGGGACCTTGGCGCTTGTTACGCAGGGCAGTCCCCACCCGTTCCAATACCAAAATCGTGCATTCATCTTGGCACCGACCGCCGGCATTCAGCACCAAAAATTGAGGTTTCCAAAGGCCTTAAGCCTTTGGTGGGGTGAGGTTTGGAGAGGGGCGACGCCCCTCTCCAATGAGCATCATCGCCAATATTCGTGCGTATGGTGCGCTGCCCCTCCAAGCCACCCCGCCAAATGCCAGGGGCCATTTGGAATGCCGATCCTGGGTGCCGGTCGGTGCGGGCAGTCCCTTGGTGGGGTGGATCCGGGAGGGGCGCAGCCTGTCCATGGCCAGGATCAACCGAACGCCTGCGTTCGCACCAGCCGGGCATACAGGCCATCCTGCGCCATCAACGCGGCATGGTCGCCTTGTTCGACAGAGCGCCCCTTGTCCATCACCACGATGCGGTCGGCATCGCGCACCGTCGCCAGGCGATGCGCGATGACCAGCGTGGTACGCCCGGCGCGAAGCCTGGCCAGGGCCTGCTGCACCAGCGCTTCGTTCTCGGCATCCAGCGCGCTGGTCGCTTCGTCCAGCAACAGGATGCGCGGGTTGCGCAGCAGCGCGCGGGCCAGCGCGATGCGTTGCCGCTGCCCACCCGAAAGGCGCGACCCGCCGGAACCGAGCGGCGTGTCGTAGCCATCCGTCAGCGCGACGATGAAGTCGTGCGCGGCGGCGGCGCGGGCGGCATCCTCGACCTCGGCCCGGCTGGCGTCAGGCCGGCCGCAGGCGATGTTGGCCAGCGCGGTGTCGTCGAAGATCGTCGCGTCCTGCCCGACATAGGCGATGGCGTCGCGCAGGGACGCGATGGTCACGCTGCGGATGTCGGCGCCGTCGATCAGCACGGCGCCGCGGGTCGCGTCGTACAGCCGCGGCACCAGCGCGATGGCGGTGGACTTGCCCGCCCCGGACGGCCCGACCAACGCGATCGTCTGCCCGGGTTCCGCCATGAAACTCAGGCCCGACAGCGCCGCATCGGGCACGCCGTCATAGGTGAAGCCGACGTCTTCGAAGGCCACGCGCCCATGGCCCGCCGGCAGCGCTGCCGCGCCGGGCGCATCGGCGATGTGGCGCGGCACATCGACCACGCCATAGACCCGCGACAGCCCGGCCAGCCCTTCCTGCAACGCCGAGTTCAGCGAACCCAGCGCGCGGGCGGGGCGCGACGCGATCAGCAACGCTGCGACGAAGCCGGTGAATTCGCCAACCGTCCCCGTGCCGGACGCCACGCGCCAGCCCACGAAGACCAGCACCGCTGCCACCGCGGCGCCGCCCAGCGCCTCCAGCATCGGGTCGAGCGAGGCGCGGGTGCGCGCGATCCCGTACAGGCTCTCCCGCAGCCGCGCGAAGAGGCCGGCGGCGCGGGCTTCCTCCGCCGCTTCCAGGCGATAGGCGCGCACCACGCGCGCCGCGCCGAAGGATTCCGTCAGCGACGCCGCGGCTTCCCCCACCCGTTCCTGCATCCCGCCCGAGGCGCGGCGGATGCGCTTGCCCAGTTTCAGGATCGGCAACACCGCGATCGGATACAGCAGCAACCCGACGAGCGACATCTGCCAGTCCAACCACACCATCGACGCGACGAGGCCCACCAGCGTCAGCGCATCGGCCACCGCGTTGATGGATTTTGTCAGGGCCTCGCGGATCAGCGCCGCATCGGTGGTGAAGCGCGCGGCGTGGCGCGCCGGTGCCTCGCGCGCCACGGCGGCCAGGTCGGCGCGCGTCAGGGCGCGGAACAGGTCGTTCTGCAGGCCCTCGATCACCCGCAGCACCACCGACTGGATCGCGACCGATTGGCCGAACTGCGTGATCGCCTTGAGCGACGTGACGGCGATGATGACGGCCGGCACCAGCCACAGCCAGTCGTGCCGGCCCTCGGTGTAGCGGTCGAAGGATTGCTGGATGACCACGGGATACAACGCCGTGCTGGCCGCCACGCCCAGGGTGCAGGCCAGTGCGATGAGGATACCGCGCCGGTGCCCGCGGACATGGTCGCGCCAGAGTCGGAGCAGTAGCGCGCGGCTGGAGGTGTCGAGGGCTTGGGCCATGACCGCGGGATAGCCCGGAACGGGCGGGGGCGGTATCCGCCGGCCACCAAGCTGTCACATCAGGAGACTTGAAACCGTCCGGAGCATCATGCTAGTTCTTGTTTCGTTCCGGTGAAGGCGGCGGGGCCGGATCCCCCACTCATCCCCCGAGTGCGGCCCCGCCGCCGACTTCCGCGACGCGTCGGTAAAGTTCGGCGAGACAGGCTTCCCGTGTGGCGATGCAGCCGCTAATGCGCCACCACTGTCGAAGTGCGGTCAGCAACGCTCCCATTGCAGGGCCGGGCTCTATGCCGCATGCGACCAGATCCGTTCCGGCGAGAGGGAAAACCGGTAGCGGCATGGTCGCGGCAAGTGCCCGCGCGCGGCGCCAGTGGTCCATATCGACGCCGCCGCGACCGAAGTCCTGCAAGGTCAGCGACCAATCCGCGAAACGTCGAAGCGTCGTCTTGTCGGTGAAGTTCCGCTCCGCGCCCGAGATGACCCAAGCCGCTGCCCCGACAGGGGCGTCGTGGGGTGGCGCCAGCGATTTCCCACGACTTGCCCGGGCGGCGGCCAAGTCCGTCGCCAAAAGGTCGAGGACGCGGCGCTCCTCCATCGACGCTTTAAGTCGCTGCGCAACGAGAAAGGGCGCGTCGCGCCCGGGCAGCAAAGCAACCAGTTGCGGCCACGGGTCTGGTGCGGGTGCAAACGATTCCAGCCGTACGATCTCTGCCATGTCGAACGGCGCCCGCAACACCGCGCCCAGAACCCCGCTCTCGGCCATCAACGCCACGGTCTTCGCGGGATTGGCCGCCGCCAGAATCCGCTTCAGCTCCATCCACACGCGTTCGACCGACAGCCGCGCCAGCCCCGGCACCGCGCGACCGATCGCCGCCACCGCTGCTGGATCCGGCACGCCGCGGCCGTACCGCGCCTGGAAGCGGAAGAAGCGCAGCGCGCGGAGGTAATCCTCGGCGAGCCGCGTATCCGGATCGCCGACGAAGCGCACCAGCCCGGCCGCAAGATCGTCCAGGCCACCGAAGTAATCGAACAGCAGGCTGTCGGGCGTCAGCGACATCGCGTTGATCGTGAAGTCCCGCCGCGCCGCGTCTTCCTGCCAGTCGGACGTCCATTCCACCACCGCGTGGCGGCCATCAGTCAGCACGTCGCGCCGCAGCGCGGTCACCTCGACCGGCACATGGTCCTTCACGGCGGTGACGGTGCCGTGGGACAGCCCTGTCTCGAACACCTTCAGCCCCGCGGCGCGCAGGCGCCGGGCGATGTCATCGGGTGCGAAGGGGGCGGCGACATCGACATCGGCGGAGGGCAGCCCGGCCAGCGCATCCCGCACGCAGCCGCCGACCGCGCGTGCGCCGGGCAACGCGCCGAGCACGGCGGCCACCGCCGGTTGGTCGAGGAAAGGGGGTCGGGCAATCAGTGCCTGCGTCACCGGGGTGGCTCCGTATGACCGGGAGCAATTCGTTCACCTTCCAGTTGGGCCGGCACGTAGGTGCTGCCCGGCGCGCTGCCGCGCGACACACCATACCAGAACGCCCCCCCCACCATCAGCACGACGCCGACGCCGGCCAGGATCAGCAGGATGGTGCTCGGCTGCGTCCGCGGGTTCAGCCGCCGCCACAGGCCGTAGGCGGCGAAGGGCAGCAGGAACAACAGCATCTCGACGAGATAGGGCATGCGACTCCGTGGCCTGCGCCGGGCGAGCTGCCCGGCGCGTGAAGGATAGAGCGGTTCGTGCCCGACAGGCGCCGATCGGGCGCAAACCGCTCAACGCGGCTTCAGCGTTCCTGGTACAGCCCCGCGACCTCGGGCGAAAAGCCGGTCAGCACGCGCGGGCGGTGCGGGCGCGGGCTGCGTGGCATCAGGCCCGCCATCGCCTCGGCCAGGCGTACCGCCGCCTGCGTGCCGTCCACCAGCGGCACGGCAACCCGCGGCTGCAGCTGCGGCGCCAGCCCCGCCAGAGGTCCGCCGGCGAGGATGATCGCCTCCGCCCCATCCTGCGCGACGCTGTCCGCGCAAAGGCCCGCCAGCATCTCCAGCCGGTCCTCGGCCACTGTGCCGGGGTCTCCGCTGAAGGCCGGACCCATGCGAAAGCCGGCGCAACGACCGGCCAGGCCATGATGGGCCAGGCATTCCTCAAACATCGGGCGCAGCGCCGCGGTGAAGGACACAACGCCGAAGCGCCGGCCGAGCATGGCCGCGGCATGAAAGGCGGCCTCGCTGATGCCCAGCACGGGCACGTCCAGCAATTCCTTCGCCGCATCCAGCCCCGGATCGCCGAAGCAGGCGATCACCGCTGCATCGTACTGGCCGCGATGGGCCGCCAGTGCGGCCAGCGTTGCCGGCCCCGCCGCCAACCAATCCGCTCGCGTGACGATCAGCGGCAGGCCGAACGGCGCGCTGACCGCGGTGATCTGCGTGCCTGCCGAGGCCACCGCCCGCGCCGCCGCGCCAATCCGATCAGTGACCGAGGCGGTTGTATTCGAGTTGACGACGAGGATCCGCATCCGTGTGTTCCGCCTTGTTGCACCGCACACCTACCCCGTTGACGCGGGGTGGTTGTGGAGAGTGTCATGCCTTCGCTCAGTTCGGGGCAACGTCCAGGAAACGGCGCCGGTCAACGGCGACAGGCCCGCTTCGCCGCAAGGTGGAGCGGGCCTTGTGTTGACCGGGGCACGCCGCATCAGCAAGGGGAATATGCGATGAAGCCTGCCGCACTCGTCACCGGCGCGCGGCGCGGGATTGGGCGCGCCACCTGCGTGGCCCTGGCGCAGAAGGGGTTCGACATCGTCGGCGCCGACATCTCCGCCGAAGGGTCCGACGATACGCGCGCCGCTGTCGAGGCCGCGGGCGGCCGTTTCACCTTCATCCTGTCCGATGTCGGTGACACCGAGGCCCACGCCGCGCTGCTCAATGCCGCCTGGGGCGCCTATGGTGGGCTGGAGTGCCTCGCCAACATCGCCGGCGTGCAGGTGCAGACGCGGCAGGACATGCTGGAGACGACGCCCGAATCCTGGGACCGGTTGCTGCATGTGAACACACGCGGCGTGTTCTTCCTCAGCCAGGCGATGGCGAAGCGCATGATCGCCGATGGCGCGCCGGTGCGGGGGCATCGTTCGCTGGTGTTCATCTCATCGGTCAATTCGGTGATGGCGTCGCTGAATCGCGCCGAATACTGCGTGTCCAAGGCCGGCGTGACCATGCTGGCGAAGTTGTTCGCGGTGCGCCTGGCCGCCCATGGCATCAACACCTACGACATCCAGCCCGGCGTGATCCGCACCGACATGACGCGCAGCGTGTGGGACAAGTACAGCGCGCAGATCGCCGATGGCCTCGCGCTGATCCAGCGGATGGGGGAGGTCGAGGATATCGGCGGTACGGTCGCCACCCTCGCCTCCGGCGCGATGCCTTATTCGACCGGGCATTCCTTCCCGATCGACGGCGGGATGATGGTGCCGAACTTCTAGATCGTTCTGCGCCACTCCGTGCTGGCGCAGAACGATCTCCGCCTTTGGTGACCGCGCATCCTCACGCGCCTGACTGATTCCAGCCGGGCGCGATATGCAACAGTTGTCCAGGCATCGTGTGCCGCTGCTCGGTGGCGCAACCATGCGCGTGTCGGCCGGGCGGAAGCGTGGCGCGTGATGCTCCGGCGTGGTCTCGCGGTACGGACCCGCCGGCCAGCGTGACCTCGGCGTTGCCGGGCAGTCCGGCGCGCCGGTCGTCGCACGCCGCCAGATTCCGGCACGCCAGCGCTTTTCTCCGGCGACGTTAGCGGCTATCAGCCGGGTTCCGCTGTGGCCGGATCCCGTCGAGCCCTTTTCAGCTCGGGTCGGACGCCACGTCATCGCAAAGCGAGTCTGGGCGAACATGAGCCAGAACCATGCACCGGGCCTGTTGGCTCCGGATGCCGTCACCACGCCGCCGGCTGGCGCCGATCTCAGCCTTCATGCCGCCTTCTGCGGCATGGCCCTGCCGATGCGGTCCACGCGCGGGCCGTGGCAGCGCGCGAGCGGAACGGCCACCGTCAGCATCGAACCCGGTGCGGAAGACCAGGCTCTGCCCGGTGGCCAGCTCCTGCGGCTTGGCCTCCTGCATATCTGCGACACCGCGCTGCGCACCAACGACCCGGTGGTGCCGCTCGGGGATGATCCGGCCGCCTGCGCCGCCCTGCTTGGGATTGACCGGAAGAACCGCGACCTGCCCGAACAACTGCAGCGCCTGCTCGCGGCGAAGATCACGATTGCCATGGGCGATGCGGCCGAGGTCAGCGTGTTCGACGCCCGCAGTCGCCCGCGCGCGGGCAGCACCGCCTGGCGGCCCAGCGTGCGTTTGAGCACGAAATTCCTCGCCAGCCTGCGCGACCATGTCGTGGCGCTCGACCGCGGCGTGGTTGGCGCGTTGTCGCAGTCTGCCGCGGCGCTGGACGCCTATGCGTGGATCCGCCAGTCCCTGTCGCGGGAAGCGGCAGGCAGCGTCGTCACCGCCTCATGGGACGACCTGCGCAAGCAGTTCGGAACGCCCTCGCAGGACGGCGAGGCGTTCCGCACCGCCTTCGAAACGGCGCTGCGGTTGGTGTTCGATGCGGATCGTTCGGTCGCCATCGCCGTCGATGACGATGGCGTCAGCATCCGCCAGGCATCGCCGGACGACGAGGAAGCCGCGCCGTCGCAGCCGGCGACGCGCGTGGAAACGGCCGTCGCGGAATCGCCGGCGGACCCGCCGCTGCCCGCCGCGCCGACGAGTGTCGTTCCTGACGCCCTGGCGGTTACCGCGACCGCACCATCGCCTGCACAAGACATATCACCGCCCGCGCCCCCGGCCGCAGCGCCGCGCGTCGTGCCCGACGCCGCGGCCATTGCCGCGACCGCACCATCACCTGCACAGCAAGCACCCGAGCCGGCGCCGCCGCGGTACGAATCACCCGATGCGCCCGAAGCCGATGCCATCACGCAGGACAGCATCAGCCTGCCGCGCCATCTGACCGGGCTGGCGCAGGTCATCTGGCTGCGTCGCGGCCATGGTGAGGAGAATGTCCTGGTCGGCGTGACCCCCGGCGCCCGCTTCGATCCGGCGCGGCTTACGGTGCTCGCGGTCGAGCCGATGGTCGTGCAGGTCAGCGGTGGGCTCTACGAACAGGAATTCGATCGCGTCTCGGCCTGGATCATGATGAACCGCGACCTCATCGATGATTTCTGGGAAGGCGGCATCGCATCGTTCACCGACCTGAACCGGCGCATCCGCAAGGCGCCAAGCCCCGGCTGGCGGTAGCCGACGCGCAAGTGGCGCGCCCAGCATCGTCATGATAGCAGATCCCGATCAGGTGGCATGACCTGACCGGGCAGGATGCTCGTTAAATGAGTGGGTCCGGGCGCGCTGCACCCATCCTGGGTACGCCTCTCGACGCGTGACATTGCCCGCGCGAGCTGGACTGGACAGGCTTTCTCCGCGAGAATCCTGGCGATCGACCTGTTCCGAAGGCGGCGACCGCCGAGGGCAGCAAGAAGGCTGCCTTCGTACGGCACGATGCGTGCAAGTCCCGCCTGCCTCCGGTCGCCATGGGCTGCCGCTGGCGGTGAAACAGCCTCGGTCGTGGGCAGGTGGCCACCATCCGGCATCGTGTCACGTCACATGGCCGGGTCACGCCACGGAACCCGCGCCAGCGGGCGATCCAAGGGGGCTATTCGATGCAGCGCCGCTACCTGCTCTCCATTCTTCCCGCACTGGCCGCGCCGGGCGTCGCCCGCGGGCAGTTGCTGGCCAGTGGCCGGCCGCTGCGCCTGATGGTGCCGTTCAACCCGGGCGGGTCGGCCGATGTGCTGGCACGGCTTTATGCCGAGGCGATCACCAGCCAGACCGGCCAGCCTGTGGTGGTGGAAAACAGGGGAGCGGCCAATGGCATCCTGGCCGTGGAGGCGGTGGCGCGGTCGCCCAACGATGGATCGACGCTCGGCGTGCTGAGCGTGACCTTCTTCGCTGCACTGCCCTACATGATGGACCGCCCGCCCTATGACCCCGCGCGCGACTTGGCGCCGGTGGCGCGCATCGCGAATTCCACCGTGCTGTGCGTGGTGACGCCGGAACGTGCGCGCGAGCGGGGCTGGACCGATTTCCGCAGCATGATCGAATGGGCGAAGCGCCCCGGCAACCGCGTGACCACCGGGTCCGCGCGCGCCACGGCGTCGCATCTGATATCCGCCACCATCGCGCAGCGCAGCGGCGCGGACATCCAGCATGTGCCCTATCGCGGCGGAGCCCCCGCGGTCAGCGATTTCCTGTCGGGCACCATCGACATGATCTTCGACGCCATGCCGCAGTTGATGCCGCATGTCGCGGCCGGCCGGGCCATTCCCATCGCGGTCGGCAGCCGCCAACGGTCCCCCTTCTTCCCGGATGTGCCGGGGATGGGGGAATTCACCGACCTCAACCTGGCCACCATCGACCAGCAGAGCTGGTCGGCGCTGGTCGGCCCCGCCGGCATGTCCGAGGCGACGGTGGCGCAGCTGTTCGAGGGCATCCGCAAGGCCGGCCAGGCACCGGGCCTGGAGGATCGGCTGAAGGCGTCGGGGCTGGTGCTCTCCGTCTCCGGCAGCCCCGCCGAGGTGCGGGCGCTGATCGAGCAGGACACGCCACGCTGGCGCGAGATGGTCACCGCCTCCGGCGCGAGGCTGGACTGATGGACACGCTCGCGAAGGGTCGCTTCGTCGGCCAGCTCGTGCCGTCATCGAACCGCACGGTGGAACGGACGACGGAGGTCCTGCTGGGCCAGTATCCCGGCGTCGCGTCCTGCTACGCGCGCATCGCCTATCGCCCGGACGGCAGCGGCCAGCCCGATGTCGGATACGACGCGCCGGCCGTGCTGGCTGCGGCGGAGATGCTGACCCACGCCGAGGTCGAGGCGATCTGCTGGAACGGCACCAAAGGTGCGCTGGACGGCTTCCAGGTGGACAGGGACCTGTGCGCGGCGGCGACTGCGCAACTCGGCATCCCCGTCACCAGCGTGTCGCTCGATGTGCTCGACATCCTGCGGCGGCTGGGTGCGGGGCGGATCGCGGTGATTTCGCAGGGGGCCGTCGCTCGGACACAGCGCATCGGCGAATGCTTCGGCGCGCAGGGCTTTCCGATGGTCGCGATGCGCAGCCTCGGGCTCACCTCGAACCTGGAGGCGGCGCGGGTGACGCCTGCCACGCTGACCGAAGCGGTGCGCGGCTGCGTGGCGGATTCGGCGCCGGATGCGGTGCTGATCTGGGGCACCAACATGCCTGGCCTGCCGGTCGTCGCGGCGCTCGAGGCTGAACTCGGGGTCGCGGTGATCGATTCCTGCTCCGTCGGGATCTGGGGGTGCCTGGCGGCGCTGAAGCTGGGCGGCGCACCGTTGGCGAACCAGGGCAGGATATTCGGGCTGCTGTAGGTCGCGCGGGGCGGGTCAGCGCCCGCCCCTCGCGAGTAGGATCAGAGCGCGCCGCCGCGGCGCCCGGCCATGGCACCCAGCCGCAGCCGCAGCGCGTTGAGCTTGATGAAGCCCTGGGCATCGAACTGGTCGTAGGCGCCCTGGTCGTCCTCGAATGTCACATGCTTCATCGAATACAGGCTGTTGGGTGACTGCCGGCCGGTGACGATGGTGTTGCCCTTGTACAGCTTCAGCCGGACGGTGCCGGTGACGCTCTTCTGGCTCTCATCGATCAGCGCCTGCATCATCCGCCGTTCCGGGGCGAACCAGAAGCCGTTGTAGATGATCTCGGCATAGCGCGGCATCAGGGAATCCTTCAGATGCGCGGCCTCGCGGTCGAGCGTGATGGATTCCATTGCGCGATGCGCGGTGTGCAGGATGGTGCCGCCGGGCGTTTCGTAGCAGCCGCGCGACTTCATGCCGACGAAGCGATTTTCCACCAGGTCGAGCCGGCCGATGCCGTTCTCCTTGCCGAGCGCATTCAGCCTGGTCAGCAGCGTCGCGGGCGACAGGCGCTCGCCATTGATGCCGACCGCGTCGCCGCGTTCGAACTCGATGGTGATCTCGGTGACTTCGTCCTTCGCATCCATCGGGGACACGGTGCGCTGCCACACCATCTCATCCGGGGCGTCCCAGGGCTCTTCCAGGATCTTGCCTTCGGAGGACGAGTGCAGAAGGTTCGCATCGACGCTGAAGGGCGATTCGCCGCGCTTGTCCTTGGCGATCGGGATCTGGTGCTGTTCGGCGAAGGCGATCAGCGCGGTGCGGGACGTCAGCTCCCATTCGCGCCAGGGCGCGATGATCTTGATGTCCGGCTTCAGTGCGTAATAGGACAGTTCGAACCGCACCTGGTCGTTGCCCTTGCCGGTCGCGCCATGCGCCACGGCATCGGCACCGACCTTCTCCGCGATCTCGATCTGGCGCTGGGAGATCAGCGGCCGCGCGATCGACGTGCCGAGCAGGTACATCCCTTCGTACAGCGCATTGGCGCGGAACATCGGGAACACGAAGTCCTTCACGAAGGTCTCGCGCAGGTCGTCGATATAGATGTTCTCGGGCTTGATGCCGAGCAGCAGCGCCTTCTCGCGCGCCGGGCCGAGTTCCTCGCCCTGGCCGAGATCGGCGGTGAAGGTCACCACCTCACATCGGTAGGTGGTCTGCAGCCACTTCAGGATCACGCTGGTGTCGAGCCCGCCTGAATAGGCCAGCACGACTTTCTTCACGTCCTTCACGCGCATCGGGCGCTCCCACGATCTCAAGAACCGGGGCGGTATGGCGCCGGGCGGGGTGGGAGGCAAGGTCGGCGGGTGACACACCCCCAGCGCAGCACGCCGAGGAAACCCCATGGCCCAGCCCGAACCACCCATCTTCGTCCTGACCGGCGGTCCGGGATCGGGGAAGACCACCCTGGTCGAATACCTGGCCGGCCAGGGATATGCCCATCTGCCGGAGGCAGGGCGCGCCATCATCCAGGCGCAGGCCGCGATCGACGGCCCGGCCCTGCCGTGGCGGGACCGCGCGTTGTTCGCCGAGATGATGTTGGGCTGGGAGATGCGGTCCCACGCCCTGGCGCGCCAGCTCGCCGGTCCGGTGCTCTGTGACCGCGGTGTGCCCGATGTGGTGGGTTATCTGCGGCTGGAGGGGCTGCCGGTGCCGGCACACACGCTGCGTGCCGCCCAGCTCTTCCGCTACGACCGCCGGGTCTTCGTCGCCCCCCCATGGCCCGCCATCTATCACCAGGATGCGGAACGGCGGCAGGATTTGGCGCAGGCCCGCCGAACCTGCGAGGCGATGGTCACGACCTATCGCGAACTGGGCTACGAGGTGATCGAACTGCCGCGTGCGAGCGTGGCCGAGCGCGCGGCCGTCATCCGTGCGGTGATCGGCCCGCCAGGCTGAAGGCGGGCCGGGACCGGTTCATACCCGCAGCGTGCCCGCCTTCGCGGCGGCATAGCGCGTGCCGATCTTCCCCCAGTCCAGCACGTTCCACCACGCGGTCAGGTAGTCGGCACGCCGGTTCTGGTAGCGCAGGTAGTAGGCGTGCTCCCAGACATCATTGCCCATCAGCACCCGCCCGCCATCCATCAGCGGCGTGTCCTGATTGGGCTGCGACACCAGCGACAACCCGCCCTGCGGCGTGACCGCGACGAACACCCAGCCGGAGCCGAAGACACGGGTGCCGGCGCTGTTGAAGTCGGTGCGGAATTTGTCCATGCCGCCGAGGTCGCGGTCGATCGCGGCGAGCAGCTCCCCGGTGGGCGCGCCGCCGGCCCCGCCCATGATCTCCCAGAACATCGAATGGTTGGCGTGGCCGCCGCCATTGTTGCGGATCGCGGTGCGCACCGCCTCGGGCACTTCGGGAAGCCGCTTGAGCAGGTCTTCGACCGGCATCTGCGCGAGCGCCGAATGGTCCTTCACCGCCGCGTTGAGGTTCGCGACATAGGCCGCGTGGTGGCGGCCGTGGTGGATTTCCATCGTCATGGCGTCGATGGCGGCTTCATTGGCATTCGGCGCGTAAGGCAGTGGTGGCAGGGTGAAGGGCCCGGCCGGCGCCTGGGCATAGGCGGGGCGGCGCGTGGCGGCCACGACAGCCAGGCCCGCAGCGCCGAGCAACATTCCACGACGGTTCAGCAGCGACATGGTCGGAACCTCCCTACGGATGTTCGGAACATGAGGGCTGCGGTGCCCTGCGGCAACATGAACCGTCGCTTAACGGCCAAACCAACGGCGGATCGAGGCCTGGCCTCGATCCGCGAGCGCACGGCGCGACCGCGCCCAGGCCATCCGCCGCCGCGAGAACGCCAGCGCAGGGCGCGAAGGCAAGCCGCGCGGATGCGCGGCGCCCGCCGTCTGAGGGTCACACCAAAGACTCAGCGACGGGCCGCCGTGGGCGGCCCGTCGCGCGGGTCAGCCTTCTTCGTCGCGCTCCGCCTCGACCTCGATCGCCTCATCGACGTCGTCCTCGAGCTCCTCGGCGTCCTCGATCGCCTCGTCGCCCTCGACGTCCTCCACCTCGATGTCGTCGGCCTCGGCCTCCGGCGTGGTGGCGCGCTTCTTCAGCTTCTCATCCGGGATCGGCGTTGCCGCCGCCCGGCGCAGGCGCGGCTGTTCGGCCGGCTGCTCCGTTCCACATTTCGGGCAGACGGCCGGCGTCCTGGCCAGGTCGTAGAATCGGGTGCCGCAGGCCACGCAGCTGCGCTTCAGGCCGAGTTCGGTCTTAGCCATGGGTCACATCCGTATCGCGCACGGTGCCCCGCGCGCCTGTGCAAAAGGGTCGGGCGCATTGCCACGCCCTGCCGCGCCATGTCAAACGCGGCTCATGTCCCATCCCGATCGCCGCCCCCTGAAGTCCCACGCGCCGGGCACCGCGCTGACCGGCCGGCTCGGCGTGCCGGGCGACAAGTCCATCAGCCACCGCGCCCTGATGTTCGGGGCGCTCGCGGTCGGCACCACCGAGATCAGCGGCCTGCTGGAAGGCGAGGATGTCCTGCGCACCGCAGCCGCCATGCGTGCCTTGGGGGCGGAGGTCGAACGAGTCGGCCCCGGCGCCTGGCGCGTGTCGGGCCGCGGCGTGGGCGGGCTGTTGGAACCCGCGGATGTGCTCGACATGGGCAATTCCGGCACCGCGGCGCGGCTGCTGCTGGGGCTGCTGGCCGGGCACCCGGTCTTCGCCGTGATGACAGGCGACGCATCCCTGCGGAAACGCCCGATGAAGCGCGTGACCGACCCGCTTTCCGCCACCGGCGCCGCGTTCTGGACACGGGAGGGCGGGCGCCTGCCGCTCGCAGTGCGCGGCGCATCCGACCCGCTGCCGATCGACTATGTGCTGCCGGTGGCCTCGGCGCAGGTGAAAAGCGCCTGCCTGCTCGCGGGATTGTGCGCGCCGGGCACGACCCGGGTGGTCGAACCCGAACCCACCCGCGACCACACCGAGAACATGCTGCGTCACTTCGGCGCGACGGTTTCGGTGACGGACACGCCCGCCGGCCGTGTCGTTCTTCTTGAAGGCCAGCCCGAGCTCGTGGCGGCGGCTGTGCTGGTGCCGGGCGATCCGTCCTCCGCCGCTTTTCCCATCGTCGCAGCGCTGCTGGTCCCGGGGTCGCGCGTGGTGGTCGAGAATGTCGGGCTGAACCTGCTGCGCACCGGCCTGGTCACGACGCTGCGGGAAATGGGCGCGGCGCTGCGGGTCGAGAATGAACGCATCGCCGGCGGCGAGGCGGTCGGCGACATCATCGCCGAATACACGGAACTGTCCGGCGTGACCGTCCCGCCCGGCCGCGCGCCGTCGATGATCGACGAATATCCGGTGCTTGCCGTGGCCGCCGCCGCGGCGCGCGGCACCACGCGCATGCGCGGCCTGGCGGAACTGCGGGTGAAGGAAAGCGACCGGCTTGCCGCGACCTTCGCGCTGCTTTCCGCCAACGGAATCAAGGCCGAGATCGATGGCGACGACCTGATCGTGCACGGCACTGCCGGCGCCATGCCCGGCGGCGGCACGGTTGAGACCCACATGGACCATCGCATCGCCATGGCGGCGCTGGTGATGGGGCTGGCCACGCGCGCGCCCGTCGCGGTGGACGACGCGGCCTTCATCGACACTTCCTTCCCCGGCTTCGCCGCGCTGATGAATGGGCTTGCGGGCAATGGCGGGCCGGGTGGGCCGATCAGTGGCGCGTGACACGACGCCGCCCGCGATCATCGCGGTGGACGGGCCCGCGGCGGCGGGCAAGGGCACGCTGGCGCGGCGGCTGGCGGCCGCGCTGGGGCTGCCCTACCTCGATACCGGCTTGCTGTACCGCGCCGTCGGGCGCCGCGTGCTGGATGCCGGCGCCGACCCCCGTGACGGCACCCAGGCTGAAGCGGCGGCGCGAAGCCTGACGCCAGCCGACCTTGAACGGACCGACCTGCGCAGCCCGATGACCGACATGGCGGCAAGCGCGGTGGCCGCGATCCCGGCCGTACGTGCGGCGTTGCTCGAATTCCAGCGCCGTTTCGGGCGCGACCGCGGGGCGGTGCTGGATGGCCGCGACATCGGCACGGTGGTGTTCCCCGAGGCCGCGGTGAAGCTGTTCGTCACTGCCAGCGTGCAGGAACGCGCCCGGCGCCGATTTCTGGAACTGCGCGGGCGCGGCATCGCGGCCGACCCGCTCCAGGTGGAAGCGGAGATCCGCGATCGCGACTCGCAGGATGCCAACCGGCCCGTGGCGCCGCTTCGGCCAGCCGCCGATGCCGTACTGCTCGATACGACAATGCTGGATGCGGAGGCCGCATTCGCCGCCGCATTGGCGGTGATACGGGCGCGGGGTGGAGCCGTAATGGCGGCGACCGAGAGCGGCGAGGGGATTTGCCCCTCTCCGGACCTCACCTTGCCAAAGGCTTAGCGCGTTTGCCGCCAGACTGTCCTGGCGCAACCACTCCGCGCCCTTGTTTGAGCGAGCATCTTAACGCCCTGACCGGGTCCAGTGAGGCGCGATCTGTTCTTATACCAACGGCCCATTTCATGGACCGCTGGTATTGGCTTTCTCAGGCCCTCAGACGCGTCGTGCCCAAGGCACGCCTGCGGCGTGACGCGCAAACCTCCGGTTTGCTTGGCTTCGCCAGACGACTGGCGCGCCGCATTCGCGGCGTCGGCCCGATTCAGGAGATCGGACCGTTGGTATAGGCCCTTGGAAACCTCGTGTCTTGGTACTGGATGGCGGCATGCGGACTGACGACCGCCGCACCCGATCCAGCTCCCGGCGCCACCGTCTTGCGGTTCAGCAGGCAGCGGGATCAGTGCGAATTTCCCTTGCCATCCCCCGCGCGTGTCGCCCTTCGGCGCGGGCTGATCTTGCCGCTGCGCCGGGCGGGAGGCGGGGGTTGGGCAACCGCGCGCAGGGGCGGCAGCGGCGGCATGTCCGGCTGGCGGAGCAGCGCAGTGCGCAGCAGCAGGTCGCGACGGATGGACATCAACTCAGGTTCCATGGGCGATTCGGAGGACGGCACGGTCTTCAACCATCCAATCGGGGCAAATGAAGGTCTTCAGAGCGACCGATCCGTGACATTCCGCACAGGGAAGGGTCTTGCCGGGCGCCCCGTACACGCGGGCGCGGCCTGGGCGCCCCGCTATCTGCGCATTCCACCCCTGCGATCGGCGAATCTACCCCAGGGCGGACTGGCGAGCCGCTTCCAACCGCAGGGCGGACATGGCCTCTCCGCGAAAGCGGATTCCCGCGACTGGAACCGGCAGTCCGGCTGCCGCTAACCCCGCCATCACCCAGGTGTTGCAGGTGAATCCCAGGCTGTAGCGCCGGGTCGAAGCGAGCAGCAGCCAGGGTCCACCCAAGGGTGCGGGCACCAGCGGCGCATCCAGCTGGCCCATGATGAAATCCGCGATCGCGACGAAGCCCCCGGTCGGCAGGCGCAACGGGACCGATTCCTCCGCCCCCGGGGGCATCGGTCCGGCCAAGGCCCGGACCGAGACCACCGCCGGTCCGCCCCCGATCGCCGCCAATCCCTCGGCCGATCCTGGACGCGCTGCGCGCATCCAGGCTTCGAGACCGAAGCCGAAGGCGAGCACCGGTGTTGCCGCCGCATCGCGCACCAAGGGAGCCAGCGGCCCGGCGAGGACCGCCGCCACGGGCAGGCAGAGATCCGTGTGCCAGGACTCCGCCGCGACCAGCACAGCGTCCGACGAGAGTGGCGCGGGGCTGTTTTCCGGCCCGGGTGCCGCACAGGCGCCGAGAACGGCCGAGACAAAGATGCGACGTGGAACCATCCCTCAGCATGACCATGCCGCGTGCTCCCTCGTCCAGTCTGGGCCTATTCCAACCGCGCGCCGGTGCGACGCACCACGGCGGGCCATCGCGCTGCCTCCGCCTGCACGAGGGCAGCGAACTGGGCGGGGCCGTGGGCGGTCACGGCAAATCCCTGGCGCGTCAGATCCGCCGCAAGGTCCGGCATGGCCAATACGGCCGCGAGTTCGGTCGCGAAGCGATCGATCGCGGCTGCCGGCGTTCCGGCAGGCGCCAGGATGCCCTGCCAGGTCACGACATCGAATCCGGGCATTGCGGCCTCGGCCACCGTGGGCACATCGGGCAGCGCGGCGGCGCGCTCCGCCCCGGTCACGGCCAGCGCCCGCAACCGTCCGGCGCGAATGTGCTCGATGGCGGCGGGCAGGGTGACGAACAGCGCCTCGACATGGCCGGCAACCAGGTCGATCACGGCCGGGCCGCCGCCACGATAGGGAACGTGGACGAAGCGCAGGTCGGCCCCCTGCGCGAACAGCGCGCCGGCCAGATGGCCGATCGACCCGTTGCCCTGGGAGGCGACGGTCAGACGGCCTTCCTGTTCCTTCGCCCACTCGATGAAGGTCGCAACCGAGGTCACCGGGGAACGCGGATTGACCACCAGCACCTGCGGTGCGCGAACGGCCTCGATGATCGGGGCGAAGTCCCGCACCGGATCGAAGCCGATGCGCGGATATAGCGAAGGATTGATGGTCAGCGGGTCCGATCCGACCAGGAGTGTCAGCCCATCCGGCCGGGCGCGCGCGACCAGGTCAAAGGCGAGGTTGCTGCCGGCGCCGGGATGGTTTTCCGCCACCACCGTCTGGCCCAGCCTCGGCGCGAGGTGGCGCGCCAGAAGTCGGCCCAGGATATCGAGGCTGCCGCCAGGCGCGACCGGGATGATGATCCGGACGGTACGGTCGGGCGACCAGCGCGATCCCTGCGCCATCCCGGGGCGCGGTATCGACGCGGCAGCGCCGAACAAGGCGGATCGGAGGAGAAGATCACGGCGATTCATGGCATGGCGTTCCGGCTGGCTGATGGAACATGTTTCTCCCTGAGGTTCGAAATCTTGCAAGTGAAAGATTTTCCTACTACGTGACCGTTCAAATCAGCCAAGGACTTGCCCGTGAGCCGCCGTTTTGAACCCGACGATACCGACCGCGCCATCCTGCGACTGATCCAACGCGACGCCGCCTTGTCGCTTGCGGATATCGCCAAGGAGGTCGGGCTGACCCCGACCCCCTGCTGGAAGCGAATTCGCCGCATGGAGCAGGAAGGCGTCATCACCGGCCGGGTCGTCCTGCTGGACCCGGAGAAGGTCGGCCTGGGCGTGTCGGTCTTTGTCGCCATCGAGACCGGCGACCATTCGGCCGGCTGGATCGAGACCTTCGCCGCGACGGTGGGCAAGATGCCGGAAATCGTGGAGTGCTGGCGGCTCGGCGGCGACGTGGATTACCTGCTGCGGGTCGTCGTGCCTGATATGCAGGCCTTCGATACCTTCTATCGGCGGTTGACGGCGCAGGTGCCGGCCCTGCGGAAGGTCACGTCGCGCTTCGCGATGGAGCGGGTGAAATCGACGACGGCCTTGCCGATCTGACAGTCCGTTTGGAAAGACCGGCCCGCGCCCCACCCGGCCATCCATCCAGGACGATTGGCACTGGAAGCGCGCCTTTCGGGACGTTCCAAAACGGCCTCTGGCCGCCCCATTGCGCCCGCGCCGCCCGGCTTTTATGCCGGGTGAACAGCGCCGGTCGCCGCGATGGCCGATCATGCGTCGCGTTGCTGCTCGGGGGTGCGCCATGGACGGGAATGAGCCCGGCCTCGATATTCGGCACTACGAGGATGTCATCTTCGGCCTTGCGTCGCGCGATTCGACGGTCAGGCCCCCGTTCCGGATGGGCGTCTTCGATGGCAACGGGGCGTTCAACGAGGCCCTTGTCCATCGGCGTCGCGGCTTGCCGTTCTCGGCGGCCAATTTCGCGGCGCCGGAGCTGACCCTCGACGGCACCTTCCTCTATGCGGGCTTCTTCTTCGACCATTTCGGCCACTTCATCACCGAATCACTGAGCCGGATCGCGCTGCTTCGCGCCTTCCCGGACCTTCCCATCATCTGGCACCGCCTCAGCGGGTCGTCACGCCTTTCGGGCTGGCAGTCGGAACTGCTGGACATGTTGGGGCTGCTCGACCGGACGCATCATTTCATCTCGGTTCCAACCCGGGTGGCGCGGGTCATCTGTTCGCGCCCGGGCTTCATGCTGTTCTCCTATTGCGACACATCCTACGCCGACCACCTGGCGACGGTGCCGTGGTCGGGGGGCGCGGGCCGGAAGCTATGGCTGTCCCGATCCAGTCTGAAGCAGCGGAACGACGTGCCGGGGGAAGCCGCCTTCGAGGAGGCGATCGCCGCCAAGGGTTGGGAGATCTTCAAGCCCGAGACGGTATCCTTGCGCGAGCAATGCGCGGCCTATGCGGCCGCGGACCGCATCGCCGGCATTGCGGGATCGGCGTTCCATGGGCTGCTGCTGATGCGTGACATGAAGGCGGACATCCGCATCATCCAGCGATACAAGTTCCAGCGTGGCAATTTCATCGCCATTGCGGCGGCCAAGGACCTGCGCCAGAAGATGGGGGAGGACATGATGCGCCACATTTCGGGAAGCGGCGCGGGTGGCGTCCATGCGATCGATGATTTCGACGCGTTCGAAGCGTTCATCGAAAGCTGACGACCTTACCCTCGACGTATCCCCCGCCATGAGCCTGGTCCGAACGTGCCGGGTGACAACGGCTGCCCGGGAGTGGCACCGTTTTCGCGTGGTCGAAGCGAGCATCTTGACCCGCGGGGGTGATTTCACCCGTGCGGCATCTGCTTTAGTAAGGTTTCATCGTGGCTGATGTCCTGATCGCCCCTTCGTTGCTCGCCGCCGACTTCGCCCGCCTGGGTGAGGAAGTGGACGCGATTGCCGCCGCCGGCGCTGATTGGCTGCATCTCGACATCATGGATGGGCATTTCGTGCCCAACATCTCGTTCGGACCCGTCATCGTGAAGGCGCTGCGCAAGCGCAGCCAGATGCCCTTCGACGTGCATCTGATGATCACGCCGGCCGACCCGTATCTGGCCGCCTTCGCCGAGGCCGGCGCCGACCTGATCAGCCTGCACCCCGAAGCCGGCCCGCATCTGCACCGTTCGCTGCAGACGATCCGGTCTCTGGGCAAGAAGGCCGGCGTGGTGCTGAACCCCGCGACGCCGGTCAATGCCGTGGCGCATGTGCTGGACCTGACGGACCTGATCCTGGTGATGTCGGTCAATCCGGGCTTCGGCGGGCAGTCCTTCATCGACAGCCAATTGTCGAAGATCGCGGAACTGCGGCGGATGATCGACGCGACAGGCCGGCCGATCCACCTCCAGGTCGATGGCGGCGTCACGGCCAGGACCGCGCCGGCCTGCATCGCGGCCGGCGCCGATTGCCTGGTCGCCGGCACCGCGGTGTTTGGGCAATCCGACTACGCCGCCGCCATCAAGGCGATCCGCGGGGCGGGCGCATGATCGGCATCCTGCGCGGGGCCAAGCAGCGCTTTCTGCGGCTGAAGCCGGTTCGCGTGCCGGATGCGCCGGCGCGGGCCTTTCGGGACCTGTGGCCCGGCGACCCGGCGCGCGGCGCGCGGATGCTGCGCGGGGAATTCGAAACCCTCGGCACCGCTCGTATCCTGCGCCCCGGCCTGGCGGGGACCGAGGGCTGGGACATGGCGTCCGGCACCGCCGCCTGGCGGGCCGCCGCCCATGGCTTCGCCTGGATGCGCGACCTGCGTGCGCTCGGCACCGATGCGGCACGGCTGCACGCCCGCACCATGACCGATGACTGGCTGGCGCGTGGCGCCGATGAAGCCGTGGCGGATGCGCCCGAGGTCGTCGGCGCGCGGCTGTCCGCCTGGCTTGGGCATTGGGATTTCTTCGCCGCGACGTCCGAGGACGCTTTTCGCCGCGCGGTGATGACGCGCCTTGCCCAGGATGCACGCGACCTGTCCGCCGCACTGCCGGCCGAGGCCGAGCACCGTGGCGCGCTGGCCGCCCTGAAGGGCGCGATGGCCGCGGCGATCGCCTTGCAGGAAGACGCCTACCTTCAACGCGCCGCACGCTTCCTGCCGGCCGAGATCGAACGGCAGTTCCACCCCGATGGCGGGCATGTGGAACGGTCTCCGTCCATGCAGCTCCTGGCGCTGCAGGACTTGATCGAGATCCGCAACCTGCTGCACGGCGCGGGGATGGAGCCACCGCCGCACCTCGCCGCGGTGCTGGACCGGGCGGCGCCGGCCCTGCGGCTGTTCCGCCATGGCGATGGCGGGCTCGCGCTGTTCAACGGCACACGGGATGAAGGCTCGGCCCTGCTGGACCTGGTCCTGACGCAGGGGCAGGCGCGCGGCCGCGCGCCGCTCGATCTGCCCGAGACCGGGTTCCAGCGGTTGCAGGCCGGCCGCACGTTGATCATCGCCGATACCGGCGCGCCGCCCACGCCGCGTGCCACCACGGGCGGTGATGGCGGCTTGCCGGCCGGCGCCGACCGCTTCGCCCATGCCGGGACACTCGCTTTCGAGATGTCGGTCGGCCGTGACCGGCTGATCGTCAATTGCGGCGCCGCGCCGGCCGCCGAGGAAGCCTGGCGGGATGCGCTGCGCGCCACCGCGGCGCATTCCACCCTGGTGCTGTCGGACACCAACTCATCGGAACTGCGCTCCGAAGGCCTCGGCCGGCGGCCCGAACAGGTCGAGACGGCGCGCCATGAATCCTCCGGCGCGCAATGGCTGGAGGCCAGCCATGACGGCTGGCGCCGCGCTTTCGGTGCCGTGCATCGGCGGCGCCTGTACCTGGCGGAATCGGGCGATGACCTTCGCGGCGAGGACATGGTCGAGATCCCCGGGGATGGGCCCGTGCCCGGCTTCACCTTGCGCTTCCACCTGCACCCCGGCGTCGTCGCTTCGTTGTTGCAGGACGAAAGCGCCGCGCTGCTGCGGCTGCCGTCGGGCATCGGGTGGAAGATCCGTGCCAGTCGCGCGCGCGTGGCGCTCGAAGAAAGCGTGTATCTGGGCGGCGAGCCGCGCCGGTCCTCCCAGGTCGTGCTGCTGGCCGAGGAGGGCGAGACCTCCGTCCAATGGGCCATCACCCGCGTGTCCATGCCCGCGCCTGGCAACACGATCGCGGCCGAGGCGTGAACCGCAAGGCTCTGGCCTGGGCGTCCTTCGACTGGGCGAACAGCGCATTTCCGACCGTGGTCTCGACCTTCGTGATCGCCGCGTATTTCACACAGGGCATCGCGCCGGACGCGGCGACCGGTCAGGCCCAATGGGGCTGGATGCAGACGACGGCGGCGCTGTGCGTAGCGCTGCTGTCGCCCCTGCTGGGCGCGGTGGCAGACCTTGGCGGGCATCGGCGCGTGTTGCTCGCGGCCTGCACGCTGGTGACGGCGGTGTTCACTGCGCTGGTGTGGTTCGCCGCGCCTGATGTGACCTGGACACTGTGGCTGCTGGTGTGCGTCGGCATCGCCACCGTCGGCTTCGAACTCGGCACCGTCTTCTACAACTCGATGCTGCCGGAGGTCGCGCCGCCGGCGCAGATCGGCCGTGTCTCGGGCCTTGCCTGGGGGCTGGGCTATGCGGGGGGGCTGGCCTGCCTGGCGATCGCGCTGGTGCTGCTGGTGCAGCCCAATCCGGCGCTGTTCGGGCTGGATCGCGCGTCGTCGGAACAGGTCCGCGCCACCGCCTTGCTGGTGGCGGCCTGGACGCTGCTGTTCGGCTGGCCGGTGCTGCTGATGGTGCCGGATTCGCCGGGTGAGAAGCTGCCCATGGGCCGGGCCGTGACCACCTGCGTGGCGGAGACGAAGCACCTGCTCCGCGGGTTGCCGAAACGCCCTGACATGCTGCGCTTCCTGATCGCGCGGTTGTTCTACACGGATGGGCTGAACACGCTGTTCGCCTTCGGCGCCATCTTCGCCGCCGGCGTGCATGGCATGAGCTTCGAGGAAATCCTGCTGTTCGGGATCGCGCTGAACGTGACGGCTGGGCTGGGCGCGGCGGGTTTCGGATTGGTTGAGGACCGGCTGGGGTCCAAGCCCACCGTCATGGTGGCGCTGGTCGCGATGGTGGTGCTGGGTGCCGCGTTGCTGCTGACCGACAGCAAGGCGGTATTCTGGGCAATGGCCATGGCGCTCGGCATCTTCATGGGCCCTGCGCAGGCGGCGTCGCGCACGCTGATGGCGCGGATGGCGCCCGAAGGCGAAGTCACCGCGCATTTCGGGCTGTTCGCGCTGTCGGGGCGGATCACCGGCTTCTTCGGGCCAGCGGCCCTGGCGATGGTGACGGCAGCGACGGGGAGCCAGCGCGCGGGCATGGCGACAGTGCTGGTCTTCCTGGGCGTCGGTGCGGTGATCCTGGCGACGGTGCGGCCGGTGCGCGGATAGCGTCCGAAGCCGGTCGCATTCGCCCCGCCGGCCTCAGCGATCCGGCTGTCCCGCCCCGAACACCCCGCCATCGGTCGGGCGCAGCGCCTCGAACATCTCGGTCACCGTGGTGTAGTCCCGGTATCCGCAGCGGGCGAGCGGCTGCGCCGCCGCCGTGTCGAAGCGGCCGTTCCGGATGAATGCATCGTCGATATGCACGCCGACCACCTGGCCGAGGATCATCCAGCCGTCCACGGCCTGTCCGTCCACGTCGTGGAACTGCATCGAATGCACCACCTTGCATTCCAGGGCCGCCGGCGCGGCCGCGACGCGCGGCGCCTTCACCACGCGACTTTCGGCCGTCTCCAGCCCCGCCGCCGCGAACTCGTTCTCGCCGGCCGCGAGCGCGGCCGAGGACGCGTTCATCGCATCGAACAGCGGATGGGTGCAGAGGTTGAAGACGAATTCCCCGGTCGCGATGGCATTGGCCGCGCTGTGCTTCATCGATTCGCTGGTGAACATCAGCATCGCCGGGCGCGAATGCACCGCGTTGAAGAAGGAATATGGCGCCAGGTTTGGCCGCCCCTGCGGATCCAGCGTCGAAATCCAACCGATCGGCCGGGGTGCCACGATGGCCTTGAACGGATCGTGCGGCAGGCCGTGGCCGTTGCGGGGTTCGTAGAACATGATCGTCAGGCCCTTCGCGCAATGGCGCCGTACAGCCGCGGCCCGGCCAGTGCCAAGACCGCCAACCCCAGGATGATCGCACTTCCCGGTCGCGTCACGAAGACCGACCAGTCGCCCTGGCTGATGGTCAATGCCTGGCGCAGCGCCTGTTCGGCCATCGGCCCGAGGATCATCCCGATCACCACGGGTGCGACCGGAAAGTCGAAGCGCCGCATGAACATCGCCACCACGCCGAGCGTGTACAGGATGACGAGGTCGATGACGCTGTTGGAAATTCCGTAGGTGCCGATCGTGGCGAACACCAGGATGCCGGCATAGAGCTGCTGCACCGGGATCTTCAGGATGCGCACCCAAAGCCCGACCAGCGGCAGGTTGAGCACCACCAGCATGACGTTGGCGATGAACAGCGATGCGATCAGCGTCCACACCAGTTCGGCCTGCTGGGTGAACAGCAACGGCCCGGGATTGATGCCATAGGATTGGAAGGCCGACAGCATGATCGCCGCCGTCGCGCTGGTCGGCAGGCCAAGCGTCAGCATCGGCACCAGGACGCCCGCCGCGGCCGCATTGTTCGCCGCTTCGGGGCCAGCGACGCCTTCGATCGCGCCGGTGGTGCCGAACTCCTTCGCATATTCCGGCTTCGCCAGCCGCCGTTCGGCATAATAGGACAGCATGGTCGGCATCTCGGTGCCGCCGGCCGGCAGCACCCCGAAGGGAAAGCCCAGCCCGGCGCCGCGGATCCACGGCCAGAAGGACCGCCTGAGATCCTGCTTCGAGAGCATCAGCCGCCCGACCTCCAGTACCTCCTGCTTACCGCCGTGATGGCGCCAGGCCATGTGCAGCGCTTCCCCCACCGCGAACAACGCGACGGCGACCAGCACGACATTCACCCCGTCCAGCAGTTCCGGCACGCCGAAGGTCAGGCGCGGCTGGCCGGTCTGCAGGTCCACGCCGACCAGCCCGAGCATCAGCCCGAAGGCCAGCGAGGTCAGTCCGCGCAACGCCGAGGCCCCCAGCACCGCCGACACCGTCACGAAGCAAAGCACCATCAGCGCAAAATATTCGGCCGGCCCGAGCACCAGCGCCCATTCCACGATGACCGGCCCGATGAAGGCGATCCCGAGCGTGCCCACCGTGCCGGCAACGAAGGACCCGATCGCCGCGGTCGCCAGGGCCGGCCCGGCGCGCCCGTTGCGCGCCATCTTCGCCCCTTCAAGCGCGGTGATGATCGACCCGCTTTCGCCGGGCGTGTTCAGCAGGATGGACGTGGTCGAACCGCCATACATCGCGCCGTAGAACACCCCGCAGAACAGGATGAATGCACCGGTTGCATTGACGCTGAAGGTGATGGGCAGCAGCAGCGCAATGGTCAGCGCCGGGCCGATCCCGGGCAGCACGCCCACCGCGGTGCCAAGGAAACATCCCAGCAGCGCCCAGCCAAGATTTGCAAACGTCAGGGCGTTGCCGAAACCGAGGGCGAGACCGGAGAGGGAGTCCATGAGTCAGGCTCTCGCATGCTGGGGGAAGGGGCGGGCCGGATCGGAAGATTGGAGGGGCGCTGCCCCTCCAAGCCACCCCGCCAAAGGCTTAAGGCCTTTGGAAACCCCAACTTGGCGCCGGATGGAAAAGGCAGGATCAGCGCCCGGATTCAGCAATGTGCCCGACAACAATTCGAGGTGTCTAGAGGCCCTTAGGCCTTTGGTGGGGTGAGGTTCGGAGAGGGGCGAAGCCCTTCTCCGAGGACCCTGTCCCGTGTCTGCGGTCAAAGCACCGCCTCGCCCCGCAACACCGGCACGCAATGCCCGCCCACGCGGGCGCGGATGCCGTCCGGCATGCGGCGCGCCCGCGCCATCAGCAAGGATGGCCGCCCCATCTCCGCGCCCTGGATGATGTCCCACGCCCCTTCGCTCCCGCCATCCAGATGCAGCAGGAATCCGGCCAGCGGCGTCGCCGCGCTTCCCGTGGCGGAATCCTCCCAGGTGCCGGTCAGCGGGGAGAACATCCGCGCCCGCACGCCGGCTGCATCGCGGCAATAGATGTACAGGGAAAGAAAGCCGCGCGTCTGGTCCGGATGCGCCTCGACCGCGCGCCGGAAGGCACCCAGGTCGGGGGTCGCGGCGGCCAGGCCCTCGGGCGTGACCTCCGTCAGCAACCGGTTGTTGCCGCCATCGGCCGCGAGCGTCGGCGGGTGCCGAGCGGTCAGCACGGCCGCATCGGGGATGCCGGCGCAGGCAGCGGCTGTGGCGACGGGCAGTTCCGCCGCGATGCGCAGCGGCTGCGGCGCGGCGACCTCGGCGCCCAATACCCGGCCCGAATCGTCGCGCAGCAGCGCGACTTCGACCAGACCGGCCGGTTCCTCGAAGCGATAGCTGCGCGGGCTTTGTTCATCCTCGCGCGCCAGCACGAAGGCGGTGCCGACATTGGGGTGGCCGGCGAAGGCCATCTCCGCGACGCGATTGAAGATCCGCACCCGCGCGCTGTTCTGCGGATGCTCTGGCGGCAACACGAAGGTCGTCTCGCTCAGGTTGAACTCGGCGGCCAGGGCCTGCATCTCGGCATCCGACAGACCGCGCGCGTCGGGAAACACCGCGAGCTGATTGCCGCCGAAGCGCTGGTCGGTGAAGACATCGACGGTGACGAAGCGAAAGGCGCGCACGTTATTTGGTCCTCAGACACCGGGTGCCGCATATCCGTGCGGCTTGGCCTTCGCGCCCTGCGCGTATGCGCTGGCGATGGTGGTCGGCCTGGGCGCCGTCCCGCTGTGCGCTCCTGGCCCGTGGCAGGGCATGTGTCACGGAACCTCCCGCCCCAGGGCGCGCAGGATCGCGCCTTCCAGCACGCCGGCGCCGATGTTCACGCCCAGTGCCTCGACGAAAAGGAAGAACGCGCCAAGCGATACCGCCAGCGCGATCACCGCATCGCGCAGCGGGGCGCGGGACCCGAAGGCGCGCGCCGTGCAGACGAATTGCACGGCGGCGCCGATTGCAAAGCCCAGCGGCACGATCAGGATGACGTTCAACAGCATCCCGCCGCCAAGCCAGCCAAGCGAAACCAGGTTGGGCGGGCCTGCCTCGGCAATGTCGGGCATCGCGGCCGACCAGCCGCCGCGCAACGCCACGCCGCACAGCAGCAGGCCCAGCACCACCAACGCCGCGGCAACCACCGCCGGCACCAGCTTCGGCCCCACCACCGCATAGACCGGCGTGACCGGGATGACCCAGGTCAGCCAGACGGTCAGCAGCCCCAGCGCCGTGATGCTGAGGCCGACCACCAGGTCCGGAAATGCACCAGGCTTCATTGCTGTATGGCCCTGCTGGTCAGGCGAGGCCGAGATCCTTCAACACGCTCTCGGTCTCGCTGCGGTCGCGTTCGAGGAAGGTGTCGAAGGCCGCGCCGGTCAGGAACGCATCCTCCCAGCCGCGCTCGGCCAGGATGTGACGCCAGCCTGCCGTCGCGTGCAGCGCGGTCATCAAATCCACCAGCGCCTGGCGCTGCGTCGGGTTGATGCCCGGCGCGCCGAAGACCCCGCGCCAATTGGTCGCGACCACGTCGATGCCGCTTTCCTTCAGCGTTGGCACGCCCGGATCGAGCCGGCGTTCGCCGGTCGTCGCCAGCGCACGCACGCGACCGGCCTTGATCTGTTCGGAGAATTCGGACCAGCCCGAAATGCCGGCCGCGACCTGCCCGCCGAGGATCGCGGCCTGCGCCGGACCGCCGCCGGGGAAGGCGACGAAGGATGCCTCGCGCGGCTGCCGGCCAAGCTTTTGCAGCATGAGGCCGAGGATGATGTGGTCCGTCCCACCGGCGCTGCCACCCGCCACCGATACGGCGCGAGGATTGGCCTTCAGCGCGTCCGCCAACTGGCCGATGTTCTGGTGCGGGCTGTTCGCCGGCACGATGATGACGCCGGCTTCCTCGGTCATGCGCGCGACCGGGACGGTGTTCTGCAGCGACACCGGCGTCTTGTTGGTCAAGGCGGCGCCGACCATGACGGACCCGCCGATCATCAGCGCATCGGCACGGCCGCGCCGCTGCGACAGGAAGCGCGGCAGGCCGACCATGCCGCCGGCACCGCCGACATTCTCGAACTGGAAGCTGCCGACCAGGTTGGCCTGGCGCGCCGTGAGTTCGATGGCGCGGGCGAGGCCGTCCCAGCCGCCGCCGGGCCCGGCGGGGACGAAAACGTACAGGCTGGCAAAGCGCTGCTGCGCGAGAGCGATGCGCGGCAGGACGCCAAGCGCGGCGGTTGCGGCAATGAGACTGCGGCGATGGGTCATGGGGTGTGGTCCGGTCGTTTCCCTGGTGCGGGCAGCATGCGACGGCGCTGTGCGTCACGCAAACCTGAAGAATTGGGAGGTTGCGCGGCCTTCGCTTTAATACAATAATGCGACGCATTCGCAATTCCAGCCGGCGTTGATCCCTGTCCTCCGTCTCCCCCCGTTCACCGCCGGCTGGTGATGCGGATGGCCGTTCGTCGTGGCGAAGCAGCCGCGGCGCGGGACGTTGAACCGAGCGGCAGCACGCCGCCGACCACGATCCGCGCCATGCGGCTTGCGTCCGCGCGGCGCAGCGCTGAAGGATGCTGCCCACCGGATGGGGGGCATGGTCCTGGACAACAACAGTGACGCGGCACGGCTTCGGCGCCGGGTGCTGGTTGTTCGCCTGACATCGCTCGGCCTGGCCTCCCCGGCGCTCGCGGCGTGTGTCGCGGTGCCGAACAGTTCGGGCTACGCGCCACCGCCACAGCGTACCGGCCTGACCGATGCCGACCCGAATGACGGACCCGGCCAGGGTCGCGGCGGGCGCCGCATCAGGACCGGGTATTCGGATTCCGACCCCACGGACGGGCCGGGCCAGGGCCGCGGCGCCTACAGTCCCGCTCGCCGGCGAACCGGCTTCACCGATGCCGACCCTTCCGATGGTCCCGGCTATGGCCGTGGCGGCGGCCGGGCACGCGGAACCGGGTACACCGACGCCGATCCGAATGACGGTCCCGGCCAGGGACGGGGCCGATCGCGCCGTTCGACGACCGACAGCGATCCGGTTGACGCGCCAGGCCGTGGGCGCGGCTACTGACGCCATCGGCCGGTTTGTGCCGCATCATCGGCGTTGCCGTGCGATGGCGCACACCGCCGTCCTTCGCCTCGCTTGCCCAACTCGGTCCCGCAGCACAATGATGCGATCGGGGAAAGACGAGGGACCACCCATGACCGAGACCGACGTGCCATTTGTGGCAGACGCGGACCCGGCTGTTCAGCCGGCGCGCCATGGCCTGGGACGACGGTTGTTCATCCTGCGGATTGCGACGGCCGGCGTTGCCGCGACCGCGCTTGCGCCGGCCGCCGAGGCTCTGGAGCCGACTCTCGTGCAGTATCGCACCGGCCTCACGGATTCCGACCCGAATGATTCTCCGGGCTACGGGCGTGGCGGCTATCGTGGGCGGCCGCGGACCGGCCTCACCGATTCCGATCCCAATGATGGTGCCGGCTACGGCCGGGGTGGGTATCGCGGGCGGGCCCGAACCGGAATCACCGACAGCGATCCGAATGACGGGCCGGGCCAGGGCCGCGGCGGGTATCGCGGGCCGGCTCGCACCGGGCTGACCGACAATGACCCCAACGACTCGCCCGGCAACGGCCGTGGCGGTTACCGCGCCCCGGCGCGCCCGCAAGGCCGCGCCTATACCGGGATCAACGACGGCGACCCGACCGACCCGTCCGGCTATGGTTCGGGCTGGCGGCAGCGTGGTTCGGGCATCACCGATTCCGATCCATCCGACGGGCCCGGCCAGGGCCGTGGTGGCGGCGCTCCGCGCAAGTGATGCGGCAGAAGCGACGTGCGGCCGCCGGTCGCGCCCGCGGCTGGTGATCGCTCTCATGACGGGTCACGCGCCTGCAGGGATCATCGCGGGCATTCCCGCCGAACGCGCGCGCAGGCCGGCGGCGCCATTTCCGAACTTCCAGACAGCGATCCGCGCCATGGTGCCGGACGCAAACGAGGATCACGATGAGCGCCACCTTGGCAGAAGACGCCTGGAACCTGGCTTTCGGGGCGCTGTCCCTCGAGGACGGGATGGCGATGCGCGAAGGCACCGCCTGGCGGCTGATGCCGGGCAACGACCCTGATCGCTTCGCGGCCCTGCTGTCGGTCGCCGATCTTGACGCGTTCCTGCGCACCGATGCCGCCCGCACGCCGCGCGTGTCCATGGCCGATGGCAATCGCAAGGGCAGCGCGGGGCTGCCGGTCGATGATTACATCGAGGAGGGTGGCGACCGCGTGGACCTGCCGGCCCTGTTCGCCTGCCACGATGCGGGGGCAAGCCTCATCGTGTCGCAGTTCAACGAGGTCCATGGACCGCTGGCGCGATTCTGCCGCGGGCTGGAGAAGGCATTCCTGCACGGGGTGCAGGCCAATATCTATCTGACACCGCCCGGCGCGCAGGGCTTTCGCGTGCATTTCGACACCCATGACGTGCTGGTGATGCAGGTGTCCGGCCACAAGGCATGGCGGGTGTGGGACCACATCCCCTATGCCGCGCCCACGCGCCAAACGCCCTGGGCCAATCACGTCGTCACCGAGGGCGAGCCGCGCGACGTGCCGATGGGACCGGGCGACACGCTGTATCTGCCGCGCGGCGTGATGCATGAGGCGGTGGCACAGCAGGGCGAGGCGCCATCACTGCACATCACCGTCGGCTTCATGGAACCCGCGCTGGGCGAGATGCTGCGCAACCTGCTGACGGACCTCGAGGCCGAGGCACCGGCCCTGCGTGCCGCCGTCCCGACCTGGCGCCTGGCCGAACCGGACGGCGTGGCACTGCTGCGCGATCGTCTGGTGGCGGCTCTCGCGGCGCTGGACCAGCCGGATGTGACGGACCGGATGACCGTGGCGGCGCTGGACCGCCTGGCGCGCGACCGCATGCCCATGCCCGGGCGGTCGCTGCATGCCAAGCCGCCAGGCCCCGATGACCGGCTTCGCCTGTCGGAAGCGATGCACCACACCCTGGTGCCCTTCGCGACCGGCGGCGCGGCGCTACGCTGGTACGGCGGCGTGGAAAAATTCGGCGCGCAGGAGTTGGGCTGGCTGATGGCGCTGGAGGATGGCGCCACCGCGGGGGAACTGGGTGATGGCGCCCTGGAATTCTGCCGCTATCTGGCGCAGCGCGGGGTGCTGGAAAGGGTGTAGGGACCGGCGGCCGGTCCCGGACTAGACCGTCAGCAGCGGCCGCACCGCTTCTTCCGACAGCGTGTCGGCCGGCCCTTGCAGCACGACCTCCCCGCGCACCATCACCGTGATCAGGTCCGCGAGTTCACGGGCGAAGTCGTAGTATTGTTCGACCAGCACGATCGCCATGCCGCGGTCGCGCGCCAGGTGCCGGATGACGCGCGCGATGTCCTTGATGACGGAAGGCTGGATGCCTTCGGTGGGTTCATCGAGGATGAGCAGGCGCGGCCTGGCGCACAACGCACGCGCCAGCGCCAATTGCTGCTGCTGCCCGCCCGACAGATCCCCACCACGCCGGCGCAGGAACTGCCGCAGAATCGGAAAAAGGTCGAAGATGTCAGCCGGCACGCCCGACCCGCGCGGGGCGGCGGCGAGCGCCGTCTCCATGTTTTCCTGCACGGTCAGGAAGGGGAAGATCTCGCGGCCCTGCGGGACATAGCCGATGCCCGCGCGTGCCCGTTCGGCGGGCCCGAGGCGGGAGATGTCGCGGCCCTCCCAACTGATGCTGCCGGCCTGGATGCGTTCGAGACCCATGATCGCGCGCAGCAGCGACGACTTGCCGACACCGTTGCGGCCGAGGATGGCGGTGACCTTGCCGGGTTCCGCGGTCATGGAGACATCGCGCAGGCAACGGCTGGCGCCGTAGGACAGGTCGATGTTGGAGACGGTGAGCATGTCAGCCCCTGTCGCAGGCGGGCAGATGGGTGGTGGGGACGCTGGCGGGGTCTTGCGCGAAGATTGGAGGGGCGCTGCCCCTCCAAACCACCCCGCCAGGGACCAGCGGGTCCCTGGACCACGGAAAATTTGGCGCCGAGGGGAGAGGGTGCGCCGCGATGCACGCGTGACCCCGCTGCCAACCGTGGCGAGCCGGCACCAAGGAATGGTGTCCTGAGGCCCTTAGACCTTTGGTGGGGTGAGGTCCGGAGAGGGGCGACGCCCCTCTCCGCATCCCGACATCGGAGCGCGGCGTGCTCATCGCCCGAGATACACCTCGACCACGCGCGGGTCGTTCTGCACGTGGTCGATGGACCCCTCCGACAGCAGCGTGCCTTCATGCAGCACGGTGACCTTGCAGCCCAGCGCGCGGACGAAGTCGAGGTCGTGTTCGACGACGACAACGCTGTGCTTGCCGGCGATGCGCGCCAGCAGCTTCGCGGTGTGTTCCGTCTCGGCATCCGTCATGCCGGCGACGGGTTCGTCCACCAGCATCAGGTCGGGGTCCTGCATCAGCATCATGCCGATCTCAAGCCACTGCTTCTGCCCGTGGGAGAGGATGCCGGCGCGGTCATGCGCGCGATCGGTCAGGCCGATTTCTGTGGTCACTTCCTCGATGCGGGTGCGGCCGCCGCCTGCCAACACCCAGCGCAGGCAGGCGATCGGACCACGCGGCGCCTTCAGCGCCAGTTCCAGATTCTCGAACACCGTCAGCGCGTCGAACACCGTCGGCTTCTGGAATTTCCGCCCGATGCCGAGATTGGCGATCGCGGCTTCGTCCATGCGCGTGAGGTCTAGATCACCGAAGGTGACAATGCCCGCGGTCGGGCGCGTCTTGCCGGTGATCACGTCCATCATCGTGGTCTTGCCCGCGCCGTTGGGGCCGATGACGGCGCGCATCTCGCCGGGCTCGACGACCAAAGCGAGATTGTTCAGCGCGCGGAAGCCATCGAAGACCACCGACACGCCATCCAGGTACAGCCGGCGGCCCCTCATTTCGCGCGCCCCTGCAACAGGCCGACCAGCCCCTTCGGCAGGAACAGCGTGACTGCGACGAACAGCCCGCCGAGGACAAACAGCCAGAGATCCGGCGCAGCGCTGGTCAGCCAGGTTTTCAGCCCGTTCACGCTGAAGGCACCGATCACCGCGCCGACCAGCGTGCCGCGTCCGCCGACAGCGACCCAGATCACGGCTTCGATCGAATTGCCGGGGCTGAATTCGCCGGGATTGATGATGCCGACTTGCGGCACGTACAGCGCGCCGGCGATGCCCGCCATCATTGCCGAGGCGACGAAGGCGAACAGCTTGTGGCTGGTGGTGTTGTAGCCAAGGAACCGCACGCGGCTTTCGGCATCGCGGATGGCGGTCAGCACGCGGCCATACTTCGTGCCGGTGATCCACAGGCAGAACAGATACGACGCGACCAGCGCGATCAGGGATGCATAGAACAGCGAAATCCGCGCGGCGCCCGTGTTGAGCGGCATCCCGAGCAGTTCCTTGAAGTCGGTGAAGCCGTTGTTGCCGCCCAGGCCCATGTCGTTGCGGAAGAAGGCGAGCATCAGCGCGTAGGTCATCGCCTGGGTGATGATCGACAGATAGACGCCGGTGATGCGGCTGCGGAAGCACAGCCAACCCAGCACCAGCGCCAGCAGCCCAGGGATCGCCACCACCATGAGCATGGCGAAGGAGAAGTGGTTGAAGCCGAGCCAGTACCAGGGCAGTTCCTGATAGCCGAGGAAGACCATGAAGTCCGGCAGCACGGGATGTCCGTAGGACCCGCGCGGCCCGATCAGCCGCATCAGGTGCATGCCCATCGCATAGCCACCCAGCGCGAAGAAGGCGCCATGGCCGAGTGACAGGATGCCCGCATACCCCCAGGCGAGATCGAGCGACAGCGCGAGGATCGCGTAGCAGATCCACTTGCCCGATACCGAGACGAGGAAATCCGACACATGGAACACATTGTCGGCCGGCAGTTGGTTCAGCAGCGGGAAGATGGCAAGGATCGCCACCGCCGTGATCATCACGGCGCGCAGGCCGAGCCGGGCGCGCGATGGCTGTGCGGTGTCCATGGTGGTCGCGCTCATGCTTCGGCCGCCCGACCCTTTTGCGGGAACAACCCGCGCGGTCGGCGCTGGATGAACACCATCACCGCCACCAGCACGAAGACCTTGGCAAGCACGGCGCCGGCCCAGGGTTCCAGCATCTTGTTGATGACACCCAGGCCGAAGGCCGCGATCAGCGTCCCCGCCAGGCTGCCGACCCCGCCGAACACGACGACGAGGAAGCTGTCGATGATGTAGCCGGTGCCAAGATTGGGCGAGACATTGTCGATCTGCGACAGCGCCACGCCCGCGATCCCCGCAATGCCCGAACCGAAGGCAAAGGTCAGCGCATCGACCCGTCCGGTGCGGATGCCCATGGCCGCGGCGATCGCCCGCCGCTGCGTGACGGCGCGCATTTCAAGCCCGAACCGCGTCATGCGGATCGCGGCCAGGATCAGCGCGAAGATCACCAGGGAGAAGCACAGGATCCACAGCCGGTTGGCCGTGACCGGTACGTCGAATGGTAGCATCAGCGTGCCCTGCATCCAGGGCGGGCTGATCACTTCGCGGTTCTGCGCCCCGAAGGCCAGGCGTACTGCCTGCTGGATCATCATGCCGACACCGAAGGTCAGCAGCAGCGTCTCCAGCGGGCGTCCGTACAAGTGGCGGATCAGCCCGCGTTCCATCGCCGCGCCGATCGCGGCGGTAACCAGGAACGCCATTGGCACCGCGAGCGGCAGGGACCAGGGCTGCAACCAGGGAATGTCGCGCGCCAGATCCTGAACGATAACGGTCGTGTAGGCGCCGAGCATGACGAATTCGCCATGCGCCATGTTGATCACGCCCATCACGCCGAAGGTCACCGCGAGACCAAGCGCCGCGAGCAGCAGCACCGAACCGAGCGACAACCCCTGGAAAGCGGTCTCGGCGACGCGGCGGATCGCCAGGCGCCGGTCGATATCGGCGACGGCGGCTTCGATCTGCGGCAGCACATCCGCATTCGCGGCGCGCGCTTCGAGCAGGATGGACCGCGCCTCGGGCGAAGCCGTGGCACCCAGCGCCGTGATGCCCGCAAGCTTCGCGGCAGGATCGGATGCCACCAGGCGCGACGCGGCGAGCGCAAGCGCGATCCGTTCGCGGACGCGCGGCACGCTCTCCCGCGCCAATGCGGCTTCGAGCAGCGGGACGTTCGCCGCATTGCGGCTGCGGAAGATCGCCTCCGCCGCGGCGAATCGTTCGTCGGGGTCTGGCGAGATGATCTGGAGTTGCCCGAGCGCGCCGCGCAGCGCACCGCGGACGCGATTGTTGATGTTGATGCGTTGCGTATCCGCTTCGGCGGCCTGCTGCGGGGCGCCGGTCGCGGCATTGACCTGCGTGGCGCCGTCGCGGATCAGCAGAGTGCCATCGGCCAGACGCAGCAGACGGCCCTCGGACAAGGCGCGCAGCGCCGGCAACGCGCGTGGATCACCCAGCGCGCCAAGCCGTTCCACCGCCTCGACCTGGGCACCGAAGCCGCCACCGAGGCCGGGCAGCGCGGTGAGGAATGCGTCCTGCGCACGCGCCGGCATTGCGGCGAGCAGCAGGAGGACAAGGACGATGATGCGTTTCATGACGGAGCGGGCGGGGCGCATGACACGCCCCACCCAAGCCTTGCTCAGCCGCGGCGACGGTTGGCGTTCTCAGGGATGAAGCGCGACCAGTTCTCGGCCGGCACCACCTCGGGCGTCTTGTAGACGATGTTGAACTGACCATCGGCCTGGATCTCGCCGATCATCACCGGCTTGGACAGGTGATGGTTCGGCAGCATCGTCTCGGTGTAGCCGGCCGGCGCGGCAAAGGTCTGCCCGATCACCGCCGGGCGGACGGCATCGACCGCCGTGGTCCCGGCCTTGGCCACGCCCTGCGCCCACATGTTGAAGCCGGTATAGGTGGCTTCCATCGGGTCGTTGGTCACGCGGCGCGGGTTTTTGATATAGGCCTGCCAC
The DNA here is from genome assembly GCA_022842185.1 of Acetobacteraceae bacterium. Classification (GTDB taxonomy): domain Bacteria; phylum Pseudomonadota; class Alphaproteobacteria; order Acetobacterales; family Acetobacteraceae; genus Neoroseomonas. Next base: position 39,137 of record JALHQB010000029.1, read on the forward strand.
AGTGCCTTGAACTCGGTGTTCGCCGGGGACTGCACCGACATGAAGTAGTTCCACGCCGCCAGGTGGCCGACCAGCGGGCGGGTGTCGATGCCGGCCAGTTCTTCCTCGCCCACCGAGAAGGCGACGGAGGGGATGTCCTCGGCCTTGATGCCCTGGTTGCCGAGTTCACGGTAGAAGGGAACATTCGCGTCGCCGTTGATGGTGGACACGATCGCGGTCTTCTTGCCTTCACCGGCGAAGCGCTTCACGCGGGCGACGATGCCCTGCCAGTCGCTGTGACCGAAAGGCGTGTATTCCTCCATGATATCGGCATCGGTGATGCCCTTCGAATTGAGGAAGCCGCGCAGAATGCGGTTGGTGGTGCGCGGATAGACGTAATCGGTGCCGAGCAGGACGATGCGCTTGGCTTCGCCGCCATCCGGGCCCAACAGGTATTCGACGGCCGGGATCGCCTGCTGGTTGGGCGCGGCGCCGGTGTAGAAGATGTTCTTGCTCTCTTCCTCGCCCTCATACTGAACGGGGTAGAACAGCATGCCGTTCAGTTCCTCGAACACCGGCAGCACGGATTTGCGCGACACCGAGGTCCAGCAGCCGAAGGTGACATCGACCTTGTGGACCTGCAGCAGCTCACGCGCCTTTTCGGCGAATAGCGGCCAGTTCGATGCGGGATCGACCACGACCGCTTCAAGCCGCCGGCCGAGCAGACCGCCCTTGGCGTTCTGCGCTTCGACCATCATCAGCACGGTGTCGCGCAGCGCGGTCTCGGATATCGCCATGGTGCCGGACAGGGAATGCAGCACGCCCACCTTGATGGGCGCGGCCTGCGCGAAGGACGGGCGGAACGCCGGCGCGGTCAGGGCCGTGGTCAGCCCCGCCAGCGCTACGCGGCGCGTGATCTTGCTGGTCTCGGTCATCGGTCTCTCACCCTTATTCGTTCTGGGCGCGGGGGTTTGGGCCGTCGCTGCCGGGGATCGGCGCGCTGCCGCGTTGCGCACAAGGGTGAGGTAGCGAAAGCCGTGCCACGGTAATCCAGGCGGGATGCGGGGATGTTGTATGCATCCCCATGACGCAACGCCGCCAAAGAAGGCAGCGGGACGCATAGTTTATAGGCAGCGCGTCGAAACAAGACGGGGGAGGAACACCTCCCCCGAATCCCCCTCCGTCTTTTGTCCATTGGCGCTGCCTTCGGCGTCTGGCGCCAAGTGCCAGAAAAAGGAGGGGGATCGGGGGAGTTCTCTCCCCCGACCTTCCTTCACCCAACGTCGCCGTAATCCGCCAGTTCCGGCAGCATCGCCTCGATGACGAAATCCACGAAGGCATCCGGCACGTCGAGGAAGAACTCGCGGTCCGAATAGGCGCCGACGCTGGCCGCGAGTCCCTGCGCCGTGAACCAGGCGGCCAGGTCGTCGAGATCCTGCTTCGGCGTATCACTCAGGAAGGACACCTGCGAACGGCGTTTGTCCTCGTCCCGTCGCGTCGTTTCGCTGCGGCTGAATTGAAGGTCGATGTTGGCCCCCGGCTGGCGCAGCCAGATCGCGCGTTCGGTGCGCCGCAGTTCGACGAAGCCGAGCCGGGTTTGCAGCATCGTCACCACCGCCTCGAAATGCCGGGCATCGAGGCGGTTGGCGACATGGTTGAACCGCATGGCGGCTACTTCACCGCGGAGAAGGACGTCGGCTGGAGGATCGCATTCGTCACATTGAGGAGGATCGGGCCATCCTTCTCCGATTCCGCACGCTTGGCGATCCATTCGGGATCGGCCTGGAAGGCGGCCCATTTCTGCTCGCGTTCGGCCAGCGATTCCCAGGCGACCAGATAGTGCAGGTCGTTGCTCGATTCCCCCACGACCGTCGTCCAGAAGCCGGCCTGGCGAATGCCATGCCGTTCCCAGAGCTTCAGCGTGACGGTGTCGAAGCGCTTGAGCAGCGCCGGCAGCCGACCCGGCAGGCAGCGATAGATGCGCAGTTCGTGGATCATGTGGCGTTTTCCTTCACTCGGCTGTTGCGCCGGAGGCGCGGATGATGGGAATCCAGATGCCGAACTGCTCGTCCCAGAACGCGGCAGTTTCCGCGGCGCCAAGGCCGCGCGGCTCGACGCCGAGATCAATCATGCGCTGGCGCGTCGCGGGTGTCGCGATGGCATTGCGCAGCGCAGTTTCCAGCCGCGCGACGATGGGCGCGGGTGTCCCGGTTGCCACGAAGACGCTGTGCCAGTTGCTGGTCTGGTATCCCGGCAGCCCGGCTTCGGCGGCGGTCGGCACCTCAGGCAGGGCGGGGCTGCGCGTGGCGCTCGCCATCGCCAGGGCGCGCACCTGGCCACCGCGCACCAGCGCGACATAAGGCGGCAGCGTATCCACCATCATCTGCACCGTGCCGGCCGCCAGGTCCGCCAGTGCCGGGCCTGATCCGCGATAGGGCACATGCACCATCTCGACGCCAATGGCATTGGCGAACATGTGGCCCGACAGGTGGACGACGGTGCCGGGGCCGGAGCTGGCATAGGTGATGCGGCCCGGATTGGCGCGCACCAGGGCGATGAATTCCTGCAACGTCTGCGCCGGCACGCGGGGATTGACGACGATGATGTTCGGCACCGTGCCCACCAGCCCGACCGGCGTGAAGGCGCGGCGCAGGTCGAACGGCATGGACCGGTACAGCCCCGCATTCATCACGGCCGACGACAGGGTGTGGAAGACGATTGTGTAGCCATCCGCAGGTGCGGCAAGCACTGCCTGCGACCCGATGATGCCGCCGCTGCCGCCGCGGTTCTCCACCACCACCGGCTGGCCGAGTTGCTCGGACATGGCCTGTGCCGTGATGCGCCCGACGACATCGGCGGCACCGCCCGGCGCGAAGGGGATGACCATGCGAATGGCGCGGTCTGGATAGGTTCCGTGCTGCGCACGCGCCGGCAGGGCTGCGAGCAGCAAGGCAAGGCAGGCAATGATGGGACGCATGGGTTGGTTCCTCCCCGTTCCAGCGAGCATGGCGCGTCGGCGCACGACGCGCCAGCCGTGGGTCGGCGGCCGGCGCCGGCCCCTTCGGACGACCGCCCGGGTTGCCGGCGCGATGCGCGCGCCCTCTACTGCGGCGAACGGAAACGGAAGCCGCCCATGTCACCCGAGATCATCGCCCAACTCGCCCCGCACGGCCTGCTGCGCGCCGGCATCAACCTCAGCAACTTCCTGCTCGTCACCGGGCGCGACGCGCATGGCAGCCCGGAGGGCGTTTCGCCTGACATGGCGCGCGCCGTGGCGGAACGTTTGGGCGTGGCGGTCCGGCTTGTGCCCTACAGCTCTCCGGGGCTGCTGGCCGATGCGGTCGGCACCGATGAGTGGGACATCGGGCTGATCGGGGCGGAACCGCAGCGCGCGGAAAAGATTGCCTTTTCCGCCGCCTATGCGGAGATCGAGGCCACCTATCTCGTGCCGGCGGGTTCGCCCATCGCGACCATCGCCGATGTAGACCGACCCGGCGTGCGCGTCGCCAGCTCGGCGCGCTCCGCCTATGATCTGTGGCTGGAACGCAATCTGAAGCAGGCGACGCTGGTGCGGGCCGAAGGCCTGGACGGTGCGCTGAAGCTGTTCACCGAGCAGAAGCTCGAGGCGCTGTCCGGGCTGCGGCCGCGCCTGCTGAAGGATGTCGAGGCCTTGCCGGGCGCGCGCATCCTGGACGGTCAGTTCAGCGCCGTGCAGCAGGCCATCGGCACCGCCCGCGCCAATACCGCCGCCGCCGACTTCCTTCGCGATTTCGTCGAGGAAGCGAAAGCGAGCGGCCTGGTGGCACGTCTGATCGAAAAGCACGGCGTGCGCGGATTGTCGGTGGCGCCGGCGGCGTAGAACAGATCGCGCCTGACCTGACCCGGTCAGGCGCGTGAGGACGCTCGCGCCTGTATCAATCCAACCTTATGCCCCGCGCCCGGACGATCGCACCCCAGGTCTGGGTTTCCGCCGCCAATTGCCGGCGGAAGGCGTCCGGCCCCTCGGTCCGAACTTCGGCACCGAGCGCGGCCATGCGGGCGGTCATGGCCGGTTCGCTCAACACTTGGCGGAAGGCCCCGTACAGTCGCTGGATCGCCGCATCAGGCGTGCGCGCCGGCGCCAGCGTGCCCTGCCCGATCCCGGCATCCCAGGCCGGCCAGCCGAGTTCGCGGAAGGTCGGCACATCCGGCAGGTCAGGCAGGCGGTTGGGGCCGGTGACGGCGATGGCGCGCAGCCGGCCATCCTTCACGAAGGGCAGGACGGCGGTCGCACCATTCACGATCAACTGGCTTTCATTCGTCACCGCTGCCTGGATGCCGATCATGCCGCCCCGGTAGAACACCTCCGTCACGGTGCCGCCCCAATGCTGCGCGACCACCAACAACGTCAGGTGGTTCAGCGCGCCGACACCCGAATGGGCGAAGTTGATGCGGCCGGGCTCGGCCTTCACGAGCGCCGCGAGTTCAGCGCCGGTCTGCGCGGGAAGCGAAGGGTGCACCGCCATGATGTAGGGCGCGAAGGTTAGCAGGGTGATCGGCGCTAGGTCGGTCGCCGGGTCGTAGGGCAGGCGCGCGAACAGGCTCGGCCCCGCGGTCAGGATGCCGGTGTCGGTCAACAGGATCGAGGTTCCGTCCGGCGGCGACTTCGCGACGTTGTCGGCACCGAGATTGCCGGCTGCGCCGCCGCGATTGTCGATCACGACCACCTGGTTCAGCACGCGCTGCAATTCGGGTTGCAGGATGCGCGCGAGGATGTCCGATGACCCACCCGGCGGGAAGGGCACCACGATGCGCAGTGGACGGTCCTGCGCCGCAGCGGCGCCAGCGGCGAGCAGGGCCGGTGCGGCCAGCAGGGAACGGCGGGTCGTCATGGTCGTGTTCCTCCCGTCTCCGCGTTCAGGGCGCGGATGATTCCGGTGATGTATCCGGTGGCGTAGGCGCGGCTGCGATGACCCCAGACGGTGTCGTCTTCCACATGCGGCACATGGTCATCGATGATGAAGCCATCGAAGCCCGCATCGCGCAGCACGCGCAGTACCGCGACCGGATCGACGGTGCCTTCGTCGATAAAGGCTTCCGCGAAGTGCGGCAGCGTGCCGGCGACGGAGCGCAGATGGACGTAGTGGATGCGCCCGTCACGCGCGAAGCGGCGCAGGGCGCGCATCATCGCACCGGCGCCGGCCTCGGCGAAGGTGCCGGTGCAGAAGCAGATGCCATGGCTGGGGCTGTCGGCGAATGCCATGGCGCGGGCGAAGGCAGCCTCGTCGCGGAAGATGCGCGCGACGCCGTCAAGCACCGGCACCGGCGGGTCGTCCGGATGCAGGGAGAGTTTTACGCCGGATGCCTCGGCCACCGGCAGCACCTCGGTGATGAAGTCTTCCCAGTTCGCCCACATCTGCGCGTCATCGCGCGGCGGCAGCATCCCGGTCGTGACGCGCTGGCCGACATCGTCGTCATAGGCGGTGATCAGCGCCCCGCCGCGACCATGCGCGGCTTTTGCCGTGCGCCACACGCCGTCGGGAATCCAGTTGTAGCCGAGGATCGGGATTCCCGCCTGGCCCATGGCGCGGATCGTCGCCTTGAAATCCTCGATCTGTTCGTCCGCGCCTGGCAGCCCGAGCATGGCCTTGTCGATCAGGTTGCGCGGCACCCCCTCGATGCAGTCGAGCGTCAGGCCGTGGGCTTCGACCGCGGCACGCATCTGCGCGAGATCGAGCGCGGACCAGCGCCGTGTCGGCGGGCGTGGCCCCGCGGCGGCGGTGAATTCCTTGTTCAGGAAGGCGATCCAGGACGGGCTGTCGAGGTCCGGCTTGTTGACGGTTACGCCGGCACAGCCGATTTGCCGCGCAAAGGCGAGGTCGGCCTGGGTCAATTCCCGGAATTGCCCGGCAAGGACGCGCATCGGACTGGTTTCTCCCGTCAGGATTTTATCTAATTTGTTTGATATGACAAAATCAACCCCCGTCACCCATGAGGACGCCGTCACCGCGCAGCTTCGCCGGCTCATCGTCGAGGGCGGTCTGCCGCCGGGCGCAAAACTGACGGTGTCGGCCCTGTCGGCTCGCCTCGCCAGTGGCGCGACGCCGGTGCGCGCGGCGCTGAAGCTTCTCGAAGGCGAGGGGCTGGTTGAGGCCTTGCCCTATCGGGGCGCTCGGGTTCGGGTGCTGGCCGTCGACGACATCCGCAACATCTATCGACTGCGCGCTGCGGTGCTGGCCCTTCTGATGCCCGACGTCGTGCGACACGTCTCCAACGCGGAACTGGATGCGCTCGACGCCCTCGAGGCACGGTTCGAAGCCGTCGCGGAGGCCGGCGACGGGCCGGGCGCCATGGCCGTGAACCAAGCGTTCCATCGCGCATTGTTCGCCGCCGCGCGCAACCCGGACGCCGCCGCCGTCATGGAACGGTCCTGGGCGCTGGTCGAGGCGCTGCGTCTTCGGCTGGGCTTCGGTCCGGGCCGGCTGGCGCGATCGGTGGAAAGCCACCGGGCGCTCCTGGCCGCGGTGCGGGCGCGTGACGCCGCGATGGCGTCGGCGCTCGCCATCGCGTCATCGAATGCGGCGATGGACGATCTGATGGGACGGGCGTCGGCAACAACCGGGCGGCCGGTGGCGTTGGCGAACAGGATGACAGGCATGTCCAGGACGGCTCGATGATCCGTCAGGGCTGTTCAACGCCGGCCGGGACGGCAGCACGAGTCGCGCCATCGATTTCCATAGGGCGACCGGATCGACGAAACGGCCTTGAAGGCGCTGGTCCGCGCGGCGGTCGCGCTGAACGGCTCCAAGGCCCGGCGGCGCTGAAGCCGGCGCTCGCGTCTATGCGTGGTCGGCTGCCGGTGTAGGTTGCGGGCCACCACCACCACAGGGGATCAACCAACCCATGAGCGACACCAAGATCGGCACCGGCGCGGAAGCCTCGCCGGGCCAGTACGTCCAGGTCCATTACACCGGCTGGCTGTTCGACGCCGAGGCCCCGGACAACAAGGGCGCGAAGTTCGACAGCAGCCGCGACCGCGGTCAGCCCTTCGAGTTCCAGCTCGGCGTTGGCCAGGTGATCGGCGGCTGGGACCAGGGCTTCGCCGGCATGAAGGTCGGCGGCCAACGCACGCTGATCATCCCGCCGGAACTCGGCTACGGCGCGCGGGGCGCCGGTGGCGTCATCCCGCCCAATGCGACGCTCATTTTCGAAGTGGAGCTGCTCGGCGTGAATTGAGGCGCCGGCACCGGATCGCGGTTGCCCGCGGTCCGGTGCGGCCCTGGACCGAACCGGCGCCGCAGCTCGCCCATGGTCCGGGCGCCGTGATGCGGTCGCGGCTCCCGTACCTCATGGCGGCGCTGCCTTTGCGGCCGCGAGGGCACTCGGCCCTTGCGAAGGACGGGCCGGCTCCCGACAATGACCGGATGGCCGCCCCGCTTGCTTTGACCGACACCGCCGATCCCTCCTTCGCCGAGCTTCTCGCGCTCCGCCCGCATCTGTCCCTGCACGCCATGGACGGGCTGGTGATGGAGGACGTTCCCCTCGCCCGCATCGCGGCCGCGGTCGGCACCCCCGCCTGGGTCTATTCCGCCGGCGCCCTGCGCCGCCGCGCCCGCGCGCTGAAATCCGCTCTGTCCGCAACGGGGCTGACCGCGACCGTGCATTTCGCCATGAAGTGCAACGACAACCTTTCGGTGTTGAAGGTGCTGGCGGCCGAGGGCCTGGGTGCGGACGTGGTCAGCGAGGGGGAGCTCCGCATCTCCCGCGCCGCGGGCATCCCGGCTTCGGCGATCGTCTTCTCCGGCGTCGGGAAGACCGCCGACGAGATCCGCCACGCCCTGGCCGAGGACATCTTCCAGATCAATGCCGAGAGCATGGAGGAGATCGCCACGATCTCCACCATTGCCTCGCAGATGGGCCGCACCGCCCGCGTGGCGATCCGCGTGAACCCTGACGTGGATGCCAAGACCCACGCCAAGATCACCACCGGCAAAAGCGAGAACAAGTTCGGCGTCGCCATATCGGACGCCATGGCGATCTATGCGCGCATGGCGGCGCTTCCCGGCATCGAGCCGATCGGCATCGCGACCCATATCGGCAGCCAGATCACCGCGGGCATGTCGGCGTATCGCGCGGCCTATGCCCGGTTGGCGGAACTGGTGAAGGCGCTTCGTGCTGACGGGCTGCCGGTGCAGCGCGTCGATTGCGGCGGTGGCCTCGGCATTTCGTACCGCGACGAACCGGCACCCAGCCCCGAGGCCCTGGCTGGGGCCATCCGCGCGACGCTTGGTGAACTCGGCCTGCCGGTGATGCTGGAGCCGGGGCGCTGGATCGCCGGGCCGGCCGGCGTGCTGCTCGCTTCCGTCGTGCTGCAAAAGCAGGGCGCGGCCCATCGTTTCGTGGTGGTGGATGCGGCGATGAACGACCTGGTGCGACCCGCGATGTATGAAGCGTGGCACGGCATCGTTCCGTTGTCCGCTGCCCGTGCCGCCTCGGCGCTGTCGCGTGCGGAGGTGGTGGGACCGGTGTGCGAGACCGGCGACACCTTCGCCCGCGGCCGCCTGTTGCCGATGCTGGACACCGGCGATGCGGTCGCCTTCCTCGACGCCGGGGCCTATGGCGCGGTGATGTCGTCCACCTACAATGCCCGGCCGCTGGCGGCCGAGGTGCTGGTGGACGGCAATCGGTTCGCCGTGGTGCGGGAACGACAGACGCATGATGCGCTGCTGCACGGGCAGCGCGTGCCGGAGTGGCTGGCGCCGTGAACGGCACGGTGGGATTGGAGGGGCGCCGCCCCTCCAAGCCACCCCGCCAAAGGCCAGTGGGCCTTTGGAAACCGATACTTGGCACCGAGCGTCACGGTCCGCGCATGATCCGGCTTCCACCATCCCGGCCCGCTCCGCGCCACGTGATGGTTTCCAAAGGCCCACTGGCCATTGGTGGGGGAGGTCCGGAGGGGGCAAAGCCTTCTCCGGTCCCGCGCGCCCCGATAACCCCCGAGGATGTCGTCGCATGACCCGCCTCGCCCGCCGCACCTTTCTCGCCCGTTTGGTCCTGTGGTGGGAAGCCGCCTGGCCGGCGCTGTGGCCGCCGCTTGGCGTCATCGGCGTCTTCCTCCTGGTCGCCCTGTCCGGCTTGCCGCTCGTGCTGCCGACCGTGCTGCATGTGCTGGTTTTGCTCGTTTTCGCCGGCGGGCTGGGCTGGACCGGCTGGCGCGCCGCCCGGATGATGGCGCTGCCAGGAACCGCGTCGGCGCAGCGGCGGCTGGAACGCGATTCCGGCCTGGCCCATCGCCCGATTGCCACGCTCGAGGACCGACCGACCGGCGACGACCCCGTCGCGCAGGCGCTGTGGCAAGCGCATCGCCGCCGCGCGGCCGAGCGTCTGGCAGGCCTGCGCGTGGCCGCGCCCAAGCCCGGCCTGGCCAGGCGCGATCGTTGGGCGCTTCGCGGTGGGCTGGTCGTCGCACTGGTCGCCGCGATGGTCGTCGCCGGGCCGGAAGCGCCGGAACGCATCCGTCGTGCCCTGGTGCCGCAGATCGCCGGTGCCGCCTTGCCGACCACGCCGGCCGTACGGCTGGAAGCCTGGATCACGCCGCCGGCCTATACCGGTGCCGCCCCGGTGTTCCTGGATCTGGCCGGAGGGGCGGCATCCGTGCCGGTCGGCAGCCGATTGCAGGTCGCGGTGTCAGGCGGCGCGGGCGGTGTGCCCGATCTGCTGCTGGATGGCACGGCCACGCCCTTCCGCACGCTCGATCGCGCGTCCTTCGCCTCGGAGACCGTTCTCGAATCCGGCGCGCGGCTGGCGGTGCGGCGCGATGGCACCGAGATCGCCCATTGGATGCTGACGGTGCGCGCCGATGCTCCGCCTGTGGCCGCGTGGGACCAGCCGCCGGCGCGGGCGCAGCGCGGCTTGGCGATCCGGCTGCCCTGGCGGGCGGAGGATGACTGGGGTCTGGCCGCGCTGCGGGTGGAATTGCGGTTGAAGCTGCGACCGGATGCCGAACCGCTGGTGCTCGACCTGCCGCTGCCGGGGGGCAATCCGCGCAATGCCCGCGGCGCCAGCCAGCCCGACCTGTCCGCCCACCCCTGGGCCGGGCTGGAAGTCGAGGCGCGGCTGGTGGCGCGCGACCATGCCGGGCAGGAAGGCCGCAGCGATGGCGATTTCCTTGAATTGCCGGAACGGTCCTTCACCCACCCCGTCTCCCAGCTGCTGATCGCGCTGCGCAAGGCGCTGTCGGTGGACCCTTCCGGCCGCGAACCGGCACGGCAGGAACTGGACCGCATCGCCGGCGCGCCCGAGGCCTTCGAGCATGACACCGGTACCTTCCTCGCCCTGCGGATCGCGCGACACCGGCTTTTGCGCGACCGCCGCCCGACGGCGATCGCCGAGGTCCAGGAGATGCTGTGGGACGTCGCCCTGGCGCTGGAAGAAGGGCGCACGGACCGGACGGCCCGCGCCCTTGCCGCCGCGCGGGAGGCGTTGCGCGAGGCGCTGGAGGAAGCGCGCCGCAACCCCGAGCAGCGCACGGATGAACAGCGCGCCGAGACCCAGCGCCGCATCGAGGAGTTGCGCGAGGCGATCCGCCGCCACCTCGAAGCCCTGGCCGAGCGGCTGCAGCGGGAGAATGCCGAGGCGCTGCCTTACGACCCGCAGCAGCGGCTGATGGACCAGCGTGAACTCGATCGCCGCACCCGCCGGATGGAAGAAGCCGCCCGGCAGGACCGCACCGAGGACGCGCAGCGCGAATTGGCGGAGCTGGAGGAAATGCTCCGCGCGCTGGAAGAAGGCCGCAACATGCGCGCCGAGGACCGCCAGCGGCAGCAGCAGCGTCAGCGCGGCCAGCAGCAGATGGGCGCCGTGCAGGACATGGTGCAGCGCCAGACCCAGATGCTGGACCGCGGGCACCAGCGTTCCGAGCAGGCCGCCCGCGAGCGTCTTCAGGAGCGCCGGCAGCCGCGATCCTTCAGTTTTCCGCCCCAGCAGCCGCCGCCACAGGCGCAGCCCAATCCGCAGCAGCAGGCCGAAAGCCAGCAGGATGCCCGAGTGCAGCGCGCCCTGCGCCGGGCGCTCGGTGAATTGATGCAGCAATTCGGCGACCTGACCGGCGACGTGCCGCAGCAGCTGGGCGAAGCCGACCGTGCCATGCGCGATTCCGCCGAGGCCCTGCAGGACGGCGGCGACGCCCGCGACGCCCAGCAGCGCGCCATTCGCGCCCTGACGGAAGGCGGCCGGCAGATGGCCCAGCAGATGCAACGCCAGTTCGGCCAGTCCCAGCCCGGCGAGGGCGAGGAGGAAGGCGAAGGCGAGGGCATGGCCAATGGCGAACAGGGCGGCGAAGGCCAGGACCAGGCCCAGGAACAAGGGCCCGGGCGTGACCCGCTTGGTCGCCGTTCGCGCGAACAGACCGGCGGCCAGGACAATGCATCCGACACCCGCGTGCCGGATGAGGCGGAACTGCTCAAGACCCGCCGCATCCAGGAGGAACTGCGTCGCCGCGGAGCGGAACGGGAACGGCCGCCAGCCGAGTTGGACTACATCGACCGGCTGCTGCGGCAGTTCTGATCAATCGGCGCGGGTCTGCACCGACGTCAGAACGTGACGCGCGGCCGAGGCTCCGGCGTGCCCGCGGGGATGGCGCCGCTGCGGATCATGCACTCCTGGTAAAGCCGCGGCAGCAGCACCAGCAATTGCTGGCGCATTTCCTCGTTGTTGGCCGCATTGCCGCCGGCCGTTTCGCCGTACAGCCGGTATTGCGGGCTGTTCTCGGCTTCCCGCCGGCAGGCGGCGGCGACCGGGCCGGGGTCGTCGGGCACATTGGCCCAGACGCCGCCCTGGGCGCAGCCGGCAACGGCCAGAAGGGCGAGCAATGGCCGGGCGGTGCGGCGGATCGTCATGCATGTCTCCATGAAGCAGTCGGCCCTGGCCGGTATCATCCAGGGGCACGCAGATGTCGTTCAACAGGCTACAGTGTGATGGCCGCGGGTGCGAATGCATCGGAGGCTTGAATCACGCGTCCGGCCAAAAGGTTCGAGCGAGCTTGGTGAACGCCGCCGACCATCGTGCCCCACGGTGGTTCACGCCCGAGTGGCAAGCGCATAGCGCCCGGATGCGCCACACGGCATCAGACCGGCGGCGCGAGGACCTTGTCGCGATAATTGCAGTGGATGCGCGCCACGCAGCGCCAGCATTCAGGCGCGCGTGCCTTGCAGATGTAGCGCCCATGCAGGATCAGCCAGTGATGCGCATCCCGCAGAAGGTCGGGCGGGCAGCGTTTCACCAGCCGTTCCTCGACCTCCCGCACCGTCCGGCCGGGCGCCAGTCCGCACCGATTGCCCAGGCGGAATATATGCGTGTCCACCGCCATGGTGTGCTGGCCGAAGGCGATGTTCAGCACGACATTGGCCGTTTTCCGCCCGACGCCGGGAAGGGCTTCCAGCGCATCCCGGTCGTCCGGCACCTGGCCGCCATGCTTGTCCACCAGGTCGCGCGCCAGGGCGGCGACGTTCCGCGCCTTGCCCTGCCACAGGCCGATTGAACGAATATGCGGCCCGATCCCTTCGGCTCCCAGGGCGGCCATCGCGGCCGGGTTTGGCGCGGCGGCGAACAACCCCGGCGTGCAGCGATTCACGGCGGCATCCGTGGCCTGCGCCGAAAGCACCACGGCGACCAGCAGGGTAAAGGGGTCCGCGTAGGACAGTTCGGTCTCCGGCGCCGGGTTCGCGGTGGCCAGCGCGCGGATGAAGGCTTCCGCCTGGGCGGCAGGCATCATGCGCGCACGGCGGGGTGCGGCGACGGTGCCGTGGTCGGGGCGCTTGGGGCGGAGGGGGAGGCGTTCGGTCATGTCTGGCGTCACGCCGATCCTGGCCTATCTTGTTGCGGCATGGCACCCCCCGATGAAACCGTTCTGCTGCACGTCGTCTGCACGCCGCCGCGATCCTTCAGCGCGCGCGGCTTCCGCGTACTGGCGGGGCTTCTCGCTGTGTTCGGAGGGGTGACCGCGACGCTGTTCATGGTGATGGGCGCCTGGCCGATCCTGCCGTTCCTCGGGGTGGAAGTCGGCTTCGCCCTGGCGCTGGTCGCGGTCCATGCGCGGCGTTCCGCCCGGATCATGGAAGTGGTGACGCTGACGCCGGAAAGGCTGCTGGTTACCCGCGTCGATGCGCGTGGCCGGAGGGCGGAACTGGTGCTCGACCCCTATTGGGCGCGGGCTGTGTATCTGCCCGACCCGGCCCATGCCGGCGTGTTGAAACTGGAAAGCCGCGGGCGCAGTGCGGAGGTCGGCCGGCACCTGGGCGCCGAGGACAAATCATCCCTGCATGAAGCGCTGGCTGGCGCACTGGCACGGGCGCGGCAGCCGGTGTTCGACAATCCGCAGCTGCGCTGAGGCGCCGTCACGCCGAGGTGACCACAAGACCCCGGTTCACGCCAGCACCGCCGCGTCGCGCCAAAGCGTCCCATCAGCAATCCGGTGTCGCACCCGTGGTGGGCCATCGCCAAGTTCCACCAGGCCCCATTCATTCGGAACCCCCAGCACCCGATGGGACAGCGAACTGCCGCTGATCATCACCGGGGGCGCGCCGGCCGGTTCGCCGGATCGGTGCAGGTGTCCCGACAGGATCGCCGCGACCCCAGCATCGCGCAACATCGACAGCGTGGCAGTGGCGCCGATCGGCCGGGCGCGATCCTGTGCCGTCGCCGGGTGGCGCAGCGGATGATGCGCGACGACGACAATGGTGCGCCCCGCCGCCGCATCGATGCGCGCGGACAACCGCGCGAGGCGGCTGGTGGAAATCCCACCCGCCGACCAGTCCAGGTGCGGCTGCGCGCGGCGGACGGTGTCGAGCCCGATCAGCGCCAGGCCCGGCAATGTCACGACGGGCTCGGTCGTGTCCGCGATGAATTCCCGCCAGCGCCGGCGTGGATCGAACATGCGTTCGAAGATCGCGCCGGCGGGGATGTCGTGATTGCCCGGCACGGCCACCACGGGGGCCGACAGCGCGGCGATGAAGGCCGCCGCTTCGCGAAATTCCTCCTCCCGCGCGCGCTGGGTCAGGTCGCCGCTGATCGCTATCGCATCGGGTGAAAACCGGGCGATGTCCTCCAGCAACAGCGGCACCAGCGCTGGCCGATGGGCGCCGAAATGCAGGTCGGACAGATGCGCGACCCGGATCATGCGCGCGGCCGCAGCACGCGCAGCGTATCGGGCCGCAGCCGGAATCGCAGCGGTGGCGCAAGCAGGAGCTGTTCGCCATCCAGCGTAACGCGCAGGCGGCGCCCAAGACCCTGAACGACAAAGTAACTGCGTACCAAGGTAACGACGCCGCCATCCTGTGCTAGGCGCCCGCGGATCCACCGCCAGGCCTGGCGCAGCCCGGTCAGCACACCGCCGCGACGAACGGCTTCGACCTGGAAGGCCGGTTCGGCAGCATCCGGCAGGGGCAGCGTCACCACCACCGCGTCGGCGCGGATGGGGCGGCCGTCGCCGCGCAGCC
>JALHQB010000030.1 GCA_022842185.1 Acetobacteraceae bacterium
ACGCCCGCCCGCGCCGCCAACCCATCACCGCCTCCGGTTGCTCTGCCGGAGACCTATGAATCACACCACGACCCCGTTTCGGAAGACCCGTGATTCCAGTTTGGGGGAAAACGCTCTAATGGGCTCGCCGCGAGCGCCGGATGCGTGCGTGCGTCCCGTATCCTGTCCACTGCCCGTTGCTGCCCGCGACATGCAATCGGAATCGCCCCCGTCCTGTAACCGCGCGCCGCCCTGCGCGTTCTACTGGTCAGATCCGATGATGGATCGAAAGGAACGGGCTCAATGTTCATGTCTTCGATGCGGCGCGGCATTCTCGCGACGGCGCTGTTGGCGGTACCGGGGCTAGCCCTTGGGCAGAACCTGTCCAATCCGCCCCCTGCAACCCCATCGGCTGCTCCGTCCCCGCCAACGCAGACCATCATTGTTCCGGTGGCAGCCGCTACAGCCCGCCGCGCCACCAGTCTTATCGGCGCGAACATCATCAACGAGGAGAACCGCAACGTCGGCGAAGTCCACGACTTCATGGTCGACATGGCAGGTGGTGGGACAATCGCGGTTCTATCGGTCGGCGGCTTCCTGGGGATTGGGGAGCGGTACATCGCCATCCCGGTCAGCGACCTGCGTTGGAACAGCGAGAGGGAGCGCTGGGTGCTGCCTGGCGCGACGGCCGACAGCTTGAAGGCGCGACCGGCCTTCACTTACCCGCCACGCAACTGACGCGGGAGGATCGGCGATCCGCCATGGCGGCTCGTGGCGGGCGCCGTTGGCCGGGATCATTCGTGGTCCAGGTCATCGAGGTCTGCGGCGCTACCACCTTTGGACTTCGGGCGCTGCATGACGTGCAGGCGGGAACGCGATGTCCCGAACCACCATCCTGACCGACTGAGTTGACGGATCTATCAGGACCGATGCACGAACGATGGGGCGTGGGCCGAGAAGAAGCCTGGCGGATGTAGTGATGCGGCCCGGGGTCGGCGGTCGAGGGACCGTCGATCCTCAATGTCCGGTGATGCCTATGGCCTTGCGCGGCCATAGACGATGGCAACGCCGCCACCGCCACGGGGATCTGCGCCGCCGCTCGGCCGCCCGTCCTTGAGCAGTATGGCATGCGCCCGGCTCATGCCCGGATCGTATGACACCGGCGAGTGCCGCACTTCGTGCCCGAGGCCGCGCAGTGCCTCCACCACATCCCCTTGAACCCGCGCTTCGCAGAAGACCGCGCCGCCCTCGCAGTGGATGCGCGGAAAGGACACGGCCTCGACCGCGCTCATTCCGAAGTCGATGGCGTTGATGATGGTGGTCAGCACCGCGGATATGATCACGCTGCCGCCCGGGGCACCGACGATCATCCAGGGCTCGTCGCCCTTGAACACCATGGTCGGCACCATGCCCGTGGTCCGGGCCTTGCCGGCAGCGATGCTGTTCGGCCCGCCAGGCTGAACGTCGAACAGCTTCATCGCGTTGTTCCAGTTGAAGCCGAGACCATCTGTGACGACGCCAGCACCGGTGCCAAGCGTATGCGTGACCGAAACGCAGTTGCCCGCGGCATCCCATACAGACAGGTGGGTCGTGCAGGATGGTGGCGCGCCCTTCCGCCCGCCGGGCAGCCAGCCGCCGCGGATCTTCGCCGCCCAATCCGCGGCGCGGGCCTTCGACATCACGTCCTCGACGGGAACCTCGACGAAGGCCGGATCGCCGAGCCACTGCTCGCGATCCTCATGGGCCGCGGCCATCGCCCGTGCGACCAGGTCGAAATGCTCGGCACTTCCTGGATGAAGGGCCGCGAGGTCGAAGTTCTCCAGTATGTTCAGCATGGCGATCAGCACTGCCCCCGAACCCGGCGGAGGATTCGAAGCGATACGGTAGCCCCGGTAGGTGCCAA
The DNA here is from genome assembly GCA_022842185.1 of Acetobacteraceae bacterium. Taxonomy (GTDB): domain Bacteria; phylum Pseudomonadota; class Alphaproteobacteria; order Acetobacterales; family Acetobacteraceae; genus Neoroseomonas. The sequence goes on from JALHQB010000030.1 coordinate 1,883, forward strand.
TCACCGGCGCCGTCTCGACCACGCGATAGGCCGCAAGGTCCTGGGCCGTGACGAAGGCACCGTTTCGGCTGAAGTCGTCGGTAATCGCGGCGGCAATCTCGCCGGTGTAGAAATCGGCCGCGCCCTTCTCACCGATCCGCTGTAGTGTGGCGGCCATCGCCGGGTGTCGAAGGATGTCACCCACCTCATGCAGCGCGCCATCGGGGCGAAGGTAAAGCGCCGCGCAGCCGGGGGAACTGGTGACACGCCGCATGCCGTCCGGCAGTCCGGGTTGCGGCCGGCGCGTCAGGAATTCACGGAAGAACGGCGTCACCACCATGCCATCCTGCGCCATGCGGATGGCAGGCGCGAGGAGGTCGGCCCAGTCCCAGGTGCAAAGGCGCTCGTGGAAGCGCGCGAAGCCCGCGACGGTGCCAGGCGTCATGATGGCCCTGTAGCCAAGTTCGGAGCGGTAGTCGTCGAAGATCGAGTAGGCGGAGATCTCGGACCGGCCCCTGCTATCGTTCGCCCACATATCCGGCGTGACGCGGGAACCGGCCCGGGCGTGAAAGTCGATCATCCCGTGTGCGCCCGAGCGTGCGTCGCGGAACTGCAACGTCCCCATGCCGCCGATGCCGCACATGAAGGGGTCTTGCACCATCTGGCAGAAGGCAGCCGCGAGAGCCGCATCGAAGGCTGTCCCGCCGCGGCGCAGGATGTCGGCGCCGGCGTCGGCGGCGCGGGGCTGTGGGCACACGACAACGCCCTTGATCGGATCCATGCGAACGCCTCCTCCCTGGCCTGGCCACCAGCCTGCCGCAGTCCGGCGTGACCGTCACGATGGCCTCGCCGCCGCCGCGGCCCGCCCCGTCCAGATCGATGCACGATCGAGAAGAACGGGGACTGCGACGGGCTCAATCGGATGGCCCGCCGCCTTGTCCTGTCCTTGGAAGCGCCAGCCTTGCCGTGCCCGCGGGCCTGTCAGTCCACTCGCATGCCGGCCTCGCGAACCACCGGCGCCCACATCGCTATCTGCTCCCGCACAAAGTTCGCGGCGAATTCCGACGACGTATTCTCCGGCTGGATGAGGCTGAGTTCGGTGAAACGTGCGCGCAGCGCCGGCACCGTCATCGCCTGCCCGACCCAGGTCGCGAGCCGGTTCACGATCGCTGCCGGCATACCCTTCGGCCCTGCCAGTACGTTCCACGAATCAACGACGTAGCCGGGCACCAGGCTGCCGATGGTGGGCGCATCCACGCCGGGCATCGGCTGGCGGGAGGACACGCCAAGGATGCGCGCGCGCCCTGCCTGGGCATGCGGCACCGCCGTCGCGACATTGTCCACGATCAGGTCGATGCGGCCACCGAGCAGGTCGGCCCAGGCGCCGCTGCTGCCTCGGTAGGGAACGTGGATCATCTTCACGCCGGACCGCTGGCGCAAAAGCTCGCCCGCGGCATGGCCGCTCAGACCGTTGCCGCCGGTGCCGAAGGTCAGTTCCCGCGCATCGGGCCCGGTGTTGCGCAGCAGATCCGCGAGCGTCCGGATCGGCGAATCGGCATTCACCGCGACCACGATCGGCTGGAGGTTCAGCTGCGAGATCATCGTGAAGTCGTTGAGCGGATCGTAGGGCAGGTTCTGGTACAGCGTGGGATTCACGCCATGCGTCGCGATGGTGATGACCCCGATCGTGTAGCCATCGGGCGGCGCATCGGCGATCGCCTTCACGCCGATATTGCCGCCGGCACCGGGCCGGTTCTCGATGACGAATTGCGGCCCGCCCGGCAGTCCCGAGATGGTGGCGGTCAGGATGCGGCTGACGATGTCCGACCCCCCACCCGGCGTGTAGGGGACGATGTACTTGATGGGCCTCGACGGCCAAGCTTCCTGGGCGCGTGCGGCCGTGAAGGGCGCCGCGGCAAGGGTGGCAGCACCCGCCAGCAGCTGGCGGCGATCGATCTGGGTCATGGTGCGTTTCCTGTCGCGATTTGTGATTGAGCACTGCTCCGCGGGATGGTCGCGAAGCCATAGAGCGTGGCCGGGTTGTCCACGAGGACACGATGCAGGGCCTCGGTCGATGGCGCCCAGGCCGCGAGAAGGTCCAGCAGCCGCGCATCGTCGGGCAGCGCCTTTTCGCCCGCCGTCGCGGCAGGGTGGGGCCAGTCGGTGCCCCACACCAACCGTTCGGTTGCGGCGGCGAACCAGGCGCGGGTGAGCGCACCCGTATCGGCATAGTCTGGCGCACCGACGATCGTGTCGTGATACGCGCCCGAGACCTTCACCCAACACCGCCCGCCATCGACCAACCGCCGCAGCACCGGCCAGGCGGCGTGCGCCGTCGCATCGGGCTGCGGAAAGCGGCCGAGATGATCGATGACCACGGGGACGGGCAGCGTGGCGAGAGTGGGCGCGAGATCCGCTAGTTGCACCGCCGGAGCGTGGATCTGCACATGCCAGCCAAGCGGCGCAACGCGGCGGGCCAGCACGTCCAATGACTGCGGCACCGCGCCGGCGGGCCGCGCGAGGTTGAAGCGGATGCCACGCACGCCGGCCATGTGCATGGCCCGCAATGCGCCATCGTCTGTTGCCGCGTCGATCACCGCGACACCGCGCGCCGAATCCCCCAACTGCTGCAGCGCATCGACCACGCAGCGATTGTCCGTGCCGTAGGTCGAAGGCTGCACGATGACGCTGCGCGACAGCCCGAGGTGGCTGCGCAGCTGCCGGTACATCGACGCCGTGGCAGCCTGCGGTCGCAACACGGCGCGTGCATCGGGCGCGAACCGATCGTCGTAGATATGGTGATGGCAATCCGTCGCGCCCGGCGGTGCGCGGAACACCGGTGGCCGTCCCCCGGCGGTGTAAGGGATCACCGCTGTCATGCCGCGACGGACCAGCGTTCGACCGTCCAGGGCGCGAGGTGTTCGGCGCGCAGGTCGAACCCGGCGCCCGGCCCCGCGGGCAGCGCGACCATGCCATCGGCATCCAAAGGCACGTCGCCAAGCAGGTTCAGCAACGGGTTGCCCGACACGTCGCATTCCACGAAGGGATAGGACATCGCCGCACCGCCACGCCGCGAGGGTGTCAGCGCCGCCGCTTGCAGGGAGGCATGGAAGTTCACCAGCGTGCCGAAGACATGCGGCATCACAGGCAGGTCCCAGGCCGAGCACAGGGCGGCAACGCGCGCATAGCCGGAATAGCCACCGCAGACCGACAGGTCAGGCTGCACGATCGACACGGCTTCGGTCGCGAGGAATTCCCTGAACGCCGCCAGGCTGCCAAGCGCTTCGCCGCCCGCGATGCCGATCGGCGAGGTCTGCGCGATCATGCGATAGCCGGGCAGATCCTCGGGAACCGTCGGCTCCTCGATCCACAGCAGCCCCGCCGGGGCCATGAACTGCGCCGAGGCCAGACCTGCGCGCGCGGTGACGCCGCGATTGAAATCCACCATCAACGCGACGTCGGGTCCGACCTGGCGACGCAACGCCTCGGCCATCGCGCCATCGCGGGCCGGGCCGGCACCGGCACGCGGCTTGATCGCGCGGAAGCCGCGCTGCAGATACGCATCGATATCGCGCGCGAAATCCGCATAGGGATCGGGCCCCTCGAGCATGAAGGGGCCGCTGGCATAGGCCGGGATGCGATCTCGCAACCCACCCCCGCGCAATGCCGCGACACTGATGCCCTGCTGCCGCGCCGCGATATCATGCAGCGCCATATCGATCGCCGAGATGGCCATCATCGAAACGCCGCGCTGATCGTAACCGCGCAGGCCGAGCAGCGTCTCGAAGATGCGGCCGTAGGCGGCGGCGGGTTGGCCGATCACCTGCTTCGCCAGGCCGTGGCGGATCAGCGCTGCTGCCGCCCAGGGCGATGCGCCGACCTCGCCCCAGCCGATGGTGCCGTCTGCGGCCTCGATCTCCAAAAGCAGGAAGTCGCGCCGCCGGATGAACCCGGCCGCATTGCCGAGCGGCGTCGCCGGCGCGAAACCCACGTGATGGCCGCGGATGGCGGCAATCGTGGCCATGGCCGTCAGGCAGCCGCCCATTCGGGCGCGTCGCCGCCGAAGGCCGGCGTCGGACGCGCCCAATGCGGCGTGGTCTCGGACATGCGCAGCACCGGACCGATGGTCTTCAGCCGCCCATAAGCGGTGTCGGCGGTCAGGTGCAGGGCATCGATCTGCGCGCGCGTCAGCCGTTCCGGCGCATCCTCGAAGCCCGCCACGGTGCCCTGCCGCAGAAGATACATGCCCGATTGGCACAGCGAGACATTGACGTGATAGCTGCCGCCTTCCCGCATGCGGCGGCCCAGCGCCAGCAATGCGCCATAGCCGGCGAGGTAGCCGGTGAGATAATCGCAGACCGGGGCGAAGACGAGCTTCGGCGTGCCGTCCCCGATCGCCTTGCCATGCACATGCGCAACCCCGGTGACGACCTGCGCGACCTGTTCCCAGCCGCTGCGGCCCGCGAAGGGACCGCCTGAGCCAAAGCACGAGATGGTCAGGTAGATCCGGCCCGGCTTTTCCGTGGCGATCTCAGGGCCGAGCCCCTTGGCCGCGAGCCTTCCCGGCCGATAGCCACCGATGACGATGTCCGCCTCCCGCGCCAGGTGCTGCGCCCGTGCGGCCTGTGCAGGGTCGCGCAGATCGAGGAAGCAGCTGCGCTTGCCGTGGCTGGTGTCGCGCACATGCTCCGGCGTCTGCGGCAAATGCTCCGCGCCGACCATCAACACATCGGCGCCATGCTCGGCGAGGGTGCGACCACCGATCGGTCCGGCGAGGATGCGCGTGAAATCGAGCACACGCACGCCCGACGCCGGCCGGTCGCCGTCGCGCAACGGCATCGGTGGGCCCTCCGCGACCTTGGTGATCTCCACCACCGGCCGCGCGGCCAGATAGCGACCCTGCGGATGGGCCAGCCATTCCTCCGGGGTGCGGACGCGGCCGCCGCAGCCATCCACCGCGGCAATTGCTTCCTCAAGCGCATCGGCCTCCCACTCGCCAACGGCTCGCTTGACCGCGGGTGGGTTGAAGTCGGCACCGAGCACGCCGAGCACGCGATCCTTCAGATGTGGCAGGTTGAGATGCGGAAGGACCCAGGCGCCATCTTTCGTCGGCCATGGCTGGGTGGCGGCGATCATGTCGTTCATCCCCTGGGGGATGGGGATGTGCGCGAAGCTGCCGTCGGGCTTCTGGCCCTCCGTATAGTCCACCGTGCGCAGCGTCGCGGCCGCCTGCGCGACATCGACCGAGACGCGCTGGCGGCGGCCGGTCCGCGCCTCCCACAGATCGTTGGAGGCGACGCCGATGGCCGCGAGTGCGGCGGCCGCAGCTTCGCCAATACGCAATGGGCTGCGGTAGAACGGGTCGTGGCCGGTGATCTCGATCTTGGAAACGCCCGCGTCGCCAAGGCCACGGACCTCCATCAACTCGGCCAGGGCGCCGGATTTCCCCGGTGACCCTGTATGCGGTCGAACGTTCCGTTCGGATACGGACATTGCTTCCTCCACCGCTGGCCCTTCGGTGGCCGCGTCGGCGGCGATTTGCTCAGGCTTCGTTCATGCGCTCAAATACAATTTCCGACATAGATCATGGTCTAAAGTTATGATCCTTAGCCTCCGCGAGATGGAGGTGTTCCGCCAGGTGATGGAACGCGGCAGCGTTACCGCTGCGGCGGAGGCCCTGCGCGTCTCCCAGCCGGCCGTCAGCAAGATGCTGCAACAGGCGGAGGACCGGCTCGGCTTCAAGCTGTTCGTGCGGGCCAAGAAGCGCCTGCTGCCGACCACCGAGGCACATTCGCTGTTCCCCGAGGCGTTGAACGCCTTCGCAGCCATCGACATGGTGCAGCGGATGGCTGGGGATTTGCGTTCCGGTCGCTCCGGGCTCCTGCGTCTGGCCGTGACGCCGACCCTGGCCCACAGCATCCTTCCGGCGGCCATCCGCGCCTTTTGTGAGGAGCGACCGGACGTGACCGTCAACATTCGTGTCATGACGATGCTTGAGGCGGCCTCACTGGTTGCCGATCATCGCGTGGATATCGGCATGGTGATCGGCCATATCGGGGATGCGCGTGTGGCCGTGAGCGATCTGTCGGTCCTGTCCCTCGGCTGCGTTTTGCCGCGCGGCCATCCGCTTTGCGTCCGGGAGGCCCTGACGCCAGCGGATCTGGCCCATGAGCCGATCATCGCCGTGGCGCGCCATCTGCCGGCGGGGCAGCTCGTCGCGCGCGCCTTCGAAGATGCCAATGTCGAGTTGCGGGTCGCGGTCGAGGTCAATCAATCCTCGATCGCCTGCGCGCTCGCGCATGGCGGCGCCGGCGTGACGGTGCTGGATGGCTTCGCCGTCCTCGCGGCCCGTGAACAGGGCATGGAAACGCGGCCCTTCCTGCCATCGGTGCCACTGCCCGCGCGCATCCTGACCTCGCGCCAACGGCCGCTGCCGAACCTCGCCGCCAGGTTCTTGGAGCGGTTGAGGATGGTCGTTTGACCCGGCCGATTCGGACCTTTTGAGCTGTGGGTCGCCACCGCGCGAGATCGACGCGCTGGCGGCAGCGGATAAGACCATCGCGTCCTAGTACCCCGCGGGTGCAGCGCCCGACGCTGCTGGTATCGGATTACGTCGAAGAAGGTCTTTGATGGCCGGCAGCCCGATGGTTTGACGCTGCCGTCGCTGCGGCAGCCATTCTCACGCGACACGGACCCAGCAGGAACCAACCGTTTGCGTTGAATATAAGTCATCTTTTTTCGCCTCTGAGTTGCAGTTCCGGGCGCGGCATGCTAGGCATTATTTAACTCAATGGTGATAATGCCGGGGCAATGAAAATGCGATCAGCACTGAGTGGACTCAGCTATACGCAATACCCTGCGCGCATAATTACAATCCACTTTCTGTCTCAAAAGTGATCGCGCAGTATGTCTGAAATATCCATGACCAAAAGAGGTCACCTTGACGGCGCGCCATCGCAGACCTTGACGCCCGCTGCCATAACACCCGAGCGGCTGCGGGAGGACGGGGACCGACATCGCGATGCTGGGCAATGGAACGCCGCCGCCGCCAGCTATCGCTCTTACATCGCCATCATGCCGACCGATTGGCCAATCATCGTCCAACTTGGCCATTGCGTGAAGGAAGCGGGTAGTCCGGAGGAAGCGCTGCGGCTCTACCGGCGCGCCGAAGCCCTTGCTCCAAACGATTCGGATCTGAAGGTGCAGATCGGGCACGCGCTGAAACTGCTCGGTCGCTCGACCGAGGCGCTTGCCAGCTACAATGCCGCGCTGCGCATCGACCCTGAGTCCGAGATCGCTGAACGTGAACTCCTGGTCGTCTTGGAGGCTACCTCGCTCGCCGAGGCGGACTCTCCGGCCAATATTGGCTATCTCACTGACCCCGAACCATGGATGCAGGACATCGCGTTGGAGGCGGAGGGAGTGGCGGAACTCGGGCCACCGCCGACAATCCTGCTGCCACACTGGGATGGTCCGACGCCAGAACTTGCGCCGCCGGAACTCCTGTTGCCCGACCTGCTGCTCGACATCGGCGACTTGGTGGCGCATCTCGCGGAAGCCAGGCGCCCTACAGGTCTGCAACGCGTGCAGATCGAGGTGGTTCGCGCCGCCTTGTCGGACCCCGGTCCCGACAACGTCGCCGTTCTTGCCTTCTGGCCGGAGAGCGGCGCCTGGCACTGGCTGGCCCCCGATCTCCTCCAGGCACTTGTCCGCCACTTCGAGGGGCCGGACACCATCGACGCGCCAATCGACGTAGCAGGGCTTGTCGATGCGCTGCGCGCTGCGCGCTGCGCCGAGAGCAAAACTGCGGTCTGGCCAGGTCCTGGTGATGCTCGGCGCCTGCTGGGCACTTCCGGGTCACGCCCGCGCCGTATCTCGCGCCCGTCAGTCGGGGCTCCGCTACATCCCCTTCGTGCATGACTGCATTCCCCTGCTGCATCCCGAACTGTGCAATCCGGGAACCGTACGGGACTTCGCCGGATGGTTCTCGACGCTCGGGGCCGGAGCCGACGGATTCCTCGTGAATTCGCGCGCAACCGCAGCGGACCTCCGCCGTTTCCAGGCGCGCTTGTTCGGAGCCCTGCCGCAGCCCATCGAGATCGTCCAGCTCGATGGCGCGCGGACTCAATCAGGCAGCGCAGGCAATTCGCCGCTTGTCATCGGCCAAAGGACGATCAGGCGCCCCTTCGTCCTGTCGGTCGGCACCTTCGAACCGCGCAAGGACCATGCGACGCTGCTCGACGCCTGGCGTGACATCGCCACAACGGCGCGTGAACGGGTGCCGCTTCTGGTTTGCGTCGGCCGGCGCGGCTGGGGTGATCTCGCGGCCATCGAGGCGCTGATCGCCGACCCCGCGCTGGCACCCCATGTCGTCCTGCTGCACGATGTGAGCGACGCGGAACTCGACGCCCTGTATGACGGCTGCCTGTTCACCGTCTGCACGAGCCGCCATGAGGGTTGGGGCCTGCCGGTCACCGAAAGCATCGCCCATGGCCGGGTGCCCGTGGTGCCGGCGCATTCGGGGCTTCTCGAAGCCGGCGCCGGCTGCGCCGCCTTCTACGAACCCGGTGCGTTCGATGCGCTGCGAGACACACTGGCGCGCCTGTGTTTCGACACGGCACATCGCGGGGCGCTGGAACTGACGCTGTTGCGCAACCGCCGCCTGCGCCCCTGGCACGAGATCGCGCGGCAGATCCTCGCGGCCGCTTCAAGCGTGGCCATGGAACCGCAACAGCCGCCCATCGCGCTGCTGCGGACGGGCCGCTTCGCGGCGCTCAATGGCATCGACCGACATGTGCCGTCGCTGACCGGGGCCCTATCGGCGCTTGCCTGCGCGACGGAGGGCTGGGGGCTGCGCTGCGAACACGGCGTGCCATTCGCGGGATCTGGCGCCGTGATACATCTGACGATCACCATCAGTGAGATGGAGGCAGACAGCCCCTGCCGGCTGCATATCGGCCTGCGCGGCAGCCTCTCCGCGCAGACCGTGACCGCGACGCTGACGACGGAGGCGATGGCAGCCCCCTTGCGCATACAGATGAAACCGCCTCCGGGCTCGCTGGCCGTTGGCTGCTTCGAAGAAACCTGGTCGGCCGGCTCGCACCGCGTGGCAATCAGCCTGGCGGTCGATGCGCTCGAACCGGATGGCAATGGCTGCCCAGCAGGCTGGTTCGTCGGTATTGCCTTCTCAGGCGCCGACAGATTGCTTCGCTCAAAGAAGTTCCGCGATGACCTCACGCTGGCCGGAACCCGCCCCGAGGCGGTGGCGTGAACCCCGCAGCGCATATGGCCGCGGATCGGGCCTGCGATATCGGATTCGTGCTGGCTGAAGCAGGGGGCACCGATCGCGGGGGCCCGACCATCCGGGTGCCTCGAACCGTGGCGGCCCTGCGCGCCCTCGGGCTCGACGCGGCGGTGGTGCATGACGATGCGCCGCAGCGACTCGCTCATGTCGTGAATATCTGGCCCTTCGCTGATGCCTATGCCGGACTGCGCCGGATGAAGCGCCGCGGCCTGCCGGTCGTCTTCTCGCCCGTCCTGCTGCTGCCGGGCAGCGGCGTGCGTGCGGCGGTGGGAGGCGCAGCATTGTCGGGCGTTCCCGATTACGAAACGCTGCTGGTGCGACGACTGCTCGGCCTTGCAGACCTCGTCATCGCGTTGAGCGCAGCCGAAGCGGCATGCTGCGAGCGTCTGGCGGGTCAGCCGCTGCCGCTCGCCCTGGTGCCGAACCCCGTCGAAGCCACGATTTTCGCCGCCGGCGACCCGGCGCTCTTCCTGCGCTATGCTGCCGCGCGCTGGTCCATCGATCTCAGTCGCGGTTTCGTCCTCGCGGTCGGGCGGATCGAACCGCGAAAGAACCAGCTCCGCCTGATATCGGCACTCGCCGGCGGGCCGCCTCTGGTGTTGCTTGGTCATGAGGCGGATGGCGACTATGCTGCTGCGTGCCACGCGGCCGCCGGGGCCAACATCGTCTTCGCCGGCGGCCTGCCACCTGAATCGGCGTTGCTCGCCTCGGCCTATGGCGCCTGCCGGGTTTTCGCCCATGTCGCCACCGCCGAAGGCGCACCGCTCGTCGCCCTCGAGGCCGGGGCTGCCGGCGCATCGCTGATGCTCTCCGACCATGCCGCCCATCGCGAGTTCCTCGGCCCTTTCGCGCGCCTGGTTCCCGCACTCGACGTCGATACGATGCGCGTCACGCTGCGTGATCTTTGGGACCACCCGCCGCCCGCGGGCCAGCGTCGCCTGCAAGCCCTTCATCTCGCTACCGCCCATGGCTACCTCGAACATGCCGCGACCCTGGCGCGCCTGTATTCGGCGATGATGCGATGAGCGCTGCCCACGCCACAGCAGCGACGGCGGCAACATCAGTGCCCCTGCCCTTCGTGCTGTCGGCGGGGCGCTATGTCGTCACGGCGCGGGCGGGAGACCCGATCCTGATGCCGGCACGCGCCAGGCTGATCTGGGCCGCCAACACAGCCTCCGCCACAGCGACGCTCGGCATCCCCACGCTGTTGGCCGGCGGTGGCGCAGCCGTGCCGTACCCGTTGGAAAGTCCCGCCGGCAAAGCCGCGGCGCTGCGCGATCTGGAACGGCTATATGGCGTCACGGCCGGCTTCGACATAGCCCTGCTGCAAGACCCAAAGGTACGATCCGACCGGGACTGGATCGCGGGTGGGCAGTTCATCCGGCAGGTGCTGCCCGAAGCTGGTCTGGTGCACACGCGCGACCCCGCGATCGCGCTGGAATGCGCGAGGCGCAACATCGACTGGATCTACGAGGAACACGACGAGGATTACCAGGTGGGCTTCGCATCCCAGGCCGCCTCCGTCCTCCGGCAGCCGAGCTGCCGTGCGGTCGTCGCGATCACTGAGGCCGTGGCACGGCGGCTGCGCGCCGAAGGTGTGCCGCAGGACCGGCTGCTGACCCTCGAGAGCGGGGTCTCAAGCGCGGCGCAGCAGCGGCGCGGAGAAGCGGCCGAGCGATGGCGCGCGTCATTCCTGCGGCCGGGCTACCGGCACCTCGCGGCCTATACCGGCGGTCTTCACGATGAACGAGGCATAGAACACATCCTGCGCGCGGCAGCGCTGCTGCCGCATGTCATGTTCGTCCTCGCGGGCGGTACCATCGCGGACCAGGCCCGCTGGAGCCGCGCAATCGAGGTACGCGGTGTCGGCAATCTGAGACTGATAGGATACCTGGATCACGATGCGGTCTGTACGCTCCAGCAGGCCGCCGACATTGTCCTCGCGACGCGGGCGGCAGGGCCGCGGTCGGCGATCACCTCGCCGCTCAAGCTCTATGAGTACCTGCTGTCAGGGACGCCCTTCGTGACTGCCGAGATCAGCGGGACCGCGCATCTGCGCCGGGCGGCTCTCGCAGGCATCACCTACGATCCTGTGGCGCCGGACGGGCTTGCCGCGGCGATCACCACGGTCCTCGGGCAGTTCCCCCGCCAGTCTTGCGGCTATGCGCAGAACATCGGGGCCGGCCTCGCCTTCACCTGGGAAGAACGGCAACGCCGGCTGTTATCCTTCATCGGGCCGATCCTGGTCAGAGAAACCTTCTGATATGTCCGCGATGTCCCTGCTGCAACGCATCGCGGCCTGCAAAGCCAAGGCCTCCGCGCCGGCGGGCCACCAGGTCGCCTTCGACATCGTCTTCGTGATGCATGTCAGTTCGCGTGGCTGGATCCTCGAGAAGATCTGCCGCACCATCGCGATGGCCGGCGGCTGGAGCTATCGCTTCGTCCATTCCGAGCGCAACGACGTGATCACCGCGCAGCTGCCGCGCGCGCGCCGCTATTTCTTCGCCCATTACGGCATCTTCGCGCAGGCGCTGGCGCGGCATCCAGAACTGCACACGGCACGGCTTTTCGTCTGGTTCACGCATCCCGATTTCAGCCGGGGAATCGGCGCCGAGGAAGCGGTCTTCGCGCTGCGCCACGCCGAACGCATCTTTACCGCCAATGCCGCCCATGCGCGGCTGCTCGGTGCGCTCGGTGTCGATCGCGCGCGGGTCGAGACAGTGTATGGTGGCGCCGATCCAGCACTGTTCCGTCCGAAGCGTCGCGGCGCGGGGAAAGTCGGCTTCGTCGGTGCGCATTATGTGCGCAAGGCGCCGGACACGATCCTCGGCATCGTCCGCGCGATGCCCGAGCTGCCGTTCCTGCTGCTCGGGCCCGATGCGTCTTCGGTCGAGAACAAGGGCCTGCTGTGGTCGAACTACTCACGCATGCCGGAACTGCGCAGTCTGCCGAATCTCGAGATCGTCGAGACGGGCTATGACCACTATCCGGAGCACTTCGCGCGCATCGACGTCTATGTCTCGGTCGCCACCCTCGAAGGCGGGCCTATCCCGCTCGTGGAGGCGCTGATGTCGAATGCCCTGCCGGTCGTGACCCGCACGGGCTTCGCTGAGGAATTGGTGCGTGACGGCGTCAACGGCCAGCTGCTGCCGGTCAACACCACGGTCGAGGAAGCCGCTTCTGCGATCCGGCGCGCCTGGACCGATGTCGAGACGGACGTGGCGACCACGGCGGCTGGCCTATCCTGGCAGGCCTTCGGCCGGCGCATCGCCGAGGCCATGCGCGGCGCGCTTGCGCCGCATTTCACGCTCACGGATCAGCCTCATGGCGGGCTGTGGCCGTTGCTGCGCGAAGGCTGGCGCGCACCCTCAGGGGGGCGTGTCGATGCCTTCGCCCCGCGCGCCGTACTGGACGTGCCACTGCCAGCGGGCGCCCTGCTCACGGCGGTCGCGCTGACACTCGAGGTCGCGCCGGAAACGGGCGAGACATCAGCGGTAGGGCTGATCTGGAACGGAACCGCTCTATCGGCGGGGCAACGCTCCGGGCCCGGTCGAATTCAGTTGCTGGCGCGCGATATCCCTGCGGCGCTCAGCCGGGCCGACGGGGAGAACATCCTAGAACTGCGCCAGATCGACCCCGCAGGCGGCGCGCTAGCGCACCCTATGCGGCTGCTGCACCTGACCGGAGAGGCCAGCCCGGGCAGCCGTGAATCAGCGCCCGTGGTTCCGCCCCCGGCGACGCCTGCTTCTGGCATCGACCCTCCCGAGACGCCTGCGGCGGCCTTGCGCGGGCCGGGATGGACCGAGGAAGACCGTGGAGCGCTTCGGCTCGCACGCGAATCCGGCTATCTCATCCTGCCGCTGGGCGATACAGGGGCGGTGAAGGTGAGGGTTGAACTCGATCCCGCCGCCGCATCCGTCCCATGCCATCTGCATCTCACGGACGGGGAGAGCGAGATCGCAAGTGGACCGGTGTCGGGCAAGACTGTTGAACTCACCATGATCCCCGCACCAGGGACCCGCGTGCTCCGCCTGGAGCTCGACGGCGCGGGCTGGGTGTTGCAGCACGTAGCGCTGCAGCGGCACATGGCCACGTCCGGGCTCCAGGGCGGTGTCGCATGATGCCGGCCTGTCATCACCCCGGCACTGCCGGTTGGTGTGCACTACCCCGTTGTGTTTCTGAAGCGGCGGATATGCGGCGCATCCGCTGCGTTGACGGCCACTGCAATGACTGCCCTTGCGGGACATCGACGCGTGGGACGCCCCTGTCCTACCGTCTGACACGCATCGATCGGACACGCATCGAGAAACGCAACATCCTGAACCGTCGTAAGGCTCGCAACACATGACCGATACCGCCGACGGGGCCGCGGACAAGATGAGCGACGCGATCGCCCGGATCGAGAAGGGCATGGCCGAGATCGGAAAGCGGCTGGATGGGCTCCAGCGGGAGATCGCGAGGCTGCAGAAACTGGTCGGCCCCTTCGGCGTGTATATGGGCGACGACGTCGTGCTGACGCAGATGGTGAGCGGCCTGCGGTTCCTCGTGCCCGCATCCGATACTGTCATGGCGCCGAAAATGATCGGCAACAGGGTTTGGGAACCAAGTCTGTCGGCGGTGCTGCCGCGCTTGGTGCGGCCCGGCCGCGATGTCGTCGATATCGGTGCAAATATCGGCTACTTCGCGGTGAACGCGGCCATGATTCTCGGGCGCGATGGAGGCGCCGTCGTACACGCGATCGAGCCGAATCCCCGCATCCACGCCCTGCTGCTCAAGAACATCAGCATCAACTGGTCGCTCGCCAGGATCATCCCGCACCAGGTCGCGCTGGGGGAGGCCGAGGGCGACATGCTGTTGCATGTCACCGGCCAACTCGCCTCTAACGGATCCCTGCTCGGCCCCGCCTCAGGCGCCGCGGGGACAGAGACCTTCCCGGTCGCTGTGAAGCCGCTGGCGCAGGTGGTCCGCGACCCTGGGCGGATCGGGCTGATGAAGATCGACGTCGAGGGCGCCGAGGCGATGGTGCTGCGCGGCGCCGCCGAAATGGTGCGCGCCGCGCCGGATATCGAGATCATCATGGAATGGGACACCGATGCGCAGCGCGACGATCCCGGCGCCACGGCGTTCCTCGCGCGGTTCTTCGCCGAGACGGGGTTCTCTGCATTTGTCATCGAGAACGGCCTGGCGCCGACGCCGGTCACGGACCTGCCGCAGCTCGGATACTGCAACCTGTTCCTGACGCGCCTGCCTGGGCGGCCGCCAGGTTAGCGCCGCTGTCCGAAGCCATCGGTGGCAGCCTGATGCATAGCTCCTCAAGTCTCACTTTTGGTGTCGCTCACCGGACGCCTCCGACGGTCGCGGCTTGGTGGGAGAATTGTCCACAGATGCGCGCCTGCCTCCGCTGCCGCCAGCATCCGGCGACCCTCGCGACACGCGTCATAGAGGCCCTGAAGCACATCAACGGCGGTGCGGGAGAGACGAACGCATGAGCATTGAGACCCAAGCCAGGCCGAATTTTCGGAACGAGTTTCTCTCTCTGATCCGTCATGACGGAGGCATCCTCGATCTTGAACGCCTGGATGCCGATGCGAGCCTGGCAAGGTTGCGCGACTGCAGCGCCCTGGCCGCCAGCCACCAACTCGTTCCTGCCGGCCAGGAGTACATCCTCGGCAAGTTCAAGGCAGATCTCCGCGCGCTGCTGGTGGCGCCACAAGGCATCGCGGAACGCGTGGCATCGCGGATCGGTGAACGGTTCTCGGCCTACCGGTATCGCCCATCGGCTTTGACCTTCGCCAATTCTCTCCCTCTGCTGGCCTTGGTCTATTCGTATCTCGCACCCGCCGCGAACTGGCGGGTTTTCCCCTCGATCATCCGGCCGGAGATCCTCGATGCGGCCTGGGCGGCGGTCGCGGCTTTCGAGGCCGCGGAATGCACCGAGGATCTGTATTCCCAGATGGCGCGCGCAGTCCTGCACGCTTCGGCGGGCGACATGAGCGCGATGATCGCCCGATGCCGGTGCGGCGCCGACCTGTTCAACCGGGATCCGCTTCTGGCGCCGAAGCCACATCTGCATTCCGACCTGCGCGGCGCATTCACCGTCATGACCGCGCGGCAGGTCGTGACGGCGTTGTCGCGGACGACTGAACGGCCGCAAGTCCAGATGGCGGCGGTGGCGGGCCCGCAATGTCGGTACATCATCTTCAGTTGCGCCGATATCCGATACTTCGATCGGTTCCACGAACGCGCGATCCAGAGCTTCCTGCAAAACACGCAGGATGCGGGCTACCATCTGCACCTGCTGAGTCCGTCGCTGGAGGCGGCGGAACTCGCTCGCTCTCGGCTGGAGCCCTACACAGCGGGCGGGCGGGTCGGCTTCAGCCACAGCCCCGACGAGAATCCCGGCGATGTCGCCTATTACACGCTCGGCCGCTACTTGATCATAGACGCGATTCAGACTCTCTATGACAGGCCGATCTTCGTGTCTGACATCGACCAGACGACCCGATCCGACTGCATGGGCCTCATCTCGAAGCTCCAGGACCGCAACCTGACCGTGGCTCTGTACATCAAGAAGCGGCCATTGGTGGCCGCCATCCCCTGGTTCCTTTTCGGGGCTGGGCTACTGCTGATCAACAACACCCCGTATGGCCGTCTCTATGGACAGGTGCTGAACCAAGCGGCGCTCGATGCCTTTGCCCGTGCTGGGGCCGTGAGGTACAATATCGAGCAGAATATCATCTGGTCCACAGTCGACTTCATGCGGCAAAGGATCAGCAGCTTCACCCTCAGCGACTTGGCCAAACTCGGGCCTTATCCAATGGTGACGATCACCAAATAAGCCGGCCGAATCCACGTTGTCCTGCCGCCGCTGGGCGGTGGCACAATCATTCATTTCCCCCTCGCAGTTCAAACCATCATTGGGAATGCCGTGAAGAAACTGGATTACCGGGCGCTGCCCTTCGGTCTCGAGGATCTGCCGGAGGGCTGGTTCTCCGCCAACCAGGTTAACCTGTTGTACCAACTGGCGTTGGCCACACCCGGCCCGATCCTGGAGATCGGCCCGTGGGTCGGGCGATCCACCTCGGTGATCGCCCGCGCACTGCGCAAGCGCGGCGAGCGCATCGCGTTTCACACCGTCGACTACGGCATCGCCTCAGAGGCAGAGTGGAAGGCGCTGTTCGGGTCCAGCGTGCATACGAAGAAGGATCCGGACCGCTATCTCCGCCATATCAACCAGCCGGGCGGGACTATCGCCTCGCTGGAGCGCAACCTCACCGCGCAGGGCCTGCGCGAATATGTCGAGATCCACCGCGGCGACTTCCATGCGGTGGCGCCCGCGGGGCCCTTTGCGCTGATCTTCTGCGATGCGACACATAGTCGACAGGAGATCGACCGCAACGTCCCAGCCCTGCTGGAACGCCTCAGCCCGGGCGGAATACTGGCCTGCGACGACATCACGCCGGAGCTCGAGGCGCACCTGCTGACACGCTTCACCTTCCGCTGGCACCACCTCGATTCGCTGCTGTTCTACGCCACGATCGGCGACCCCGCCGCCTGATACCGCGCCGCCGCGGCGTGTCACGCCGCTCGGACCCGGCTGATGACGAACCGGTACCCGTTTGGCCGCGCGGTGCGGCGGAAGCGAATCGTCACGGATATCCCGGAGCCGAATCCCCCCCAAGCGGCCAACATCCTGAGCCTCGGAGAACGTCGCGAGGGCATCGGCACGCCGCACCAATGACTCGTTGTACACGGCTTCGTGTATCACGCCTCTCGCGCGATAAATCAGTGGACACCTCTCGCAATGGGTGCAATTCGAGATTCATGTTCGCCTAACGTGCCCCGCGAGCGGAGAGTTCAATGACAACCTTCACAGTGACCAACCTCAACGACAGCGGCGAGGGGTCCCTGAGGGCCGCCATTGAAGCGTCCAACGCAACGCCCCCTGATGTTCCGAACACCATCGAATTTTCCGTATCCGGCACGATCGTGCTGGCCAGCGATCTGCCCGATGTCACCAACGCGGTGGCAATCATCGCGGGCGACACAGCCACAGGCAGCGCGCCGACAGTTGGCATAGACTTCAACCAGAATGCTGGCCTGGTGTTCGGACCAGGCTCGGCAGGCTCGCAATTGATCGGCCTTTCGCTGGGCAATGCGGACGGCGACGGTGTCTCGTTGATTGCCGGCAGCATTCTCCTCAACAACAACTACATCGGCCTTGCCCTGGATGGTACGGCGCTGGGAAATTCTGGCGATGGCGTCTCCATCGCGGCCACCTCCTCGGCAAATCTCATTGGCTACAATCCGGACGCAGCAAGCCTTGCCGCAGCAGGAAGCGCCGCCACCGGCGTCATCTCCAATGTCATCTCTGCGAATGGCGGCAACGGAATCGGTCTGTACGGTTCGGCCGACAATGTCATCGTGTCGAACCGCATCGGCACCAGCGTCGACGGCAACACGGCCATAGGCAATGGTGGCAACGGCATTTGGGTGACCGACGGATCAAACGGCAACACCATCGGCGGCACGGTCGTCGGCAATGACGCCGGCGGCGCCCCGAACGATCCGACCGGCGACAAGGGCACCGTGACGCCGGTATTCGTGGCCCCACCGCTCGGCAATCTCGTCTCGGGCAATGGACAGAACGGCGTCCTGATCGATGCCCAATCGCAAAACAACATCCTGAACGGCAACTACGTCGGCACGACGGCCGATGGCAATTCGGCCTTGGGAAATCAGGGCGACGGCGTCGCCATCATTGGCGCCGATTTCAACTCCCTGCACGGTTGCACCGTCGTCGACAACCCCTTCATCTACTACAACGTCGTCAGCGGTAACGCCGGCAATGGCATTCATGTCACAGATTCCGATCATGTGACGATCCGCGCTAACTTCGTCGGCACGGGCGCCAACAACGCCGTCATGGTGGGGAATGCGGGCGACGGCATCCTGATCGACGGCTCCTCGCGCAACACGCAGGTGGGCGGCGTGATCCCGCTCGGCAATGTCGTCTCCGGCAACACGTTGAATGGCATTGAGGTCACCGACACTGCCAGCGGTTTCAGCACGCTCAACACGTTTGCCGGCATCTATGCCTTCGTCGGCATTGCGCCAAACGGCAACAACGGGATCCTCATCACGTCCACTGGCGGCAACCAGACCGTCCAGACCAACGTCATCTCGGGCAATCTGAACAACGGCCTGGAAATTTCCGGTGATGCCTGGGGCGTCACGGTCGTCCCAAACATCATCGGGTTGGACACCCGCGGCGACACCGCCTTCGCTAATGGGAACAACGGCATCCTGATCGCGGGCACCGCGCATGACAACGTCATCGGCGGCACCGGCATTCTGAGCAACGCATCCGTCATTCGCCAGAATACGATATCCGGCAACGACAATTATGGCATCGTGGTCAGCGGCCAGGCCCATAACAACGTGATCGGCCAGAGCGCGATCGGCACCGATATCCAGGAGCTGGCTGCCATTCCCAACGGCGCCGGCGGCGTCCTGTTGGAGAGCACGGGCATAGGGAACGTGGTCGGCACGGCTCTGGTCGGCTGGTCCCCGCTGCCCGCACCGGCTGAGCTTGTCAATGTGATCAGCGGCAACGACGGAAACGGCGTCACGCTGGATGCCGGCGTGGACCTGAACGCCGTGGTCGGGAACTGGATCGGCCTGAATGTGAACGGCGAGTCCACCTTGCCAAATGGCGGTACGGCGATCGCCGATGGCGGTGGTCACAATCTCATCTTCGGCAACGTGACAGTCGCGCCGACACCGCTGCCCCCGGAATCGCCGACAAGCCAGCTTCAGGCGCTCTATATCGGCTGGTTCGGCAGGGCCGCCGATCCGTTGGGCTTCGACGAGCAGATGGAGGAGCTGCTCACGCTGATCACCGGCGGGACGTCGCTTGCCGCGGCCATGCTCACGATATCCGAAGGCTTCGCCTCGTCACCCGAGAACGCACAATACGCAGAGCTGGCCGCACTCGCGGTACCGGTGGTCGCACCTTCGCCGCTGTTGATCGAAATCACCACCGATTTCATCAACCAGACTTTCATGAACCTGTTTGAGCGGGCGGCCGACATCCAGGAGCTGGCGTCGTGGACGAGTGTATTCTTCTCCGGCGCGGTACCTTACTCCGACCTGGTCTACGACATCGCTTTGTCGGCGCTGAATGACGACGTCACGGCGATGAACGCGAAGATCCAGGCGGGCGCGTATTTTACGTCCGCGATGGCGGCGGTCACCGAGGCACCCTCCCTCGAAGCGATGCGTGCGGCGGTGTCCGATACTTTTGACCCGACCACGCAATACGCGTCCGAGGCCGCCACCAACGCCCAGGTGGGCTCGAGCCACGTCCAGATCGACTACCAGACGATCCTGAGCCCCCTCGACATCATCACCGGTGTGCGCGCGGATCTGGAAGGCGCCGTGATCCTGACCGGCAGCAGGGGCGCGACCGGCACGTCAGACACGCAGGCCTTCCTTTTCCAGGGTCCCCTGAACGACACTGCCGCTGGCACGATTTATCTCCTGAACCCGGATTTCGGGCCCGGCCAGACCGTCACCACCGCGACGCTCTACGGACCGAATACGTCCATCTTCGATCCGAGCATCGGTCTCGGCAATGTCCGTGCGGTCGGCAGCTACCAGTACTCAGAGAGCCCGTCGGGGATCTTCAACCACGGCATGATCTATCAAGGCCGCGTCGACGGTACCAACGGTACCTGGACCCAGATCGACGTTCCGTCGGATGGCGTCGATGTGACGGATGGAATCGTTATCGGCACCGCCGTCATGGACACGATATTGCACAGCACGGCCGGCGACCTGGTCGTGGGAAACTACGACCTCGTCGGGCCTGGCGGTACGCTGCTGGGCGCCAATGGCTTCATCTACAACATGGCGACGCAGCAATACACGTTGATGAATGTCAACGGCAGCTTGGACAACCTGACATCGCTTTACGGGATATGGCAGAACGGTGTCGGCAGTAACTCCTACACCATAGCCGGTGGCACCAAGGATGGCTCTGGTCTGAATGCCGGATTCCTGGCGCATTACGATCCGTCGACCGGTGTCTTTTCTGATCTGTCGTACTACACGGCGGACAACGCACCCGGCGTCATAACCCATTTTGAGAACATCACCGCAGTCCCCGGCGGATACAACCTGGTCGCCACGACCGACGATGGCCCGGCCTTCGTCTTCATCGCGGTGAATCCCGACGGTAGCTTTGGTGAAGCGGTCTGGACTGCCGCGGATCTGCCGGGCAGCAGCCTGATGACCGGCAACATCGTGTATCAGAACGTCTTCGGCGGCATCTACAATACCGACAGCGGCGATGATGTCGGCAGCTACCTCGGCGTCGTCGATCAATCGTATGTCAGCGCGGCTGGCGGCTTGATCATGCCTGTAGGGTCGTTTGATTTCGCCTATTCGCTGAATGTCGCCGGAAGTGTCGGAACAACCCTCACCGGATCGGCCGTGGCCGGTAACGTCCTGGGCGGTTCGATCGGCAACGACAGCTTCATCGGAACGCAGAATCTGCTCCAGCCGGATACGATCTACACGGGCGGCGGGACAGATGTGATCGTGCTCGCGGCGGACCATACGGCACGCACACGGATCGAGCTGTTTGCCGGTAATGCCCTGACCAACGTTTCTGCCGTGGCACCGGGGCTTGCGATCGACGCGGTCGCCGGCAGCATCGTGAACGCCCAGAATATCCCACAGCTGGGCTGGTGGGGACAGGCGACAGCGCAGTTCGGCGGTCCCGTATCGGATGCCTCGACCAATGCCGGCTTGGGCAGCGGCACCAGTCAGAACATGTCGACCGTCGTCAACTTCATGACGGGCAGCGGCACCGATCCGGGCGATGTGATTGATATCTCGCTCGATGCCTTCAGTGACTATGTGCGTGACGCCAGCGGTGCGGCGCCGCTGCTGGGCAATGCAGTCTTCAGCAACCTGCTGAGCCCGGGTGAAAGCATTACCGTCACCAACGCCAATGTCCTGCTGATCGACAGCCCGATTGGCTTTGCCAATGCCGCGGAGCTTGCAGCAGAGTTGTGGGTGAACCCCATCAGCTTCGCTGGTCCACAGAGCGGAGAGTTCAACCACTTCATCGTTGTCTATACGGATCTCGAGGGCGACGTCCGGATCGCCGACATGGACATCCAGCTCGGCAGCGCCCCGGCCTTCGAGACAACCGCGCAAGGTGCCACGCTGTCCATCTCCGACATGGTGGAACTGAGCGGCGTGTCGTTGTCGTCGCTGCAGGCGGCAAACATCAATTTCCTGGACAACGACCATGCCGAGATTGCCAATTCAGGTTACCTCGATTTCACCGGCTACGGCATAACCGACGAGACGACGGTTGCCGCGGCCTATCAGCTTGATCCCCAGAACGTGCAGCTGGCGACGCAGGCAGGCATCAATGTCGCCATCATTCTCGATCGGGTCGAGGATCCATCGGCACTGCTGGCCGGGGGCTGGGGCGATCGGCAACGTGCATTGGCTGAGCTGAACGACAACGGGACCCTGTGGAGCACCTACGGCGCCGACCAGGCGCAATACGACGCGGTCGTGAACGCGTTGGAGAACACCTACAATCTAAAGGTCCTGGACGGCACGGATTCTGCGGTCCACGGCGATTACGTTTCGTCGGCGGCATCGCGGACGATCTGGGTGGAGATCGATACCGCCGCGCAGTTCGCCAACCTTTTTGGCACGCCGCTCTACGTGAACAACGATGCGGATAATCCATTCGTCTTCTGGAACGGCAATATTGCGCTTCCCCAGGAATGGAACGTCCAGGGCTTGTGGATCGATACCGAGAACGCGCCACCGCCGTCGAGCATGGCGCCGGACGTCTCGGTTCCGCTGACGCCGGGGCCCCAGAGCATCGGCAATTCGACGGTGTCAGTGCCGACCATGGCGCCAAATGACATTGCGGACCTGTATGACTTCCCCCTGGACGGGCTGTCCGTCGAGACCGGATCGATCGCCCTGATCGCACCGGGCATCGGCAATGCGGTGCCCAGCGACGGTGGCGGTACCTTTGATGAAAGGTTGGCCCAGTATCTTGCCTCGATAGGCCAGACGGGCAACGGCGCGGTATTCGTGCAGGGCCTCAATGGGCAGGATTATGCCGCCGGCAATCCTGGCGAGCGCTCGACGGCCGTGGGCACTATCGCCGCGATCAATCCGAACAGCGACATCGGCCTCTATAACGGCTCGGGCTTCAACGGGAATGCCAGCGCCTCGACCTTCACGGCACTGCAAAGCGCCATCTGGGACCAGGTGAATAACCCAGGCGTCATTTCGAATGCCTCGCACGATGTGCAGAGCATGTCGCCGGATTCGCCATTCTATCGCGCCTATGCCCAGCTCCATGTCGACGCGGCGTTGCGCAATCAGACGGTTCTGTCCGCTCTCGGCGATGACGGCTCGGGCAACGCGGTCGGCAATGGTCTCGCGAATGTCTCCTTCGACTTGACCAGCCCATACGCGCTGCTCGTTGGCGGTACGTCTAAATCGACCCTTGCCGCGGCCTCGGGCGATCCGACGCTGTACGCATCCTTCGTCGAGCCCGCTTTGGCGGGTGATCTTTCGACGATCTGGCAGCTCATGGCGAACGGGATGACCCGCCTGCCGGACAATGCGACGGCCGCGCAGGCTTTCGTGGAGACGGTGTGGAACACCTATGTCGTGAATGGCGGCGCGATCGGATCCTCCGAAGCGTCTCCGGGCGGCTTCCTAAACGGCACGGCGGGCGCTGGTGGCGTCGACCCTACCCAACCGACGCCATCCTACCAGACCCAGTATGGGCTCAATCCCGTTTCGGCGAACCCGACCGCGCAACCCGGCCGCGGCGTGCCCGACGTGTCGGGCAATGCCGGCGGCAATCTTCACTACCTTGTTCCGGGCGAAGACATGCTTGGCACCACAGGGCAGTATGGCACCGGTCCGGCAGCGGCATTCTGGGCGGCGCTGACAGCCCAGTTCAACCTGATCTTCGAGGATCAGGGATTGCCGCGCCTCGGCTACATGAACGATCTGCTCTACACCGCTTCGGTGATCGCACCGGCCTCATTCGCCGATGTGACGCTCGGCAACAACATCTCGTCCTTCGTGAACGGAAGCGGCTACAGCACGGCTGACGCCGCAGGCGCGGGTCAGGTTGAGGTAACGCCGACCGGCTACGGCTACGACGCCGGGCCCGGATACGACCTGGTGAGCGGGCTTGGTACCCCGAATGGCTTGCTTCTCGCGCGCGCCCTGACAGCCATTGGTCATTCTGAGATGTATTTCGGCGCAAGCCCCGACATGCTCGACGCCGATGGCAACGGTTGGACGAGCGGCGCGAACCAATCCCTTCTGTTTCAGGCCATGTCCACCGATAGCGCCACGATCGGCGTGACCCTGGGGTCTGAAGTCCAGACCGTCCTCAGCGGACCTTCAGGCGATTACGCCTGGACCAGCCGATTGGCACAGCAATCGTTGCAGGCAGACTTCGACCCGGCGTTGGTGAGGATGTACGACCAGTATGCCCAAGGCGCGGTGCTGCAATCGCTGGTGTCGACGGGTGAGGATGTCTCGGTGTCCGTCGATGCTTCGACCGGCGATGCCGTTCAGGGGTCCCTGAGCAGCGCCTTCGGCTTTGCAGACTTCCTGACAGACAGTGGCGCCGTGCGTGTGGCGCGTGCGGTTGCGGTGGCCGAGACGGCGGGCGGCCTCGACGATCAGATCGCCACGGTGCGCGTGCGGCAGAACGGCGCGGACAGCCTGTCGCTCAGCCTGTACCGGGTTGACGATCTTGGCGGCATGATCGGCGACCTCAGTCCGGGTGCGGAGGGCTATGCCGCCGCAGCGCAGGATCGCGCCTATCAGTTTCAGGGTGGGACAACGTCGCTCAACGGAACGGGCCATGGAAATTACACCCAGGCTTCGCTGGTTGGTATCGATGCTGGTGACTTGATCGCGATGACTCTGACGAACAACACGACCGACGACACCTATTGGGCATTCGCCCAAGCCAATGAAATTCGGGACGGCCAGCACGTGGGCCATATCTGGAATTACGGTCTGAATACCTGGGGATGGGAGGATCAGGAGGGCGGCGGTGATCGCGATTTCAACGATCTGATCGTTCAACTCGATTTCAACAGCGCGGCAGGGCAAGGTTGGCTGGTGTAGGCGCCTTTGGTCATCGAACGATTCAGCCCGGCGCTGCAGGTCGGAAGTGGTGTCTGGCCGTGGGTTCATTCGGATGTAGTTGCGCTTGAAGGCCTTCGCGACGGCCTCGCATAGGCCGTGCTCTCGGGGCTGCCG
Source organism: Acetobacteraceae bacterium (assembly GCA_022842185.1). Classification (GTDB taxonomy): domain Bacteria; phylum Pseudomonadota; class Alphaproteobacteria; order Acetobacterales; family Acetobacteraceae; genus Neoroseomonas. The sequence continues at coordinate 26,511 of JALHQB010000030.1, forward strand.
TGCGGTGTGAAACCGGTGACGATGTTCAGCGCGACGACGACGTCGATGGTCTCGGCGGCGGTGTAGGCGGAGCCGTTGGAACAGATTGCGCCTGACTGAAATCAGTCAGGCGCGTGAAGATGCTCGCTCAAACAGGGGCTTAGAGCGTTTAGCGCCAGTGCAGTCTGGCGCTAAACGCTCTAGCGACGAGCCACTGCACGGGTTGCTAGGCTCGCAGAGCATCGAATGCCATGGCGGCCCATCAATCGATGAGCACGCAGGCGCCGAACGCGAGAACCATCCGGGCGCGCATGCTGGCAACGCTGCCGGAGGAAGTACGACCGGGCTCCCGTCGTCTCTGTCGCAGCGATGCGTGCGAAGCATTGCGCCGCGCACCTCATTGCTTCGACAGCAGTCTTATCGGTGTTGGCCCGCTCTCCGGCAGCACACGCCCTGCCGCCCGTGCCCTCAGGCCTCGCCGTAGTGAATGCGCCGGTAGGGACGCGACACCACCGTATCGTCGCTACGCACGTCCCACAGTGTTGCGCTGTTGGCCTGCTGATGCTCCCGGAACAATCCGCTCATCTGTCCGTCGCGGCTCACCGTCGCCCCCCGGATGCCAAAGCCCGTCGCCACCGCGGCAAGATCGCCGCGCCCATGGATCACCGAGTCCGGGCTGAGGCCATTGGCGCGGAACTTGTGGATCTCGGCACCGTAGCCGCCATCGTTGATGATCGAGATCAGCATGTTGATGCCCTGGCGCCGGATCGTCTCCAGCTCCTGGATATGCATCAGGACGCTGCCATCGCCTTCGATTAGCCAGACCTTGCCATCGCGCCGCGACGCCGCAACGCCAATCGCCGCGGGCAGCCCCGACCCGATCGCGCCGAAATCGGCGACCACATGATACCGCTCGGCCGCCCGCCCCTTCAGATGCGTCAGCGCGATGCCGAAATAATGACCCGCGCCGATCACCACGTCCCAATCCTTGGGCACGATCTCGTCCAGTTCCATCAGCGCCTTGCGCGGATCCACCGTGCCGGGAGCGATGGTGAATTCCTTGCGGTCCGGCACGTCGGCGGCGATCGCTTGCGCCATTTCGGCAGTGCGAAAGCCGGTGCGCTTCACGCCACGCTGGCGCAGCGCGGCGGTGATCGCCTCGGCACCCGCGCGGGCATCGGCGCGGATGTGAAGGTCCGCCGTCCGCAGCCCCTGCCACAAGCCGCGCGGATTGATGTCGATCTGCACCGTCTGCGCGCCCGGATACAGGTATCCGCTTTCGGTCGTGTAGGCGCCGAGACCGACACCCGCACCGATCACAAGGTCGGATTCGGCAAATTGTTCACGCGCGAAATCCGAGGCATAGGCGCCGGCGATGTCCAGCGCGTAGGGATTGCCCGAGAACATCCCCTTCCCCAGCAGCGAGGTCGCCAGCAGCGCGCCGGATTGCTCGGCCAAAGCTTCCAGCGCTTCCCTGGCCTGGGAGAATTTCGCACCACGCCCGCCGATGATGATGGGGCGTTCGGCCGATGCGATCATGTCGGCCACGCGTTCAACCAGAGCGGGGTCGGCGGCGGGACGCTGGCGCGTCGGCAGCGTGTCGGCGGATGGGGAATAATCCGCCATGAACGGGAAGGCCTGCTTCTGGAGATCCATCGGCACGCCCAGCACCACAGGCCGCATCTCCAGCGCCGCCGTGTGGAAAGCCTCGCGGATATTGTCGAGCACGCGGTCGATCGAGCGCACCGGGATGTAATGCGCGCCGGTGCCGAGCGTCAGCGGCCCGAGGTCGATCTGCTGGATGTACCAGGGCGAAGCGATCGGTGAATCACCGGCGAAGACGACGATCGGCACCTGCGCCCGCGCGGCGATGGTCAGTGCCGTCATGATCTGCGTGAAGCCTGGCCCGCAGGTGGTCGACGCCACGCCAACCTTTCCCGTGGCGCGCGCATAGCCATCAGCCATCGCGACGGCGCAGTGCTCATGGCGGGCATGGACGACCTGCATGCCCGGCAGGCGCGACATCGCCTCGGACCAATACATGTTCGCATCGCCCATCAGGGTGAACAGCACCTCGCAGCCCTCGGCCTGGAAGGCCTGGGCCATCATGTCGCTGACCTTCAGTTTCGACATTCCATCAGTCCTTTTTCTTGAACAGGCCGGCTACCCAGGCCTTGACGATGCGCCACAGCAGGCCGGCAGCGCTGAGTTCCGATGCCACGGCGGGTGCCGGCGGCGGCGGCTCGGCGGGCGGTGGCGCGCCAACGAACGCCTCGGTCGGTGCGGCTGGCGGTGCGGCACCGCGCCGTTCCATGACCAACCGCGCTATGTTCTCGGAGAATTCGGCGAGCAGCGCACGCGCCACATGCACGCCGCCGGCATTGGCGAAGGTTTCGAGCGGACCGGTGACGGTGAAGGACCCATCCACCGTGAGCAGGGTCTCCTCGCCCTCGGCGACGGCTTCGAGCGTGCCGTTCGACATCGCGCGCGATGCCCCACGCTGATCGATGCCGCGCCCTTCGATCACGCAGCGATGCGCCGCGTGGTCGAAGGTCAGGTTCGCCTCCCCGCGGAATACCGCGGCGGTGGGGCCGAAGCGCACGCGGATGGAACCGCGCCAGGTCCCATCGCCTTGATCCGGGGCCAACTGCGCCCCCGGAATGCAGGATGCGACCAGGGCCGGGTCGCTCAACAACGGCCACACATCTGACAGCGGTGCGCGGATGCGGGTCTTTTCACTGATTTCCATGGATCTCGGACTACTCGATTGTGATGTTGGCCTCGGCGACGAGTGTACGCCAGCGGGCCAATTCGCGCTCCCCATGCGCCGCAAGCGTTGCTGCATTGCCCGGGGAGACCTCGAAGCCCAGCTCCGCCAGCCGGCTGACCACCGCTGGGGTGGCCAAAGCTTCGAGCGTCGCCGCGCCGACACGATCCACCACCTCCTGCGGGATGCCGGCCGGACCATACAAGGCCATCCAGGCGCTGATGTCATATCCGGCAAGGCCGGCTTCCTGCATGGTCGGGATCTCCGGCAGCATGGCGGAACGCTGCGCGATGGTCACCGCCAGCGGCCGGATCGCCCCGCTTCGCACCAGCGGCAGCCCCACAGTCATGTCCACGAACACCATAGAGATGCGGCCGGCGACCACGTCGCTCATCGTCGGCGGCGAACCGCGATACGGCACTTCCAGGATGTCGATGCCGTTGCCCCGCGCAAAGCTGCGCCCGGCAGCGATGTATAAGGCCGACCACTGGCCATAGGTCAGCCCGCCCGGCTGCGACCGGGCAAGCGCCACCAATTCCTGCACCGAACGCGCCGGCACGTCGGGGTTCACTGCGAGGATCAGCGGAAAGACGCCGACCCGGGCGATGGGCGTGAAGTCACGGATCGGGTCGTACGGCAGGTTCCGCATCAGCGCTGGCGTGATCGCCTGCGTGGTACCGGTCGTCATGAACAGCGTGTAGCCATCCGGCCGCGCCCGTGCCGCCGCCTGCGCGCCGATCACGCCATTGGCGCCGCCGCGGTTGTCGATCACCACAGGCTGGCCGAGCCGCCGGCCGATCTGTTCCGCCAGGATGCGTGCCACGCCATCGGTGCCGCCACCGGCGGCAAGTGGCACGATCATGGTGATCGACCGTTCGGGAAATTCGGCCCGCGCCTGGCCCATCGGCCAGATCAGCGCCCAGGCGAGAATGGCGAGTGCTCGTTTCATGACGTTGTCCCTACCCTTTTGCTTGCGGCCCACGGGCCGTTCGTTGTCACCGCGGGTCGTGGCCCGCCGGTGCCGTCCTATTCCAGCCGGATACCGTTGTCGCGGATCACGCGGCCATACTCCTCCGCCTGGGCGCGCAGCGTCTCGCGCAGATGCTCGCTGCCCTGCGCGCGCACGACGGCGCCCAGGCCATTGACCCGCTCCACCACGGCGGGATCCTGCATGGCTGCGAGGAACTCCCGTTCCTGCCGGTCGCGGATTTCGGCCGGCGTGCGCCCCTGGGTCAGCACGCCCTGCCAGCTCCCGACCTCTGGCATCGGCCAGCCGAGCTCGGCGAAGGTCGGCATATCCGGCATCGACGCAACGCGCGTCGGGCCCGACACCGCCAGCCCGCGCAACGCACCCGATTCCAGGAACGGCTTCATCACATCGATGGTGCTGGCGGTCATCGCCACCTCGCCAGAGACGACGGCGGCGATCGACGGCCCGCTGCCGCGATAGGGCACCTGCGTCGCACCGGGCGCCCCCCAGGCCTTGGTCAGCACCACGCTGGTCAGGTGCGTCAGCGCGCCCGCGCCGGAATTCGACGCCGTCAGCCGGTCGGGCGACTGCCGCGCGAAGGCGACAAGTTCCTGCGCCGTGCGCACCGGCAGCGATGGATGCACCGCCACGACATAAGGCGTGAAGGTCAGCATAGTGACCGGCAGCAGGTCGGTCGCGACATTGAAGGGGAAGTTAGGCAGCAAGTTTGGACCCACCGCCAGCGCACCGATGTCCAGCAACAGCATCGTGCGGCCATCCGGCGCACTGCGCGCGACCGCATCGGAGCCGATGCTGGCGCCGGCGCCCGGCCGGTTCTCGACGATCATGGTGCGGCCGGTCGCCTTGTTGACGCTGGCGACCACGAGGCGCGCGAGGATGTCGCTGGTGCCGCCCGGACCGAACGGCACCACCACGCGCTCATGCTGGCCGGACTGTGCGTGCGCCTGGCCGGCCGCCACCATGGACATGCCTAACGCGGCGAAGGATCGCCGCGTGACCTGTCCCAGCCGTTCCTGTCCCTTGGTCATCATTTCTTCCTTGTCTGCTGTTCGAAAGTCGATGTCGGCCATCGGTGTTAAGTGGCTGGCTGCGCTGCCGCCAGGCGGCGCTGCGATGCATGACCGAAGGTCGGAAACGGCGCGGTGACGCGATGCTCCCCAGCACCCTGCGGCAGGGTGGTCGGCTCGTTGAGCAATTCCGCCTCGGCCAGCAGTGCCGCCTGCACTGCCTGCCCGCCGCGGCTCAACGGACGTTCCCGCGCGCTCGCCAACATCCAGTGCCGTTCGATGCGCGGGGCGGTCAGTTCGCGCGCCCACACCAGCCCTGCCGCGATCTCCGCCGCCACGGCCCCGCGCGGCAGCACCGCATAGCCCGCGCCACGCAGCAGCATCGCCTTTGCCACCAGTTCGGAATCGACATCCCAGGCGACATGAAGGCGCGCCCCGCACGCCTGCGCGGCGGCCTCCATCGTCTCCCGGACAGGGTCGTGCGCCGCAGGCAGGATCAACGGCAGCGTCGCGATGGCGCGAAAGCCGCCGTCCTCGACCTCGGCGCGCCGGGTACCCACCAGGCAAAGCCTCTGGCGCAGCAGGGTCGTCGTGTGGATGTGGGATGCCGCCTGCCGGGGCACGTTGAGCACGGCGATGTCGATCCGCCCCGCCAGCAGCCATTCCTCGAGCACTGTCGCGTCGGTCGCCTCCATCATCGTGATGGCGAGATCGGGGTGTTCGCGGCGGCTCCGCAGCAGCGTGCCGGGCATCAGGGTGTGGGCGATCCAGGCCGGCAGCCCGATCCGGACATCGCCGCCGATCGCCGCATCGGGTGCCGCAACCGCCTGCCTGGCATCGCGAACGCGATCCAGAAGATCGACGGCGCGTTCGAACAGGGCGCTGCCGCTGCCGGTCAGGCTCACCCCGCGGCCGTCCCGGTGTAGCAGCCGTACACCGAGTTCCTGCTCGAGCAGGTTCACCTGCCGGCTGAGCGCAGGCTGCGTCACGTTAAGGCAGGTCGCGGCTCGACTGAAGCTGCCGAGCTCGGCGACGTGCACGAAATATCGAAGCTGGTGCAGCTGCATCGTTCCCTCGCCGGCTTGGCTTGGCCGGTTCGTCCCGCGCGCATCAGATATCGCTTGCAGCCATTCGCCAAATCGGAAGTATGAAACCTTCCATTGATTCAATTTATGGCAAGGGCCGACATGCGACCGACATTGCGACAGCTCGAGGCTTTCGTCGGCGTCGCGCGGCGCGGCACCTTCACCGCCGCAGCCAGCGAGATCGGCCTGTCGCAGCCGGCGCTGAGCCAGGCGATTTCGCAGCTCGAAAGCGGACTGGGCACGCTGCTGATCCAGCGCACCGCGCGATCCGCCTATCTGACTCCGGAGGGGGAGTTCCTGCTGCCAGCCGCCGAACGCATCCTGCATGAGCTGGACAGCGTCGTGCGGGACCTGCGGGAGAGTGCGAAGACCCGGCGCAGCCGCTTGATGGTGGGCGCGATGCCCTCCCTCGCGGTCGGGCTGATGCCCCATGTCATGAGCCGCTTCGCCGCGCAGAACGCCCGGATCAACGTCATCCTCGCCGATGCTCAATCCGAGACGCTGTATCGACGGGTCGAGGAAGGTCAGCTGGACTTCGCCTTCAGCAGCCGGCTTGCCGAACGCCCGGGTGTCGCTTTCGCCAGCCTGCTGCACGACCGCTTCAATCTTGTGGTACCGCGCAAACATCCCCTGGCGGACCGCAAGACGGTGCGCTGGAAGGAGATCGAGGGCGAACCGATGATCGGCTTCGCCGGCGGCACCGGGACGCGCTCGGACCTCATGCGCGCATTGGCACAGGCGGGCATCACCCTGCGGCCGGTGATGGAACTGTCCTTCTCCTCGACCATCCTTGGCATGGTCGAGGCAGGGCTGGGCGTCGCCGCGCTCACGGCGCTCTCATTACCCCCGGTCGCCCATCCCGGTTTCGCGGTGGTGGGGCTGACGGAACCGGTGATCGGCCGCGAGATCGGCATCGTCACCGCGACGCATCGACCGCAGACGCCTGCCGCTGCTGCGTTCATCCAGGTTGCGAAGGCGTATGCGGCAACCTTCTCGGCGGCTTCAGCCTTGCGCTGAGTCGTTCACCGGCACGGTGTAGTTCAGTGCCAGGCGCCCACCGTCGCCGAAAAGCGTCTCGCCGGTGACGTAGCTTGCCTCATCGCTCGCCAGGAACAACACGAGGTTGGCGATCTCACGGGGTTCGGCCATGCGACCCAAGGGGATGCGCGACAGCACGCGATGCAGCGATTCGCGGTCGCCCGCCAGACCACTGACGAGATCCGTGGCGACGGTTCCTGGACCCACGGCATTGACCCGGATGCCATGCGGTGCGAGGGCCAGCGCCATGCCGCGTGTCAGCTGGGCGACACCACCCTTGCTCGCGACGTAAGGAACCGAATTGGCGATGGCGAGCACCGCGGTGATCGAGGACATGTTCACGATCGCCCCACCGCCGCCCTGCGTCACCATGCGGCGCGCCGCCGCCTGACCAACCAGGAAACTGCCCTTCAGGTTGACGCGGATGACGCGGTCAAAATCGGCTTCCTCCAGGTCGAGAAATTCGCCGAGATGGATGATCCCCGCATTGGAAACCAGGATGTCGAGCCGACCCCATTGGGCGCAGGCGGCATCGACGATGCGCGTGGCATCCGCCTTGTCGCCGACATCCGCGGCGACGAATTGGCACTTGGCGCCGATCTCACGTGCCGCTGCCTCGCCCTTGGCCGCATCAATATCAGCGATCGTGACGCGCGCACCCTCCTCGACGAAACGGCGCGCGCAGGCGAGGCCGATGCCGCCCGCGGCGCCCGTGATCAGCGCGGTCTTGCCGGCGAGGCGCATTGGTCAGGGATGCCCAAGCAGCGCCGTGCGGAAGCGCTGGCGGCAGAACACGGCATCGAGGCTGCCCTGCGCGTCCGGCGCATCCTCTGGACCGACCTTCAGCAGCACGAAGTTCGGGCCAGGGCCACGCAGCATCCCGGCGCCCTTCGTGATGTCGCCCTCGGTCTTCACCGTGCAGGTGTATGCGAACCCGGCACCGCGCGCGATCGCTTCCAGATCCGCGCCGAGGCCAGTATGGCTTACCTGGTTGCCGGTTTCGGCGAACATGCCGTTGTCCACGCATAGGATGGACAGGTTGGCGGCCGGCGTCGCCGCGATGGTCGCGAGCGCGCCGAGGTTCATCAGCAGGTCGGCATCGCCGACCAGCCCCAGCACGCGGCGGTCCGGCTGCTGCATCGCCAGGCCATAGGCGACCATGGCGCCCGCACCCATTGCGCCCGACATGGCGAAGGCGTGGCTGCCGTCATTCGTCATGCTCCAGCAGTCGCGCACCGTGCCGGCCAGCGCGGCGACGATGAGGAAATCCTCATGGCGCCCAACGAGCTTGGGGACCGCATCCCTGCGGCGCAGCGGCCATTCCCTGTTCAGATTTGCCTGTGCCATCACATTCACTCTCATCGAGGGCGCGCGCCCGTGTTGCTTCTACCAGAACCGCTTCGCGCCAATGAGGCGCTGCCCCATCAGCACCGCGATGGCGCCGCCGGCGTAATAGGCCTGGTTGGCGGCAGCGCGCGCGGCCGGGATGATGTCGGCGGCGGTATCTGCGCGGATGCAATGCAGTCCCATCGCGCCCAGCACGGCCGGGGTCGCCTGGCCCATCGGGAACTGCCAGGGATTGCCCTCGCCGAACTCGCCGCGCATCGTCACCAGAGTCAGGAACGGGAAGCGCCCGCCCGAGATCAGCGACAGCATGTTGATGCAATTGCCCGATCCGCTGCTTTGCATCAGCAGCACGCCACGACCGCCGCCGAGATGGATGCCGGCCATCATGGCAACGCCTTCCTGCTCGGTGGTCAGCGGGATGGCATGCATGTCCGGGTCCGCGATGGCGCGGTCGATCAGCACGCGATGGCCGCCATCCGGCACATAGGCGACATGCGTGACGCCGAATTCCTTCAGCAGGTCGTACAGCTCCTCCTGCCAGGGACGGCTTGCGGTGCTCAGCTGGGGTTGCGTGTTCATTCCGTCCATCCCGGTGTCAGTGGGCCTGCCGCAGCAGCATCAGGAAATCCTCCCGCGTGGTGGGGCGGGGGTTCCATCGATCATATCCGGCGCCGACGCACAGGTCGGCCATCTCCTCATAGGCCGAATCGCGGGCGCCGATGTCGCGCAGCCGCGACGGCACGCCGAGGTCGCGGCACAGTCGCGTGATAGCATCGACGGTCAGGAACGACGCGGCCTCGTCGGGCACCATGTCCGTCACGTCCAGCAACGGGGCGACCTGCGCATAGCGCGCGACGGCGGCCGGGCGGTTGAAGGCGGCGACGGCCGGCAGGCACAGCGCGTTCGACAGCCCGTGCGAGACGTGGAAGTACGCGCCGACAAACCGCGCCATGCAATGCACGTTGCCGAGCCCGGTCTGGCCGAAGCACATGCCGGCCATGGCCGAGCCCATCAGCATGTTCAGCCCGGCACGCTCGTTGGTACGATCCGCAGCGAAGTCGCGGATGCTGCCGGCGATCAGGCTGATGGCCTGCAGGTTCAGAGCATCCGTGAAGGGGGTTGCGCCGCGTGAAATGAAGGATTCGAAGGCGTGGACGAAGGCATCAATGCCCGAATGCACGGCGACATGCTCGGGCAGCGTCCGCAGCGCGATCGGGTCGAGGATGGCGATGCGCGCCGGGTTCAACGATGCGTGGCGGATCGACATCTTAAGGTTGCGGGTCGTGTCCGTGATGGTGCAGGACCCCGACACTTCGGAACCCGTGCCGGCCGTGGTTGGGATGGCGACCAGCGGCAGCGGCGGCGTGCGGAACACCTCGATGCCCTCATAGTCGTTGATGCGGCCCCCATTGGTCATGAGGATGCCCGCACCCTTGCCGACATCGATCGTGCTGCCGCCGCCCAGTGCCAGGATCGCCGTCGCCTGGTGCGCTTTGCACTGTTCGAACGCCTTGGCGACGGTGGTGTCGCTTGGGTCAGGCTCGATGTCGGAGAAGACCGAACAGGCGACCCCAGCCTGTTCCAATATGGCCAGGATGCGCGCCAAGATCGGGCTTGAACGCATCGCCGGGTCGGCGGTGACGAAAACGCGCGTGCTGTGCAGCGTCGCGAACAAATCGGTGAGCTTTTCATGCGCACCGGCGCCGAAGTGGATCCGCGTGGGGCAGAAGAAGCTCTGGAGCATGAAATCCACCTGCTGGAGGGTTTGCGGCGGCGGTCGGCGCCGACAGACTCGCCGAGTGCGGCAAGGGGTCGCACATTAGGCGGATGCGGATATCGTGAAGAGAGGCCGAATAGCTATATCGGATATTGCCGATCGTTCTTATCGCCTTGTCTGGCCGGTGTGCTGGGCGCATCCGATGTCGGAGCCAAGCCGATTTGCCGAGCAATCTGTCTGAAATCGGGGTCTGCCTTACCTACTTGCGGATATCGTTCGGGCGGAACTCAAGCATTCTTGCCGGCGGCGGCAAGCTGGAGGCGAAACCTATGATCAAGCAGCCCGCGCGCACTCCGAAAGGTCAAGCTTGAGCCGGCTGATGCGCCTTGTGCAGTACCGCCCCGCCTGGAAGTCGACCCTACCCGGGCGCCGAGGGCCAGCAGCCGCCGGTGCGCGATGGGTTGCAACGCCTGGGTGGCGTGCCGGCCACCGCGGACGAGCACCCTAATCCCAAAATTTTCCTGCAGGACGAACAAGCGCGCTGCCGCGCCCTCGCGCAGACGCCCGGCATCGCGAACGATTGACGTCGCACCGCCCTCTGGCGAGATAGGTTCGCTTCGGCACCCTCGGCGCTGGGCTGCTGTTTGCCGAGGTCACGCTGCAACCTCCAGCCTCGACGAACCCCCTCCCCCAAGATGGGATTGATCGCATGTCTAAAGATCACCGGCACGCGACTCATTCGCAGATCGTCAAACGGCTCAAGCGGGCGGGCGGCCACTTGCAGAGCGTCGTCGCGATGATCGAGGCCGGGCGATGCTGTCTGGATGTCGTGTAACAACTGCTCGCCGTCGAGAAAGCCATTGCGCAGGCGAAGAAGACTCTGATTCAGGACCACATCGACCCCTGCCTGGAAGACGCTGTCGGTTCCCTGGGACGTTCCGAGCGGCGCTTAGTCGATGAATTCAAGGAAGTTACCAAATACATGTAGGTTAGGGCGATCATATCCTTCGGTCACCTGCTTCAGCAGCGTTCCGCGCATGCGTAGCTTTTCACACCAAGTGCCATTCTGCTCGGCGCGCTGCACGGGCTGGAACATGGTCACTCGAGAACGATGATGGCGGTGTTCTTTGTGGCAGTGCGCGGGACGGCGACGCAGGCGATCCTCCCCGGGCCTCGCCGCAGCCGTCTCTCTCACGGCGGTCGTTTGGGCGGTCGCGATTGGCGGCATGTATCTGTGGCAGGGGCGGATGCCGACACGTTCGAGCCGTATTTCCAGCTTGCTTCGGCGATGATCATCGTTGGCATCGCTCTGTGATAATTTGGCGCCCGGCAGGACCAGCAGGCGGCCGGGGATCACCGCCACGGGCATGACACGACCTTGGTCACAGCCATCCGTCGACGCATATCCCAGTTCATGCGGCGGTCTTTCCGCCTCTCCAAGCACGGCTCTTTCGACCCCCAGACGTGTGGTCGTCGCAGGGGGGACGACGTCATCGCAAAGCCCTACAATTTGCTTGTGTTCCCAGAGTTACCTGGGGCCTCTGTGTAGCTGGCGGAGAGGGTGGGATTCGAACCCACGGTACAGTTGCCCGTACTTCGGTTTTCGAGACCGACCCGTTCGACCACTCCGGCACCTCTCCGCATCCGGCTGGCTTACGCCCACCACAAAGGTCCCCGGTCGAGGGGTGCCGCGCTATAATCGACCTCGCCGCTGCGCGCAACGCCCTCGCCACCCGTTGACGTCCGCCCTGGCCCGGCGCTATACGCCCCCTCCCACGGTGGTGCCTCGGTACCGCCGACGGTCGTTTTTGGGCAGACACCCAGAAGACCACTCGCAGATTGAACGACTTCCGGGGCGACCCATGACCTATGCAGTGATCCGCACCGGCGGCAAGCAGTACCGCGTCACCCCCGACGCGGTCCTCACCGTCGAGAGGCTCGAGGCCGAACCCGGCTCGACCATCACCTTCCATGACGTCCTGCTCGTGGCGGGCGAAGCCGGCCTGACGGTCGGCGCGCCGAACGTTCCGGGTGCGTCCGTGACCGCCACGGTCGTCGAACAGTCGCGTGGCGACAAGATCATCATCTTCAAGAAGCGCCGCCGCCAGAACAGCCGGCGCAAGAACGGCCATCGCCAGCACCAGACGGTGCTGAAGATCGCCGCCATCACCGCGGCGTAAGGGGCACACAAATGGCTCACAAAAAGGCAGGCGGCTCGTCCCGCAACGGTCGTGACTCCGCAGGCAAGCGCCTCGGCGTGAAGCTGTTCGGCGGCCAGACGGTCAATGCCGGTTCCGTCATCGTGACCCAGCGCGGCACGAAGATGATCCCGGGCGAAAATGTCTATGCCGGCCGCACCCATTCGCTGCACGCGTCCGTCACCGGGCGCGTGAAGTTCATCCGCCGCGCCGAAGGCCGCGTCCATGTGACGGTCGAGCCCCAGGCGATGGCCGCCGAATAACGACGCGCCACCGCGCGATTTTTAACGACGCGCCTCCGCGCGATCGTGACAGCGGGGGCCACATGGCCCCCGTTTGCATTTCAGGCATCCTGATCCATGAAATTCCTCGATGAAGCAAAAGTCTGGGTGAAGTCGGGCGACGGCGGCGACGGCGTCGTCGCCTTCCGGCGTGAGCGCTTCATCGAATATGGCGGCCCGGATGGCGGCAATGGCGGCAAGGGCGGCGATGTAATTGCCGAGGCGGTCGAAGGGCTGAATACCCTGATCGACTACCGCTACATGCAGCATTTCAAGTCCCGCAAGGGCGGCAATGGCGCGGGTTCGGATCGCACAGGCGCGGGCTCGGACGACGTCATCCTAAAGGTGCCGGTCGGCACCCAGATATTCGGCGAGGACAAGGAAACACTCCTGGCTGATCTCGATACGCCGGGCAAACGCGTGGTCGTGGCCAGGGGCGGCGATGGGGGCTTCGGCAACGCCAATTTCAAGACCAGCACGAACCGCGCACCGCGCCGTGCCGACAAGGGATGGCCGGGGGAAGAACGCTGGCTGTGGCTGCGGCTGAAACTGATCGCCGATGCCGGGCTGGTCGGCCTGCCCAATGCCGGGAAATCCACCTTCCTCGCTGCGGTATCCGCCGCCAAGCCCAAGATAGCCGACTATCCCTTCACCACCCTTCACCCGCAACTCGGCGTGATCCGGCTGAACGCGACCGAGGAATTCGTCCTGGCCGACATTCCCGGCCTGATCGAAGGCGCTCATGAAGGAGCGGGACTCGGTGACCGATTTCTGGGCCACGTCGAACGCTGCGCCGTGTTGTTGCACTTGATCGACGGTACCCAGGCCGACCCCGCCGGCGCCTACCGCACCATCCGCGGGGAACTCGAAGGCTACGGCAACGGCCTGATCGACAAGCCGGAGATCGTCGCCCTGAACAAGGCGGACGCGATGACGCCACAGGCGCGCACATCCCGCCTCAAGGCCCTCGAACGCGCCTGCGGCGGGCCGGTGCTGGTCATCAGCGGTGCCACCGGGGAAGGCGTGCCCGAAGCCCTGCGCGCCCTGGCAGACACCATCCACGCACGCAACCAGGCCGAGGCCATCGCCTGAAGGCCCACCGGCCCGATGCGCTGCACCGGGCCGGGCACGCCCGTTCAGCCGGCCTTCAGCGCATCGCGCAGCTTCGTCTCCTGCTCCGTCGTCATGTTGGTCCGCAGCACGGTGCCGCCGAAATGCGCCATCGTCGGCAACACCTTATCCGCGGTCACCTTGCGCACCAGCACGCACAGCGCCGCCTGGCCCGGGGTCAGGGCACCGGCGGCTTCCTTGAGGAACTTGTCGTCGATCCCGACATCCGTGAGGTAGCCCGACAGCGCCCCGCCGGCCGCACCCGCCGCCGCACCGATCAGCGGGTTGAGGAACAGCAGCCCGATCAGGGTGCCCCACATCGCACCACCGGCCGCACCGGCCGCCGTGGTGTTGATCAGCTGGTGCAGCTTGACCGCGCCATCGGCCTGGCGTTCCGCCACGACCGCATCGCCCAGCTCGATCAAGTACTCCTTCTGCAACTCCATCAGCTTCGCGCGTGCGGCCTCCGCCGTGGCGAGGTCCGGATAGGCGATGATGATCAGGTCGGCCATGCGTGTGCTCCAAGGGCTGGCGTGACGGCCCCGGCAGTAAGGAACCATTCACGAAAATGGGCAGGGCTGACCCGCGGGCGCCCTGGAGGCGGACCATGCGTCCGCCGGCCCGTCCGTGGCAAGCGACGCCTCCATGTCGCCCCACCCTTCTGACGTGCCGCGCCCCATGCTACAGCCGCGCGCCATGTCAGACCCGGCTTCCCCCTCCCTCGCCACCGCACGGCGCATCGTCGTCAAGATCGGCTCCGCCCTGGTGGTGGACGAGACGACGACGGCCCCGCGCACCGCCTGGCTCGCCTCGGTCGCGGCCGATGTCGCGGCCCTGCGCGCCGGTGGGGCGGAGGTGGTTCTGGTCTCCTCCGGCGCCATCTCGCTCGCCCGCCGCGCACTGGGCCTGACGCGCCGCGCCCTGCGGCTTGAGGAAAAGCAGGCCGCCGCCGCGGTCGGCCAGATCCGCCTGGCGGGTGCCTGGCAGGACGCCCTGTCCGCGCATGGCATGAACGCCGCGCAACTGCTGCTGACGCTCGAGGATTCGGAAGACCGCCGCCGCTACCTCAACGCACGCGCGACCATCGCGACGCTGCTCGGCCTGGGCTGCGTCCCCGTCATCAACGAGAATGACACCGTCGCGACCGCGGAAATCCGCTTCGGCGACAACGACCGCCTCGCCGCGCGCGTGGCCGAGATGATCAGCGCGGATGCGCTGGTGCTGCTCTCGGACATCGATGGACTCTACACCGCCGATCCGCGCAAGGATCCCGCGGCCGCGCACATCCCGGCCGTCGATCGCATCACCGACGACATCATGGCGATGGGTGGCGAACCTCCGCCTGGCTATTCGTCGGGCGGGATGCGCACCAAGCTGATCGCCGCGCGAATCGCCACCGGTGCGGGTTGCGCCATGGCCATCGCGCTCGGCCAGCGCGACAATCCGCTGACCGCGCTGCTCGAAGGTGCCCGCTGCACCTGGTTCCTGCCCGCACCCGAAGGGCGCACGGCGCGCAAGCGCTGGATCGCGGGAAGCCTCGCGCCGCTGGGTGTATTGGTGGTGGATGCGGGTGCAGCGCGCGCGTTGCAGCGCGGTTCATCGCTGCTGCCGGCAGGTGTCCGCAGCGTCGAAGGCGATTTCGCACGCGGCGATCCGCTCAGCGTGCGTGACGATGCTGGGCACGAAGTGGCGCGCGGCCTGTCAGCGTATGATGCCGAAGCCGCGCGCCTGATCGCCGGCCATCGCAGCGAGGAACTCGAGAGCCTCCTCGGCTGGCGAGGCCGTGATGAAATCATCCACCGGGACGACCTCGTCCTCATTTGAAGCAAGGCGCATCGCTCACGTGGAGACACCCGAGCGACGCGCGCAAGTGGCTTCAACGGCCGCCCCAGCAAAGCGGGCGAGGACACAGCCCTCGCCCGCCATGCGTCAGCCCTGCGGTGCGACGCGCAGGTAACGCACCGACTGATTTTCGCCAGTGCCGTCGATCACCGCGATATAGCCGGTCTGCGCGGGCAGCACGGGCCGCGGCAATTCGACCGAGATGTTCTCGCCGGTGCCGGTGATCATCGCAGGTGCGAGCGTCGTGCCCTGCGGCACCGCGCCTACATAGGCGACCGATTCATTCTCGCCGCTGCCGCCGACATAAGCCTGCGCAGTGGAATTGGTCGGCGCCGCGATCGCACTCTGGGACAGGGCAACGCCAAGCACCGCGGCGGCAGCGATGCGGGTGATGATGGAGTTCATGGTCTGATATCCTTGAGTATGTCGTGACGGCGGAACTTGCCTGACCATCACTTCGCCAAGTCAGATGGGGCGGTTACGGCACCATCCCAACGCGCGCTGGTTATCTCCGCCATGCGTTCGGTGAATGATGACTTGTCGCGATGCGCCACCATGCGACAATGGCGCACAACAAGTTCATCGACGGGGACGGACATTCATGATCGAACGCATCGCACGACGCAGCCTGATCGCCGCGGCAACCATTCCCTTCGCAGCACCGGCCATCGCACAGGATGGCTTCCCGAATCGCACGATCCGCATGCTTGTGGGCTTCACACCCGGCGGCGCGGTGGACATCGCGGCGCGTAGCTTCACGCCCAGGATGGGCGAGTTGCTCGGCCAGGCCGTGGTGATCGACAATCGTCCCGGCGCCGGCAGCAACATCGCCACCGAAGCCGTCGCGCGCAGCCCGGGGGATGGCTACACGCTGCTGCTCGGCACGATCGGCGCTCTGGTGATCTCCCCGATGGTGATGCGCCAGACCTTCGACCCGCAGCGCGACCTGGTGCCGGTATCGATCGCCGTGGACCTGTTCAACATCCTGGTGGTGCCCGCCGACCGTCCCTGGCGCAGCACGGCCGAGCTGATCGCGGCGGCCAAGGCCGAACCGGGGAAGTTGTCCTATGGCACCAGCGGAATCGCCGGCGGCCCGCATCTCGCCGGCGTGTTGTTCGACCGCATGGCAGGGATTGAGACAGTGCCGGTGCATTATCGCGGCGGCGCGCTGATCGCCACGGACCTGTTGTCCGGCCGCATCGATTTTTCATTCGCGACCGCGCCATCGGTGCTGACGCATGTGCGGTCGGGCCAATTGCGCGCGCTGGCGGTGCCGACAATCAATCGATCGCGCCTGCTGCCCGATGTGCCGACTGTGGCCGAAAGCGGCGTTCCGGGCTTTGACGTGCCGGGATGGTATGCCGTGGTGGCGCCGCGCGGCACGCCCGAACCCGTCATCGCCCGGCTGGGAGCGGCAATGCGCACCGCGCTGGGCGAGGCGGAGGTGACGGCGACGCTCAATCGCAACGGCATGGAACCCATGCCAACGACGCCAGCAGAATTCGCAACCGCCTGGGCGGCGGAACGCACGAAGTGGGAGCCGATCATCCGCGAAAGCGGCATCCGGATCGAATGATCGCCATCGCGACGGGGTGATCGCCTGGCTGCTCGTGCGAAGGGGCCACGCATGCCAATGTCCGATGCAAGCGCGACCAACGCGCATCATCCGGAGGTTAAGCACCATGCGCCGTCGCTCCCTGCTCGTCGGCTCCACCGCGGCCTGGCTCGCGCGCCCGTCGCTCGCGCAACAGGGCTTCCCCGCGCGGCCATTGCGCCTGATGGTCGGCTTCGCGCCGGGCGGCGGAACCGACATCGCGGCGCGCGCCATCAGCCCCAGGATCGGCGACATCCTTGGCCAGCCCGTGGTGGTCGAAAACCGCCCGGGCGCCGGCGGCAACATCGCGCTCGAAGCCGTCGCGCATGCGCCGCCCGACGGCCACACGCTCATGTTCGGCACGGTTGGCACGCTGGTGATCAACCCGCTCACGATGCGCATGCCGGTCGATCCGGACCGCGCGTTGGTGCCCGTGTCGCTGGTGGCCGACCTGTTCGGAATCCTGGTGATACCGACGGCGCGGCCGTGGCGCGGCGTGGCCGACATTGTTGCCGCGGCCAAGGCCGCGCCGGGCAGCCTGTCCTGGGGCCACAGCGGCGTCGGCACATCGACCCAGCTCGGCGGCCTGCTGCTCGACCGGCTGGCCGGGCTGAACACCGTGCCGGTCTCCTATCGCGGCGGCGGCCTGGTCATGACCGATCTGATCGCCGGGCGGCTCGACTATTCCTTCGCCACCGCCCCTTCGGCGCTGCCGCATGTCGAAAGCGGCAAGCTGCGAGCGCTTGCCGTGCCGACCGCGCAGCGGTCTCGCCTGCTGCCGGACATCCCGACCGTGCAGGAAGGGGGCGTGGCGAATTTCGACGTCGCCTCCTGGTACGGCATTCTCGCACCGCGCGGCACGCCGGACGCGACGGTGGCCCACCTGGCCGGCGCCATCCGCACCGCGGTCGCCGACAGCGATGTGACGGCGGTGCTGAACCGCAACGGGCTGGAGACCCTGACCAGCACGCCCGAGGCATTCGCCGCGGCCTGGGCACGGGAACGGGCGCGCTGGGCACCGATCATCCGCGACAGCGGCATCCGGGTCGAATGACGCCACGGCGGCGCGGAACGCTCCGCGCCGCCGGATGCTTCCTGTGTCAGCGACGCGCGGGCGTCATCTGCACTTCCTCGACATAGATCACCATTTCGTTCGAGCCGCTGCCGACCGTCACGGCGCGGCCCGGCACCACCGTCACCGGCCGGGACATCAGCGCGGTCTGCGTCATCATCATGCGGCCGCTCGCGTCACGATAGACGGTCATCGCGCCTTCGCCATGGCCGATCGTCACCGCCTCCAGCTGTCCCATCGCGCCGGCGCCGGTGCGGCTTGCCATGGTGGCGGTGCGCGGCATCATCGCGGTGTCCACATAGATCACCATCTGGCCCTCGCCGCTGCCGACGGTGATGGCGAAGCGGCGCGGTTCGGGTGCGGGGGCCGCAGCGGTCTGCGCCAGCACCGGCCCGCCCGCGAGGGCGCCCAGCAGTGCAAGGCCAGCCATGCGCAGTGTCCTGTTCGACATAGCGGTTCTCCATCATGTTGCCGTGTGACGGCACCGTTCGTGTGCCGCCCTGAACTTCGCCGGCACGGCAAGTTCGGTTACGCGAACAGGCATGATCAGCAGGCGGCGACTTCTGAAGCCCGCACGGGTCAGATGCGCACAGCCCGTCCGCGCGGCACTGACCTGCCCTGGCCGCGTGGCTCGACCGCGCCCGGGCCTTCCCCCCGGGGGCGGTCCCGCGATAAGCCTGCGGCTTCGGAGGACCACACCGTGAACGCCATCACCCAGGACGCTGCCCGCCTTCTCGAAACCGCCGCCCGCGCCGCCCGCGCGGCCGCCGCGGTGGTCGCGCGCGCCCCGGCTCCGGCGAAGGACCTTGCCCTGCGTGAAGCCGCCGCCGCCCTGCGCCGCAACGCGCCGGCCATCCTCGCAGCCAATGCCGCCGACCTCGAAGCCGCGCCCGATCTCAGCGCGTCCTTCCGCGACCGCCTGACGCTGACGCCGGCGCGCATCGAGGCGATGGCCGCGGGCCTGGACGACGTCATCGCCCTGCCCGACCCGGTTGGCCGCGTGCTGGCGGAATGGACGCGCCCGAACGGGCTGCTGATGCGCCGCGTCGCGCAGCCGCTCGGCGTGATCGGCATGATCTTCGAAAGCCGTCCGAACGTAACGGCCGATGCCGCCGCGCTGTGCCTCAAATCCGGCAATGCGGTGATCCTGCGCGGCGGGTCCGAAAGCACCCGTTCGGCCGCGGCCATCCATGCCTGCCTCGTCGAAGGCTTGGTCGCCGCGAAGCTGCCCGAAGCCGCGGTCCAGATCGCACCGACCGCCGATCGTGCCTTCGTCGGCGCGATGCTGCGCGCGGCGGGGCTGATCGACCTGATCATCCCGCGCGGCGGCAAGGGGCTGGTGACGCGGGTGATGGAGGAAGCACGCGTGCCCGTGCTCGCCCATGCCGAAGGGCTGTGCCACACCTACATCCACGAAGCCGCTGACCCGGCGATGGCGCGCTCTATCCTGGCGAATGCGAAGATGCGCCGCACCGGCGTCTGCGGTGCGACCGAGACGCTGTTGATCGACGCCGCCATCGCGCCATCCCTGCTGCCACTGCTGGTCGATGACCTGCGGGCGCTCGGCTGCGACTTCCGCGCCGATGATCGCGCGCGCGCCATCGTCGCCGATCTGCCCGCCGCGACGGACGAGGATTTCGGCACCGAATGGCTCGATGCCATCCTGTCGGTGACGGTTGTCGATGGGGTCGATGATGCACTCGCCCACATCCGCCGCTTCGGGTCCGAACATACCGAGGCGATCATCACGCAGGATGAAACCGTGGCGCGGCACTTCCTCGATGGGCTGGATTCCGCCGTGGGCCTCTGGAACGCATCGACACAGTTCTGCGATGGCTTCGAATTCGGCTTCGGCGCGGAAATCGGCATCGCCACCGGGCGAATGCATGCGCGCGGGCCGGTCGGACTCGAACAACTCTGCACCTATCGCTACC
This sequence comes from Acetobacteraceae bacterium, assembly GCA_022842185.1. Taxonomy (GTDB): domain Bacteria; phylum Pseudomonadota; class Alphaproteobacteria; order Acetobacterales; family Acetobacteraceae; genus Neoroseomonas. The sequence goes on from JALHQB010000030.1 coordinate 46,473, forward strand.
AGGTGATCGGGACGGGGCAGACACGGCCGTAAGGTCGGTCCGCTGCGGATATCGGCGCCAGGGGAAGAACCGGAGAGGGCTTTGCCCCCTCCGGACCACCCCCACCAAAGGCTTAAGGCCTTTGGAAACCTCGAATTGGTGCGGGGGCAAGGTGGTCCGTTCCAGACGGCGAAAGTCACTTGGCGCACAAGGGTTGAATCCGGGCACCGGTGCAGGGCGCCAAGTATCGGTTTCCAAAGGCCTTGGGCCTTTGGTGGGGTGAGCTCGAGAGGGGCGAAGCCCCTTTCCGCCCGCAACCGGTGTAGTCTGCCTGGCGGGAGAACCGCCATGAAGCACGCCGCATTGTCCTGCCTCGCCGCGCTCATCCTTGCCACGCCGGCGCAAGCCGAATGTCCCGACATGGCCACCGTCGCGCGCTTCGCCCGCGCCCTGCTCGAACGCGGCACCCCCACACCCTTCGCCGTCACCACACCGGCCGAGACGCGCTGCGCGCAGGATCGGCTGGTCGCGATGCTCGCCCAACCCTGGGGCGACATCACGGGTGTTGCGCTCGCGGCCGAGACCGTGCCGCCAATGCGCGGCGCGCTGCTGCACGCCATGCTGCGCGAGAGTTCGGGTGCCACGCTCGAAGCCCGCTTCGGCGCCCGGCCGGCCGTCGCACCTGGCGTGCTGGTGCGCGTCGACGCGCAAGGCCGCGCAGTCTCCGCCAGCCCCTATATCGCGCTGCTCGACCTCGCGGCGCTCGCCGGCGGCACCGACGCAACGGCGCGCATCGCCGGCAACCTCGGCCTGCGGCTGGGCGTGGTGGGACCAGAGGAGCCGATGCCCGACACGCCGCCCGACGCCCTGGTCCAGGCCAATGGCAGTACTGTCGCGGCGCTGGCGCGCCTCGGCATCGCGGCACCGCCGCAAGCGCTGATCGATGCCCTGGCGCGGGACCTCGCGGCGGAGGGCCGGCCGTTCCGTGGCGGGGAACAGGTCGCACTGCTGGCCGCCGTGGCCCCGATGGCACCGCGGCCCGGCGAGACCTGGCGACTGTCGATCCCTGGCCTCGGCGCCGTGGTGGTGAACTTCCGCTGACCCGGCCTTCCCGTGCGGGGCACACCACCGGTAGCATCCCCGCACGTCGGAGGAACGACCCATGCGCCGAATCCTGCTTGCCGCCCTGCTGGCCCTGCCCGTCGCGGCCCACGCGGCCTGCCCGTCGCAGGCCGCGATGGACAGCCTGGCGCAGGCGCTGGTCGCCAACCGCCCCTCCCCGCCCATCGCCGGGCTGGCGACGATCGAGGAAGGACTGTGCGCGCAGGAGCGTCTGGTGGCCGCGCTGGTGCCGAGCTGGGGCAGCATCGTCGGCTGGAAAGTGGGGCTGACCAGCGCGCCGGTGCAGCAGCGCTTCGGGGTGAACCAGCCGCTGCGCGGGATGCTGTTGGCCTCCAGCATCAGCCTGCGCGACGGTGCCGAGGTGCCGGCCCGATTCGGCGCGGTGCCGGTTATCGAGAGTGACTTCCTGGTGCGCGTGCGCGATGCCGGCATCAACGACGCGGGGCGCGACCATGTCGCGATCCTGCGGCACCTGGATGCGGTGATCCCCTATATCGAATTGCCGGACCTGGTGCTGACCGGCGGCTTCACCGGGCCGAGCCTGCTCGCCATCAATGTCGGCGCGCGGCTGGGCGTGGTGGGCACGCCGATCCCGGTGGAAGCGACGCAGGCCTTCGCCGACCGCCTCGCGAACATGGTCGTGACGATGGTGGATGACCGCGGGCAGGAACGCGCCCGCGCGACAGGCACCGCGGCGCTCGGCCACCCGCTGAACGTGGTCGCTTTCCTGATCGAGAACCTGGCGCAGGACGGGCTGCGGCTGGAGGCCGGGCAGGTGATCTCGGTCGCCGGATATTCTCCGACGCTGCCGCTGGAAGCGGGGCGGACCTACACGGTGCGCTACGAGGGTCTCGCGGCCCAACCGGTCAGCGTGAGCGTTCGAACGCGGTGACGCCGGGCCGATTCGGGGATTCGCGCCGTCGCCGCATCGGGCTGCTCGGCGGGTCGTTCAACCCGGCGCATGACGGGCACCTCCATGTCGCGCGCAGGGCACGTCGGGCGTTGCGGCTGGATGAGGTGTGGCTGCTGGTCTCCCCGGGCAATCCGCTGAAGCCGGTGGCCGGCATGGCGCCGCTGGCCGAGAGACTGGCCTGTGCACGGCGCATCGCGGACGGTCGGCGCATCATCGCCACCGACATCGAAAGGCAGCTGGGCACACGGTTTACCGCCGATACGCTGGCGGCGCTGCGCCGGCGTTTCCGCCATGCGCGCTTCGCCTTCATCATGGGCGCGGACAACTTGGTGCAATTGCCGCGCTGGAAGCATTGGCGCGATATCGCGCGGCATGTCGCACTCGGCGTTTTGCCGCGCCCGGGCTGGACGCGGCCCGCCTTGGCGGGGCAAGCGGCGCATGTCCTGCGCCGGTATCGGCGCCCCCCGGGCAGGTTGTTGACGGAATCCTTTGCGCCGCACGCCGCTTGGTGCTTGGTTCCGGCCCGAGAACACGCCGCATCCGCCACAGCCATCCGCAATGCACGGGCTGGCGGAGCCACGGGCGAGAGGAGGGGGCCATAGCCCGCACGCCGAAGACCACCGAGACCAAGCCGGCCACCAAGGCCAAGGCTTCATCGAAATCGAAGGCCGAGGCCGAGCCCAAGGCGGCGAAGGCCGCGAAGGACAAGCCGGAACCCAAGGCGAAAGCCGAGGCCGCGCCGAAATCCGACGCCAAAACGGTGAAGGCCGCCAAGGAAAAGCCGGCGCCCAAGGCGAAGGCCAAGACCACGCCCAAGGACGACGCCAAGAAGGCGAAGGCCGCCAAGGACAAGCCGGAGCCCAAGGCGAAGGCCAAGGCCGCGCCCAAGGACGACGCCAAGAAGGCGAAGGCCCCCAAGGACAAGCCGGAACCCAAGGCAAAGGCCAAGGCCGCGCCCAAGGCCGACGCCAAGAAGGCGAAGGCCGCCAAGGAAAAGCCGGAGCCCAAGGCGAAGGCCAAGGCCGCGCCCAAGGCCGACGCCAAGAAAGTGAAGGCCGCGAAGGAAAAGCCGGAACCGAACACGAAGGCGAAGGCCGACGCCAAGACGGTGAAGGCCGCGAAAGCGAAGGCGAGTTCCAAGGCGCCAGCCGTATCGGCCGAGGTCCCCGCCGCCCCGCGCCCGTCGCGCACCCGAAAGCGGGAGAAGCTGTCCCCGGACCGCCTCTCCGCCCTGGTCGCCGCGGCGATGGAAAGCCTGGAAGCCGACAAGGCCGAGAACATCGTGCTGCTCGATGTCACCGGACGGGCCGACTACGCCGACCGGCTGATCATCGCCACCGGCATGGTGGAACGCCAGCTCCAGGCCATGGCAACGCATCTCGACGAGGCTTTGGGCAAGGCCGGGCTGAACATCAAGCGCGACGCGATCCAGGCGTCCCCCGACTGGGTGCTGATCGATGCCGGCGACCTGGTGATCCACCTGTTCCGCCCCGAGGCGCGCGAACTGTACCGCATCGAGCGCATGTGGGGTCCGGACAGCCCGGAGCCGACCGACGCCGCGCCCGAGTAGGATCCTCGCCGTCGGGCGGATGAAGGCGGGGCCGGAGGCGGCCCTGTTCGCGCATTACGCCGCCCGGCTGCGCCCCGCCCCCGAGGTCACGGAAATCCCCGAGGCACGCGGTTCCGCCGCCGAAATCCGCAGACGCGAAGGGGCGGCACTCCTGGCCGCCCTGCCCGCGGATGCGGTGGCGGTCGCGCTCGACCTGGGCGGCGAACAACCCGACAGCGAACGCTTCGCCGCGTTACTGGCGCGGTGGGACGAGGCCGGCCGCACGCCCTGCTTCATGATCGGCGGGGCCGAGGGGCTGGACCCGTCCGTCACCGCGCGGGCGGACCACCGCATCGCGCTCGGCCCGATGACCTGGCCGCATTTCCTGGTCCGCGGCATGCTGGCCGAGCAGTTGTATCGGGCGCAGGCGATCCGGCAGAACCACCCTTATCACCGGGCGTGGCGGCCCTGAGGCATGCCTGAAGGGTCGCACGGCGCGACGCCGCTGGACGGCGTGCCGCCCGCGCGCCGATGATGGGCCATGGTGTTCCTCCTCCTCGCTGCCCTGCTGTGGATCGGCGTTCATATCGGCATCTCGGGCACGGCGCTGCGCGGGCACCTCGTCGCGAAGCTCGGCGAGACGGCTTTCACCATCGCCTTCTCTGCCCTGTCCTTCGCCGCGATCGGGCTGTTGGTGATGGCGTGGCAGACTGCCGACACGGCACCGGTGTGGTTTGCCCCGGCCTGGCTGCGATGGGTCATCGCCGCGCTGATGCTGCCGGTCTTCGTGATCTTCATCTGCTCCCTGGTCGGCAACCCGACGGCGCCGGGGGGCGGCGGGCTGCTCGCGAAGGGCCCGCGCGGCATCCAGAGGGTCACGCGGCACCCGATGCTCTGCGCCTCCGCCGCCTGGGCCGCGCTGCATGTCCTCGGCAATGGCGACACGGCGGCAATGCTCTTCTTCGGCGCGTTCCTCGTCACGGCGGTCGCCGGAATGCCCTCGATCGACACGAAAATGGCCAGGCGCCACGCACAGGCCTGGCCGGACTTCGCCAAGGCGACCTCGATCGTGCCCTTTGGCGCGATCCTCGCCGGGCGCAACCGGTTCGACATGGCGGAGATCGGCTGGATCGCGCCGCTCATCGGCGTGCTGCTCTGGGCCGCTGTGCTGCATGGGCACCGCATCCTGTTCGGTGTGCCGGCACTGATCCCAAGCTAGAGTCAGGTTCCGAATGACCTGATCGAGGCGGACCTTCCCTGAAACACGGCCCGAGGCGGCTTCCGCGTGCCCCGGCTGGCGGAAGCCACAATGGGCCGCACGGCCTTGCGGGCGCCACATGCGCATGGCTAATGCGTCCGCGCCGCCGAGGAACCCACCATGACCACTACCCGCCCCCGCCCTGTCATGCTCGTCATCCTCGACGGCTGGGGCTGGCGCGAGGACCGGGCCGACAACGCCGTGCGCCAGGCGCGGACCCCGGCCTTCGACGGGCTTTGGGCCGAATGCCCACACGGCTTCCTGCGCACCTCCGGCGGCGATGTCGGCCTGCCGGACGGGCAGATGGGCAATTCCGAGGTCGGCCACCTGAACATCGGCGCCGGGCGCGTGGTGATGCAGGACCTGCCACGCATCGGCCGCGCCATCGCGGACGGGTCGATCGCCACGCTGCCGGCGCTGACCGGGCTGATCGCCGCGTTGCGCAGGACCGGCGGCACCTGTCACCTGATGGGGCTGCTGTCCCCGGGCGGTGTGCATGCCCACCAGGACCATGCGGTGGCGCTGGCCCGGATCCTGTCCGCCGCCGGCATCAAGGTCGCGATCCATGCGCTGACCGATGGCCGCGACACCGCGCCGAACGCCGCGCCGGACTTCGTCGCCCGCTTCGAAGCCGACATCGCCCCCCTGCCCGGCGTCGCCATCGCTACCGTCATCGGCCGGTATTTCGCGATGGACCGCGACAATCGCTGGGACCGGGTCAGCACTGCGTATGACGCCATGGTCGTGGCCGAGGGCGCCCGGGCGCCGACCGCCCAGGCCGCCATCGCAGCCGCGCATGCCGCCGGCAAGACCGACGAATTCATCCCCGCCACCGTCATCGGAGACTTCCCCGGCATGCGCGACGGGGATGCGCTACTGTGCTTCAATTTCCGCGCCGACCGGGTGCGGGAAATCCTCGCCGCGCTGGTCGATCCGGGCTTCGACGGTTTCGTCCGCAAGCGCTTCGTCCGTTTCGCCGCGGCCGCGGGCATGACCGAATACAGCGCGGCGCTAAATGGCCACCTGGCCACGCTGTTCGCCGCGCAGTCGATGGCCGACATCCTCGGGCAAGTGGCGGCCGGCGCGGGCCTCGCGCAGCTGCGCATGGCCGAGACTGAGAAATACCCCCACGTGACCTACTTCCTGAATGGCGGGGAGGAGACCCCTTACCCGGGCGAACAGCGCATCATGGTCGCTTCCCCCAAGGTCGCTACCTATGACCTGCAACCCGAGATGTCCGCCCCGGAACTGACCGACAAGGCGGTCGGGGCGATCGCCTCGGGCGCCTTCGACCTGATCGTGCTGAACTTCGCGAATGCCGACATGGTCGGGCACACCGGTAGCCTGGACGCGGCGATCAAGGCGGTCGAGGCGGTGGATACCGGCCTCGGCCGCATCGCGGAGGCCATCCGGACCGCCGGGGGCGCGCTGTTCGTCACGGCCGACCACGGCAACGCCGAGATGATGCGCGACCCGGCGACGGGCGGCCCGCATACCGCCCATACGACGAACCCGGTGCCGGCCATGCTGCTCGGCGGCCCGGCCGGTGCGGGGTTGGCCGATGGCAGGCTGGCCGATATCGCGCCGACTCTGCTGGCGCTGCTGGGTGTCGCGCAACCTGCCGCGATGACGGGGCAGTCGCTGCTGCGGCCTGCGGGTTCGGGCCCGGCAGCGCGGTAGGACTGGGCCGCGCGAGCAGATCGCGCCTAGAGCGTTTCGCGCCCGACCGTACTGGCGCAAAACGCTCTATGCCTTTGTTTGAGCGAGCATCTTCACGCGCCTGACTGATTCCAGTCAGACGCGATCTGCTCTAGCCGGACTCAGGCGCGCGTCGATGGCCGATCCGTCAAGGCGCTCGAAGAGCTGTGAAGACCTGAAGAGTGGTATCAAGGATCGGCCGCCGAACGTCGTGCCATCCGTCGCGCTGAATCATGAAGGCTTTTTCAACTTTCAAGCCTTCAAGCTGCGATGTCGCCGGCAGGACGGTCGTCCCCATCGGCGAAGGTCCACCCTGACCAGTACCGGCGCCCAATTGGCGCGAAGGTTGGAGGGGCGCTGCCCCTCCAAACCACCCCGCCAGGGACCTACGGGTCCCTGGACCGCGGGACCTTAGAGCGTTTTCCCCCAAACTGGAATCACGGGTCTTCCGAAACGGGGTCGTGGTGTGATTCATAGGTCTCCGGCAGAGCAACCGGAGGCGGTGATGGGTTGGCGGCGCGGGCGGGCG
>JALHQB010000031.1 GCA_022842185.1 Acetobacteraceae bacterium
TGCCGGACCGGGCGTGGCCGGCGGCGCCGGCGCGGCGGACGGCGTGGCCGGGGCGACATCGACCGGGTCCCAGGTGATGCGCGGCACGGCGGCCAGGGGCGGCGGGCCGGGCGCCTGCATGGGCATCGATCGATCGCCCTCGGTCCCCGCGGGACGCGGCGGCACCGGGCGCATTTCGGCATCGAGCGGATTGCGGCTGCGCTGGCGTTCTTCCGCCAGCGCGGCGGTCAGCGCGTCGCGCACCGCAAGGTCGGGCACTGCCGGGCGGGGGGGAATCGACCCCAGGTTCGGGAAATCGCCGGCGGCGCCGGGGGGTGCCTCCCGGCCCTCGAACGCCGGGCCCGTGAGGTTGTTCCACAGCGGGCCGATCTGTTCGGTGCCCTGCCCCGCGGTGCAGCCACCCGCCAGCAGCAGCGCGGCCAAGGCCAGCGGCCGTGCTTGCTTGGCCCGCCCCCGCCCCCTACCGTGACGGGGCTTCGCCCCGCGGTCCATCCGACCGGTCATGCCGTTGCTGTCGCCATTGCGGCCAAGCGGTACCCCGAATCGGCCGGTACGCGAAGGCCGCCAAGCCAGTTCATGCACCGGAATAACCGATGGCCGAAAAAGAAACCCCGAACGGCGCGCAATTCAGATTGCCCGACCCTGCCATCGTCAGCCGAACCATGGCCGATGTCGCGGAACGGGGGCAGCGCATCGTCTCGGACTTCCTGAAGCGCCAGGCCGGCGGGGCGACCGACCCTGATCCGCTGAAGATCGGTCATGCCTTCCTGGAGATGACCACCCGGCTGATGGCCAATCCGGGGCGGCTGGTGCAGGCGCAGCTCGGTTTCTGGCACGATTACCTGACCCTTTGGCAGAATACGGCGCGGCGGATGCTGGGCGACGAGACCACGCCCGTCATCGCTGAGGACGACAAGGACCGTCGCTTCAAGGACGACGCCTGGCGCGACCATGAGGTGTTCGACTTCATCCGCCAGACCTACCTGCTCTCGGCACGCTATTTCCGCTCCGTCGTGGAAGGCACCGAGGGGCTGGAGCCCAAGACGGCGCAGAAGGTCGATTTCTACACGCGGCAATTCGTCGATGCGATGAGCCCGACGAATTTCCTGATGACCAACCCCGAGGTGCTGCGCCGCACGGCGGAGACCGGTGGCGAGAACCTGCTGCGCGGGTTGTCCAACCTGCTGGCGGATCTGGAACGCGGGCGCGGCAAGCTCAAGATCCGCATGACCGACGACACCAAGTTCAAGGTCGGCGAGAACATCGCCGTCACCCCGGGCAAGGTGGTGTTCCAGAACGACCTGATGCAGCTGGTCCAGTATGCGCCGACCACTGAAAAGGTGTTGAAGCGTCCGCTGCTGATCATCCCGCCCTGGATCAACAAATTCTACATCCTCGACCTGCGGCCGAAGAATTCCTTCATCCGCTGGGCGGTCGAACAGGGGCATACGGTCTTCGTCATCTCCTGGGTGAACCCCGCGGAGCCGCATGCGGAAAAGGGCTTCGACGACTACATGCTCGAAGGCCCTTATGCCGCGCTCGATGCTATCGAGAAGGCGACTGGGGAGAAGGGCGCGAACGTCATTGGGTATTGCCTGGGCGGCACGCTGCTGGCGGCCACGCTCGCGCATATGGCGGCGAAGCGCGACACGCGCGTGAAGTCGGCGACCTTCTTCACCACCATGATCGACTTCGAGGAAGCCGGCGAACTCGGCGTCTTCATCGATGAGGAACAGCTTTCCGCCATCGAGGAGAAGATGAGCAAGACCGGCTATCTCGAAGGCCGCGAGATGGCGACGACCTTCAACATGCTGCGCGCGAACGACCTGATCTGGTCCTTCGTGGTCAACAACTACCTGATGGGCCAGGAGCCCTTTCCCTTCGACCTGCTGTACTGGAACGACGATTCCACGCGCATGCCGGCGAAGATGCATTCCTTCTACCTGCGGCGGATGTATCAGCAGAACGACCTGGTGAAGCCCGGCGGCGTGGAATTGCTGGGCGTGCCGCTCGACCTGCGCAAGATCAAGCTGCCGACCTATGTGCTCAGCACGCGTGAGGACCACATCGCGCCGTGGCTATCCACCTATCGCGCGACGCAAATCTTCAAAGGGCCGACGCGATTCGTGCTGGCGGCCTCGGGGCACATTGCCGGCGTCGCCAACCCGCCCGATGCCGGCAAGTACAGCCACTGGATCGGCGACGACATGCCGGCCGACCCGCAGGCCTGGTTCAAGGGCGCCACGGAATTCGCCGGATCCTGGTGGCCGGATTGGCACCGCTGGGTTTCGGGGCTGGACAAGACCATGGTGCCCGCGCGCATCCCGGGTGAAGGCGGCCTGCCGGCCATCGAGGACGCGCCAGGATCCTTCGTGAAAGTCATGGCGACGGACTGACGCGCCGACCCGCGGCGCGTCAGTCCTGAGGCTCGGTTCGACCCTCCGGCGGCGGGCGCCGGGCATCCGCCCGGCTTGCCTTCGCACCCTGCGCTATATGTTTGGCCCTCAGGCGGCGGGCGCCGGCCATCCGGCCGGCTTGCCTTCGCGCCCTGCGCTCTATGTTTGGCCCTCAGGCGGCGGGCGCCGGCCATCCGGCCGGCTTGCCTTCGCGCCCTGCGCTGGCGTGTTGGTGCCGACGGTTGGTCTGGGCGCGGTCGCGCTGTGCGCTCCTGGGTCTTTGTTTATCCCTCAGGCGGCGGGCGCCGGCCATCCGGCCGGCTTGCCTTCGCGCCCTGCGCTGGCGTGTTGGTGCCGGCGGTCGGTCTGGGCGCGGTCGCGCTGTGCGCGCCTGGGTGTTTGCTTGGATGCGCCGCTCCGGAGAACCGCTTCAGAAACCGCGCCCGAGCCCGTCCGTGATGCCGCCCGGTGCACCGTTCTGCCACCACGGACCCGCGCCCGCCCAGCCGCCGTCGAGATCGAGCCGCCGAACGTCGCGGGACAGCGCCGCCATCGCCTGCTCGGCGGCCGGCAGCGGTCCGATCTCCGCCAGCCGGTCGAGCGTCACCTCCCCGCCAGGCTCGAAGGTCGGTGCGCGCAGCGCCTCGGCCGCCCCGGTGCGGTCATTCGCACGCAACCGCTGCGCCACCAGGCCCAGCGCCTGGATCACCTCGGCCGAGGAGGCCTGCTGCGCGGCGCCGATCGCCGCGCGGTTCTCGTTGCGCGCGATGTTCATCGCATAGCCGATGGACGGCGTGAGGGCCGGCCAGGCGCGGCGGTTATCCACCTCGGCGGCGATCGCCTCGAAGCGGGCCAGGGCCAGCGCGGCGTCCGCCGGGTGGCCGGCAAGGCCCAGGCCCTGGTTGGCGAAGGACGCCGTGGTCGCTTCCACCGCCGCGCGCAGCGGTGCCCCGCTGCTGGGTTCCCCCGACAGAATGGCCGGGGGCAGCACCTGCGGCGTACGCAGTTCCTCGCAGGCCGCCATCGCCAGCGGCAGCATCACCAGCCCAAGTCGCACGCTCATTGCCAATTGTTTCCCCGGGAACCCTGGCGCTGAATACGCCACATTTCGCGTTGCGCCATCGTCGCGGCCCAGGCGGTCTGGGGCAATGGCGGCAGGTCCGACAGGCGCGCGATGCCGCCGGCCGCGACCAGCGGCGGTTGCAGCGCCGCCACCGCGGCCGCGGTATCCTGCGCGCCATAGGCATAGCGCACCGCCGTCATCGCATCGATCACCGCCTGTGGTTCGGCCGCCTGGTCGATGCCGACCGCCGCGCGCCATTCGGGCCGCGCCTGCCGGAAGGCCAGCTTGGCCAGCGGCGACATCTCGATCCAGCGGGGGCCGAAATTCAGCTCGACGGCGAGGAACTCCGCTTCCTGGATCGCCTGCGCCGCCTCCCACGGCCTGCCCGACAGGCTGCCGGGCGTTTCGAAGGCGTAGGCGGTGTGGATGATCGCCTGGCGCGCCGGGTCCGCGAAACCAAGGGCGGGGTCGAAGGGCAGCGTCGCCACCGGCGTCGGCGTGGTCGCGCAGCCGGCCAGCACCGCGAACCCCGCCAGCAGCCCGGCGCGACGGGCGATCATCACAAGCAACCCGCCGCGCGCGCCCGTGCCCGGGTCAGCGCAAGCACCGTCCGGCAGGTCGGTGCCGCCTCCCCCACCAGGTCGGCCAGCTCGACCACGGCGCCGAGCAGCGCCTCGACCTCCATCGGCCGGCCGCGTTCAAGGTCCTGCAACATGGATGTCTTGTGCGCGCCAACCTCCGCCGCGCCGGCGATGCGCTTGTCCACATCGATGGCGAATCGAACCCCCAGCGCTTCCGCCACGCGCTGCCCTTCCAGCATCATCGCCCGCGCGACACCGCGCTGTTCGTCGTCGCCCACCAGCACGTCCAGCGTCGCGGTGGTCAGCGCCGAGATCGGGTTGAAGGCCAGGTTTCCCCACAGCTTCACCCATAATTCATCGCGGATGCGCGGGCGGACCGGGGCCTTGAAGCCGGCGGCGATCAGCGCCTCGGACAGGCGTTGCGCGCGCGGGCTGCGCGACCCGTCCGGCTCGCCCAGCGAGAAGCGGTCGCCATAGGTGTGTTCGATGACGCCGGGCTCGATGACCTCGGCGGCCGGATAGACGATGCAGCCGAGGGCACGCGACGGCGGGAGCAGGCGGGACACGGCGCCACCGGGATCCACGCTTTCGACCGTGCGGCCCTCATGCGGGCCCGCCAGGCCGTGGAAGTACCACCAGGGCACGCCGTTCACGGCGCTGACCACCGTGGTCTCCGGCCCGAGCAGCGGCTGCATCTGTACCGCCGCGCCGGGCAGGGAATGCGCCTTGAGCGTCACGACCACATAGTCCTGCACGCCGGCTTCCTCGGCGGTGGCGACGCAGCGGGGGCGGGCCGTGATCTCCTGGCCATCGGTCAGCAGCCGCAGTCCGTTGGCCTGCATGGCGGCAAGGTGCGGACCGCGGGCGATGACGGTGACCTCGGCGTCACCCTTCACCGCCAGTTTCGCCGCCATGAGGCCGCCGATCGCGCCGGCGCCGAAGATGCAAAGTTTCATGGTCTGAATGCCGCTTCCTGCCGTGCGGGCCACTATGGACGGGCCGGCTGCCGGTCGAAAGCGGCCGGTGCGGACCGGCGGTGTGTCCGGAACTTAAAGCACTTTTTCAAGCATTTAATACTTTAAGCTTGTCAGTGCCGCTCGCGGATCGAGCCTTGATAGTGAGAACATAGAATGAACATGCCACGCGTCCAGCATGGAAACGCCGCGCGAGGGGCGTCCGGCAGCCGCACCGCCATCACCCCGACAACCCCAGCTTCTCCGCCAGCCCGATCCGCATCAGTTTCCCGGTCGCGCCCTTCGGTATTTCATCAAGGAACACCACCTTCCTCGGCACCTTGAAATCCGCCAAATGCAGCGCCGCGAAGTCGCGCAATTCGCGCTCGGTGCAGGCCATGCCATCGCGCAGCACCACGGCGGCACCAACCTCCTCGCCCAGCTTCGTGTGCGGGATGCCAAAGCACAGCGCCTGCGCCACCGCCGGATGGCCCGACAGCACGCCATCGACCTCCAGCGGGCTGACCTTCTCGCCGCCGCGGCTGATGATCTCCTTCAGCCGGCCGGTCAGGGTCAGGAAACCATCGGCATCGAAGGCGCCCTGGTCGCCGGTGCGGAACCAGCCATTCGTGAAGGCCTTCGCATTGGCCTCGGGGTTCGCCTCATATCCGGCGGTCACGTTCGGGCCGCGGATCACCACCTCGCCGACCGCGCCGGGCGGCAGCAACGCGCCGTCATCGTCCATGACAGCGACGTCGGGGCCGGCGGGCATGCCGACCGAACCGGGCTTGCGCGGGCCGGCCAAGGGGTTGGAGCACATCTGGTGGGATGCCTCGGTCATGCCGTAGCTCTCGACAACCGGGGCGGCGAAAACCTGTTCGAGTTGCAGCATCACCGGCCCCGGCAGCGATGCCGAGGAGGAGCGCAGGAAGCGCAGGCGCGCACGGGCGATGATGTCTGCATTACGTTCGGCGCGACCCAAGATCGCCTGGTGCATGGTCGGCACCGCGGTGGTCCAGGTCGGGCGTTCCTCATCCAGCCAGCGGAAGAAGCGCAGCGCGTCGAAGCCCTGGGTGCAGACCACGGCGCCGCCCGAGGCCACCGAGGCCAGCACCGCCGCCATCAGCCCATGGATGTGGAACAGCGGCATGATGTTGAGGCAGGCATCGTCGGGCGCGAGGTCCAGCGTGCGCGCAATGTGGCGGGCCGAGGCGCAGATATTGGCCTGCGACAGCGGCACGATCTTGGGCCGCGCCGTGGTGCCGGAGGTGTGCAGCACCAGCGCCTCATCCTCCGGCCAGGCGAGTCCGGGCTTGGCCGCATTGCCGGCCTCGCCGCCCTGGAGGGTGAAGTCGCCGGCGGCCTCGCCGGGGACCAGGTCCAGCACCGGGATGGACAGCCGTGCGGCAACTTCCCGCGCATCGGAGGCCATGCCGTGCAACACGACCAGCGCCTTCGCGCGCAGGTCGGTCAAATAGAAGGTGAATTCCTCCGCCCGATAGGCCGGGTTGAGCGGGGCCGTGGTCGCCCCGCTGCCAATCGCGAGGAAGGCGGCGGCCATCTCCGGGCCGTTGGGCAGGACGATGGCGACGCGGTCGCCACGCCCGATGCCCAGGCCATTGAGCGCGGCGACGGTGCGCGTGCACAGGTCGCGCAGCGCCCCATAGGTCAGGCGCGGGCGGTCATTGGTGCCGCGCAGCGCGGCGGCGGCTGGGGCGCCGCCGGCCAGGAGCCGGGCGATGGTCTCGGTCATGCGCGTTTCCTTCCATAGCCCCGTCAGACTGTAGCGTTTGGCGCCGGACCCTCCTGGCGCAGACGCTCCGTGCCCTTGTTCGATCGAGCATCTTCACGCGGCTGACTGCGTGCTGTCAGCCGCGATCTGCTCCAGGCAGCGGGCCACGCGCCGCGCGTCAGCCCCCCGCGAGCGAGCGCTTATGCCGGCCTGACAGTTCGACATAGTGCCCAGCGGTGCGGTCGAACCCCGCGCGCCGTTCCACCGTCAGCACCTGGACCATCTTGGCCGGGTTGCCCATCCACAGTTCCATGGTCTTGATCACCTTGCCCGGCGGCAGCACGGACCCGGCGGCGAGCACGCCGCCTTCCTCGATGATCGCATCGTCCAGCACGGTCGCGCCCATGCCGACGAAGGCGCGGTCATGCAACGTGCAGGCGTGGATGATCGCGGCGTGGCCGACGGTGACGTCATTGCCGATGGTGGTGCATTGCCGCCCGGCATTCACATGGATGATCGTGCCGTCCTGGATGTTGGTGCCGGTGCCGATCGTGATGGTGTTGGTGTCGCCGCGCAGGACGCAGTGATACCAGACGTTGGACCCCTCCCCGATCGTCACCTGGCCGATCACGGCGGCGGTGGGCGCGACCCAGGCATTGGGGTGGATGGTCGGACGATGGCCTTCGAACGCAAAAAGCGGCGGGGTGATCAGGGGCTGGTTGTTGTCCATGGCGGGTTCCTCCGGTTTCCCGCGCAGGATGAACCCAGTGGCGGGCCAGCGGAAGCCCGCCCGCGGCACCCCATCCGGCATTGATCTTGCTGCGCACCCGCCGCCAGCGAGGTCCCGGGCCTTGCCCTTCGGCACAGCCCGCCCTCTCCACGGGAGATCAACATCGCATGAGACTGTTCCGCCCTTGCGCCGCCCTGGTGGCGCTCACCGCCGCCTGGGCCGCGCCGGCCATCGCCCAGGCGCCGACGTCGCTGCGCGTGGCCGGCCATTTCAGCGCCAATACCCACCACATCGCGGCGGAACGCCCGTTCTTCGAAGGGCTGCCCGCGACGCTGGGGATGCAGATGCAGGTGTCCTACAGCCCGATGGACCAGGTGGGCGTGCAGGCGGCCGATGCGCTGCGCCTGCTGCGGTCCGGCGCCTTCGACATGATGTCGGTGACGATCGGCAATGTCGCGCGGGACGAACCCTTCTTCGACGGGCTGGACCTGATCGGCGTCAGCACCACGCTCGATGAACTGCGCCAGGCGGTGAATGCCGGCCGCGAATCCTTCGACCAGCGGCTGCAATCGCGCTTCGGGGCGAAGGTGATGACGCTGTGGCCGTTCGGCCCGCAGATGTTCTTCTGCAACGCCCCCGTCAGTTCCGTGGCCGACCTGCGGGGCCTGAAGATCCGGTCCTACACGCCATCCATGTCGGCACTGGTCACCGCCCTGGGCGGCACGCCGGTCGCTCTGCAATTCAGCGAGGTCTATCCCGCCCTGCAGCGCGGCGTGGCGACCTGCGGCATCACCTCCCCCACCTCGGCGCATGTGGCGAATTGGGCGGAGGTGACGACCCATATCCTGCCGCTGAGCCTCGCCGGCGGGGTGCAGGGGCATTTCATGTCGCTGGCGACCTGGCGGCGCTTCACGCCGGAGCAGCAGGCGGCGCTGACCCGCGCCTTCCAGGGGATCGAGGAGCAGTTCTGGGAGCTGGCGCGGGTGAACAACCAGGTCGCGCTGAACTGCATGAGCGGCAGCCCGGACTGCCAGACGACGCCGCGCGGGACCATGACCATCGCGACGGTGTCCGCGGCCGACCAGGCCAGGCTGCGGGAGATCGTGCCGCAGGCGATCCTTCCGGGCTTCCGCGACACCTGCAACCGGGTGTGGAACCAGTGCTCGGGCATCTGGAACCAGACGGTCGGTGCCGCGCGGGGCTACGCCATTCCGTGAACGGCGCGGCCCGCCGGGTGAATCCGGCGGGCCGTTGCCTGCTGACCAGTCAATCTGCTCAATCGAACGCCAATCCCGGCAGCCACAGCGCGATCCCCGGCGCATACATCAACAGGACCGTCAGGGCGAACATCATCGCCAGGAACGGCAGAGACCCCGTGATGACGTCGGTCACGCTGCCCCTGCCCCGCACGCCCTGCACGACATACAGGTTCATCCCCACCGGCGGGGTGATCAGCGCCATCTCGCACATGATCACCAGGAAGATGCCGAAGAAGACCGGATCGATCCCGAGTGCGGTGACGATGGGGAAGACCACCGGGATGGTGCCCACCATCATCGACAGGGTCTCCAGGAAGCAGCCCAGGATCAGATAGAACACCAGCAGGATCCACAGGATCATGATGGGTGACGCATCGAGCGAGACGACGAAGCGCGACAGCGCCTGCGGCACGCCCAGGATGCCCAGCACGAAGTTCAGGTAGAAGGCCGCCGCCACGATCAGCACGATCATCGCCGTGATCGTCATGGTCGAGATGAAGCAGTCATGCAGCATGCGGATCGAGAACCGCCCATACAGCGTGGACAGGATGAAGGCCGCCACCACGCCCACCGCCGCGGATTCCGTGGGCGTCGCCCAGCCGGCATAGATGCTGCCCATCACCACCACGAAGATGCCGACCGGCGGGCCGAGGCCGGCCAGCAGGCGGATGCGCTCGGCCATCGGCAGGCGGGGTTCGGGTGTGCCGGCCAGTTTCGGCCTCCACAGGCAGATCGCCAGCACGACCCCCATGAACAGCAGCGTCAGCAGCAGCCCCGGCACCACCCCCGCGGCATACAGCCGCCCGACCGAGGTGTTGGTCATCGCGCCATAGATGATCATGTTGACCGATGGCGGGATCAGGATGCCCAGCGTGGACCCGGCCGCGATAGACCCCAGAACCAGGCGCTCATCATAGGCCCGTTCGCGGAAGGTGGGCAGCGCGACGGTGCCGATCGTCGCCGCGGTGGCGACCGATGACCCCGAGACGGCGGCGAACATCGCGCTGGCGCCGATGTTCGAATGCAGCAGCCCGCCGGGGAACACGCCGAGCCAGGCGGCCATCGCGCGGTACATCCGGTCCGTCGCACCGCCGCGCACGAGCAATTCGCCCAGCAGCACGAACAGCGGCACCGCGAGCAGGACGAAGCTTTCGGTGGCGCCCCAGATCTGGGTACCGACCGCCGCGACGATTGGCGCGCCGAGATAGACCCCCCCGCCGATCACGCCGAGCAGCAGGATGGTCGTCGCGACATGCAGCCCCAGGGCGAGCATGCCGAGCATGAGAAGGAACCCGATGCCCGCATCGGCAAGGCCGAAGCCGCTCACGGCCGCACCTGCGTCGCTTCGAGGCTTTCCTCGATCTCCTCGGCGATAGTCGGCGGGCCGTACAGCGCGTTGAACCGCGCGGGGTTGCGCAGCAGAATCACCACGGCCTGCACCGCCAATGCGATGGCAATGCCCGCGAACAACCCCAGGCCCAGCACCCACAGCCCCTGCGGAATCCACAGCGGAATCTGGAGCGGGGAATTGGAGACGGCCATGAATTCGAGGCTTTCATCCAGCACCGACCAGCCGCGTTCGAACAGGAACACCGCGACCCCGGCGATGACCAGCGCGGCGAGCAGGTTCAGCGCCGCGGCGGGGATGCGCGGCAGCGCCTGGATCAGCAATTCGATGCGGGTGTGCCGCCGCGTCAGCAGCGTTTGCGCGAAGCCAAAGGCGGACATCACCGCCAGGGTATAGCCGCCGATCTCATCGGTGCCCTGGAGCGACAGGCCGAAGCGCGCCCGGCCGATGATGTCCACCACCACCAGGAAGCAATATCCGAGCAACCACCACCCACACATGATCGACGCGACGCGGACCACCGGCCCGGCGACGCGCGTGACGGGGTCGATTGCCCCGCCGCCACTGTCTTGCATTCACTGTCCCCTGGCTGTCATTGGCCGGGCACGACATCGGTCATGCGCCGCGACGCGGCGTCGCAAGAAGGGTGCCATGGCCGGCGCGCGGCGCGGCGGCGTTCAGGCCAGCCCGGTCGGTTCGTCGGGCTCGCGTTTCCGCCGGATTCCGGCCTGGGCGAGCGTGCGGTCCAACAACTGGCTGTAGATCGGCTGCCCGCCGGCCCATTGCGCGACCAGATCCGCCGCGACGCAGGTGACCAGCAGCGGCACGACCAGCGCATAGGACCCGGTGAGTTCCATCGCCAGCGCCACGCCGACGATCGGCGCCCGGACCGAGGCTGTGAACAAGCCGCCCATCGCCGCGACGGCGAAGGCGAGCGGCACGACGCCGGCATCCGGCAGCAGCAGCCGCGCCGCTTCCCCGAAGCCGAGGCCGATGCACACCGCGAGGGTGAGGATCGGCGCGAAGATCCCACCCGGCACGCCCGACGAATAACATGCGACCGTGGTGACGAAGCGCACCGCCGCGAGGACCAGCAGGACGGACAGCCCCGGCTGCGCAGCGGCAAAGCCGAGGATCACCCCCTCCCCGCCTGTCACCGTATCGGGCAGCAGGATCACCAGGGCACCGGTGACCAGCCCGACCGCCGCCGGCCAGGCATAGGGCAGGTGCCGATGGCAGCGCGCAGCGAAGTCCGTCATGCGCATGATCGCGCCGTTGAGCATCATGCCCATCACGCCGAGCACGGCGCCGAGCAGCAGGAAGGCCGGCAGCAAATGCAGCGCAGCGCTTTCGACCGGCAGCGGCAGGGCCGGGCCGGTGCCGACGATGGCCTGCGTCATGATGGTCGCGGCAACGGCCGCGCAGCCGACGCCGAGATAGGTGCGGAAGGTGTAGGGGAATTCCCGGTGGGTTTCCTCGACGATGAACAGCACGGCGGCGAGCGGCGCGTTGAAGGCGCAGGCCAGCCCCGCGGCGGCACCGGCCGCGAGAAGGCCGCGCCGTTCGAGTTCCGTCGTGCGGAAGGTCTCCGATACCGCGGCGGCGGCGGATGCGCCGATGTGGATCGTCGGTCCCTCCCGACCCAGCACCAGGCCCGATGAGATGGCGGTCACGCCGGCGACGAACTTCACCGGCAGCACGCGGCGCCAGCGCACCGGGCGCAGGCCTTCCATCGCGCCTTCGATCTCCTGCACGCCGCTGCCGCCGGCTTCCGGGGCGAAGCGTCGCACCAGGAAGACGGACAGCACGGTGCACACCATGGTGACGCCCGCCGCGGCCGCCACCAGCGGCCAGCCCCCGAGGCCGGTGCCCGCCAGCCAGCGCGGCCATTGGACCAGGTGGTTGATGGCCAGGTGGAACAGCGCCCCAAGCAGCCCCGCGCAGGCGCCGGCGAGGGTGGCGAGGACGATGTAGCGCGCTTCACCCCGCGCATCGCCGAGGCGGCCCTGGGCCAGGAGTTCGTCGTCCATCAAGGTCGTTGCCGTGCCTCGGTCGCCTGCGCCGCACCGTGCGGCTGGGCCTTCGTCGCATGCCTTGATGGCCGGGACCGGCCGCCGCGCACTGGTGGCCGGTCCTCGGATGGTCGTGCATGGCGCCGCCGGCCCAGGGCGAGGCCCCGGGCCGGCAGCACGCTGATGCTACTCGGCGGCGGCGGGGCGCGCCACCGGCAGGTCGGCATTCACCGGGATGCCCAGCATCAGGCCGAGGTTCTGCACGGCAGCCCCCGACGCGCCCTTCCCGAGATTGTCGTACCGCGCGACCAGCACCGCCTGGCCGAGCGACGCATCGCCATGGACGCGGATCTCGAGCCCATTGGTGTTGTTCAGCGCCTGCGGCTCGATCTTGCCGCCGGCCTCGGCGGGGACGACGCGGACGTAGTCGCTGCCGGCGTAGCGCGCGGCGAGCAGCGCCTCGATCTCCGCCGGTGTGACCGGCTTCAGCAGGGTGTCGAGGTGCAGCGGGATGGCATCGACCATGCCCTGCGCGTAATCGGCCACGGCGGGGATGAAGATCGGCCGGCGCGTCAGCAGGGAGTATTTCTGCAGTTCCGGCACGTGCTTGTGCTTCAGGCCGAGGCCATACATCTCGAAATCCGGCGCGGTGCGGGCTTCATAGGCCGCGACCATCGCCTTGCCGCCGCCGGTATAACCGGACACGGCATTGACCGTGACCGGGTGATCGGCCGCCATGATGCCGGCTTCGACCAGCGGGCGCAGCATCAGGATGGCGCCGGTGGGATAGCAGCCGGGGTTCGACACATTCTGCGCGGCGGCGATCACGCCCGGCTGGTCCGGCGTCAGTTCCGCCAGGCCATAGGCCCAGGCCGGATCGACGCGGAAGGCGGTGGAGGCATCGAGCAGCTTGGGGGCCTTGGCGCCCAGGGACGCGGCCATCGCAGCACTTTCCTTCGCCGCGTCGTCGGGCAGGCAGAGGATGACGAGGTCCACTTCCTCCATCATCTCGCGCCGCGCCCCGGGGTCCTTTCGGCGGTCGGGCGCGATCGAACGCAGGGCGACATGCGGGTTCGCCGCCAGCCGCTCGCGGATCTGCAGGCCGGTCGTGCCGGCCTCGCCGTCGATGAACACCGTGGGGGTCTTGGCCATGGGAATGGACCTCCGTTGCGAAAGTAGTGTGACGTGGTTTCGGGCCAGAAAAGCAATAGGGGCGGATCCCTGCGGATCCACCCCCTTTTGCATGACAGTCCTGCGACGAAGGACCGGCGCTGCGCGCCGATCCGCCGGCGTCAGCGCTTGGAGAACTGGAAGGAACGTCGGGCCTTGGCCTTGCCATACTTCTTGCGTTCCACGACGCGCGGGTCGCGCGTCAGGAAGCCGGCCTTCTTCAGGATGGCGCGCAACTCCGGCTCATAGTTGGTCAGCGCACGGGAAATGCCGTGGCGCACCGCGCCGGCCTGGCCCGACAGACCACCGCCGACGACCGTGCAGTTCACGTCGAACTGCTGGTAGCGATCGGCCACCAGGAAGGGCTGGGTGATCAGCATGCGCAGCACGGGGCGGGCGAAATACCGCGCGGCCGGCTTGTCGTTGATCAGGATCTGGCCCTTGCCGGGCTTCACCCACACGCGGGCCACGGCATCCTTGCGGCGGCCGGTGGCATAGGCACGGCCCTGCGCGTCGCGCTTCGGTTCACGGGTGATCGCGGCCTCAGGCGCCGCCGGGGTACCGGCAACGATGTCCTTGAGGTCCGCGAGGGTACGGGTCTCGCTCATGACCTCAGGCAACCTTCTTCACGAGGACGGAATTCTTGCGGTTCAGCGCAGCGATGTCGATCTTGGTCGGCTGCTGGCCGGCGTGGGGGTGCTCGGTGCCGGCATAGACGTGCAGGCTGCGCATCTGCTCGCGGCCCAGGGGGCCACGGGTGATCATGCGCTCGACCGCCTTTTCGATGACCCGCTCAGGGTACTTGCTTTCAAGGCGCTCACGCACGGTGCGTTCCTTGATGCCGCCGGCATAGCCGGTGTGCCAGTAGAACACCTTCTGCTCGGCCTTCGCACCGGTCACGCGGATCTTCTCCGCGTTGATGATGACGACATGGTCGCCGCAATCGACATGCGGTGTGAATTGCGGCTTGTTCTTGCCGCGCAGATGATTGGCCACCAGCGTCGCGAGGCGACCGAGCACGAGCCCGTCCGCATCGATCAGCAACCAGGCCTTTTTCACATCCGCCGGCTTTTGCGAAATTGTCTGTCGCGTGAGCATCGGTTTTCCAGGAATCCAACAAATGAACTGGCGCGGCTTATCGCGGCCGAAGCCCGCTAAGTCAAGCGAAAGCTGGGGCTGGCGCCTGCGGTATCATATTACCGCAGAATGCGGGAAACGATCGCAGCCCATCCGGGACATCGCGTTAAATTCAGGGTGCGCGTGGCTTCGATGCCGTAAAGGGCTGCAACCCGCCCGTGAGCCGGACCTTTAACCCATGTTATTGCCGCGTCGCATCAACCACGTTTCAATGAGCCTTGATGTCGCATATCTTAAGTGAGCACGCCGCGGACCTGGACGGGGCGACGGAACGGCGCCTGAGCGCCCTCCAGGATCTCCATATCCTGGATACGGGACCGGAACTCGTTTTTGACGACATCGTGGCCATCGCCTCGACCGTCTGCGACGCGCCGATCGCGCTGGTCAGCCTGGTCGAGAAGGACAGGCAGTGGTTCAAGGCCAGGATCGGCCTTGAGGCCAGCCAGACACCCATCGAACACTCGGTCTGCGCCCTGGCGATACGGCAATCCGATGTCTTCGTCATCCCTGACCTGCTGGCGGACCCGCGCACCGCGCAAAATCCCCTGGTCACCCACGGTCCCAGGATCAGGTTCTATGCCGGCGCCCCAATCTACGCGCCGGACGGAACCGCCATCGGCACCGTGTGCGTCATTGACGTCGTGCCTCGGCCAGGGGGGGTCAGCCCGGCGCAAGCCACGACGCTGACGCTGCTCGCGCGCCAGGTCATGACCCAGCTTCTGCTGCGCCGGATGGTCGACCGGGAAGTCGGCCTCGGGGCCTACCGCGCCGCCATGCGGGATGCGGCCGTGGATGCCGCCGGCAGTGACGCGACCGCACTCCGGGACCTCCAGGACCGCGAGGTGCGGGCACGGCGCACCCAGGAGGCCGGGCGCATCGGGTCGTTCGAACTCGACATCGCGACCGGGCTGATGGCCGTGTCGGACGAATTCTGCCGCGTGTTCGGCGTTCCCCTGGCCTCGACCTACCCGGCTTCGTATTTCGAAGCGATTGTCCTGCCCGAGGACAGCTCGGCCCGGTCCGATGCGGTATCGCGCGCGACCGGCAGCGCCGGCACGGATACCGAATACCGGATCCGTCGCCCCGATGATGGGCGCATCCGCTGGCTGAGCCGGCGATCGCAGTTCCTGCGCGATGGCGATGGTCGTCCGATCGCGTTGTTCGGAACGGTCCACGACATCACCGATCGCAAGCTCGCGACGCTGCGCCTGACGAGCCTTCTGCAACTCGGCGAGGAGGTCCGCGGGGTGAAGGACGGCATCGGCGTGATGGAAGCCGCCGCGCGCCTCACGGGCACGCCGCTCGCCGCGTCGCAGGTGGGGTATGCGGAGGTCGATGACCGGGCCGACGCCATGGCGGTGCTGGCCGGCTGGCCCACACCTTCCCCACCTGGTTTCGGATGCCATTGGCGGCAGGAGGATTTTGCCCAAACCCTGGCGGCGCTACGGCACGGCACGACAGTCGTGGTCAGCGACACGACACAGGACACGGTCGCGTCCCCCGATGCGGGCTATATCGGGCTGGGCGTGAAGGCCGCGGTGTTCCTGCCGGTCATGCGCGGCAACCGTCTGGCCGGGACCTTCTTCATCCTCAGCGAGCATCCCCGCCCCTGGTCAGGCGGTGAACTCGCCTTCATGCAAGGCATGCTGGAACGCCTGCAATCCGCCATGCAGCAGTTGGATGCGGAGAAACAACGGGTCGTTCTGACGCAGGAACTCAGCCATCGCCTGAAGAACTCCCTCGCGACGGTGCAGGCCATCGTGATGAACAGCCTGGCCGATGTGAAGGAACGCGACCTTGTGGACGCGCTCGGCGAACGGATCGTGGCGCTGGGGACGGCGCATCGGGCGCTGGTCGCGAATGACTGGGCCTCGGCCGGCCTCCTGGGCCTGGTCAATGACCTGTTGTCGAATATCAGCGTGAAGGACCGCATCGACGTCGTCGGCCCGGACCTCGAGATCGGCGGGCGGGCGGCGCAATCGATGTCCCTCACCCTTCACGAGCTGGCAACGAACGCATTGAAATATGGCGCCTTGTCCAAGGCCGGGGGGCGGGTCAAGCTGACGTGGAGCCTCGTCCCATCCGGGACGGAAACCAGTTTCGTGCTGCGGTGGCAGGAGACTGGCGGCCCGCCGGTCTCGCCCCCCGCACGTGAGGGCTTCGGCCTCACATTAATAAGTATGGGGCTGGTGGGAACTGGTGGCGTCGCCGTGCATTACCATCCTACGGGGGTCGAAGCCGTCTTTGAGGCTCGTCTCGATGACATGCAGGAGATGTGACGAACCATGCAGGCGGGCAACGGCGAACCCAAGCCCAGAGTAGTCCTGGTGGTCGAGGACGATCCAATCCAGCGCATGATGGCCGCGCGCCTGGTCCAGCGGATGGACTGCGAGGCCCTGGTTGCATGCGATGCTGCCCAGGCGATCGCCATCCTGGAGCGGCGGCCCGATGTCTCCGTGGTGTTCACGGATATCAACCTGGCGACGGGATGGGATGGCCTCCGGCTTGCAAACTATGTCAGAGGCCGCTGGCCGCCGATCGCCTTCATTGTCATTTCCGGGCACGCGCAGCCGGACGAGTCCGAACTGCCGGCAGGCAGCACCTTCTTCGCCAAGCCGTACAGCACGGGCCAGGTGACGGCGACGCTCAACAGGTTGCTTGCATAGCTGCTGCCAGCAGCGCACGGCCCCGCCGGGCATTTCCCCCCGCCCGCTGACCGCCTAGCCTGCGGGGAGGTCAAGGAGGTCCTCGCGCATGTTCAGCCATGTCACCCTCGGCACCGCCGATATCCGCCGATCGGTCGCCTTTTATGATGCGCTGCTTGGCGGGCTGGGCCTGGCGCGGCAGGAGGCCGATCTCGACAAGGGCTATGCTGGTTATGCCGCTGCGCCTGAGACGACGCCGCAATTCTGGATCCTGAAGCCGATCGACGGGCAAGCGGCGAGCGTCGGCAACGGCGTCACCATCGCCTTCGAAGCCGCGGACCGTGCGGCCGTGGACCGCTTCCATGCCACCGCCCTGGCGCAGGGCGGCACCGATGAAGGCGCACCGGGCCTGCGCCCTCACTACCACGCGGACTATTACGGTGCTTATCTGCGCGACCCCGACGGCAACAAGCTCTGCTGCGTGTGCCACCGCCCCGGATAACGGGTGGAAGCCCTCGCGCAGACCGGAGAGAGACGCGCGAGATGACCGAGCAGAAGAAGCCCCATGGCCTTGGCCGGAACGCATCGAATTACGGCGATCCGGCCTTTGCGCTGTATCTGCGCCGGTCCTTCGCGAAATCCATGGGCTACAGCCAGGCCATGCTGGACAAGCCGGTGGTCGGCATCGCCGACACCGCGTCCGACTACAACAACTGCCACCGCACCATCCCCGAGCTGATCGAGGCGGTGAAGCGCGGCGTGCTCGCCGCTGGCGGTTTGCCGCTGGCCTTCCCGACGATCAGCATCTGCGAACCCTCGCTGTCGCCCTGTTCGATGCACTACCGCAACTTGATGGCGCTCGACACCGAAACGATGTTGGCGAACCAGCCGATGGATGCAGCGATCCTGGTGGGCGGCTGCGACAAGACGGTGCCGGCGCAGCTGATGGGTGCGATCAGTTCCGGCACGCCATCGGTCATGCTGGTGGTCGGGCCAATGCTGGCGCAGTCCTTCGAAGGCGAGCGGCTGTCCGCTTGCACCGATTGCCGCCGGTACTGGGCGCGCTATCGCGCCGGTGAGGTCACCGACGAGAAGATCGCGACACTCGAAGGCAAGCTGGCGACCACCGCGGGGACCTGCGGCGTGATGGGCACGGCGTCGACCATGGCTTGCATCGCCTCCACCCTCGGCTTCATGCCGCTGGATGCGGCCTCCGCCCCCGCGGTGCATGCCGACCGGCTGCGGATTGCCGAGGAAGCCGGCGCACAGGCGGTGCGGCTGATCCGCAACCCCGTCTCGCCGCTGTCGCTGATGACGCAGGGAAATCTGGACAACGCCGTGCGGGTGCTGCTGTCGCTCGGCGGGTCCACCAATGCGATCGTGCATCTGGCGGCCATCGCGGGGCGTGCGGGGCTGAACCTTGACCTCAAGCAGTTGGATGCGCTGTCGGAATCGACGCCGGTGCTGGTGGATCTGAAGCCCACCGGCGAGGGCTACATGGAGGACTTCCACAGCGCGGGGGGCATGCGCGCCCTGCTGTGGGAATTGCGCGACCTGCTGGACCTGACGGCGAAGGACCTGGATGGCGTGTCGCTGGCCGACCGCATCGGGGATGGCACGCATTTCGTCGATCGCCGCATCATCCGCGCGCGCGGCGAACCCGTCTCCCCGGTCGGTGGGCTGGTGGCGCTGTTCGGCTCGCTGGCGCCCGATGGAGCGATCCTCAAGCGCTCCGCCGCGACGCCTTCGCTGTTCGAGACCGAGGCGCGCTGCCTGGTGTTCGATGGCTTGGCCGACTTGTCCAACCGCATCGACGACCCCGATCTGGACGTGACGGCGCAGGACATCCTGGTGCTGAAGAATGCCGGGCCGCGTTCGCCGGCCGGGATGCCGGAGGCGGGGTACCTGCCGATTCCGAAGAAGCTCGCGCGGCAGGGCGTGAAGGACATGGTGCGGATGAGCGATTGCCGCATGTCCGGCACCGCCTTCGGCACCATCGTGCTGCATATCGCGCCGGAGGCCTCGGTCGGCGGCCCGCTGCAATTCGTGCAGACCGGCGACCGCATCCGGCTGTCCGTGAAGAACCGTTCGCTGGACCTGCTGGTGGATGAGGCGGTGCTGGCACAGCGCCGCGCCGCCTGGACGCCGGAACCCGCGCCCAAGCGCGGCTGGGACCGGCTGGTGCATGAACAGGTGACGCAGGCGCCGCTGGGGGCGGATCTGGCGTTCTTGCGCGCGGAGCCTTGATCGCCGTCCGCGCACCCATATGGGGTGGGTGCGCCGCTTGATCCTGCTTGCCCTGTTGCTCGCCACGGCCTTCGGCATCGCCTGGCTGCTGCCACGCCTGCCGGAGGCCTGGAACCCCTTCGTCCCGATCGACCTGGCCGGACCGACCGGGCCGTTCACGCGGCACAAGCTGCGCGGGCTGGCGGGCAACCCGGCGGCCTGCTTCGCCGCGCTGGATGCGGCGGGCGTCAATGCGACACCGCTGCCGGATGGCTCGGCCGGGCCGGACTGCCCGCTGACGGACACGCTGCGCCTGCCGGGCGCTTTCGACCCGGCCCGCCCGCTGCTGACCTGCCCGATGGCGGCCGCCTGGACAGTGTATGAACGTCAGGTGCTGGAACCCGCCGCGCAGGCGCATTTCGGCACCGGCATCGCTCGGGTGCGCCACCTCGGCACGCTGGCTTGCCGGGATGTGCGGGGCGGCACGCGGCGCAGCCAGCATGCCACCGCCAATGCGATCGACCTCGCCGCCCTGCGGCTGGATGATGGGCGGGACATCTCCGTGCTGCGCGATTGGGGCCGCGACGCCCCGTCCGGCGCTTTCCTGCGTGACGCGCGCGACGGCGCCTGCCGTATCTTCGCCGCCGTGCTGGGGCCGGAACGGGATGCGGCCCATGCCAATCATTTCCACCTCGACCTCGGGCGCTGGACCACCTGCCAATGACGCTTGCCCTGATCGGTGCCACCGGGCGCACCGGCGCCGCGCTGGCCCGTGCATTGGCCGAACCCTTCATCCCCGTCGCGCGGGACGTGGCGAAATGGCGCGCGCTGGGCCTGCGCGGTGACGTACGATCCGCCGATCTGCGCGACCCCGCCGCGCTGTCCCGTGCCCTGGCCGGGGCGACGCGCATCGTCAGCACCGTCCATGCCCGCTGGACGCCCGCGCTGCTGGCGGCGGCCGAACCGGGCGCGACCTTCGTGCTGATGGGATCGACGCGCCGCTTTTCCCAATGGCCGGACGCGCATGGCGATGGCGTGCGGGCGGGGGAAGCCGCGCTGCTTGCCTCCGGCCATCGCGGCGTGATGCTGCACCCCACCATGATCTATGGCGCGCAGGGGGAGGATAATGTCCGCCGCCTGGCCGCGCTGGTCGCGCGCCTGCCCTTCGCCCCGCTGCCCGGCGGCGGGCGGGCGCTGGTGCAGCCGATCCACCAGGGCGATGTGACACGCTGCCTGCTCGCCGCCATCGCGCGCGACTGGCCCGAGGCCACGACGCGCGTCATCGCCGGTCCCTCGCCCCTGCCCTATCGCGATTTCATCCGCGCGGTGGCATCCGCCGCCGGGCTGCGCACGCCGCCCATCCTGCCCATCCCGGCCCTGCCGCTGCGGCTGCTGGCGCCGATCACCCGCATCATCCCCGGCCTGCCGCGCATCGGCGCCGACGAGATCCGTCGCCTGACCGAGGACAAGGCCTTCGACATCACCCCCATGCGCCGCGACCTCGGCGTCGATCCCATCCCGCTCGATGAAGGTCTTGCCCTGACCTTTCCGCCGCAGCACACACCCGCCTGAAACGCAGGAGCCGCCCCCATGCCCGTGAACAACCGCATCGCCGATTTCCATGCCGAGATGACCGCCTGGCGGCGCGACCTGCACGAGCACCCTGAACTGGCCTTCGAGGAAGTGCGCACCTCGGCCATCGTCGCCGAGAAGTTGCGCGAATTCGGCTGTGACGAGGTGATCACCGGCATCGCCAAGACCGGCCTGGTCGGCGTGATCCGCGGCAACAACGCGGCGTCCGGGCGCGCCATCGGCCTGCGCGCGGACATGGACGCGCTGCCGATCCTCGAGGACACCGGGCTGCCCTATGCCTCCAAGACCGCGGGGAAGATGCATGCCTGCGGCCATGACGGCCACACCACCATGCTGCTGGGCGCGGCGAAGTATCTCGCGGAAACCCGCAACTTCGACGGCACCGTCTATGTCATCTTCCAGCCGGCCGAGGAGAATTTCGGCGGCGGCGAGGTCATGGTGAAGGAAGGCCTGTTCGAGCGTTTCCCGATGGAGCGCGTCTTCGGCCTGCACAACTGGCCCTCCGCCCCGGCGGGCACCTTCCTGTGGCGCGAGGGGCCGGTGATGGCCGCCGTCGCGAACCTTGAAGTTACCATCACCGGCAAGGGCGCGCATGGCGCCATTCCGCAGAACGGCAACGACCCCATCGTGATCGCCGCAGCGCTGATCCAGGCGCTGCAATCGATCGTCAGCCGCAATGTCGAACCGGTCGAAGGCGGCGTCATCACCATCGGCCACATCAATGGCGGCTTCACCTACAATGTCATTCCCGAACAGGTGAAGATGCTCGGCACCGCGCGCTGGTTCGCGCCCGAGGTCGGCGACCTGCTGGAGAAGCGCTTCCTCGAGACTGTCGCCGGCATCGCCGCCGCCTTCGGCGCCCAGGCCGAGGCGAAGTTCATCCGCCTGTACCCCGCCACGATCAATGAGCCGGCCAGCACCATCATGGCCGCCGATGCCGCCCGCGCCGTGCAGGGCGAAGCGCGCGTGCTGCCGATGGACAAGCCGACTATGGGTGGGGAGGATTTCTCATTCATGCTCAACGCCAAGGACGGCGCGTATCTGATGCTCGGCGGTGGCCGCGGGGCGGGCGACGCGATGGTCCACCACCCCAAATATGACTTCAACGACGACATCCTGCCGGTCGGGGCGTCCTGGTGGGCGTCGCTGGCCGAACGGCTGCTGCCGCGCCAGGGCTGAGAGCTTGATCTGAAAGTCCGGCAACCGGCCCGCACCCCGACATGGGTGGCCGGGTGGCGGTGCGGGCCGGCGCCGGAGGTCGAGAGCCGCCGCGAGGCGACTTTCGAGATGGGCTCTGGCACACATGCGCGTTAGGTTGTCGGTAACCGATCACGGGCAAATGTCGGGTCGCATCACCCGCACCGGAGGCTCCCCCCATGCCCCGCCCGACCGCGACCCTCGACGCCTGGCCGCTGCTGCCGCGCCGCCTCGCGGCAGGCGGCGCACGGCCCGCCGATGAACCGCTCCACGCGGCCTTCGTCGCCACCGCGGGCTTGGCTGCGCTGTTCCTGATCCTGCGCTGGGCATTGCCCGGCAGCGCCCTGCCGGGGCAGGTGGCGCAGTTCGTCGCCCTCGGCGGCTGCCTCGGCGGGCTGGCGCTGGTGATCCTGCTGCTCTCGCTCCTCGTCGGCGCGGCCATCGCCGCGCCGATGGTGCCGATGTGGGGCGCCATCAAGGATGCCGCGCTCGTGGTGTTCGACCACGCGGTACACCTCGCCTTGGTCCTGACGGCCGCCGGCGTGCTTGGGATCATCGTGCTGCATGGGACCATCACCGGGCCGGGCCTGTGGTTCGCCGCGCAGGCGCTGATGCTGTGGGGATGCCACCGGACCCGGCTGTGGCTGACCTGCCGCTCCACCGCCTGAAGCGGTGGGGAAAGACGTTCCAGCACAGGCGGCGGCACGGCCAGTGCATCCTCCCGCCACCCATGCGTGGAGGACAGCTTCGCTATTTCATTCCATCCCTTGCGGCGCCACCCGCATTGGCGTTCCCCTGCGGCCAACGCAAGGAGCCAACACCATGCCGCATGACGGTCACGACCACCCCTCCATCCCCGAAGACGGCTGGAAGAACACCGGCGTCCGGGTGATCCCCGCCGACAACCTGGACGCCAACACCGCCCAGACCCCGGGGATGAACCGCGCCGCCGCCATCAACGCCGCCCGCGTCGGCGCCCAGAAGATCTGGGCCGGCACCGTCCACATCCACCCCGATGCCAAGACCGGCGCCCACCACCACGGTCACCTCGAAAGCGTGATCTTCGTGGTCAAGGGGCGCGCCCGCATGCGCTGGGGGGAGAAACTGGAATTCGTCGCCGAAGCCGGACCGGGGGATTTCATCTACGTGCCGCCCTATGTTCCCCACCAGGAGATCAACGCATCGGCCGATGAGACGCTGGAATGCGTGCTGGTGCGGTCCGACAACGAGGCCGTTGCCATCAATATCGATATCGAACCGGTCGAGAAGCCCGAGACGGTTCTTTGGGTCGATCCGATTCATCGGGCGACGTGACAAGGGAAGGTCGGGGGAGAGAACTCCCCCGATCCCCCTCCTTTTTTTTGGCTGTCAGAAGGGCGCGCGGGGGCGGCGCGTTGCGCCGATGCGCCAGCAGGGCAAGACTGGTCACGAACAGTGATCGGGAAGCCCTCCATGCGCCGCATCCTTGCCCTGCTGCCGCTGCTCGCCTGTCTCGCTCAGCCCGCCACGGCACAGCATCTGCGCATCGGGCTGACCTCCGACCCGGACGTGCTGGACCCGACCCTGTCGCGCACCGTCACCGGGCGCCAGGTCTTCGCCGCCATGTGCGACAAGCTGGTGGACATCAACGAAAAGCTGGAGATCGTCCCGCAACTCGCCACCGCCTGGCGCTGGGACCAGGACGGCCGCGCCCTGGTCTTCACCCTGCGCGACGGCGTGCGTTTCCATGACGGCGAAGCCCTGACCGGGGAGGCCG
The DNA here is from genome assembly GCA_022842185.1 of Acetobacteraceae bacterium. Lineage (GTDB taxonomy): Bacteria > Pseudomonadota > Alphaproteobacteria > Acetobacterales > Acetobacteraceae > Neoroseomonas. The sequence goes on from JALHQB010000031.1 coordinate 23,799, forward strand.
CCGCCACCGGCTTGCGCCGCCACCTCGAAACCCAGGGATCGACGCGCCGGGCGGAAATGGGGCCGGTCAGCGAAATCGTCGCCACCGGGCCGATGGAAGTCACCATCCGGCTGTCGGAACCCTTCGCGCCACTGCTGGCGGCGCTGGCCGATCGCGCGGGCATGCTCGTCTCCCCGCGCCAGGCACGCATCACGGGTGCGGATTTCCAGCGCGAACCCGCCTGCGCCGGCCCCTTCCGCCTGACCCGCCGCATCGCCCAGGACCGTATCGAACTCGAACGCTTCGACGGGTATTGGGACCGCGCCAACATCCATGCCCAGCGCGTCACCTATCGCCCGATCACGGATTCCACCGTGCGGCTGGCCAATCTGCGCTCCGGCGCGCTGGATGTGATGGAACGGGTCAGCCCGTCGGATGTCGCCGAAATGCGGCGCGACCAGCGTGTGCGGGTGGTCCAGGCGCCCTCGCTGGCGACCTTCTACATCGCCATCAACGTCGCGAATGGGGCGCGCGCGCAGACGCCGCTCGGCCAGGATGCGCGGGTGCGCGAAGCCCTGGAACTGGCGATCGACCGCCAGGCGCTGGTCAATGTCGCCTTCGAAGGGTTGTGGGTGCCGGCCAACCAGGCGGTGCCGCCCGACCACCCCTTCTATGCACGGTCGGTGCCGATGCCGGCGCGTGATGTCGCCCGTGCGCGCACCCTGCTGCGCGAAGCCGGCCACCAGCGCGTACGCATCAAGCTGTCGGTCCCCAACACCACCGACTACCTCCAGGCCTCCGAAGTGATCCAGGCCATGGCGGCGGAGGCCGGCATCGACATCGAAATCCAGCTCATCGAGACCGCGACGCTGCTGAACCAATGGACCGCCGGTGATTTCGAAGCGCTGATGATCCAATGGTCCGGCCGCGCCGACCTCGATGGCAACATCTACGCCTTCTATGCCTGCGGCGTGCCGCTCAATGGCGGGCGGTACTGCAACCGCGACGTCGATGCGGCGATGATCGAGGCACGGCGCAGTGTCGATCCCGCGGTCCGCGCGGCGGCCTATGATCGCGCGGCGCGGCAATACCTGGCGGATCGTCCCTACATCAACCTCTGGCAGCCCTTGACGCTCCATGGCGTGGGCGCGTCGATGCAGGGCTTGCGCGCGGTGCCGGACGGCCTCATCCGTGTGCAGGGCCTGACCGGCGCCAGGGGATGAAACGAAGATGTCGAACATGATGCGCGCAGCGGTTGTCACCGCGGACGGGGTGCGGGTGCAGGACGTGCCGCGCCCGACACCAGCTGCGGAGGAGGTGCTGGTCCGCGTCCGCGCCGCCACGCTGAACCGCGCGGACCTTGCTGTCGCGGCCGGCGGGTCGCATGGCGCGATGGGCGGTGCCGGGACCATCCTCGGGTTGGATTTCGCCGGCGAAGTGGCCGCCATCGGCAGTGCCGTGACGCATGTGAAGCCGGGCGATCGCGTCACCTGCTCGGGTGCCGGGGGTTATGCCGAATACGCCATCGCCGACAGCCACCGCGTCCAGAAGGTGCCGGACCGCAACCTGTCCTGGGAAGAAGCGGCGGCGCTGCCGGTCGCGCTCGCCACCATGCACGACGCGATCGTGATGAATGGGCGCGCCGCCAAGGGTGAATCGGTGATGATCCTCGGCGCGTCCTCGGGCGTCGGCATCATGGGCATGCAGATCGCGAAGTTCATGGGGGCATCACTGGTGGTCGGCACCTCGACCGATGCCGGCCGTCGCGCGCGGCTGAAGGAATTCGGCGCCGATGTCGCCGTGAACACCCGCGATGCGGATTGGGCGGACCAGGTGCTGGCCGCGACCGACGGGCGCGGCGTGAACCTGGTGATCGACCAGGTCAGCGGACCCGCGATCAATGACGCGATGCGCTGCACCGCCATCCTGGGCCGCATCGTCAATGTCGGGCGGTTGGGCGGCGGCCGGGCCGAGTTCAACTTCGAAACCCATGCGACGCGGCGCATCGCCTATATCGGCGTGACGCATCGCACGCGCTCGCGCGATGAGATCCGCGCCGAATACGCCGCGATGCGGCGCGACCTGTGGGCGGCGGTGGAGGATGGGCGCTTCTCCATCCCCATCGACAAGGTCTTTCCGCTGGCCGACGTCGTCGAGGCGCTGGGCCACATGAAGGCCAACAAGCACTTCGGCAAGATCGTCCTGTCCGTCTGAAGAAGGAGGCACGCCATGCATGACCTGGTGATTCGCGGCGGCACGGTGGTCGATGGCACCGGTGCCGCGCCCTTCGAAGCCGATGTTGCGATCGCTGGCGGCCGGATCGTGGAAGTCGGCCGCGTGGCCGGGCGCGGCGCGGAGGAAATCGACGCGAAAGGTCTGCTGGTCACACCCGGCTTCGTCGACATCCACACGCATTACGATGCGCAGGCCGCCTGGTCGGAGCGGCTGATCTCATCCTCGATCAACGGCGTCACCACCGCGCTGATCGGCAATTGCGGCGTCGGCTTCGCGCCCTGCAGGCCGGAACGGCGCGACATGCTGGTGAAGCTGATGGAGGGCGTGGAGGACCTGCCCGAAGTCGTGCTGACCGAGGGCCTGCCCTGGTCCTGGGAATCCTTCCCCGACTACATGAACTTCCTCGCCTCCCGCCGCTATGACACCGACATCGCCGCGATGGTGACGCACGCTCCGCTGCGCGTGCATGTGATGGGCGAACGTGCCGAGGCCCATGCCGAAGCCACCGAAGCCGAATGCGCCGAGATGGCGCGGCTGGCGGCCGAGGGCCTCGCGGCGGGTGCGGTCGGGATTTCCACATCGCGCGCGCTGGCGCATCGCACGCTGGATGGGCGCCACATCCCGACCTTGGGCGCGCCGGAGGCGGAACTTGAAGCGTTGGCGCGGACGCTGCGCGCGCATGGCTCCGGCTGGTTGCAGGTGATCTCGGACTTCGACGACCCGGCGGAGGAGGAGTTCGCCCGCCTGCGCCGCGTCGCCGCCGTGGCGGGGCGCCCCCTCACCTTCTCCCTGCTGCAACGCGAATCCAAGCCGGGCTTCTGGCGTTGGTTGCTCGACAAAGTCGAGGAAGCGAATGCCGCCGGCGTGCCGATGTTCGGCCAGGTGATGGGCCGCCCGGTCGGGCTCATGTTCGGCTTCGAATTGTCCCAGCATCCGTTCCTGACGCGCGCATCGTATCGGGACATCGCGCATCTGCCGCTGCCCGAACGTATCGCCGCCCTGCGCGACCCGGCGCGCCGGGCGCGCATCCTGTCCGAGCCGACCGACGATGCCGGGCTGAAGGTGCGGCTGAACAACTGGGACAAGATCTTCCCGCTGGGTGACCCGCCGGATTACGAGCCGCCGCCGGAGCGATCCGTCGCCGCCATGGCCGCCGCGCGGGGCATGACGCCCGAGGCGCTGTGCTACGACCTGATGCTGGAGCGCGATGGTCGCGCCATCCTCAATCGTCCGCTGCTGAACTACGCCGATGGCGACCTGGCGGCGATCCGCGAGATGATGGTGCATCCGCACACGCTGATGGGCCTGGGCGATGGCGGGGCGCATGTGGGCTACATCTGCGATGCGTCCTGCATGACGCATATGCTGGTGCATTGGGCGCGCGACCGCACGCGCGGGCCGCTGCTGCCGGTGGAACAGGCGGTGCGGCGCATCAGCCACGACAATGCCGCGGCGATGGGGCTGACCGATCGCGGCGTGATCGCGGCCGGGCGCAAGGCCGACCTGAACGTGATCGACTTTGCCCGGCTGCGGATGCGCGCGCCCGAGATGCATTACGACCTGCCGGCCGGCGGCAAGCGGCTGGTGCAGAAGGCGGAAGGCTATGCCGCCACCATCCTGTCCGGCGCCGTCACATACCGTGAAGGCGAGCCGACCGGCGCCCTGCCCGGCCGGCTGGTGCGCGGGGCGCGATAGGGCGCGCGCCGGGCTGCCAGCCCGGCGCCACGCCTACGACCAGACTTCCTCGGTGGTCAGCGCCCGCGACGTCAGCCCCTGCGCCACGCAGAAGCGGTTTGCCAGGGCGATGGCCGGGGCCAGCGCGTCGCGCGTCGTCGTCGCGCCGCCGAACATCGCCAGCAGCTCATCGACCAACCCCGGTTCCTGCACGAGTTCCGACTTCACCACCACCAGATGGTTGACCGGCTTGAAGCCGTAGCGGGCCTGGAAATCACGCGCGGCCGCGGCGGGGTCTGGGAACACGGTCCGCATCCCGGCCGGCACTTCGAAGCCGAAGATCGCCGCGTCCAATTCGCCGGCGCGCAGCATGCCCGCGATGTCGCTGCCCGGTGCGGCGCGTGTCACGAAGGGCGGGTCGCGGAAGGTCGGCACATGGGCGTCCTCGAAGGTCGTCCAGGCCACCGATTCCGGGGCGACGCCGTGGCTGTCGGCCATGATGCCGCGCAGCCACATGCCCGTGGTCTGGCTGTAGGACCGCACGCCGACGCGCTTGCCCACCAGATCGGCCGGCCCGCGGATCGGGCTGTCGATCGGGCAAACCATCGCCCCTTCCTGGTAACGCTGCGCCATCACCACCGGCAGCATGGTCAGGCCGATGCCGGCTTCCTTGGCCATCAGCACGGTGGCGATGGCCATTTCGCACACATCGTAGCGCCGCTGCCGCACCATCGGCGGGAAGGCCAGGTTGACCGGCTTCACCGACACCCGTTCCAGCCGCAGCGTCGGTGTGTCCTGCAGGGATGCGGTGTGGGGATAATCGCCCAGGGCGGTGGTCAGGACACGCTGGGTCATGCGCCGACCCCCGTGAAGAACGCTTCGACCTTGGCGTTGAAATCCGCCGCATGTTCGAAATGTCCGGAATGCCCGGCGCGCGGCAGTGGCGAGACGCGGGCGCCGGGGATCACCGGCGCCATGGCGGCCGGGGCGAAGGGTGGGATCACGACATCTTCCTCACACGGGACGAACATCACCGGCGTATTGGCGGCGGCAAAGGATTCCGGTGGGCGGTTGCGCGCGGCGTGCAGCTTCGCGCGCACCGCTTCCCGGTCGAAGCCCTGCGACAATCCGTTGATGTGGGCGTAGATCTGCGCGAGCGCCGGCTGTTCCTCGGCCATGCGCGCGCCGGATGCGGGCAGCATGTTGTGCGCCAGCAGGTTGGATCGCGCCTCCGCACTGTCCTTGCTCCACCCCGCCAGGCGCGAGCGCTCGGGTTCGGGCATCTGACGCGGGTCGAGCGATCCGGTCGTCGCCGCCAGCACCAGCGCCTTGACGCGCCCGGGACGCAGCAGGGCGTATTCCACGCCGGACCAGCCACCCATGGATTGGCAGACCATGCGAATGTCGCCGAGCTTCAGCTCATCGACCAGCGCCGCGACATCGCCGGCATATTCCGCAGGGTCCGGCCCGCCCGCCGGCGCGGTGGATGGGAAGAAACCGCGATGGGAAAACGCCACGCAGGTGTAGCGCGGCGCGAAATGCGCCACCTGCTGCCACCAGGAGAACAGGCAGCCACCCAGGCCGTGCGCGAAGACGATCGCAGGCCCCTTCCCCGTCACTTCATAGCGGATGCGCGCATCGGGGCGTTCGATCCATCCCGCTCGGCGCGGGGGGGCGGAGAAGCTCATACCAGCGTCTCCACGACATGCGGGAACACCGACTGGAAGCCCTCACCCCATTTGATCGTCTTGTCGGAATTGCGGGCCGCTTGGGCGCCGCGCTGCTGGGCGACGCGGGTGTAGTATTCCCACAGGTGTTCCTGACCCTCCATGCATTCGATGGCGGCGCGCTTCTTGTCCCACACGGACCCGATATCCAGCAGCACATCGGGCTTCCAGCCGCATTGTTCGGGCTGGTGCGGTTCGAACAGGAAGACCGGCGGTGCGCCGAGCACCTTCTGCCCCGGATTGTGCCCATGCGCCTGCGCGGTGATGCGCGCATGCTGGGCGAAATCCGTCACCGCGGGGTGGTCGCGGTTGTAGATGTCCTCCTTGCTGTGGGTCAGCACGAAGTCCGGGTGGATGTCGCGATACACATCGACCAGGCGGAACAGCGAATCGTTGCTCAGGGTGATCGGGTAGTCGCCCAGGTCCCAGAACTGGATGTCGTGCACGCCGAGGGCGACGGCGGCCTTCTTGGCCTCGACTTCGCGCGATGCCTTCACGCGGTCCAGCGTCATGCCCGGCACGCGCCACAGCTTGGCCGATTCGCCGCGCTCGCCATAGGACAGGCAGACCACCGTGACCTGCCAGCCCTTGGCGGCATGCAGCGCGATGGCGCCGCCGCAGCGCCAGACGAAATCGGCCGAATGGGCACTGACAACGAGGGCGGTCTTCGGCATGCGGTGTTCCTCCACGGGCGATCTGGCGGCGCGCTGCGTGGGCGCCTAGGCTTGGGCGCGCAGGAAACCACAGGAGCCGATCCCCCGCCATGGCCGACACCTTCGACTACGTCATCGTCGGCGCCGGTGCGGCCGGCTGCATCCTGGCCGCGCGGCTGACCGAAGACCCTGGCGTGACCGTGTGTGTGTTGGAAGCCGGCCCGCCGGATCGCAACCCGTGGATTCACATCCCGGCGGGGTTCATCAAGACGCTGGTGGACCCGTCCGTCACTTGGCAGTTCAAGACCGCGCCGACCGAACGGACGGGCGGGCGCGGCATCGCCACCACGCAGGGGCGCACGCTTGGTGGATCATCCTCCGTCAACGGCATGATCTACAATCGTGGCCAGCCGGGGGATCTCAATTCCTGGGCGCAGCGTGGCAATCGCGGCTGGGGCTATGATGATTGCCTGCCGTATTACATGCGGACCGAACAGCGCATCGGCTTCGGGCGGGATGACCGGCGCGGCAAGGCTGGCGGTCTGCCGGTCACCGACATGGACTGGATCCATCCGTTGTCCGAAGCCTTCCTCGAAGGCTGCGTCGCCGCGGGCCTGCCGCGCAACCCGGACTACAATTCCGGCGACCAGGCGGGGGTCGGGTATTTCCAGCGCGGCATCCAGAAGGGCTGGCGGGTCTCCGCCGCGCGGGCCTTCCTGAAGCCGGCGATGACGCGCAAGGAATTGGAAGTCCGCACCAATGCGCGGGCCTGCGGGATCATCTTCGAAGGCAAGCGGGCGGTTGGCGTGAAATACCTGACGCAGCGCGGCGGCGCGGTGCAGGAGGTGCGGGCGCGGCGGGAGGTGATCGTGTCCGCCGGCACGGCCAATACCGCTCGGCTGTTGCAGGTGTCAGGCATCGGGCCGGCGTCGACGCTCGCGCGGATCGGCGTGCCAGTGTTCCACGAATTGCCGGTGGGCGAGAACTTCCGCGACCACTACGCATCCCGCGTCGTGATGCGCGCGCGCGACGGCGTGGAGACGCTCAACCAGCTCGCCAAGGGGTTCAAACTGGCGCAGCAGGTGGCGCGCTGGGCGATGGGCAAGCCGTCGATCCTCGCCACCGCGCCATCGCACGTCCACATGTTCTGGAAGTCGTTCGAGGGGCTGGACGAGCCCGACCTGCAATGCGTCTTCACGCCGGGGTCATACGCCGAGGGCAAGGTCTATATCCTGGACGATTATCCGGGCTGCACCGCGGGTGCCTGGCAGCACCGGCCGGAGAGCATCGGCTGGGTGCGTGCGAAAACGGCCGATGTGTTCGACGACCCCGAGATCCAGCCCAACTACCTGGCCGACGAGATGGACCGCCGCGTGCATCTGGGCGGCATACGCCTGCTGCGCCGGCTGCTGGATACGCCGCAGATGCGCGCCATGCTGGAAGCCGAGGTGCTGCCCGGCGTGAATGTGCAGAGCGACAATGAACTGCTCGACTTCGCATACCGCAACGGGTCCACCACCTACCACCTGATCGGCACCTGCCGGATGGGGCCGGAGACCGACAGGACATCGGTGGTGAACGACCGGTTGCAGGTGCATGGGCTGGAGGCGCTGCGGGTGATCGATGCCTCCGTCATGCCGTCCATGACGTCCTCGAACACCTATGCGACGACGATGATGATCGCCGAGCGCGGGTCCGACTTCATCCGCGGGCGGCCGCCACTCGCCGCCTAAAGCAGTTCGCGCCTGACCAGACTCGTGCAGGCGCGCGAAAATGCTCGCTCAGACAAAGGTGTTGAGCGGTTCGCGTCAGTACAGTCTGGCGCAAACCGCTCCAGGCCCCCCGCCGCGGCCACTCACACCCTGTTGATGATGACAGAGGCGCAGGACTGCCAATGTCTGTCCCGACGGAGGCCCGCCCAGGCGCCTGCCGGGTGAAGGACCTCCGGGCCGCAGTGGCAGGGAGGTTCAGGCATGTCTCATTCCATGGTCCATCCGGTGGCTTCGCAGGACGCGCCGGCGATCCGGCGCATCCGCATCCCCGATCTGCGTGATGCCTTGCGTCTCGGTATCGATGATTTCCTGGCGACGCCGACGCAGTTGGTGTTCCTCGCGCTGATCTACCCGATCGTCGGGCTGATGGCGGCGCGCATCGCCTGGGGCGGCGACATGTTCCACCTGATCTACCCGCTGGTCGGCGGCTTTGCGCTGCTGGGTCCGATCGGCGCCATCGGCCTGTATGAGATCAGCCGCCGGCGCGAACAGGGTGCCCAGACAAGCTGGGTCGATGCTTTCGGCGTGCTCCGGTCGCGCGCCATCATCCCGGTGGCGATGCTGGGGCTGGTGTTGCTGGCGATCTTCATGCTGTGGCTGTTCACCGCACAGATGATCTTCGACGCCGCCTTCCCGGATGCCCGGCCGGCAAGCCTCGGTATGCTGATGCGCGACGTCATCGACACACCCGGCGGGCATTGGCTGATCCTGGTGGGCAATGCGGTGGGCCTGGTCTTCGCGATCGTGGTGCTGGCGATCTCGGTCGTGGCCTTCCCAATGATGCTGGACCGGGAGGTCGGCGTCGGCGAGGCGGTCCGCACCTCGGTTCGCGCCGTGCTGGCCAACCCGGTCACCATGGCCGCGTGGGGGCTGATCGTGACGGGGGGCTTCGTGCTCGGCTGCCTGCCGATCTTCGTGGGGCTGGCGGTGGTGATGCCCATCCTCGGGCACGCCACCTGGCATCTCTACCGCAAGCTGGTCGAGGCGCCGTAGCGGCAGGTCAGGCTGCCCGCTTCAGCGCGAAGCGCGCCCAGACGGCCTGCAACGCCGCCACCAGCCGGTCCATGTCGGCGTCGGAATGCACCGGGGACGGTGTGATCCGCAGCCGTTCCGACCCGCGCGGCACGGTCGGGTAGTTGATCGGCTGGACATAGATGCCGTGCTCATCGAGCAGGATGTCGCTGATGGCGCGGCAGATCACCGGATCATTGACCATCACCGGCACGATATGGCTGGGATTGGGCAGATGCGGCACGCCCGCCGCATCGAGCCGCCGCCGCAGCGTCGCCGCGCGTTCGTGCAGCCGGTCGCGCTCCACGGCGCTGGTGCGCAGATGCTCGATCGCCGCGCGCGCCCCCGCCGCGACCGCCGGCGGCAACGCGGTCGAGAAGATGAAGCCCGAGGCGAAGGAGCGCACGAAATCGACCATCGCGGCGGACCCCGCGATATAGCCGCCGATCACGCCGAATGCCTTGGCGAGCGTGCCCTCGATCACCGTCAGGCGATGCGCGACGCCGTCGCGTTCGGTGACGCCGCCGCCGGTTGCGCCATACAGGCCGACGCCATGGACCTCGTCGCAGAAGGTCATGGCGCCGAACTCATCCGCCACGTCGCAGATCTCGGCGATCGGCGCGATGTCGCCATCCATGGAATAGACGCTCTCGAACGCCACTAGCTTCGGCACGGCGGGGTCGAGTGCCGCCAGGACGCGGCGGAGGTCGGCCACGTCGTTGTGGCGGAACAGGCGGCGTTCGGCGCGCGAATGGCGCATGCCCTCGATCATCGAGGCATGGTTCATCTCGTCCGACACGATCACGCAATCCGGGATGCGCGACGCCAGGGTGGACAGAGACGCCCAGTTCGACATGTAGCCGGAATTGAACAGCAGCGCGGCCTCGGTGCCATGCAGGTCGGCCAGCGCATGTTCCAGCAGGACGTGTTCGTGATTGGTGCCGGAGATGTTGCGCGTGCCCCCCGCCCCGGCGCCGTAACGGTCGAGCGCCGCATGCATCGCCGCCAGCACCTTCGGATGCTGGCCCATGCCCAGATAATCGTTGGAACACCACACCGTGACGTCGCGTACGGCACCGCCATCGTGGCGCATGGCGCGCGGATACTGCCCGGCCTGGCGTTCGATGTCGGCGAAGACGCGGTATCGGCCCTCTCGCCGAAGGACGTCCAGCTCGGATCGGAACCAGGCCTCGTAGTCCATCACTGACCTCCAACTGGGCCGCCGCTTGGCATGTCTTCACTGCACCTGGCAATGGCCTGGCGCGACGATGCATGTCACGGCGCGGCACCGCGGTTCTTGACGTGGATCAAGATGGCGGCCGCCTGTCCCCGGCTTGCCATATGGCCAAACCGGGCTAAGTCGTTCTCCAGCAATCACGAGCGGCCGGGACTTGGCGGCCGGAAGGGGTTTCGGATGCGACGGATGACGCAGATGGCCGTGCTGGCCGCAATCATGGCGGCCCCGGCCGCGGCCTTTGCCCAGGATGGCGATGCCGCGGCGGGCCAGCGTGTGTTCAACCAGTGCCGCGCCTGCCACACCACGAATGAGGGCGGGCGCAGTGGCGTCGGACCGAACCTGTTCGCCATCGTCGGCCGCCGGGCCGGCACCGTCGAGGGCTTCCGCTATTCGGCCAATATGCGCGAATTGGGCGCCGAGGGCCTGACCTGGACCGATGACCGCCTGCGCGCCTATGTCGCGAACCCGAAGGCGGTGGTGCCGCGCGGCAGCATGTCCTATCCGGGGCTGCGCAACGAAACGCAGGTCAACGACCTGATGGCGTTCCTCGCCTCGCTGAAATAGGGCGGATCGCGCCTGAGGGGGCCAGGCGCGAACGGCTCACGTCACGCCGCGGCGCGCCGGCCGCGATAGGCCTGCAACGACCCCGCATGCATCAGCCGGCCCGACAGCGGCCGGCCGATGATCCGTTCCGCCAGCCGCGCGGCTTCGACCAAAGCTTCCAGATCCACGCCGGTCTCGATGCCCATTTCGTGGCAGAGGAAGACCACGTCCTCGGTGCAGATATTGCCTGCGCCCTTTGAATCGCCATGGCCGGCGAATGGGCAACCACCGAGGCCCGCGACCGAGCTGTCGAAATGGGATACGCCCATTTCCAACGCCGCCAGCACATTCGCCGGCCCCAGGCCGCGCGTGTCGTGCAGGTGCAGCCCAACCTCGGCATCCGGCAGCTGGTCGCGCAGCATGCCGATGGCGCGGCGGATCGCCTGCGGATTGGCCCAGCCCATGGTGTCCGCCAGGTACAGCCGCGGCGGTGCCATCCCCCGCGCCTGGCAGGTCTTCCAGGCCCAGACCAATTCACCGACGGCGCGGGACGGTGCGACCTCGCCCTCGAAATTGCAGCCGAAGGCGGCCATGACCAGGGCACGTTCCATCACCACGCCATCGGCGGCGTAACGGTCGAGCCAATCATTCACCCGCCCGCGCATCTGCGCCGCGGTGCAGTTGTTGTTGCGCATGGCGAAGGCATCCGACGCATACAGCGCGATCCGCCCGGTGATGTGCACGCCCGGCGTCGCGCGGGCGCGGTCATAGCCGCGTTCGTTCAGCCACACGGCGTCATACTTCACGCCGGGCTTACGCTTGATGACGGCGAACAGCTCTTCCGCATCGGCCATCTGCGGCACGGCCTTGGGCGAGACGAAGGAGGAGACCTGGATTTCCTCCAGCCCGGTTTCCGACAGCGCATCGACCAGCGCGGCACGGTCGGCCAGCGGGTAGCTACCGCGTTCGATTTGAAAGCCTTCGCGCGGGCCTTCCTCGTGGAACAGGACGCGTTTCGGCAGGTCGGACATGATGTTTCCCCTGCCATGCCCGCGGCGCCGATTGACGCGGCGCGTCGCTGCATGGACGCTGTTGCTTCGCCACCCAGTATGTGGCCGCAGCACCCGCCCCGCCAGAGGGCGACCTGTCCGGAGGAAGCCTTCCATGACCCGACCGATCGGTCGGCGCGCCGCACTCGCGGCGATCGCCACCACGCCTGCCCTGCCCCGCCTGGCCTCCGCGCAAGGCGCCTGGCCGGACCGCCCGATCCGCTTCATCGTGGCCTTCCCCGCCGGCAGCGGCACCGACATCACGACGCGGTTGTTCGCGGACCCGCTGGCGGTGGATCTCGGCCAGCCGGTGGTGGTGGACAATCGCGGCGGGGCGAGCGGCTTCATCGCATCCGAGGCGGTCGCCCGCGCGCGGCCCGATGGATACACATTTCTGTTCACCGCCAATACCACGCATGGGTCCAACCCGGCGCTGTTCCGCCGCCTGCCCTATGACCCGGTGGGCGAATTCGCGCCGGTCGCGCTGATCGGCGTCGGCGTGCTGCTGGTGGTGGTGAACAACGACTTGCCGATCCGGTCCATGCAGGACCTCGTCGCCTATGCGCGGGCCAATCCCGGCAAGCTGAACTTCGCCTCGGGCAGCGCTTCGTCGCGCGTGGCGGGTGAGATGTTCAAGGCGCAGGCTGGCGTGGACATGGTGAATGTCAGCTACCGGTCGAACCCGCTCGGCATCACGGATGTAATGTCGGGTGTGGCGCAGGTGATGTTCGTCGATGCCACGACCTCCGCCCCGCATGCGCGGGAAGGCCGGGTGCGCGCCATCGGCGTAACCTCCCGCGAGAGGGTCGCCATGTTGCCCGATGTCCCGACGGTCGAGGAACAGGGCTTCCCAGGCTATGAGATGTTGTCGTGGAACGCGGTCTATGCGCCGGCCGGCACACCGGCGCCGATCGTGCTGCGCATGAACCGGCTGATCAACGACATCATGGCCCGCCCGGCGGTGGCCGAGCGGCTGACGGCGAATGGCATGGTGCTGCGGCCAGGTTCGCCGGAGGATCTGGCGAATTTCCAGGCCGCCGAGATCGAAAAATGGAAGCGCCTGGTCACCGCAGCGGGGATCGAATTGCAATGACCGAGGGTGTGCTCGCCGGGCTGCGCGTGATCGAACTCGGCCAGGTGCTGTCGGGACCTTTCGCCGGGGCGATCTTCGCCGATCTCGGCGCCGAGGTGATCAAGGTGGAAAAGCCCGATGGCGGCGACGATGCTCGCCAGATGGGCCCCGCCTTCCGCCATGGCGATGCGCTGAACTTCCACGAATTCAATCGCGGCAAGCAGTCGGTGACGCTCGATCTGAAATCGGCCGAGGGCGTCGAGGCCCTGCATGGGTTGCTCGCCGATGCCGACATCATGTTGCACAACCTCCGGCCGGGCGTGGACGAGAGCCTGGGTATCGGGGCGGAGGCGGTCACCGCGCGCCATCCGCGGCTGATCTATTGCGCCATGGGTGCCTTCGGCCACATCGGGCCGGAGAAGCTGCGGCCAGGGTATGAACCGCTGTTGCAGGCGTTTGGCGGGTTGTCATCCATCACCGGCGAACCGGGCGGGCCGCCGGTGCGCATGGGCGCATCCGTGGTGGACCAGGGGACCGGGCTGTGGACGGTGCTGGGCGCGCTGGCGATGCTGGAAAAGCGTCATCGCACCGGGCGTGGCGGGGTGGTGAACACGTCGCTGCTGGAAACCGCGTTGTTGTGGGCCGGGCAGAAGATCAGCGGCTATGTGAACACCGGCAAGGTCGGGGAACGCCATGCCTCGGGGCATCCCAACATGGTGCCGTATCAATCCTTCGAGGCAGCGGACGGGCCGATCCTGGTGTGCTGCGGCAATGACCGGCTGTTCCGGCGCTTCGCGGCGGAACTCGGCCGGCCCGAATGGGTGGACGACCCGTTGTATGCGACCAACCGCGCGCGGCTTGTGAACCAGGGGACGCTGCTGCCGATGATCGCCGCGCTGATGGCGGCGACGCCACGCGCCGAATGGCTCGACAGGCTGCAGCGCATCGGCGTGCCCTGCGCGCCGGTGAATTCCATCCCAGAAGTGCTGGAAGAACCCCAGGTGCAGGCGCTGGGGATGGTGCAGCCGGTGCCGGGGGAGGATTTTTCCTTGGTGGCCATGCCGCTGTCCTTCGACGGGCAGCGGCCGCGGATGCAGGGTCCGGCGCCGCGGCTGGGGGCGCATAATGCGCGGGTCGCGAAGGCGGCGGAATAGTCCGCCGAAACGCGCGCCGGCCTACTCCTTCTCGATGCCGGCCATCTGCACGACGCGACCCCAGCGCTCACGATCCTCGGCAAGCATGCGGTCCATGTCCTCCGGCGTGCCGCCGAGCGGGTCCGACCCCCAGGAGGCCAGGCGTTCCTGGACCGCTGGCGTCTTCACGATGCGGTCGATCTCGGTGGCCAGCCGGCGGCGGATTTCGATCGGCGTGCCGGCGGGCGCGCCATAGCCCATCCAGGCGTTCGCCTCATAACCCGGCAGGCCGGCCTCCTCCATCGTGGGCACGTCGGGCAGCAGCGCGAAGCGTTGCTTGGTGCCGACCGCGAGCGGGATGAGGCGACCGGAGCGGAAATCCTCAAGGAATGAGGGCACCTGTTCGATCACCAGCTGGATGCGCCCGGCGATGAGATCGGTGCGTGCCGGGGCGCCGCCACGATATTGCACCATCTCCAGTTCCAGCCCGCCGGCCATGGCGCGGAACATCTCGACCGTCAGGCGCGATGCCATGCCCGATGTGGCGAAGTTCAGGCTGCCCGGCTGGGCGCGGGCGCGGTCGATGAATTGCCGCACCGTGGTGATGCCGAGCGTCGCCGGCACCGCCATCACATAGGGGATGTTGGCGACCATGCAGACGCCGCACAGGTCGCGCGCCGGGTCATAGGGCAGGTTGCGATAGACAAAGCCGTTGACCGCCATCGGGCCCGGGCTGCCGGCGAGCAGCGTGTAGCCATCGGGCGCCGCCTTGGCGACCGCATCGGCCCCGATCACGCCAAAGGCGCCGGCGCGGTTTTCCACCACCACCTGCTGGCCGAGCGGCGCGCCGAGATTGTCGGCGACCAGCCGCGTCATCAGGTCCGTCGTGCCGCCCGGGGCGAAGGGGACGATCACGCGGATGGTGCGCGTGGGGAAGGCGCCCTGCGCGACGGCAGGCCGCGCCAGGGCGGCGGCGGGAAGCAGGGCGAGAGCCTGGCGGCGGGCGATGCGGGTCATGTCGAGGCTCCGGCAGGAAATGCATGGACCGGTCGTTGCCGGCGGGGTCGTGACGGGTGGCGCTCCGATGCGATACCAGCCGATTTGAATTCAATTTACAACCGCCGGCGGGAGTTTGCGATGAAAGGTTGGAGGGGCTTTGCCCCTCCAAGCCACCCCACCAAAGGCTTAAGGCCTTTGGAAACCCGCACCTGGTGCTGGACATGGCGGCCAGCACCAGCACCCGGCGTGAGGCCCGGCTCCAAATCGAGGTGTCCAGAGGCCCTTAGGCCTTTGGTGGGGGTGGTCCGGAGGGGGCAAAGCCCTCTCCGGTCCCGCCCGCGAAACCCCAGCTACCGCCCCCGCAGCGAACGCAACAGCCGCGCGCCCGCGTCATGCACATGCAGCCGCAGCAGCAGGCCAAGCCGGTCGCCATCGCCTTCCGTCAGGGCGGCCAGGATGTCGCGGTGTTCGCGGTTCACCTGCTCCCGGCTGTTGGCGATCTGTCCGCCCAGGCGGATGTAGCGTTCGACGCGATTGCCCAACACGCCGAGCAACTCCCCCATCACGCGCCGCCCGCTCGCGGCGCGGATGCGGTCGTGGAAGCGCCGATTGTGATGGCCGAAATCCCGCCCACCTTCGGGCGTACCGGCCGGCAGCGCCTCCAGCGCGGCGAGTTCGGCGTCGAGCGCGGCAAGGTCGGCCTCGGTGCGATGGCGCGCGGCAGCTTGGCCGATGCGTTCCTCGAACAGGGCGCGGATTTCGAAGATCTCGGCGATGTCGCCGGGGTCCAGCGCGGCGACGACATAACCGCGGCGCGGGCGGGATTGCGCCAGGCCCTCGGCTTCCAACTGGCGCAGCGCCTCACGCACGGGCGGGCGGGACACGCCCAGGCGGCTGGCGATGTCCTCCTGCCGCAGCAGCGCCTCGGGCGGGATGGTGCCGGACAGGATCGCCTCGCGCAGCCGATCGGCCACGAAGGCCGGCAGGGAGGCATGGGCATCCTGCGCGCCGGGGCGCGGTTTCGGCAGATGGAGGTAGGGCGCGTGGGTCATGGCAAAATTGAATTCAAAATGCTGGACAGGCGCACCGGATGCAAGCAGCCTTCGCGCGCCCGAACCAGACAGGTCGTTCGGGCGCCCCTGCCCTGCCCCTGTGCGACCGCCCGGACAGGTCGTGCCCGAGCCGACGGAACCGCGCCCCATGCCGATGATCCTTGCCGCCAATGCCAATGCCCAGGGCAGCCATGTCGGCGAATGGCGCCACGCCGATGCCTGGGACAAGCCGGCGGCCAACATCGCCAATGCCGTGCGCCTCGCGCAGATCGCCGAGGCCGGCAAGATGGACCTGCTGTTCCTGGCCGACGGCAATGGCGTGCGCAATGTGGACAAGCCGGACCTTTTCGCCGCTACGTCGCCATCGGATCGGCCCGGTGTGTTCGAGCCCGTCACGCTGCTGTCCGCGCTGGCGATGGTGACGCGGCATATCGGCCTCGTGGCCACGACCACCACGACCTATGACGAACCCTTCCATGTGGCGCGGCGCTTTGCGTCCTTGGACCACATCAGCGGCGGGCGCGCCGGGTGGAACCTGGTGACGACCTCGAACCCGGGCGACGCGCTGAATTTCTCCCGCGCCGAACATGTCGGGCGCGACACGCGCTATGACCGCGCCAATGAGTTCGCCGATGTGGTCAAGGGCCTGTGGGATTCCTGGGCCGACGATGCCTTCCCGCAGGACAAGGCGGCCGGCCGCTTCCTGCACCCTGACAAGGTCCGGCCGCTCGATCACAAGGGCACGCATTTCCAGGTCGCGGGGCCGCTGAACGCGCCGCGGCCGCCGCAAGGGCATCCGGTGGTGTTCTCCGCCGGGCAATCGGAAGCCGGGCGGGAATTGTCCGCCCGCCATGCCGATTGCATCTTCGCCATCGAGGCGACGCTACCCGCCGCGCAGGCGCTGTACGCCGACTTCAAGGGCCGGCTGGCGAAGTATGGCCGCACGCCGGACGACCTGAAGATCCTCAGCGGCGTCACGATCTTCGTGGGCGAGACGGCACAGGAAGCCGAGGACCTCGCCGGGCAGTTGGACGATCTGGTGCCGCCAGCGGTCGGCGTGGACTACCTGTCCAAGATGGTCGGGCGCAGCATGAAGGCGTTCCCGCTCGATGAACCGATGCCCGACTTCCCGGACGGGCATGTTGGCCCCACCGGCATCGGCCGCGCCATCGTGCAGGTGGCGAAGGAACAGGGGCTGACGGTGCGCCAGACCTACAAGCGCATCCTGCCGCAGATGGCCGGCAACATGTTCAAGGGCGACCCCATCCAGGTCGCCGATGTCATGGAAGAATGGTATCGTGGCCAGGGCTGCGACGGCTTCATGGTGGCGGCGCCGGTGGTGCCGACGGGCATGGAGCGCTTCACCCGCCTGGTGATCCCGGAATTGCAGCGGCGGGGGCTGTTCCGGACCGAATACGAGGGCAGGACGTTGCGGGAGAACCTCGGGCTGAAGCGGCCCGCGGACCGCTTCTGTGGGTGATTCTCACGCGCCTGACTGATCCCAGTCAGGCGCGGTCAGGACGGCCCCTTGCCCATCACACCCGCATCAGGAATTCCCGCCCGACCTCGTCCATCGAATTCGCGCCGAGCAACGCGAGGTCGCGATGGATTTCTTCCTGCAGCAGGTCGATGGCGCGTTCGACGCCCGGCTGGCCGCGCACCACCGCCGCGCACAGCATGGGCCGGCCGACGAAGACGAAGGCCGCGCCCAGCGCATAGGCCTTCAGCACGTCCGTGCCGCGTCGGATGCCCCCGTCATAGATCACCGGCAGCCCACCCGCGACCTTTACCGCGGCTTCGAGCATGCGCAGGCCGGACACCGCGCCATCCAGCTGCCGCCCGCCATGGTTGGAGACCATGAAGCCATCCACGCCGATCTCGCGCGCACGCACGATGTCGTCCGGATGCAGCACGCCCTTGATCAGCAGCTTGCCGGGGAAGCGCTTGCGGATCAGTTCGAGATGTTCCCAGGACAGGCCATCGCGTGCTCCAAAGGCGCGTTCCAATTCCCGTGAGAGGATGGGCGGGCCGCGCCCGGCGTCCATATTCTCGAAATACGGCATGCCGTGGTTCTTCAGCGTCTTGAACCAGGTGCCGAAGGCCCAGTGCGGATGCGTCGCGCCCTGCCAGAACAGTTTGAAGGTGGGCTTGAGCGGAATGGTGTAGCCGTTGCGGATGTTGTTCTCCCGATTCGAGGAGACCTGCACATCGACGGTCAGCACGAAGGTCTTGAAGCCGGCGGCGATCACGCGATCGACCAGCGGTTCGATGCGTGACGCATCGCCGGGCAAATAGGCCTGGTACCAGGCTTCCGGATTGGCCTTGGCGATCTCCTCCAGCGGGATGAGCGAGGAGGCCGACATGATCATCGGGATGTTCTTCGCGCGGGCCGCCTGGGTCAGCACCAGGTCGCCGCGATAGGCCATCAGCGCCGAGGAGCCCATCGGCGGGATGCCGAAGGGCGCGCTGTATTCGCGGCCGAACAGCGTCGCGCGGGTGTGGCGCGCGCGGGCATCGACCAGGCAGCGCGGAATCATGCCCCATTCGGCAAAGGCCTGGCGGTTGTCGTTCAACGACCAGTCGGTCTCGACCCCGCCGGCCATGTAGCCATGCAGCATCTTGGGCAGGTATCGCTTCGCCGCATGCTCGAAATCCGACAGCGAAAGGAATTTCGCGAGATTCGGCGGCACCGGCGGCGCGGCACGCTTCTGGGACAAGCCCTGGGGGGCGGCGGGGGCGCGCGACTGCGCAGGGCCTTCGGCTGTCATTGGCTACTCATTCCTGGACGATGCGGCGATAATGGTCTGCGCGTCGCATCAAGGCCAGACCTGCCCGCAAGGATGGCTGACATGCGGCCTGCGCCTGCTTCCCGCGCCCCGAACGGGGAAATGTTGCGCCATCGACATACCCCAAGCCCCAGGGCGGTGCGAGGCGATCAGGGCCGGGGCCACAAAGCGCTGCGCCACAAGCTGTTCCGCGCAACTTTGCAGATATCGCCTCGTTGGAACCGGTGGACGGGCAGGTCCTGCGTCCAGACGCTGTTTCCGTGAGGTTGCATGCTTCTCCGCCCCGATACGCAACCGATGGAATTCGAACGGCGCGCCACGGATGGCGCCCCGGTCCTGGCTGGCCGTTTCTCCGGGGCCGGCAGACGCGCCCCGCGCAGGCGGAACGGCGACGCGCCACCTTCATCGTCGATCATGCATCTGACTGAGGTTCCGGAACCGCCGTTGCGGTCCCGCCGATCGTTTCGTTGAGACACACGGCAGCAATTGCTGCGCTGGAGGAAACAATGTCCGACACATCACTGTCCCAAGGCTACGTCGCAGTGGATGAGGCGGAAGGCTCCGCGAAACTCAGGAGCCGGACGTCGCTGCGCAGCATCTTCGTGGGGACGCTGGTGGCGATCAGCGTCGGAATCATGCTCCATCTGCTCGGTGCTGCGGT
Organism: Acetobacteraceae bacterium; assembly: GCA_022842185.1. Taxonomy (GTDB): domain Bacteria; phylum Pseudomonadota; class Alphaproteobacteria; order Acetobacterales; family Acetobacteraceae; genus Neoroseomonas. The sequence goes on from JALHQB010000031.1 coordinate 43,382, forward strand.
GGGGCTTACCGCTGTGGATGCGGTGGACCGGGATACGCCCTCGGCCTCCACCATCGCGCTCATGGCCGGTGGATGGAGTTTGCTGACCAGCATCCTGTCGATGGGCGTGGGCGGATATGTCGCGGCCCGGCTGTCGGGCAACACGGACCGGCTCGACAGCGCGCTGCAGGGTCTCGGCGTCTGGGCCTTCGCGGTGGCCATCTCCGCAGTCATCGCCGCCATGTTCGCCGCTGGTACAGCCCGGGTGGCGACCGATGCCGCGGGCTCCCTGCTCGGCGGCGCGATGCGTGGCGCCGGTGCGGCGGTGAGCGCCGTGGCACCAGCCACCGATCCGGCCGCACTGGTGCAGCGCGTGCGGTCGACATTATCCGCCCCGACCGACGTAGCGGCGATGACCACCGAACAGCGCGCGGCCGAGATGGCGACCATCATCGGTCGCCGCGTGGCGGATGGCGCCTTCGCGCCCGGCCAGCGGGAGCGCCTGGCGACCCTGACCGCGGCCGAGGCCGACATTCCGCAGGCGGAGGCTGAACAGCGGATCGAAAGCTATGAGCAGCAGGCCCGCGAGGCGGCCCAGGCGGCCGAACAGCGGGCCCGCGAGGCGGCCGATGCGGCGGCCACCGCGGCGGCGATCTCCGCCTTCTGGATGTTCGCGACGCTTCTGATCGGCGCCGCGGCAGCAGTGGTGGGCGCGTTGCAGGGCGTCCGCGACATCCGGCTGGTTGGGCCGCGGACGGTCTCGGCAGCCCGGGCCTATTGATCGAACGGCCGGCGTGCCTGTCAGGGTCCGCCTGCCGCCAGGGCGTGATCGGTTTACCTTCTACACCGATCACGCTCTAGGCCTTTGTTTTATCGTGTGATTCAGACCTCCGGTGCGTTCGCACCAACGGCCATCACGCTCTAGACGACGAAGGAGAGTCCGATGGCGCCGCGCCCCTTCTGGAAGGGCTACCTCAAGCTCTCGCTGGTGTCCTGCCCCGTGGCCATGACCCCGGCGACGAGCGAAGGGGAGAAGGTCAGGTTCCACACGCTCAACCAGAAGACCGGCAACCGCATCCGCGCGCAGTATGTCGATGCGGTCACGCAGGCGCCCCTGGATGACGACGACGCGGCCAAGGGATTCGCGCGGGGCGAGAACGACTACCTCATCCTGGAGGATGAGGAATTGGAGGCGGTGCAGCTCGAATCGACGAAGACGATCGATATCGACGTCTTCGTCCCGTCCGACGAGGTTGGCTGGATCTGGTACGACAAGCCGCATTACCTGGTGCCGGACGGCCGGGTCGGGGAAGAAGCCTTCGGCGTGATCCGCGACGCCATGGCATCGACCGGCACGGTGGGGATCGCGCGGCTCGTGCTCTATCACCGCGAAAGGGCCGTGCTGATCAAGCCGCGGGACGCCGGGATGGTGGTCTGGACGCTGCATTATGGCGATGAGGTCCGCGACCCGGATCTCTATTTCAAGCCGTCCGACAGCGACAGCCCAGCCGATGCCCGGAAGCTGGTCAAGCAACTGATCGAGCAGCGCACGAGCACATGGGACCCCGCCATGGTGCGGGACCCGGTGCAGGAGCGGCTTCTGGACATCATCGCCGCCAAGAAGAAGGGCCGGGCGAAACGCGCCGCGCCGCGGGCCAAGGAAGACAAGCCCGGCAATGTCGTGAACATCATGGACGCCTTGCGCCGCAGCCTGGGCAAATCGCGCCAGTAGCGGCGGTTGCGCCTGACGCGAAGATGCTCGCTCAGACAAAGGCATAGAGCGGTTGGCGCCAGCATAGTCGTTCTAGCGCCGCGCCCCGCGCCGGCTCGCGGGCGGCAACGCCGCCGCGGCGGCTCTGAATTCCGCCCACGGGTCGGCCGCGCGTGAGGCGAGCCGCTTGGGCACATTTTCCAGCGTGAAATAGGCCGGGCCGATATCGGGTGCGAGTTCCGACCAGTCGATGGGCGTCGATACCCCCGCCCCGGGCCGCGCACGGGTGGAATAGGGCGCCACCGCCGTCGCGCCGCGCTGGTTGCGCAGATAGTCGATCAGGATCTTGCCGCGCCGCTTCGCCTTGGCGATGGTCGAGACATACCGGTCCGGACTGTCCGCGGCCATCGCATCGGCCATGGCCTTGGTGAAGTCCTTCACGCGCGGCCAGTCGGCCTTGGGCACCAGCGGGGCGACGACGTGCAGCCCCTTGCCGCCGGAGGTCTTCAGGAAGGCGGCCAGGCCAGCCTGTTCGAAACGCTGCCGCACTTCGGCAGCCGCGTCGATGATGGCCTGCCACCCCACGCCTTCGCCGGGATCGAGATCCATGACGATCCGATCCGGTCGCTCCCAATCGGCGATGGTCGAACCCCAGGGATGGATTTCCAGCGCGGCGTTCTGCACGAGCCCGATGAGACCATCGATGTCGTCGATTCCCAACATGGGTTCGCCGCCGGAATCGGCGGGGTCAGGAAACTGCCGGATGCTGCTGTTGATGCCCTTCCAGGCGTGCTTCTGGAAAAAGGCCTCCCCGCCGATCCCGGTGGGGCAGCGCAGCAGCGCAAGCGGCCGCCCGACGATGTGCGGCGCGATGAATCGCCACACCTCGGCATAATAATCGGCGAGGCCCTCCTTGGTGATGCCTTCCTCGGGCCAGTAGATGCGATCGGGATGGGTGAGCTTCACGTTGCGCGGTGGCGGCTTCGAACGTACGACCTTGCCCTCATCCTCGCGCACGATCTCCTCGGCGGGCTTGTCTTCCCGGATGCCGCGGTAGGACGCATGGCGAAGATGGCCATCGCCCGTCCAGGCCCGGAACTCGACCTCGGCGACGGTGCTGGGCTGCACGAATCTCACGCGCCGTGCTTCCTCGCTGGTCAGCCGATCGGCGAAGGGGCTTTCCTCGACACGCAGCCGGTCAAGGCGGCGATAAAGATCCTCCGCGACGCGGGCAGTGAAGCCGGTGCCGACCCGTCCGACATGGCGAAGCGCGCCCTTGTCATGGACGCCAAGCACGAGAGACCCGATCGCCTGCCGGGTGGTGGTGGACGGCACGAACCCTCCCACGACGAATTCCTGCCGCGACGAGCATTTCGATTTCGACCAGGCCTTGCCGCGCGCCGAACGGTAGGGCGATTGCCTGTCCTTCGAGATGATGCCTTCGAGGCTGAGGCGGCAGGCATGGCGCATCACCAGGTCGCCGGATTGCTCGAAATGCTCGCTGTATCGGATGCCTCCTCCGCTCTGGACCGCCAGGACCTCACGCAGAGCGCACTTGCGCTCAATCAATGGAACGGCGCGAAGGTCCATGCCGTCGAGGAACAGCAGGTCGAACAGGTAGAGGACGAACCGGTCGCTGCGGCCATCCGCGAGATCCGCCTGCAACAGCGAGAAATCCGAACTGCCGGATCCGTTCTCCACGACCAGCTCGCCATCCAGGATGGCGTTGGACAGCGGCAGGGCGCCGAGCTGATCGACCAGGCTTCGGCCAAACCGCTTGGTCCAATCGAGACCACTTCGGGTCAGCAGCTTCACCCGTCCCGTGACGATGCGCGCCTGGAGCCTGTAGCCATCGAACTTGATCTCATGCACCCAGCGATCGCCGGATGGCGCCTGCCTGACGAGCGTCGCCAGCGCGGGCTCGATGAATTGCGGAAGCTCGGCCGCGACGGCCTTCTTCAACATGGGCTTCTCACGCGCGGCGGCTGCCGGGGCATCCTGTGCCGCCGACTTGGGCTTCGCCCGTTTGGAACGCGACGGCTTCGCGATCTTGCCCGTCCTGGATGACCAGCCGGGGCTCTCCTCGGCGACATCGGCTATGTCCCGCCCTGTCACCACCGAAGCGGGTTCCTCGTCGAGAATGTCCGGCGCGTCGGGCGCACGGGCGACATCGTCGTCGCCCTTGATCAGGAGCCAGTTCTCGCGCTTTTCGCCCGGCTTGCCCTTCATCCGGACCAGGTGCCAGCGGCCGCCGAGCTTCGCACCCTTCAGGTCGAATTCCAGGTGGCCCTTCGCATAACCCTTTTTCGCGTCGGTGACCGGTGCCCATTCGCCGCGGTCCCAGACGATGACGGTGCCGCCGCCATACTCGCCCTTCGGAATCGTGCCCTCGAAGGCGCCGTATTCCAGGGGATGGTCCTCGACATGGACGGCGAGGCGCTTTTCCCCCGCGATGAGGCTCGGACCCTTCGTCACCGCCCAGCTTTTCAGAACGCCATCCATCTCAAGCCGCAGGTCGTAATGCAGGCGTGTGGCATCGTGCTTCTGGATGACGAAGCTCTTGCCGGCCTTGCGCCGGGCGGTGCCGGCCGGCTCCCTGGTCTTCTGGAAATCCCGCTTCCGACGGTACGCCTCAAGCGCCATGGCTCAGCCCGCCTTGCGCCGTCGCGCCGATGGCGCGGACCCCTTCGCAGCCGGTTTGGCACGAGGCTTCGCGGGCGTGTCCTTCTTCGCCTTCACCCCGGTCTTGCGGGCCGGTCGAGGTGCCTTCTTCGGCCCCGTCGCGCCGGCGCTCTGGCGCAGCGCCTCCATCAGGTCGATGACCTCCGCGGTCCTGGGTTGTTGGATGCGCGGCAGTTCGCGCCCCTCCAGCTTCGCCTTCACGACCTCGCCCAGGGCGGCTTCGTAGCGGTCCTCGAAATCCTCCGGCTTGAAGCTGCCCGACTTGGTGCCGATGATGTGCTCGGCGAGTTCGAGCATCTCCGGCTTCGCACGGGCCTTGGGGATATCGGCGAAGACATCCCGCGCGGCGCGGACCTCGTAGTCGAAGTTGAGCGTCGTCGCGATCAGTCCGTCATCATAGGCTCTGACAAGAACCGAACGTGCGCGCCGGAACAGCACGGCATGGGCGATGGCGGCGACGCCCGCCTTCTTCATCCCCTCGCGCAGAAGGTCGAAGGTCTCCATCGATGCCTTGTCCGCGGCAGCCAGATAGTAGGGCCGGTCGAAATAGACGTCATCGATGGAATGGCAGGGAATGAAGGCCTCGACGCGCAGCGTCTTGTCGTTATCCGGGACGGCGGCGGCGATCTCCTCGGGATCCACGACGACATATTCATCGGGACCGACCTCGTATCCCTTGGTCTGGTCTTCCTTGGGGACGGGGTCGCCGGTGTCCTGGTCGACGAATATGCGCCGGACCGCGTGGCCGGTTTCGCGATTGACCGTATTGAAGGCGATGCGGTCGGAGGTCGAGATCGCCGTGTACAGCGCGACCGGACACACGACCTCGCCCACCTTCAGGTAGCCTTTCCACGTGGCGCGCATCGCCGGCCGGTCCCTTCGCCGCACTGGGGCAGTCCAGCAACGCATGACGGGCGCCGGGGTTTGCCGCCATCGCAGCGGGTGTCGCCGATGCCGCCGCGGGGGAATTCATCGAAGGTTGCGCCGAACGTCCGGGGCGGAGGGCGGTTCTACAAGGCAGCGACCTTCCCACGAACCCAGGAGAGCCTGGCCATGATGCGACGCCTCATGCTTGGAGCCCTTGCCGCCCCTGCCCTCGCCTTCCCCGCCCAGTCCCAGGGCCAGCCCCCCGTCGGCAGGACCGAGCGGTCGCCGCGGCAATCCGACGTCCCCCCATCGCAGGTTCCGCAACCGACCATGGGCGGCCGGTCCGCCGATCGGGCCGAGGTGCTGCAAGGCGATCGCATGCTCTCCGCCATGGCCTTGGCCTTGGCGAGTGCCGAGGTGGGCGTCAGGTCGGCATCGAACGCCGCCGTGAAGCTCTTCGCGCAGTTGGAGGTGGATGAGCAGATGGCGGTCTCGCGTGCGCGGCAACTGGTGGGGCTGCCCGCCCCGTCAGGTGGGATGCTGACTTCCGAACAGGAGGCAAGCCTGGCGTCACTGCGCGCGCAGCAGGGCGGGGGCTTCGACCGCATGTTCGTCACCGCCCAGATCGAAGGTCACCAGGACTTGCTGCGCCTGAACCGTGCGACGGCCGATCGACCGGGCGGCCGGGAGGAAGCGATCCTGGCCATGGTCGCCGTCCCGGCCATCCGGTCGCATCTTGCCCTACTGTCGGGGCTGCAACGCGCGTTGCCGGGGTAATCCCCGCCGCCGGTGACGCCGGTGATCGTGCTGCGGGGACGAAGACCTGTCCCTTACCCCTTCCGGAAGACGGCCTCCGCTGCCGCCCGGTGGTCCTGGCGCGCGCCGATCGCGATCTCCGCGCGGGCGATCTCGGCCTGGAGTTCGGCGATGTAGTCCTGCAGCTGCGTCACGTCCCAGCCGTCGAAGCGCGGCTTTTCCAGGACCTGCCGCCGCCGCGGCTCGGCATCGTCATCCAGTGCGGGCATGTTGCGTCCTTTCCCATCAAGGCTTTGACCCTGCCATCCTGCCTCATTATAGGGAGCGCGACATTGTCGCGGGGGTTCGCTCCTGCCCCTTTCGACCATCCCGAGGTCCGCCCATGCCCCAGCCACTCATGCCGAAGGCCACCGCCGTGTGGCTGATCGACAAGACGTCGCTCTCCTTCGACCAGATTGCCGATTTCGTGGGAATGCATCCTCTGGAGATCCAGGCGATCGCCGATGGTGAGGTGGCGCAAGGCATTGTCGGCTTCGACCCCGTCGCTTCCGGCCAGCTGACGCGCGAGGAAATTGCCCGCTGCGAGGGCAAGCCCGAGGCACGGCTGCATCTGCTCGAGAGCACGATCGTGCTGCCCAAGCAGCGCAGCAAGGGCGGCCGCTACACGCCGGTCTCCAAGCGCAACGACCGCCCGGACGGCATTGCCTTCCTGCTGCGCAACTACCCGATGCTGCCCGATGCCGTGGTCGCCAAGCTGCTGGGGACCACCAAGGACACCATCGCCAAGGTGCGCGACAAGACCCATTGGAACAGCCCGAACATCAAGCCGCGTGACCCGGTGATCCTGGGCCTGTGCAGCCAGGGCGACCTGAATGCCGCGATCCAGGCCGCGGGCGGCAGCCTGTCACCGCCGCCGCAGGCCGAAGACGCGGCCTGAAGGCCCCGCCCGCGGCGGGCAAGGAACGGCGGACCAACGATGGCCCGCCGCCCAGGTACACCCAATTTAGTGCAGGCTGTTTCGCAGCCGTGTCATTTCCTCCTTGAGGCGGAGCTTCTCGCGTTTCAGCCGGACCAATTCCGTGTCATCGGGCTTGGGCCGGCGATCCTCATCGAGGATGCGGCGTTCAAGCGCGGCGTGGCGTTGTTCGAGAGAGGCAATCCGGGCGTCCATGGGCATTCGGTCCGCATCCTCATTGCTGGAGCATGCCGCAGCCGGCTGGCAGCGGCAGCGGTCCGGGGTCGTTGCCGCCCCGGCCGGCCGGATGCACGAAGGTCCGGAATGGCCTGTCGCGCCCCGGCCAGATCATGTTAAGGGCGAGACTTCGGGAATGCACCTTCAACTTCGCTTCGAGGCCGCCGGCCATGATCGCCGACCGTGACGCCATGCTGCGCCGCCTGCACGAATTGCGCAGTGAGCACCGTGACCTCGACACCGTCATCTCCAGGCTCGATGGGTCGCCGGTGGACCAGCTGCAGTTGCAACGACTGAAGAAGCGCAAGCTCAAGTTGAAGGATGAGGTTGCCTGGCTCGAAGGACGCCTTGTCCCTGATATCATTGCCTGATCTTCCCCGGCGCGGCGGCGCGGCGCGCGGAAGCCTCCCCGTCCGGCACCCGTGCCGGCGCGCGGTTCGGGACGGCCGGGCATCGGTCCGATGCCTGTCCGGACGGGCCCTGCACCCGGATGAGCCGCCCCGCCAAGTCGGTTTTTCGGCAAGTTTCTGTTCATATGTCTGACGGTGATTTGAATGACCCTTGAGACAGGTGCGGCGCCGCTGGTCGGCATCATCATGGGCAGCCGTTCCGACTGGGACACGATGCGCCACGCTGCCGAGACGCTGGACGCGCTCGGCGTGCCGCACGAAACCCGGGTGGTTTCGGCTCATCGGACGCCCGACCGGCTGGTATCCTACGCGAAGGGTGCCGCCGGGCGCGGGCTGAAGGTCGTCATCGCCGGCGCCGGCGGCGCCGCGCATCTGCCCGGCATGACGGCGTCTATGACCGCCCTGCCCGTCCTGGGCGTGCCAGTCGAAAGCCATGCGCTGAAAGGCATGGACAGCCTGTTGTCCATCGTCCAGATGCCGGCCGGCATTCCAGTCGGCACGCTGGCGATCGGCCGCGCCGGGGCAGTCAATGCGGGGCTGCTCGCCGCCGCCATCCTGGCGACCTCGGACCCGGCACTCGCGGCGCGGCTTACCGCCTGGCGCGCCGCGCAGACGGATTCCGTACCGGACGCGCCGGCATGACCGCCTTCCCGCTCCCCCCGGGCTCCGTCATCGGCATTCTCGGCGGCGGCCAGCTTGGCCGGATGTCGGCGCTGGCGGCGGCGCGGCTTGGCTATGCCTGCCACATCTTCGCCCCCGACCTGGATTCGCCCGGCATGCAGGTCGCCGCGCACCGCACCGTCGCGGCGTATGAGGACCGCGCCGCGCTGGCCCGATTCGCCGCATCGGTCGCGGTCGTCACCTTCGAATTCGAGAATGTCCCCGCCGCGGCCCTCGAAGCTCTGGCGGGGCTGGTGCCGTGCCGGCCCGGCCTTGCCGCGCTCGCCACCTGCCAGGACCGCGCCGCGGAAAAGGCGTTCCTCGACCGGATCGGGGTGCCTGTCGCGCCGTGGCGGCTGGTCGAAAGCGAAGCGGACCTGACCGCCGCGGTGGCCGCGCTCGGCCTGCCGGCGGTGCTGAAGACCACCCGAATGGGCTATGACGGTCGCGGCCAGGCGGTGCTTCGGGACGCTATGGACCTCGCGCCGGCCTTTGCGCGACTCGGGCCGAAGCCGCTGGTGCTGGAAGCCTTCGTGCCCTTCGCCGCCGAACTCTCGGCGATCGCCGCGCGCGGCGCGGACGGTACCATCGCGGTGTTCGACCCGGTCGAGAATCGCCACGCCCATCATATCCTCGATCTGTCCTTCGCCCCGGCACGGGTGCCGGCGGCGGTTGCCGATGCCGCACGCGCGCATGCCGCCGCGGTCGCGGACGGCCTCGACCTGGTGGGCATCGTCGCGCTGGAGTTGTTCCTGCTCCCGGACGGTCGGCTGCTGGGCAATGAAATCGCGCCCCGGCCGCATAATTCCGGACATTGGACGATGGACGCCTGCGCCGCGTCGCAGTTCGAACAGCACATCCGCGCCGTCGCCGGGCTGCCCCTGGCCGCCCCGGATCGCCACCACGACGCGGTGATGCGCAACCTCATCGGACCGGAGGGACTCGACGCTTGGCCACGCTTGCTGCGCATGGGTCAGGTGGTGCCGCATCTCTATGGCAAGGCCGAGGCCCGCGCGGGGCGCAAGATGGGGCATGCGAACCGGCTGCTGCCGCATGGCAGCCTGGCAAAGCTGACGGATAAGGCCGCACTCGGCGAGTTGTGACGGATTTGCCACCGGCGTTTGTGGCAGGAACGCCACAGTGCGACACCTTCCGGCAACAACCCCTGGCGCAAGCCATACGGAATGATAGAAGGTAGCCGTGTCGAACCGGTGATGCCGCAGGGCGGAAGGGTTTCGAACGGATCTTACGGCCCCCGAGGGCCCCGAGCAGGAGAATACCAATGAGCCTGAAGAAGGCGCTTCTCGCCGCGACGCTGTTGTCGCTGCCGATGGCCGCGACCGCGAACGCGCAGAGCTGGGACCCGCGGGTTCAGGGCATCTATATCGGTGCCGGCCTGGGGACCAACTTCCTCGACGACTCCGATTCCGACCGCAAC
>JALHQB010000032.1 GCA_022842185.1 Acetobacteraceae bacterium
CAGGAACCACGCACCTTCCACGGGCTGCTGGCCCGCCGCGCGCTGGGCCTCGCCCCAGGCTTCGCCTGGCATGGCACGGCGACCGAGGCGGGCGCGGCCGCGCTGGCGGAATCAGCGGGTGGCTGGCGGGCGCTGGCATTGTTGCAGGCGGGCCAGACCGCCCGCGCCGAGGCCGAATTGCGCGCCCTGTGGCCCGCCGCGCGCGGCAATGCGGCGCTGGCCGGGGCGATGTTGGCCGTGGCCTCCCGCGCGGGGATGACCAATCTGGGCGCGCAGCTGGCGGGGCTTGCGCAAGGGGCGGATGGGCGGCCACGCGACCTGCAGCGCTTCCCGCTGCCACGGCTGGAACCGGCCCAGGGCTTCCGGGTCGATCCGGCGTTGCTGTATGCGCTGGCCCGGCAGGAATCGAATTTCGACCCGGAGGCGATCTCCCGCGCTGGGGCGCGCGGCATCCTGCAGGTGATGCCGGCGACCGCGGCCTATGTCTCGGGCGATCCGACCCTGCGGGCCGAAGGCGCGGCGCGGCTGCATGACCCGGCGCTGTCGCTCGAGATCGGGCAGCGCTACCTGCTGTACCTGGCGCAGCACGACACGGTGGGTGGCGACCTGATCCGGCTGCTGGCCGCCTACAATGCCGGGCCGGGCAACCTCGCGCGCTGGCTGCCGGTGTCCCGGCACCGCGATGACCCCTTCCTGTTCATCGAGGCGATTCCGGTCGAGGAGACCCGGCTGCATGTGCAGCGGGTGCTTGCCTATTCCTGGATCTACGCGTCCCGGCTGGGGCTGCCGGCGCCGAGCCTGGAGGCGCTGGTGCGCGGGGCATTTCCGGTGTTCGGCGCTGCGGCGGCCGGTGGGCAAAGCGGCGGGCGGCGCTTGGCGCTGAACTGATGCGGCGTTCGCGCTTTCGACCGACCCCGGCGCGTCAGGACACCGGCTGGGTGCTCGATTGCTGCGACGGGGGCGCGGCGGTCTCGTGCACATGGTCGTCCACGCCGAAGCGGAAGCGTTCGCCGCGGGCGGGCAGGTAGAGCGTGCCGAACATCCAATCCCACAGCGCGAAGACCGTGGCGAAGTTCTTGTCGTGTTGCGCCGCATCCGCCGAATGATGCGCCTGGTGCATGTGCGGGCTGACCAGGATGTGCGACAGCCAGCGCGGGAAGGGCAGGGCAAGGTGGCTGTGGCGCAGATGCGAAAAGCCAAGGTTCCACAGCAAGGTGAAGACATTCACCCCCAGCAGCGTCAGCGGATCGATCCGTGCCCCGAAGGAGGTCGCGACGATGCCCAGCCCCACGCCCCCCATGAAGGCGGCGCAGGCGATATGGACGATCTGTTCCTGCGGCCAGAAGCGGAAGGCGGTGAGCGGCGTGAGCACCGGCGGTTCATGGTGCAGCCGGTGCGCCCGCCACAGCAACCCGTAGCGATGGAACAGCCGGTGCGTCCAATAGAGCGAGAAATCGGCCGTCGCGAAGGGGATCAGCGCGGCGCAGACCATGGCGAAGGCGGTATCGAGCCGCGCACCTTCCGGCGGCAAACCGAAGACCGTGGCGAGCAACGCCACCCCCAGGGCAGCGCCCGAGGCGCTGAACAGGAAAATCGCGGGGGCGAGCAGGAACGGCAGCGCCGAATTCAGGACGAACAGCCCCAGATCCACGGCGGTCTGGCGCAGGAAGGCGCGGCCGGTGACCGGCACCGACTGCGCCCGCATCTCCTTCAGGGACGCGCGGGTGGCCACGCCGATCACGACGAAGGCGCCGGCCGTGACAATCAGCGTCGGCCACCAGAAGGGCGAGCCGGGTTCGGTCAGCACGCCGCCCAGGTGCAGGAGCCAGTTCCAGGCGGCGGTCAGGGGATCATAGGCGGGCCAGGGCATCGCGGCGTAGAATCCCATATCGCGGCGCCGGAGGGAACGACCTTCCGTCGTGGCGTGCTCGGCGCCGCGTTGTTCGCGGCCTTCGTTCCGCGGCCGGGCGCCGCGCAGCGCATCCCCGAGAGCCTCGACATCGCCGACATGACCTGGATGGAGGTCCGCGACGCCGTCGCCGCCGGGCGCCGCACCGCCATCGTGCCGAGCGGCGGCATCGAGCAGAACGGCCCGCACATGATCCTGGGCAAGCACGACCACATCGTGCGGGCCGCATCGCGGCGCATCGCGGCGGAACTGGGCGATGCGCTGGTGGTGCCGGTGCTGTCCTTCGCGCCACAGGGGCGCTTCGACCCACCCGAGGGCAATCTGCGCTTTCCCGGCACCATCGGCGTGACCGACGAGGCCTTCGCCGCGATGCTCGACGGCATCGCCCGCAGCCTGCGGGCGAGCGGCTTTCGCATCATCTGCTTCCTGGCCGATAACGGGCCGAGCCAGCGGCCGCAGGAACGCGTGGCGGCGCGGCTGTCCGCCGAATGGCTGCGGGACGGGGTGCGGGTGGTCGCTGTCGATCGGTACTACGCCGCCATCGCGCAGCAGGATGACTGGCTGCGCGGGCAGGGGGAATCCAACGCGACGATCGGCACCCATGCGGGGATCGGCGATACCTCGGAACTGATGGCCGTGCATCCGCCGGGGGTGGACCTGGCGCGCCTGCCGCCGCGCCCGGACGCCTTGCCGCCGCTGGGGGCGAGCGGCGATCCGTCACGTGCCTCCGCCGCGCGGGGGGAGGCGATGCTGGCGATGCGCATCGCCGCCGCGGTGGCGCAGATCCGGGCGGCGCAGGTGCGGTAGGGCAACAGCGCCCGCGATCGACGAAAGGACGGCGTGGAGCGGCGTCGGTCGGTCCTGGCGAACGGAAGCCCCCCCCGGGTTGCGGCGGTCCGGGTCGATGCCCATGCTGATACGTCCTGACAGCGTGATGGCCACGGGTGCGACCGCATCGGCGGTCCGGATCACGCGATCGAACAGAAGGTTGGAGCGGGTTCGGTGAGCCGATCGCGCTCCCGTGCGGAGGGTGCCATGCCGATCGATGAGACGCTGCCGTTCCTGCCGGTGAATATCGCCGTGCTGACCGTGAGCGACACGCGCGACCTGGCGACCGACCGTTCCGGCCAGACGCTGGTCGACCGGATCGAGGCCGCCGGCCATCGTTGTGCCGCGCGGGAGATCGTGAAGGATGAGGCTGATGTCATCGAGGCGCTGCTGCGCCGCTGGATCGCCGATGCCGCGATCGATTGCGTCATCACCACGGGCGGCACCGGCATCACCGGCCGGGATGTGACGCCCGAGGCCTTCAAGCGCGTGCTGGAGAAGGAGATCGAGGGCTTCGGCGAGTTGTTCCGCATGCTGAGCTACCAGAAGATCGGCACATCGACGATGCAGTCCCGCGCCCTGGGCGGCGTGGCTGATGGGACGTATCTCTTCGCGCTGCCGGGTTCGACCGGTGCGTGCAAGGATGCCTGGGACGACATCCTGAAGTTCCAGCTCGACAGCCGTTGGCGCCCCTGCAACTTGGTGGAGCTGATGCCGCGCCTGAAGGAACACCTGAAGGCGGCGTAGGGTGGGTGACCACTTTAAACTTTAAAACTTTAAGCTTTTATCCGGCCGCCGCGCCCGTGACGCGGCTGCCGCAGGACGCAAATCCCCGCGGTCCAGGGGGCCGTTGCCCCCTGGTGGGGGTGTTCGAGGGGGCGACGCCCCCTCGATCCGCACGCCGATCAGAACAGCGCCAACTGCGTCGCCCGCGCCACTGCTCCCGGCACTTCCGGCACACAGAACTGCGTGCAATCCAAGGCTCCGACCCCGCCGCCGCGCCGTTCCAGCCCCAGTCGCCTGGCGGCCACCGCGAAGCGCTGCGCCAGCAGGTCGGCATAGGCGCCGGTGCCTTTCTGGCGCACGCCGAAGCGGCTGTCATACATCGCGCCGCCGCGCGTCTGGCGGATCAGAGACAGCACGCGGGCCGAGCGATCGGGCATGTGGCGGGCCAGCCAGTCCTCGAACAACTGCTTGATCTCGAGCGGCAGGCGCAACAACACGTAGCCGGCGCTGGTCGCGCCAACGGCGGCGGCGCGTTCGAGGATGGTCTCCAGCTCCGCATCATTCACCGCGGGGATCATGGGTGCGGCGAGCACCGCGGCGGGGATGCCGGCGGCGGCGAGGTCCCGCACCGCGGCGAGGCGCCGCTCGGGCGATGCCGCGCGTGGTTCCATGATGCGGGCGAGGCGCGCATCGAGGGTGGTGATCGACAGGCAGACGCGCACCAGGTTCCGCTTGGCCATTTCGGACAAAATATCGAGGTCGCGCAGCACGCCGGCCGATTTGGTCACGATGGTGACCGGGTGGTTGAAGCGGTCGAGAACCTCCAGCACCGCGCGGGTCAGTTTCAGCGTGCGTTCGACGGGCTGGTAGGGATCGGTGTTGGACCCGAGGGCGATCGGCTTGGGGTCGTAGCCGGGCTTGCGGAGTTCCTTCTCCAGCAAGGCCGCGACCTCGGGCTTGAACAGCAGCCGCGTTTCGAAATCCAGGCCCGGCGACAGGCCCAGATAGGCGTGGGAGGGGCGGGCATAGCAATAGACGCAGCCATGTTCGCAGCCGCGATAGGGGTTCACGGCGCGGTCGAAGCCGATATCGGGGCTTTCGTTCCAGGCCAACGCGGATTTCGCGTGATCCTTGGTCAGGGTGGTCGGCAGCGGCGGCAGGTCCGCGAAGGCGGCTTCCAACGTGCCCCAGCCATCGTCGAAGGCCTGTCGCGCGGTGTGTTCGAACCTGACGGCCGGGTTGAGGCCGGCGCCGCGCCCCTTGCGCGCCAGCGGCGGCAGGGCATGGCCCAGATCGGGCGAGATGTGGGAGCTACCGTCCGGCATGGCGCGGGTCCTGCCTGTCCTGGGGGGCGAGGGGATAAGTTCTTATTGTGTTCTCTCGCATCCTGCGCAAACCCTGCTGGGGAGTCAAGAACAAAATGGGAACGACAAGTTAACGGGTTGCGCGCCATCGGGCCGTGGTTGTGCGAACATTAACGGAACTCACGGCCGTCATCCCGACGCTGAACGCGGCGGAAAGGCTGGGCGAGGGCCTCACCACGCTCCAAGGCCAAGTGGCCGCGGTCGTGATCGCCGATGGCGGCAGCAGCGACGCGACCCGCGCCATCGCCGAGGCGGCCGGCGCCCGGGTCATCGCCGCCCCGCGCGGGCGTGGCAGCCAGATCGCGGCCGGTGTCGCGGCGGTCACCACCCCCTGGATCCTGGTGCTCCATGCCGATACCAGGCCGGAATCGGGGTGGCAGGAGGCCGCCGGCGCCTTCATGGCCGACCCCACCAATGCCCGCCGGGCCGCCTATTTCCGCTTCGCGCTGGACGACGCATCCCCACAGGCCCGGCGGCTGGAACGCGCCGTGGCTTGGCGCTGCCGCCGCCTTGGCCTGCCCTATGGCGACCAGGGGCTGTTGATCGCGCGCGATGTGCTGGCCGAACTCGGCGGGTTCCGGGCAATCCCGATCATGGAGGATGTGGATTTGGTGTGCCGCATCGGCCGGGCGCGGCTGGTTGGGCTCGACGTGCCCTTCGTCACCTCCGCCACGCGTTGGCGGGCGCAGGGCTGGTGGCGGCGGTCGGCGCGCAACCTCGGCTGCCTCGGGTTGTGGTTCCTGGGCGTGTCCCCGGCCCGCATCGCGCGGGTCTATGCAGGACGGCGCTGATCGGCTTGGCTGGCGCGCCCATGAACCGGCCGATGGTCATCATCTTCGCCCGCGCGCCACGGCTCGGTGCGGTGAAGCGGCGCCTCGCGCGCGGCATCGGCGACCGCGCCGCATTGCGCTTTTATGGCGCGACACTCGCGGCCACCGCGCGCCCGATCGCGTGCGACCGGCGATGGCAAACGGTTATCGCCACAACGCCGCGCGGCGCGCGGACGGATTGGGCGCGATTCGTGCCGCGCGGCACGCAGCAGATCGACCAGCCGCGCGGGGATCTCGGCACGCGCATGCTGGCCTGCCTGCGCCGCGCCCCGCGCGCCGTGCTGGTCGGCAGCGACATTCCCGATCTGCGGCCAGCGGATATCGCCGCCGCCTTTCGCGCGCTTGGTCGCGCGGATGCGGTGTTCGGCCCGGCGACGGATGGCGGGTACTGGCTGGTGGGGCTCGGCCCTCGCCGCCCGGCACGACCCTTCGCGCGGGTGCGGTGGTCGAGCGAAGACGCCCTGGCGGATACGCTGGCGAATTTCGCCGGGCGCCGGGTCGCGCTGTTGCGGGTGTTGCAGGATGTGGATACGGCGGCGGACCTGGAGCGGGTCGAGAAATTGCGAAGCAAATGATACCGCCCGGTTCGTGCGCTACGTTGCGCTGTCCCGATGCAAATCTATCAACGAATTGGTTTAATGGAGTATTTTCATGCGCCTGTTTGATTATCATCGAGGCATAATATGATTTGGCAGAGAGAATTTTTTGTCATAATATACTGACAAAAATTACTCTATATTCGTATTTGATCAAATAACTTCAGGTGCATGACTATTTTGAAGTCATTAATGATCTGCTCTGGATCGTTTTGTGTTCTGATGCGTTGCAAAAATTGCCCTGCATCTTTGTTTGATTGATAATCTTTACGCGTCTGATTGATTTCAGTCGGGCGCGATCTGATCTAGGCGGCCGTTCTTGGTTGCGACTTCAATGAATGTTGGCGCGCTGATCAACGCGTTATCTTCTGCGCCACCGCGGCTGCGCGCGTCGCAGCCACCCGTCCGACATGCGGCACGGATGGCGCCCGCTGGACCGTATCGCGTGGCGTCGCGGCCACCCACAGGGATGAAAATTCCGGAGCACTTCTACTTTTCTATCCATTCCGTAATCTTTTGTGCCACAAGCGAAAGATGGTGAGTTGGAATGACGCGCGCCTCGCGATGGCAGCCGACCGTCGGAGGCTGGCCGGTGTTCTCGGGCGGCGTCCCGGCCCGTTGCATGCCGGCCTGTGGGCACTGAGGCTCTATCGGACGGCGCAGTGGTTACGCCATGGCCGCAATCTCAAGCTGCCGGCGCGGCTGCTCTGGACCGCCAACCTCGTGCTCACCGGTGCGGATCTGGATCCGTCGAGCCCCATCGGGGCCGGCGCCGTCATTCTCGATCCCCGTGGGGTGATCCTGTACGGCACCGTCGGCGCCAACTGCACCTTCGGCGTGTGCAGCGGTATCGGAACGCTGTTGCGTGAAGAAGCCTCCTCCGGCGACGCGCTGGGCAGCATGGCGAAGCTGGGCAACAACGTGGTGCTGGGGGATCGGGCCTTTGTCCTCGGCGTCCATAAGGTCGGCGACGACGTCATTGTCGGCGACTCTTGCGTCGTGATGGAGGACGTGCCCGATGGCGCGGTGCTCGTCTCCCGCGCAGGGGAATGGCGGGCCGTGCGCGCGAAGATGACCAAGCGCGACCTGCCCGAACCGGCCCGGCCGGGTCTGGTCGGCTGCATCCGTGCGGATGTGGCGCGTGCGGTCCTGGCGAATGGTGGCAGCGCGGATGTCGGCGCGGCGCGATTCTGGGGACACCTCATCCTGCCGAGCGTCGCGGGGATCGCCGTGTTCCGCATCGCACAGGCCTTGCATACCCGTGGCTTCAGGCGCCTTGGCGGCATGGTGGCCGGCCTGGTGCGGGCCTTGTGCGGCATGACGCTGCATCCCGGCAGCACCATCGGCCCGGGGCTGCATGTTCCGCATCCGGTGACGGTGCGTTTCTGTGGGCGCGCCGGGGACAACCTGACGCTCTACCCCTACGCCTCGGTCGGTCCGGAAACCTGGCCCGCTTTGACGGCGCGCCCAACGCCAGCCGACATCCCCATGCTGGGCAATGATGTGGGCATCGGGGCGGGCGGCGCGGTGGTCGGGCCTGTGACCCTCGGCGACGGCGCGACGGTCGGCGTCAATGCCGTGGTGCGGCGCAATCTGGGCGCGGGCCTCAGCGCCGTCCCGCGCCGCAACTGGCATTACGCCACCGTCACGGTGTTGCCGAAGACCGATAACGTCGAAGAGATGCCCGCCCTGGCCGTGCCACGAAGGGAGGCCCAGGCGTAACGGCGGTCCCCTAGCGGGGCACCGTGCGCGGCGGCCCTGGCCACATGGGCCATGTCAGGATCCTTGGCGCCCATCTGCGGCGACCATGCCGGTGGCCAGCGCCACCGCCCAATCCGCCCGGCCATTGTCCGTCGCGCGCCGCGCGGCCGCATCCCAGTCGTAGTCGAGTGCCAGCATCTCCGCTCCCCAGCGCCCGCGCCGCAATGTCAGGATGGCGTAGCGCGCATGGGGGGAGCGGTGTTCCAGCCCCGGTGCGGCGGGGTTGTCGGCGAAGATCGGGCAGCCGACGCTGCCGGGATTGAGGATCGTGCAACCCCCAGGGCCCTGCACGATCGCCTGGCGATGGCTGTGGCCGCACAGCACCACCCCGTCCGCACATGCCGCGGCGCCGAGCCGCGCGGCGAGCGTCGCGCGCGGCGCCGGGGCCAGGCGACCATCCGTCATTTCTTCCAGAAGGTAGCAACTGTCGTCGGTCGGCGTGCCATGCACGGCGAGGATGTCGGGCGCGACCTCCAGCGTCGGCGGCAGGGCGTGCAGGGTGGCGCGCTGCGCCGCGGTCAGGGCTTCGCGGGCGAAGCGGCCGGCGGGGGACAGCTCCGCCTCGGCTTTCTCCACGATCCAGCGGTCATGGTTGCCGCGCACCGTGGGCAGGTCCAGTTCGGCGAGGCGCTCGAAGGTCTCACGCGGCCAAAGCGGGCTGGTGACGCAATCGCCGAGATTGACGATGGCATCGACGCCGCGTTCGGCGATGTCGGCAAGCACCGTCTCCAGCGCGAGCAGGTTGCCATGGATGTCGGAGATCACGGCGAGGCGCATGGCCGGGTTCTTTCACGCTGCCGCAGGCTGGCGGGGCAGGGCGGCGCATGCGAGCCTCGCCCCACGGAGGACCGCCATCATGACCGCATCGCTTCGCTTTGGATTGCTGCTGTTCCCGAAGCTGACCCAGTTGGACATGACCGGACCCTTCGAGGTGTTGTCCCGCGTCCCCGGCGCCACTGTGCATCTGGTTTGGAAAACGCGTGACCCGGTGCGCGCGGATACCGGACTGACGATGATCCCCGACACCAGCTTCGCCGATTGCCCGCCTTTGGATGTCATCTGCGTGCCCGGCGGGCCGGGGGTGGCGGCGCTGATGGAGGATGAGGAGGTGCTCGCATTCCTGCGCAAGCAGGCGGCGGGCGCGCGGTTCGTCACCTCGGTCTGCACGGGCGCGCTGGTGCTGGGCGCGGCGGGGCTGTTGCGTGGCGTGCGCGCGACGACGCATTGGGCCAGCCATGATTTCCTGGGCGCGCTGGGCGCGGTGCCGGAGCAGGGTCGCTGGGTGCGCGACGGCCGGGTGGTGACGGGCGGCGGCGTCACCGCGGGGATCGACTTCGCGCTGGCGCTGGTGGCGGAGATGGTCTCGCCCGAGGTGGCGCAGGCCATCCAGCTGCAGATCGAATACGCCCCCGCGCCGCCCTTCGATGCCGGATCGCCGGCGACGGCACCGGCCGGGGTGCTGGCGGCGGCGAAGGCGCGGGGCGCGGGGATGCGGGCGGAACGCGAGGCGCTGGTCGCCCGGGTCGCGGCGCGGTTGGCGTAGGGCGTCCGAGCCGGGCCGCGGCCCGCCCCCGGTTCACCACATCGTCTTGGCGGCGCGGGCGGGCCATTCGCGGTCATAGGCGTCCCCGCCGGTCTCCCCGCCGCTCATCACCGCGAGGATCCGGCCGGGCGTCGGCAGGCTGTCGGGCGGGACATGGCGCGATGCATCCCACAGGCCGGCGCGCACCACGGCGCGGGCGCATTGGAAGAAAATCTCCTCCACCGTGATGACGACGACCGACCGCGGTGCGGCGCCATCGATGGCGAAGGAGGCGAGCAGGCCAGGGTCGATCGACAGATGGGCGCGGCCGTTCACGCGCAGCGTGGTGCCGGACCCGGGGATGAGGAACAACAACCCGACGCGCGGGTCGCGCAGGATGTTGCGCAGGCTGTCCACGCGGTTGTTGCCGCGCCGGTCGGGCAGCAGCAGCGTGCCGTCATCCCCGATGCGCACCAGGCCATGGGCATCGCCGCGGGGGGAGGCATCGAGCCCTTCCGGCCCGACCGTGGCGAGGACCATGAAGGGCGAGGCTTCGATGAGCCGGCGGTATTCCGGCGTGACGCGGTCCGCGACCTTGGCTGTCGAGGCCAAATTGGGCGTGCCGTAGAGCGCTTCGAGCGCTTCCACCGTGTCGATGCGCATATCCGGTCCCCCGTGCATGGCATCGGATAGGCCCCGTGGCGGGGCGCGCGGAAGATGGAGGACCGGGCTGCCCCTCCATGTTCATCCAAGCTTCATGCGGGCCGGCGAGACTGGCGCCGGGAGGCCGTCCATGGACACAGCCATCGGTGACGCCGAGCGCGAGGCCCGCGCCCGCATCGCTCGCCATCTGCAGGATCTGCACCGGGTGCATCTGGCGCTGGCGGAGGAAAGCCGGGCGATCAAGCGCTTCACGACCGAAGGCCAGGCGGCGGTCGAGATCGCCTTGGCGACGGAGATGCTGGAACAGTATCTCGGCGCCAGCGGCGGTTTCGTCGAGAATATGCGCGGGCGGTTCGAGGCGCGCCTGGCGCTGCTGCGGCGCGGGGAACCGGCCTTTGGTGGCCGGCCGGGCGAGACGCCCGGACATGGCGTGTTCTGGTTGGGCTTCTCCCGCCTCTGCGCGGTGCTGCGGCGTTGCGGTGGGGCCGCGTAGGGGCAGATCGCGCCTGACAGGAATTAGCCAGGCCGGTGACGCGGCCTGATCCGGCAGGGGCGTAGGGTATTCTGGCGCGCGTGCCAGCGCTGATCGCGCCGGTTTTGGCGCCGTCCGAACGCGTCCGGGGTGTTCCATCGGGAGGCCTTGCGCAACCGAGGCCATCCCGATATTTGTTATATTATAACATATCTTGAGCGCATTCCGATGTCCTTCCTCTGCGAGGTCTTCCCTCCCGGCTCTTCCCTTCTCAGTCCTGGTGCGACCGCCTGCGCCGCGGTCAGCGCCGATGAAGCCGTGCTGCTGGAAATCCTTCGCCCCGACGTCGCCTTCGCGATGTGGCTGCGACCGGCCCCGGTCGGTTGGTCGCGCCTGACGAATGCGCTGCTGGCCGCCGCGCCGTTCCGGGCGAAGGCGGAGGACGCGCCCGAAGCGGCTATCGATGCCCTGCTTGCCGGGCTCGGCCAGCCGGTGCCGGCCGGACTTGCGGCGGATATGACGCAACTCGCCCGTGTCTTCGCCGCCATCACCGGCCGCCCGACGGTCCGGGTCCGGCTGGATGGCGTGACGCATGACGCCTGCCGGACATTCCACCTCGATTCCGTCGGGCTGCGCATGCTGTGCACCTATCGCGGCGCGGGCACGCAATGGACCATGTGCGGGCCGGAATGCCGCGCCCCGCAACAGGCGCCGGCCTGTGCGGTCGTGCTGCTCAAGGGCAGCCGCCACCAGCCGCCGCCGCCGCCGGGCTGCCTGCATCGATCGCCGCCGGTCTCCACCCTGCCGGAGGCGCGTCGCGCGCGGCTGGTCCTCTGCATCGATGAACCGGGGATCTTCTGATGACCGCGACCGATCCGCGCCTGCCCGTCACCGTGCTGTCCGGCTTCCTGGGCGCGGGCAAGACGACGCTGCTGAACCATGTCCTGGCGAACCGCGAGGGCCACCGCGTCGCCGTCATCGTCAATGACATGTCGGAGGTGAACATCGACGCCGCGCTGGTGGACAATGCCGGCACGCTCTCCCGCACCGAGGAGAGGCTGGTCGAGATGTCGAATGGCTGCATCTGCTGCACCCTGCGCGAGGATCTGATGCAGGAGGTGACGAAGCTGGCGCAGGAAGGCCGCTTCGATGCCCTGCTGATCGAGAGCACCGGCATCGCCGAACCGATGCCCGTCGCCGCCACCTTCGACTTCCGCACCGAGGAGGGCGTGTCGCTCGCCGATGTCGCGCGGCTCGATTCCATGGTGACGGTGGTCGATGCCAAGGCCTGGCTCGACGATTACGGGTCGGCCGACACGCTGGCAACGCGTGGCGAGACCGCCGGCGAGGATGACACCCGCCTGCTGGTGGATCTGCTGATCGAGCAGGTGGAATTCGCCGACCTGATCGTGCTGAACAAGGCTGATCTGGTCAGCGAGGCCGATCTCGGCCGCCTCGCCGGCATCATCGCCACCTTCAACCCCTCGGCCGAGATCGTCGCCTGCATCAACGGCCAGGTGCCGTTGGGGCGCATCGTCGGCACCGGGCGCTTCGACTACGACGCGGCGCGGCAGGCGGCCGGCTGGGTGCAGGCGCTGTCCGGCCACCACCTGCCGGAAAGTGTGGAATTCGGCATCACCAATTTCGTCTGGCGCGCCCGCCGCCCGCTGCACCCGGAACGCTTCAAGCGTCTGATCGAAGGCGACCTGCCCGGCGTGATTCGCGCCAAGGGGTTCTTTTGGCTGGCGACCCGGCTGGACTGGGCCGGCGAATGGCACTTGGCGGGCCGCGTCGGCCGGCATGAAGGCGCCGGCTTCTGGTGGGCCGCCCAGCCGCGCAGCCGCTGGCCCGATGATCCGTCCTGGCAGGCCGGCGTTCTCCAGCACTGGCAGGAACCCTGGGGCGACCGGCGGCAGGAGATCGTCTTCATCGGCATCGGCATGGATGAAGGCGCGCTGCGCGCGGAACTGGATGCCTGCCTGCTGACCGGGGCGGAGTTGCGGGCCGGGGAACGCGCATGGCAGCGACTGCCGGACCCGTTTTCGCACTGGGCTGCGCCAGGCTGATGGCGATCGCCGCGATCAGGCCGCCTGTGCCGCACAATGATGTCACCGAACGCGCGCGGATCTGGCGCCGTTTCGCCGGGGATGAATGGGACGCCTTCGACAGGCTGCCCGCTTCCATCCGCCGCCGCATGCATGAACACGCCTATGACGCCTGGGCGGTCAATGCGCTGATCCTGTGGCGGCTCTTTCGTCGCCAGCTCGCCAGCAGTGCGCGGGGTGAAAGGCGGCTGTCCAACCACCTCGATGACTGTGAGCGGATCGAGCGCGAGGCCTTCGCCGCAGCCTATGCGCGGGATTGGGGCGGCACGCTGCCGCATCTCGCTGCCGGGGCGTCGGTGCTGCGATACGACGCGGAAGCACGCCGCACCGACCGCCCAACCGATTGACGCACGGACCTGCCGCGGCCCGCGGGGCGTCGTCGCGCCGGGTCCGCGCTTGCGGCGCGGACCGAGGCGAGCGGGCGGTCTTGCGGACTTCGTAGTTCAGGCGGCGACCGGACACGATAAGCCGCAGGCCTGACGGGCGAGGCCGCCGGCCCCGCCCCGATCGAGTCGAGATCGCGCCTGACTGGCCTCAGTCAGGCGCGCGCAGCTCGCTGAAACAATGGCTTAGAATGCTTTGCGCCAGCACGGTCTGGCGCAAAACGCCCTAAGCCGCCTTGCGCGCGACGATGGTCAGGCGTTCGGCGATCTGCACCGCGTTCAGGGCAGCACCCTTCAGCAGCTGGTCCCCGCACAGGAAGAAGTCCAGGCCGCAATCCCCGAACACCGGGTTGGCGCGGATGCGGCCGGCTTCGACATCATCCTGGCCGGTCGCGTTGATCGGCATGGGATAGAGGCCGTTGGCCGGGTCATCGACCAGTTTCACGCCCGGCGCGTTGCGCAGAACCTCGCGCGCGGCTTCGGGCGTGACGGGCCGTTCCGTCTCGATCGTCACGGCTTCGGCGTGCACGCGCATGGTCGGGATGCGGACCGCGGTGCAGGAGATGGGAAGATCGGGCATGCCCATGATCTTCCGGCTTTCCCACACGACCTTCATTTCTTCCTTCGTGTAGCCGTTGGGCTGGAAGACATCGATCTGCGGGATGACGTTGAAGGCGAGTGGCCAGCGGAACACCTCGGCCTCAGGCTTCAGGCCCTCGACCAGCACGCGGCGGGTTTCGCGTTCGAGTTCCGCCATGCCTTCCGCGCCGGCGCCGGATGCGGCCTGGTAGGTGGAGACGATGACGCGCTTCAGCCCGAACGCCTGCCGCAGCGGTTCCAGCGCGACGACGAGGATCGCGGTGGTGCAGTTCGGGTTGGCGATCAGCCGTGCGTTGCCGGCCGCGGCCGCGTTGACCTCGGGCACCACCAGCGGGACGTCGTCGGCCAGGCGGAAGGCGGAGGAATTGTCCACCACCGTCACCCCGGCCGCGACCATGGCCGGCGCATGCGCCTTGGCGAAATCCCCGGACACGGCCAGCAGCGCGAGGTCGAGGTCGCGCACGGCGGCGTCGGAGAATTCCTCGATCGTCACGTCACCGAAGGGCGTTTTCGTTTTCGTGCCGGCGCTGCGGGCGGAGGCGAACAGCCTCAGCGAGGTGACCGGGAAGGCCCGGCGACCCAGAACGTCCACAAGCTCGCGACCCACCGCACCGGTGGCGCCGACAATACCGACACGCATGACCTTCGGTGTCCTTTCGACGGTTGAAGGGACGGGGGGTTTAGCGCAAAGCGGCGGGTGGACCAATGCTTCTTACAAACCCCTGCCACCCCCCCTATAACCCTTGCCCGACAGCCAAATGAGTTCCGCCACCGTGACGATTGCCCCGCCCATCGACCTGACCACCGTGAAGGCCTGGCCCTTCGAGGAAGCGCGCAAGGTCGCCGCGCGGGTGGCCAAGTCGGGCAAAGGGTCGGCGCTCTTCGAAACCGGCTATGGCCCCTCCGGCCTGCCGCATATCGGCACCTTCGGGGAGGTGGCGCGCACCAATTGGGTGCGCCGCGCCTTCACGCTGCTGACTGGCCTGCCATCCCGCCTGATCGCGTTCAGCGACGACATGGACGGGCTGCGCAAGGTGCCCGACAACGTGCCGAACAAGGACATGCTCGCCGAGCATATCGGCCGCCCGGTCACCGCCATACCGGACCCCTTCGGGACGCATGAATCCTTCGGGCACCACAACAATGCCCGGCTGCGGGCGTTCCTCGATGCCTTCGGCTTCGACTATGAATTCGCCTCCAGCAGCGACTATTACCGGTCCGGCCGCTTCGATGACGCGCTGATCCGCATGGCCGAGCGGCATGAGCAGGTCTGCGGCGTGATCCTGCCGACCCTCGGCCCCGACCGCCGCGCGACCTATTCGCCCTTCCTGCCGATCCATCCCAAGACCGGCGTGGTGATGCAGGTGCCGATGGAGGAGGTCCGCCCGTCCGAGGACCTGCTGATCTGGCGCGACCCCGCCGATGGCACGCGACACGCGTCGCGCATCACCGGCGGCCATTGCAAGGCGCAGTGGAAGGCCGATTGGGCGCTGCGCTGGTACGCGCTGGGCGTCGATTATGAGATGTCCGGCAAGGACCTGATCGATTCCGTGAGGCTGTCCTCGGCCATCTGCCGGGTGATGGGCGGGGAGCCGCCGGAGGCCTTCACCTATGAGCACTTCCTGGACGAGCAGGGTCAGAAGATCAGCAAGTCCAAGGGCAATGGGCTGACCATCGACGAATGGCTGCGCTACGCGCCCGCCGAGAGCCTGTCCCAATACATGTACAACCAGCCGCAGCGCGCCAAGCGGCTGTTCTTCGACCAGATCCCCCGTGCGGTGGATGAATACCTCCAGCATCGCATCCGGCTGCGCGTGGCGCCGGATGCCGCCAACCCCGCCTGGCACATCCATGGCGGCGCGCCACCCAATGACCCGGAACCGCCGGTGTCCTTCGCCATGCTGCTCAACCTGGCATCGGTGGTGAATGCCGATGACCCGGCGATCCTGTGGGGGTTCCTCGCCCGCTACGCGCCGGGGGCCACGCCGGCCACGCAACCGATGCTCGGCAAGCTCGTTGAACACGCCGTGCAATATTACCGGGACTTCGTGGCGCCGACGAAGCGCTACCGCCTGCCGACCGATGCCGAACGTGATGCCCTGACCGCGCTGATGGCGGCGCTGCGCGATCGCGCCATCGACCTTGAGGCCATGCCGCCGGAAGACCGCGCCCGCGCAATCCAGGATCTGGTCTATGATGCGGGCCGGCGCGAACCCTTCCTGCAGGCCAACAAGGATGGGTCGATGGGCGTGTCCCGCGCCTGGTTCAACGCGCTGTACCAGGTGCTGCTCGGGCAGGAGGAAGGCCCCCGCTTCGGAGGATTCGTCGCGCTGTATGGCATCCCCGGCACGATCGGGTTGATCGAGACGGCGCTGGCACGGCAGCCGGAGACCACGGCCGCGTGACCACACGCGCGAGCGTCCTGACGGCGGTCAAGCGGCATGGGGCGACCGTGTTCGGCCTGCTGCTGCTGGGTGGCGCGCTGTACGTGGTGCAGCGCGAATTTCGCACCTTGTCGTGGTCGGACATCCAGGGCGCGCTGCACGGCACCCCGGCGTCGTCGCTATGGGCCGCCGCGGGCTTCACCCTGCTCGCCTACATCATCCTCACCGCCTATGACCGGCTGGGGTCGGTCTATGCCGGGCATCCGGTGTCCTACGCACGCACCTCGCTGGCGTCCTTCGTCGCCTATTCGCTGGCGAACAACCTCGGCTTCGCGACGGTGTCGGGTGCGGCGGTGCGGTATCGGTTCTATGCCGCCTGGGGGTTGCCGCCGCTGGCCATCGCCAAGGTGGTGGCCTTCACCTCCCTGACCTTCGGCCTGGGCGGCTTCGCTCTGGGTGGCCTGGTGCTGGTGATGGAACCGGAGGTCCTGCCTTTCTTCGGCAGCGGCACGCCGCGGTGGCTGATGCAGGCGGCGGGCATCGCGATGTGGACGATCGTCGCGGCCTATATCCTGGCGGCGCGCTTCGTGTCTCATTTCCGCCTGTTCGGGCACCGGATCGACCTGCCGGGCTTCCCCATGGCGGTCGGCCAGACGGCGCTGGCTTCGGCCGATGTGGCCGTGACCGCGCTGGTGTTCTGGACGCTGCTGCCGCATGTCGAAGGCCTGACCTTCCTGCATTTCCTCGGCATCTATGTACTGGCGCTGTCGGCGGGCATCATCGCCAATGTGCCCGGCGGCATCGGCGTGTTCGACGGGGCGATCATGATCGGCCTGTCGAGCTACCTGCCGGCGCCGGTGGTGGTGGGCGCGCTGCTGCTGTTCCGGCTGTACTACTACATCGTGCCGCTGTTCATCGCCGGGCTGATGTTCGCGGCCTTCGAGGTCAGCCAGCGCCGCCACCTGATGGATCGGATCGCGCCCGAACGCGGCGTTGCCGTGTCCTTCGAGGTGCCGGCGATGGCCGCGCTGACCGCCCTGGCCGCGATGACCATGATCCTGATCGGCGCGTTGCCGCCCAAGCCCAATGCGCTCGATGGCGTCTTCGACATATTGGACGATGCGGCGAGCCATTTCGCCGCGTCCGTCGTCGGGTGCATGCTGCTGGTCGCCGCCTATGGCCTGATGCGGCGCTTGGCCATCGCCTGGTGGGGCGCGTTGGCGCTGCTGCTGAACGGCGCGCTGGTGGTGTGGCTGCGCGGCGAACCCTGGTGGCTGATCGGCGGCTTCATGCTGCTGGCGGCGCTGCTGACCACCGTGCGGCCGGCCTTCTATCGTCTCGCTCGGCTCAATGCCGAACCGCTGTCGGCGGAAAACGTCGCCATCCTCGCGGCCTTGTCGCTGAGTGCGTTGACCCTGGCGGGCATCGGCTATGCCGGGCCTTATGCCGACATGTCCTGGTGGGGGGTGGTGCTGTCGGCGGAGGCGCCGCATTCGCTGCGCTTCGCGGTCGCCCTGGCGGGGGTGTTCCTGTTGGTGGCGGCGGTCCGCCTGTTGCGTCCGGCCCGGACCGGGGCCTTGCCGTATGACGATGCAATGCAGCAGCGCCTGGCGGCGCTGGGTGCGGTGGCACCTCCGCCGGGCGACGCCGATGGCGCCATGTTGGGGGAGGGGGAGCGTGCCGGCTTCGCCTTCATGAAGCGCGATGGCGTCTGGCTGGCGCTCGGCGACCCGGCGGGTGAGGAGCGGGATCGCATTTCCGCGATCTGGCGGTTCCGCGATGTCTGCGAACGCGCCGGCGTCGATCCCGCCTTTTGGCGTGCCGGACCGGACCTGCTGCGCGTCTATGCCGATATCGGGCTGACACCCTTCGCACTGGGCGCCGGTCCGCAGGGGCCGCTGTATCTGGTGTGCCGGCCCGAACGCGACATCGCGGCGCTGCTGCCGCTGTTGCCGAAGATGGACCATGCCGTGTGATCGGCTTGCCAGACGTGCCGTGACGCGGCATTCCACCGCCGCCCGGCACAGCCCTGAGGGATCCCCATGCGTATCACCATGATCGGTGCAGGTTATGTCGGCCTTGTCTCCGGCGCGTGCTTCGCCGAGTTCGGCGTCGATGTGACAGTGATGGATGTCGATCCGGACAAGATCGCGGGGCTGCAGGCCGGCCGCATGCCGATCTACGAACCGGGCCTGGATACGCTGGTTGCCGACAAGGTGCGCGACGGGCGGCTGACCTTCACCACCGACCTTGGCGCCGCGGTGAAGGGGGCCGATGCGGTGTTCCTCGCCGTCGGGACGCCGACGCGGCGCGGCGATGGGCATGCGGACCTGACCTATGTCTATGCCGCCGCCGAGCAGGTGGCCCAGGCCGCGGACGGGCCGCTGGTGATCGTGACCAAATCGACCGTTCCGGTCGGGACGGGGCGCGAGGTGCAGGCGATCGTGAGGCGCGTGCGCCCGGATGCGCAGATCTCGGTGGCATCGAACCCGGAATTCCTGCGCGAGGGCAGCGCGATCGGCGATTTCATGCGGCCCGACCGCGTGGTGATCGGCGTCGATGACGAATTCGCGCTCGCCACGCTCAAGCGGCTGTATCGGCCGCTGTACCTGATCGAGACGCCGGTGCTCGCCGTGTCGCTTGAGACGGCGGAGCTGATCAAATACGCGGCCAACGCCTTCCTCGCGACCAAGATCACCTTCATCAACGAGATTGCCGACCTGTGCGAGAAGGTCGGCGCCGATGTGCATGACGTCGCGCGCGGGATGGGTCTCGATGGCCGCATCGGGCGGAAGTTCCTTCATCCCGGCCCGGGCTATGGCGGGTCCTGCTTCCCCAAGGACACGCTGGCCCTGGCACGCACCGCGCAGGATGCCGGGGTGCCGATCCGCCTGGTGGAGGCAACAATCGCGGTGAATGAGGGCCGCAAGGCGCAGATGGCCGAGCGCATCCTGGCGGCATTGGGGCCGGACCCGCGAGGCAAGCGCGTCGGCATACTGGGCGTGACCTTCAAGCCCGAGACGGACGACATGCGGGATGCGCCGTCCCTGGTGATCCTGCCGGCGCTGGTGGCGGCGGGGGTTTCGGTGCAGGCCTATGATCCGCAGCCGGCCCATGCGCGGCAAGCGCTGCCGGCGGCGGTGGGTTTCGCGCCCACGGCGCTGGCCGCGGCCGAGGAGGCGGATGCGGTGGTCGTTCTGACCGAATGGAATGAATTCCGCGCCCTGTCACCCGAACGCCTCAAGGCTGCCATGAAGGGCGGCATTATTCTCGACCTTCGCAATGTCTGGGACCCGGCGGCGATGCGCGCGGCCGGGTTCACCTATTCGTCCATCGGCCGCCCGTAGGGCATGATGGCTTCGGGATGAAGTCATCAGGCTCTTCGCTGGTTTCCTGAGAGACTGATTCACGTTCTCGGTGGTGCCGACCTCAAACGATCAGGCTCTAAACGGAGTGACCATGCCCGCTTTCCACCATCGCTTTGATTCCACCGTCCTGCGCGAATACGACATCCGCGGGATCGTCGGCAAAACGCTGAAGCCCGAGGACGCCTTCGCCATCGGCCGCTGCTTCGGGTCCGTGGTCGTGCGGGCAGGCGGCAAGCGCGTGGCCGTCGGCTATGACGGGCGGCTGCATTCGCCGGAACTGGAAGCCCAGCTGGTGGCGGGGCTGCGGACCTGCGGGCTGGAGGCGGTGCGGATCGGGCTGTGCGCGACGCCGATGCTGTATTTTGCCGCCTATGACCAGGAAGCCGCCGGCGCGGTGATGGTCACCGGCAGTCACAACCCGCCGGACTACAACGGCTTCAAGATGATGATCGGCAAGAAGCCGTTCTATGGCGCCGCGATCCAGGAGATCGGGCGCATGGCCGCCGAGGGCGACGTGGTACCCGAGACGGTGGGCAGCGACCGTTCCGTGGATATCGCTGGGCGCTACGCCGACCGCGTGATGCAGGATTGGGATGGCGGCGATCGCAAGCTGAAGGTGGTGTGGGATCCGGGCAATGGGTCCTCGGGGCCGATCATCAAGGCGCTGGCGGCACGGCTGCCGGGCACGCATTACGTCATCAACGGCGATGTGGACGGCACTTTCCCGAACCACCATCCCGACCCGACGGTGGCCAAGAACCTCGAGCAGATCATCGCCGAGGTGAAGCGCGAGAAGGCCGACCTGGGCATCGCGCTGGATGGCGATGGCGACCGCATCGGCGTGGTCGATGGCGACGGCAACATCCTGTTCGGC
Source organism: Acetobacteraceae bacterium (assembly GCA_022842185.1). Classification (GTDB taxonomy): domain Bacteria; phylum Pseudomonadota; class Alphaproteobacteria; order Acetobacterales; family Acetobacteraceae; genus Neoroseomonas. The sequence goes on from JALHQB010000032.1 coordinate 20,386, forward strand.
GACCAGTTGCTGATCGTGCTGGCGCGGGACGTGCTGAAGGCGCATCCCGGCGGGACGATCATCGCGGATGTGAAGGCATCCCAGGTGCTGTTCGACGAGGTGTCCAAGGCCGGCGGCACGCCGCTGATGTGGAAGACCGGGCATTCGCTGATCAAGGCGAAGATGGCCGAGACCGGCAGCCCGTTGGCCGGCGAGATGTCCGGCCACATCTTCTTCGCCGACAAATGGTACGGCTTTGATGACGCGCCGTATTCGGCGGTGCGGCTGCTGGGCATCGTCGCGCGCATGTCGCAGTCCCTGTCGGAGGTTCGCGCCGCGCTGCCGCAGGTGATCAACACCCCGGAGCTGCGCTTCAACTGCGAGGAAGCGCGCAAGTTCATCGTGGTGCAGGAGGTGAAGGACCGCCTGGCCGCCGAGGGTGCCAAGGTGCAGGACGTCGATGGCGTGCGCGTGCTGACCGATGACGGCTGGTGGCTGCTGCGGGCGTCGAACACGCAGGCGGTGCTGGTGGCGCGGTGCGAGGCGTCGTCCGAGGCGGGGCTCGATCGGCTGAAGGCGCAGCTGGTGAAGCAGCTGGTGGCGAGCGGGCTGGATGCGCCCGATTTCAACGCCGAGAACGCCGGCCACTGACGCGGGCGGGACTGAAGTGTACTGCGCCGGGCCGAACTGGGCGCAGGCATCATCCGTCAGGCGCGATCTGCTGATGCGCCGCGTCAGGGCACCGCGCCGGCCGCCTGCGTCCCGCTGAACCAGGCGCCGGCGACGGTGGCGGCGAAGCGGGGGTGGCAGGCTTCCCCGGCGAAGGACAAGCGGCCATCGGCCAGCGGCGTCGCCAGCACCGCGCGCGCGCCCTGCGCCCCCGGCACCGCGTGGCTGTAGGCGCCGCGGAACAGCGGGTCCTCCGCCCAGCGCGTCACTGTCGGGCGGCCCAGCGCGGCGGCGGCGCGGGCGCCGAACACCGTGGTCGCCTCCGCGCGGGCCTCGGCTTCGGCGCGGGCGGGGTTGCCGGCGATATCCCAGGCGCGGGCGCCACCGCAGAAGGCGATCATCAGCGGGTCGCCGAACAGCCGTGAAATCCAGGACATCGGCCGGTCGCCATCGTCCGACACGGCGCGACGCAGGCTGGCGAAGGGCGGCATGCCGGGGGCGTCGGGGTGGTCGGCGCGAAAGGCGATCTTGGTCAGCAGGCCAAGCGGCAGGGCGTGGATGGCGTCCTGTGTCGCCGCCGGCAGCGGCGGGTCGAAGGCGATTGCGCCCGCCGCCAGCACGCCGGTCGAGGCTGTGACGATCGCCGCCTTCGCCGTGACGGCGCCGAAGGTACCTTCGGCCGTCACGTCGCGCGTTCCCCAACGGATGCGGTCCACCCGTGCGTTCAGGCGGATCGGCAGGCCGTGCGCGAGGCGCGCCACCAGGCCGCCGATGCCGTCGCGCGTGATCAGGTTCGGGCCGTCCAGCGCTGTGGCTGCAAAGTCGTGCAGCGACATGCGCGAGAGTTCGGCGGCGCAGATCTGCGCGCCTTCCCAATGAGCGACGGTGCTGTCCCAGCGGCCGCCCTGTGGCGCGGCGATGCTTGCCGGGCGGTCTGGCGTGCCGTCCCGCGCGGCGGCGTCGATGGTGGTCCAGAAGGCGTCCTCGGCGGCCGTGAAGTCGTGGCGTTCGGTGGCGTCGGCAAGGCGGCCGAAGGCGAAGAGGCGCCGGTCGCGCATCGCGTCATGGTCGATCAGCGTCATGCCCAGCGCGCGGGCGAGCGGTGTCAACGGATTGTCGTCGGCCTGGTGCAGCCAGGATGCGCCGTGGTCGAACGGCACGCCGAGGCTGGCGGATTCGGTGAAGGCCCGCCCGCCGACCCGCGACCCGCCTTCGAGCACGATGCAGGACCGGCCGCGCGCGGCGAGCGCCCGCGCGGCGGCGATGCCGGCGCAACCGGCGCCGATGACGAGTACGTCTGGATCGGAAGGGAACATCGCCGCATCATGCCCCGACTGACCGAAGGGATGAACCATGCTGCAAGCGCCCCCCGCCGAACCCGGCATGCGCGAGGATGAAGTCGATACGCCGGCGCTGCTGATCGACCTGGACGCCTTTGAGCACAACCTCGACACCATGGCGGCGCTGCTGGCGCCCACGGGGGCGAAGCTGCGGGCCCATGCCAAGACGCACAAATCCCCGGTGGTGGCGACGCTGCAGATGGCGCGCGGCGCGATCGGGCAATGCGTGCAGAAGGTGGGGGAGGCCGAGGCGCTCGCCTGGGGCGGCATTCCGGATGTGCTGGTGACGAACCAGGTGGTGTCGCCGCGCAAGCTTGCGCGGCTCGCCGCGCTCGCGCGGATCTGCAAGGTTGGCGTCTGCGTCGATGACGCCGCGCAGATCGCGTTGATCGAACAGGCCGCCGAGGCGGCTGGCGTGCGCATTCCGGTGTTGGTGGAGATCGATGTCGGCATGGGGCGCGCCGGCGTGGAACATGGCCCGCCGGCGGTCGCGCTGGCCGAGCGAATCGCCGCGAGCAAGCACCTGATGTTCGGCGGCTTGCAGGCCTATCACGGCAGTGCTCAGCACATCCGCTCACCGGAAGGCCGTGCCGCCGCCATCGCCGAGGCCGCCAGCCGTTCGCGCCGCACCGTCGAACAGCTGAAGCAGCGCGGCCTGGACTGCCCGATCGTCGGCGGGGCAGGGACCGGCACCTTCCGCCATGAGGCGGCGAGCGGCGTCTATACGGAGATCCAGGCCGGGTCCTATGCCTTCATGGATGTGGATTACGCGAAGAACGACGACGCGCCGCCGTTCCGCCACGCGCTGTTCGTGCTGGCGCAGGTGATGTCCCGCGCGACGCCGGGCGTCGCGGTGGTGGATTGCGGGCATAAGGGCGTGTCGGTCGATTCCGGCATGCCGGGCGTGTGGGAGCGGCCGGGGCTGCGCTATGCGGGCGCGTCCGACGAGCACGGCAAGATCATGATCGAGGACGGCGCCGCGCCCGCGCTGGGGGAGAAGCTGCGCCTGGTGCCGGGGCATTGCGACCCGACCGTCGATCGCTACGACTGGTATGTCGGCGTGCGGAAGGGGCGGGTGGAATGCCTGTGGCCGATCGCGGCGCGGGGGGCGATGGCGTAGGCGCGGCAGTGGCTTTTGCCTGAGGCGCAAGCCTCAGGCACGAGCGCACAGCGCGATCGCGCCCAACCCGTCCTTTGCCCCCGGGCGCGCCCGTACATGGGGCGAAGGCAAGCCGGCCGGATGGCCGGCGCCCGCCGTTTGAGGGCCTAATTACTACTGGCTCGCCCAGATGACCCGGTGCATCCAGGTGATCTCCGGCAGTTCGAAGCTGTAGGACGGATGCGCCGGATTCAGGCTGGCGAGTTCGATCCGCTTGGCCGATTGCCGGCGCAATTCCTTCGCCATCACCTCGCCCTTCGCGGTCCGCACCACGACGCGGTCGCCGCGGCGGACGGGTGCGGCGGGGGAGACGACGACCACATCGCCGTCGCGGAACACCGGTTCCATCGATTCACCGGAAATCTCCAGCGCATAGGCGTTGGGGTCGCCGATCTCGGGCAGCGAGATCTCATCCCACGACCCGCCGACCGGATAGCCACCATCGTCGAAATACCCTTCGCCGCCGGCCTGGGCGAGGCCGATCAGCGGCACGCGCCGACCGACACCCCCGCGCCCGCCGCCGCGCGGCAGGGCCGGCAGGCCGGAGACGAGAGAGGCGAAATCCTCGATCCCGCGCCCGACCGCGTTGAGCACCTTGGCGACGCTTTCCGTGGAGGGCCATCGGGCACGGCCATCGGCGCCGGTGCGTTTGGACGGGTTGAACGCCGTGGGGTCGAGCCCCGCCTTGCGGGCCAGGCCCGACGCGGACAGCCCGTGTTCCGCCGCAAGGGCATCGAGGGCACGCCAGATATCGTCATGTCGCATGGTCGTGTCGTTCCATTGACCGGGGAGGATCCCGATGGCGCGACTCCAGATGATGTGTCGCGACTGGGCAACCTATCCTAGGTTTTGTTTCGGAAATCAATAGGTGGATGTTCCTTTTCCGGCTTGCCCTCCGCAACCAGGGCGGTTAATGTTCTTGTGTTGTTCACCCCACAGGCGAGACATCCCCCCCATGCGACCCGCCCCCCGCACTGCCCACGCCCCGAGCTTAACCAGCATCACTGCCGCGGAGCCGTTCCGCTCCGCCGACGAGGCCTGGTTCTGGACCATGGCCGCGCTGACCGCCCGTCGTGATGGCGCGCGGGTTTCCGCCGGCAAGGGTGACAAGGTCCGCCCCTGTGAACCCGATGACGTCATCAAGTGCCTCGACCGGCTGTACCGGCACCGGCGCATCGACCTGATCCATGCGCGCGTGATGCGGGTGTGGGGCGAACGCGGCCAGGCGCCCGACCCGCGGCACCTGTCCGAGCGCGCCGATGCGGTGCAGTGGCGCGAAGCGATGAACCGGCTGGAATGGCCGCTGCGGGTGAAGGGGATCGTGGTGTGAGGGACCGCCAGGAAGGGGCGTTGCCCCTCCCCGGACCCCACCCCACCAAAGGCCTAAGGGCCTCTGGACACCGTGACCTGGTGCTGGGCGGGACATGCGTTCCGAGGATCCAGCGCGTCTGCCGGGCTCCATGCCCAGGATTCATTCCTGGTGCCGTGCCCACTGCGCGCTGCCCAAACCCCAAGCGCCAAAGCGAGGTTTCCAAAGGCCTTAAGCCTTTGGTGGGGGGAGGTACGGAGGGGGGCAAAGCCCCTCTCCGTCTTGCATGACCCCCCGCCTGCGTGCCGCCCGCGATGCCCCGCAGCAGGTCTGGATCGCCTTCGGCGGCGAGGCTGACCAACCCTGGCTGCGCCCGCTGCGCCAAGGGTTCCGCCACTGCTTCGCCGCGTTGCGCGATGAGGCTGGCTGGACCGTGCTCGAACCGCTGTCGGGCCGGTTGGTGGTGATGCGCCTGGCGGTCCCTGCGGCGTTCGACCTGCCGGGCTTTTACGCCCGCGCGGGCCTGGCCGTGGTGGGCCCCTTCGCGCCCGGCCCGGCGCGTGCGGGCTGGCTGCCGGGCCTGCTGCCCTTCACCTGCGTCGGTCTGTGCCGCGCCGTGCTGGGCGCCGGCGCGCCGCCTGCGATCACGCCGTGGGGCCTGTTTCGCCGGCTGACGAGAATTTCTGGCGGTTATAAGAAAATAATCCTTGACTGCGGTGATACGCCAGGATAAATCTCCGATCGCCAAGGGCCGAGTTGCGCCCGATGGCCTTCCTCCCGTTCTCCCCCCCCCGAACTTTCGCAGGCCCGCTCCTCCATCCCGGAGGGCGGGCCTGCGGCATTTTGGGGACACCAATCACAAGGAGCCGTGCGCGCATGGGTGGCCTGTTCCGTGCCCCGAAGCCTGACGTTGTCGCGCCGCCAGCGGCACCCGCCACAACCACCACCGACGCGGCGCAGGCCGCCGAGGCGACCGCCACCGCAGCCCGCACCGAGGCGCGCGCGCGCACCAGCCGTGGCCTGGCCGGCACCATCGCCACCTCCGCCCACGGATTGCTCGACGCGCGGACCGATTTCACCGCGACGCGCAAGTCGCTGCTGGGGGAATGACGCCATGACGCCGGAGGAGATGCTGGCGCGGCAGGCCCGCGCGCTTGACCGCCGCCGCGCGCAGGATGCGCTGTGGCAGGATTGCTATGACCATGTTCTGCCGCCGGCGACCGGCGGGCGCGTGGCGATCTTCGACGCCACGGCGGCGGATGCGGCCGAACAACTCGCGGCATCGTTGCTGGCGGAACTGACGCCGCCCTGGTCGCGCTGGTTCGGCCTCGCACCGGGGCGGCCGGTCGAAGGCGATGCCGACGCGGCGATCGCGCTGGAGGATGCGGCCGAGACGCTGCAAGGCCATCTCGACCGGTCGAATTTCGCACTGGAGATGCACCAGGCGTTTCTCGACCTGGTGGTGGCCGGCACCGGCGTGCTGCTGGTCGAGGAAGCACCGCCGGGCGAGGCCTCGGCCCTGCGCTTCAGCGCCGTGCCGCTGCGCGAGGCGGTGCTGGAGGAAGGACCGTCCGGGAGGCTCGATACCGTCTATCGCGCAGCGCGGCTGACGGAATCCGCGCTGCGCGACCGCTATCCCACGGCGCAACTGCCGCCAGCCGAACAGGACGATGTCGAGACCGCGCGCCATCGTGTGGTGGAAGCCGTGTGGCCGGATCGGTCCGGCACGCGCTTCATGGCGATCGCCGCGGGTGACAGCGGCGCGGTGGTACTGGCTGAAGGCCGCTTCTCGGAAAGCCCCTTCATCGCCTTCCGCTGGCTGAAGGCGCCGGGCGAGACCTATGGCCGCGGCCCGGTTGCCAAGGCGCTGCCGGACATCCGCACCGCCAACAAGGTGGTGGAACTGATCCTGAAGAACGCGTCGATCGCCGCGACGGGCATCTGGCAGGCCGATGATGATGGCGTGCTGAACCCGGCGACGGTGCGGCTGGAACCCGGCGCGATCATCCCAAAGGCACCAGGGTCAGCGGGGCTGACGCCGCTGGCCGCACCGGGGAATTTCGACGTGTCGCAGCTGGTGCTGACCGATCTGCGCTCACGCATCCGCTCGGCGCTGCTGGCCGACCGGCTCGGCCCGCAACGCCAGGACAGCATGACGGCGACCGAGGTGCTGGAACGCGCCGCGGAGACCGCCCGGCTGCTGGGCGCGACCTATGGCCGGTTGCAGTCGGAGCTGCTGACGCCGCTGATCTCGCGCTGCCTGGCTATCCTGCGCCGGCGCGGGGAGGTGCCGCCGCTGCTGCTCGATGGGCAGGAGGCGGTGCTGCGGTATCGCAGCCCGCTCGCGCAGGTACAGGGCCGCGCGGATGCGGCGAACACGCTGCTGTTCCTGCAAGCCGTGCGCGCAATGGGGCCTGAGGCCCTGGCGCAGATCGACATGCCTGCCGCCGCACGCTGGCTCGGCAGGACGCTGTCCGCGCCGGCCGAGATCCTGCTTCCCACCGCCCAGACCGACAAGGAGTAAGGCCCGATGCCCGAGGACCTGCTGGAGACCGCGCTCGCCGATGCCCCCGCGCCGCAGAAGGATGCGCGACCCGAGGATGTGCCCGAGAAATTCTGGGATGCCGAGGCCGGCCAGATCCGCGTCGATGCGCTGGTGAAGTCGTATCGTGAATTGGAGAAGCGCCTTTCCCAGCGCATCACCCCGCCGGGCGAGGATGCGCCGGAGGAGGAGCGCATCCGCTTCCGTCGTGCCATCGGTGTGCCCGATGCGCCGGATGGTTACGAGATCGCGCCGAAGCATGAGCTGTGCTGCGCCGATCCCGAGATCAACAAGCGCCTGCACGAGGCGGGGTTCTCCGACACGCAGGCGCAGCTCGTCTACGACCTCGCCGCCGAACGACTGCTGCCGCTGATCGCCGAGGCCGCCGGGCAGTTCGAGGCCGATCGCCAGGTGGAGAAGCTGCGTGAGCATTTCGGCGGCGAGGACCGCTTCCGCCGCGTGGCGCAGCAGATCACCGCCTGGGGCCGCGCCAACCTGCCGCCACCGGTGCTTGAAGCGCTGTCCACCACCGCGGAGGGTGTGATGGCGCTGCACCGGATGATGGAGGGCAAGGAGCCCGGGCTCGCCCCGCGCGCCGAGGCAACAACTGCGACGGATGAGACCGAGCTGCGCGCGATGATGCGCGACCCGCGGTACTGGCGCACGCGGGAGCCGGAATTCGTACGTCGCGTGACGGATGGCTTCCGGCGGTTGGTCGGCGGGGCTTCGCAATCCTGAGTTCCGGCGGGGCTTGAGCGTTTCGCAGCGTTCGCCCCACCGGCGGCCCTGCGCGATGACGCGCGGTGGCCCGGGGGCGGGCGGCTTCGTGCTGTCCGCCCCGTCCGCTTCCGCCTGCGCACAACCCGCCAAGGGCGCGCGGGCCGCGCCGCCATCCGGCCCAGCTTGGCCAACCGGATGCCGTCGCTTTCCAGCCAGCATCACGATCGAAAGGGACCCCCGCATGTCGGGCACCATCGTTGACGCCTTCACCAAGCAGTTCGAAGCCGAGGTCGCCGAGGCGTATCAGCGCCAGGGCAGCAAGTTGCGCCCCACCGTGCGGTCCAAGTCCGGCGTGAAGGGCGCGTCCACCAACTTCCCGCGCGTCGGCAAGGGCACGGCTGCCGCCAAGGCGCGCAACGGCGTCGTGCCGGTGATGAACCTCACCTATGGCAATGCCGAATGCTTCCTGCAGGACTACTACGCCGGCGAGTGGATCGATCGCCTGGATGAGATCAAGACGAGCATCGATGAGCGCACCGTCATCGCCAATGCTGGCGCCTATGCGCTGGGGCGCAAGACGGATGAACTGATCGTCGCTGCCCTCGACACCGCCACCGCCGAGGCGCTGGGCACCGGCACGGGCCTGACCGACACCGATGGCCTGACGAAGGCCAAGGTGCTGATGGCCTTCGAAATGCTCGGCGCGGCCGATGTTCCCGATGATGGCGGCCGTTTCGCCGTGGTCGGCTGGAAGCAGTGGTCGGAGCTGCTGCAGATCGAGGAATTCGCCAAGTCCGACTATGTCGGCGACGACGCGCTGCCGTGGAAGGGCACGCAGGCGAAGCGCTGGCTCGGTGCGCTGTGGATGCCGCATTCCGGGCTGACCAAGGCCGGGGTGCTGCGCTACTGCTACTTCTATCACAAGACCGCCGTGGGCCATGCGGTGGCGTCTGAGGTGACGACGGACATCACCTGGCATGGCGATCGCGCCGCGCATTTCGTGAACAACATGATGTCGCAGGGGGCGGTGATGATCGACCCGACGGGCGTCGTGCGGATGCGCGCGAAGGAGTGAAGGTTGGGGGCAGATGAACTCCCCCCAAACCGGTCACCCATCGACGTTGCTTCGTAACGCCGACGGGGCCGGAACCCCCCTCCTTTTTTTGGCACTTGGCGCTGGTCCTCCAAGGGCAGCGCCAGAAGACAGAAAAAGGAGGGGGATCGGGGGAGTTCTCTCCCCCGACCTTCCTTTTCCAATCAGGAGGAATCCCCGATGGCGCTCTCCGCCCTCGCGCTGTGCTCGCGCGCGCTGTTGAAGATCGGCGCGCAGCCTGTCGCCTCGCTTGATGAAGGCACGGCCGAGGCTGAGGTCGCGGCCAACCTGTATCCCGGCATCCGCGATGCGTTGCTGTCCGCGCATCCGTGGTCCTTCGCCACCGCGCAGGCGGCGCTGGCACGTCTCGCGCAGGTGCCGCGTGCGGATTTCGCGCATGCGTTCCAGCTGCCGGCGGGGTTCCTGCGGGCCTTGTCGGCCGGCAGTGCGGGGCGTGCGCGTGGCATCGTCTATCGGTTGCAGGAGGACCGGCTGTTCACCGACACGGACCAGGTCGCGCTGACCTATGTGTTCCGGCCCGATGAAAGCGCGTTTCCGCCGTTCTTCGCCTCTGCGCTGGTGGCGCGGCTGGCGGCGGAATTCTGCATTCCGCTGACGGAGAACAGTTCGCGTGCCGAGATGCTGTATCGCCTGGCGGAGGCTGAGCTGCGCGTGGCGCGCCAGGCCGACAGCCAGCAGGCGAGCGCGCGGGTGCTGGAGAACTTCCCCCTGATCAGCGTGCGGGGCTGACCCATGCCGGCGGTCAAGCGAGCCAAGACGACATTCGCCGCGGGGGAACTCGCGCCCGAGCTGCTTGGGCGTGGTGATCTGTCGGCCTTCGACAACGGGGCGCGGCGGCTGCGCAACGTGTTCATTCAGCCGACCGGCGGGCTGACGCGGCGCGCCGGACTGCGCCATGTGGCGGGTCTGCCGGGGCCGGCGCGAATCATCCCGTTCGAGTTCAGCACCGAGCAGACCTACCTGGTCGTGCTGATCCATGGCGCGCTGCATGTCTATCAGGGCGATGCGCTGGTGGCGGGTCTGAGAGGGCCGTGGGATGCGGGGATGCTGCCGCAGATCGGCTTCACCCAGAATGCCGATACGCTGTTGCTGACGCATCCGCAGATGCGCCCGCAGCGCGTGACACGCACCGGCGGCGGCTGGACGATCGCGCCGTGGGACTTCACGGCGGAGGCGTATGTCCGCTTCGCGGATGGTGGCGCGACGCTGGAGACGAGCGGCACGACCGGCAATGTCATCGTCACCGCCAATGGGCCGGTGTTCGCGGCGGGGCATGCGGGGGCGCGGCTTCGCATCGGTGGCAAGCGATTGATCATCGGGACGGTGATCAGCACCACGCAGGTGGCCGCGACGGTGGAGGAGACGCTGTCGGGCACCGCCGCGACCACGGACTGGGATGAATCCGCCTTCAGCGGCGCACGTGGCTGGCCGGTGACGTGCTGCTTCCATCAGGACCGGCTGGTGATCGGTGGATCGCGCGACCTGCCGAACCGGCTGTGGCTGTCGCGAACGGGCGATCTGTTCAACTTCGATGCCGGCACGGGCCTCGATGACCAGGCGATCGAATTCGGACTGGTGTCAGACCAGGTGAATGCGATCCGCGGGCTGTTCTCCGGACGGCATCTGCAGGTCTTCACATCCGGCGCGGAGTGGATGGTCAGCGGCGACCCGCTGACGCCGGCAAACATCCAGTTGAACCGCCAGACGCGCATCGGGTCACCGGTCGATCGGTTGGTGCCGCCGGTGGATGTGGATGGCGCCACCATCTTCGTCGCGCGCGGCGGGCGGGGCGTGCACGAATTCACCTACACCGAGGTCAGCCAGGCGTATCAGGCGAACGACCTCGCGATCCTCGCGCGGCATCTGGTGAATACGCCGGTCTCCATGGCCTACGACCAGGGCGCGCGATTGCTGCATATGGCGATGGCGGATGGGTCGCTCGCGACGCTGACCATCTATCGTGCCGAGCAGGTCACCGCCTGGACGCGGCAGGACACCGCCGGCGCGTTCCGTGCGGTGGCGGAGACCGAAGGCACCGTTTGGGCCGTCACGAAGCGTGCTGGTGCCTACGCGCTGGAACGCTTCGATGCTGAGCTCGCGCTGGACGCCGCGATGACGGGCGCGGCGGCAAGCCCTCAGGATGAATGGAGCGGGCTTGGCCACCTCGAAGGCCGTGAGGTCGGCGTGCTGGCAGATGGTGCGCCGCGTGCGGCGGGCACGGTTGTCGGCGCCGCCGTGCTGTTGGATGCGCCGGCGCAGACCGTGCAGATCGGCCTGGTCTTCCGGCACGAGATCGAACCGCTGCCGCCCGACCTGATCGGCGCTGGCGGCGCCGCGACGGGACCCCTGCGCCTGGTCGCCGCGACCTTCCGGCTCCTGGAGACGGCGGCACTGTCGGTCGATCTCGGCCGCGGTGCCGAACCCGTGCTGTTCCGCAGGCTGGATGCCGTGCTGCTCGATGCCGCGCCGGTGCGCTTCACCGGCGATGTCACGCTGCGCGGCCTCGGCTGGCGGCGCGACCGGCTGCGTCCGGTCTGGCGCATCGAAGGCGATGCACCGCTGCCGATGACGCTGCTTTCCGTCACCACCGAGATCAGGATGACCGACTGATGGCCCAGCTCGCCACCATTGCCTCGCTCGCCGGCACCGGGCTTGCCGTCTATGGCCAGGTCCGCCAAGGCCAGCAGCAGAAGGCCACGAACCGCGCGCAGGAGGAGAACCTGCGCGCGCAACAGACCGCCCAGCAGGACCAGGCCACGGTGCAATCCGCGGCCAATGAACGCGAACGGCAGGACCGGCTGGCGCGCACCATCGCATCGGCGCGCGCCCGCGCGGCGGCCGGTGGCGTCGCGCCGGATGAAGGGTCAGCCGCCGCGCTGACAGCCGGTCTTCGGACCGATGCGGCGCAAGCCTCGGCGGATGATGCGGCGACGATGTCCGCACGGCTTTCGGCGGGGCGGCGGTCGCTGCTGTCGTCGGATGGCAGCCTGAACAGCTTCCTACGCGCCGGTCAGACCCTCGGCGGTGCCGTGCGAAATCTACTGGCCTGAGCCGGCCCCCACCCCCAAGACATCGAGGACCACCCATGGCCGAACACATCACGATCGGCGATGTCGCGCCGCGCGTGCAGTATGTCGCTGACGGCGTGCTGGCCGACTTCACCTATCCCTTCCCGATCTTCGAGGACGCCGATCTCGAGATTCGACTCGATGGCGCCGTGCTGAAGGGTGGCGTGACGATCGCGGGCGCCGGCAGTTCCGATGGCGGCATCGTCACCTTCTCCGAAGCACCGCGGGCGGGCACACGCATCACCCTGCGCCGGCGGCTGAAGATCGCCCGCGCGAGCGATTTCCAGGACAATGGAATCCTGCGCGCGCGCACGCTGAACGATGAGCTGGACTACCAGGTCGCGGCGATCCAGCAGGTGGCGGACGATGTCGCGGGCACGGTGCGGCTTGACCCCGCCGATGCCGGCACCCTGGTGCTGCCGCTGCGCGGCGCGCGGGCCAACCGCGTGCTCGGCTTCGACGGATCGGGTGACCTTGCGCTGTTTGACCGGGACACCGGCATGCTCGGCGTGCCGTATGTCGGCAGCGTGCCGCGCAGCGTGGAGGACAAGCTCGCCGAACGCCTGACGGTGCGCGATTTCGGCGCGAGCGGCGACGGCGTCACGGATGATGGGCCGGCTCTGGCCGCCGCCATGGCCGCCGCGGGCGCATCGGGACAGCTGCTGGAGATCGGCGCGGGCACCTATCGCACCACGCAGCCCTTGCTGCTTGGCGGCGGTGCGGCGGGGCTGACCATGCGCGGGTCCATCCTGTATGCGGGGCCGGCGGGGCAGGCGGCGCTGACCATCGGCGATGGCGCGGCCGTGCGCAACGCAGCCAAGCGGTATGACGGCCTGCGCGTGCTGAGCGCCACGCTGTCCGATTGGAATGACGAGGCCGATATCGGCATCGTTCTGCGCAACCTCGATGCGTCGCTGGTCGAGATCCGGCAGGTCGAAGGCTTCACCATAGGCATCCGCACGCAGGGTGTCGAACGCGGCTTCGAGGATTCGACGCTGATCCTCGGGCGCATCGTGAACAACAAGATCGGCCTCGATGTCCGGACCGAGACGGCAGCGGCGTGGAACACCTCCATGCGGTATTATGGCGGTCACTTCGCCATCGGCAGCACGGTGCATCCCGACAAGGATCGCTTCGGCGTGCGGCTTTCCGCCGCACCGGGCGCCTATGTCGCGCATAACAGACATCTTTTCGACGGGCCTGGCTTCGAGTTGCAGGCCGAAGGCAGGCCGATCAGCGGTATCCCGTTCCTGGTGCAGGTGAACAGCCGGTCCGTCTGGGCGCGTGGGCTGCGGATGGAAGGGTGCAGCCCCTTCGTCGCACGTCACACCGGTGGCGCGCAGGACCACATCTACGAGGTCGCCTGGGCGAGCCAGGCGTATCTCGTCGACGTTGACTATACCGCCACGGCGACGCGCACGGGGGCGGTGGTGCGCGCATCCCACCAGGCGGCGGCGTTCCGCGAAGCATCGCGCGAGGTCGGTGGGGTGGCGAATCTGCGCGCCGCGCGCATCCGCTGGTCGGCCAGCGAATGGGGGTTCGAGAAACTCGCCTGCATGGCATCCAACGTCGTGGGCAGTCCGACCGCCTTGGGTGCTCTCGCCTTTCCGGCCCTGGATGCCTACGGCTTCACCGACAATGGGGTGGTGCTGACCGGCGGGCGCGGGATCGGCTTCGTGGTCGATGCGCGCGGCTGTCGGGAATTCGCGCTGGCGGTCGATGCGGATGCGCCACGCCTCGCGGTGATGTGCTTCGACGCCAGCCGCACTCTTTTGACCGACACCGGCACACCGCTGGTGCGGGCTTCGGGGCAGTCGCTGGTGTGGAACCCTGATGCACGATGGTGGCAGGGTTCCGCCGACATGGCGGATGCGACGCTGACGCGCCCGCAGGTGGTGCGGCTGGAACCGCAGGTCGCCTACGCCATCATCGGCCTGGTGCGCATCGGCGTGGACTACGAAGTGCGAGCGATGCGGCTCGGCTGCGATCCGCTGTTCTGCCCGCCGCTGCTGTTCGGCCAGCCTGGCCTGCCGCATGGCGTGCGGGAATTGGTGACGGAGATGGCGTGGGACCTCGGGCCGATCGCCGCGGGCGGGTCGGCGCAGGTGAATGTGCCGCTGGTGGGTGCGCGGCCTGGTGACTTCGCCTCGGCGTCGTTTTCGCTGGCCACATCCGGGGTTGTGTTCGTCGCGCAGGTCGGGGCCACGGATGTCGTGACCGTCACGGCCTGGAACCGGAGCGGCGCGGCGATCGACCTCAATGCCGCCGTGGTGCGGGCGCGTGTGGTGAAGGCATGACGAACCGCCGTGACGTGGTGGCGCGCGGGCCGGATCTGCGCGCGGCGATGGAGGTGGTGACCGCCGAATATTTCCGCTTCCTGCAAGGCGGCCCGGACCCCGGCACCGGTGACGACACCAAGGCCTTCGCCGCGCATCACGCGGCGTGCAAGGTGGCGTTGTCGCATCTCGAACACCTGCTGAAGCTCGCCCGCGCGATGGGCGATCCCGACAATGGGGTCGAGGAGGCGACGACCTTCCTGATCGAGGCCCGACAGGCGCTTTCCGCATTCGAGGAGGAGGACCTGCATGGGCAGGAGGAGCAGTGCTGACGCCGGCTTCCTCGAATTCACCTGGGTGTGGAACCGGCGGCTGAACAACGACACGCCGTCGGTGCATCGGCGCATCGCGCGCTGGCTTGAAGCGCGGCATGTGGCGGGCGAACGCCGCCTGCTGCTGATGGCGTTCCGCGGTTGCGGGAAGTCCACGCTGGTCGGGCTGTGGTGCGCCTGGCTGCTGGCGCGCAATCCGCAGACACGCATCCTGGTGCTGGCGGCGGATGCATCGTTGGCGGTGAAGATGGTCGCAGCGGTGCGGCGCATCATCGAACGCCATCCGTTGTGCAAGCATCTGTTACCGGATGGGTCCGACGTCTGGGCATCGGATCGCTTCACCGTGGCGCGCGATGGCGCGTTGCGCGATCCGTCGATGATGGCGCAGGGCATTGGCGGCAATGTCACCGGCAGCCGTGCGGAGGTGATCATCTGCGACGATGTCGAGGTGGCGGGCAATTGCGACACTCCGGGCAAACGCGCGGAGCTGCGCGAAAGGCTGGCGGAGGCCGAGTTCATCCTGGTGCCCGATGGCACCATCCTGTTCGTGGGCACGCCGCATTGCGAGGACAGCCTGTATCGTCCCCCGACCGAGGATGGTGCCTTCCTGCGCGGATATCGGCGGCTTGCGGTGCCGGTGATGAATGCGGCCGGGGCTTCGGCCTGGCCGGAGCGGTTCTCGCGGGAGGCGGTTGCGGCGCTGCGCGATCGCGTCGGGCCGTTGCAGTTCCAGCGTCAGATGATGTTGCAGGCGGTCGCGTCCAGCGCGGTGCGGCTCGATCCCGCCGCGATCGTGCGGTACGGCGAGGAGCCGGAGTACCGGGAGGCGCAGGGCAGGGGGGTTTTGACCTTGCTCGGGCATCGGCTGGTGTCGGGCGGGGCGTTCTGGGACCCGGCCTATGGCCGGCCCGGGGCGGGGGATGCCTCGGTGCTGGCCTGCACCTATGCGGACCAGGAGGGGCGGCATTTCCTGCATCGGCTGGCGTATCTGACGCATGACCCTGGCGCTGCGGAGGATCCGGCGACGCAGCAATGCCGCGCGGTGGCGGCGGTGTTGCGGGAGACGTTGCTGCCGGTGGTCCGCGTCGAGACGAATGGGCTTGGACGGTTTCTGCCGGCGCTGTTGCGGCGGGAATTGGCGCGGGCTGGGGTGGCCTGCACGGTGGTGGACCATGCCAGCACGCGGGCGAAGGCGGATCGCATTCTTGGCGCGTTGGAGCCGGCCTTGGCCGCGCGCCGCTTGCACGCGCATGACAGCGTATTCCGCACGCCCTTCGCGGGCGAGATGACGGAGTGGCGTCCTGGTGCGGCGGGCGCGCGCGACGATGCTCTCGATGCCGTGTCGGGGTGCCTGTTGGCCGAACCCGTTCGACTGGTTCGTGCCGCGCCGCCGGCGCGTGCCCTGGACTGGCGCGGCTGACGGCCCGTCCCGCTTTACAGACAAAAAAAGGAGGGGGTCTGGGGGAGTTCTCTCCCCCGGCCTTCCTTACGCTGCGCGCTTCTTGAGGATTTCGAGCTGATGCCGGTCCCTGCCGGCATTGGTGATCTCGAAGCGCCCATCAGCGCGTGGCTGGGCCAGCCCCATCCCGGTCAGTCGGTTCAGGCACGGCCCGTCCTTGAGACCGGGCGGGCGGCCATGCGGTCCCACCAGCGTCAGCCGGTGCAGGGCCGATCGGCAGCAGGTTTCCAGATAGGGCTCGTTCCACATCGTGGCGTCGGTACTCCCTGGGGGTGTCCCCCTGCAAGGGTGGGCCGGCGCTGTTTCCCGTTCAAGGTTCCAGCAGAAGGCAGTTCAGCGAATGCCGATCCAGATCGAACCACTATGGTGGATCACGGCCGTGGAGGCGCCCGTTGTCGCGGCGCTGTTCTGGATGATCCATGGCTTGCGCACCGACATGCAGCAGCGCTTCGAGCGTGGCGACCAGCGCGAGACCGATGCGCTGACCCGCACGCGGGATGAGCTGGCGCAGTTCAAGATCGAGGTGGCGCGGACCTATGTGCCGCTGTCGCTGATCCGTGATCTCGACAGGCGGATCTCGGATCATCTCGTTCGCATCGAGGAAAAGTTGGAGGAGGTGTCGCGCGCCGGGATCGCGGTGGCGCAGGCGGCGCGGCGGATGGAAGAACGGGAATGAGCGCGTCGCTGCAACAGGATGGCGGGGTCGGGATCCTGGCCTTGACGCTCTGGGGTGAGGCCGCGGATCGCCCGGTCCGCGCCATTGAGGCGCTGGCGGCACTGGTGTTGAACCGCGCGCGGCAGGGCCTGGTGCCTGGTGGGCCGGCGCATTGGGGGCGTGGCGTGGCGGGGGTGTGCCGTGCGCCGTTCCAGTTCCCGTGCTGGAATCGCAACCATCCTCGCCACGCGGCCTTGCGGGCGGTGCCGCCGGGTGATGCCGCGCTGGCGATCTGCCGGCGGGTGGCGGCGCGGGCGGTGGCAGGGGGCATGCCGGACCCGACCGGGGGTGCGACGCATTTCCATGATGCCACGGCGTTGCCCGGTTGGGCGCTGGGGCGGCCGGCGGTGGCGGAGATCGGCGGGCTGTGCTTCTACCGGGCCGAGGATCTGGTGGGTTAGGGCATGGACGCGTTCATCTACACCCTGGTCCGCGCGGCGGATTGGCGCGCGGCGGAAGCGGCGGGTGCCTATGACGGCAGCGCGGATGATGCGCGGGACGGGTTCCTGCATTTCTCATCCGCTGCACAGGTGCGGGGGAGTGCGGCCAAGCATCGCGCCGGCGTGTCGGACCTGATGCTGGTGGAAGCGGATGCCGCCGCCCTAGGCGAGGCGCTGCGGTGGGAGCCGGCCTCGGGCAGTTCGCGCCCGGGGCTGTTCCCGCATCTGTATGGCGCGCTGCCGCTGTCAGCGGTGGTTCGTGTCGTGGCCTTGCCGCTGGGCGCGGATGGGCGTCATGCGTTCCCCGCGGGCTTTGACTGAAGGCGCTTGGCGGCCTGCTGGCTCATCAGGCAGGCGAAGACGACGATCGCCGCGCCGCCCATGGTCCAGGCGCTGGGCCAGACGCTCCAGATTGCCAGGTCGAAGGCCAGGGCGAAGACCAGCGCGCTGAATTCCAGCGGCGCGAGGCGCGCGGCGGAGTCGTGGCGGAAGGCGATCGCCAGGCACAGCGTCGCTCCACCGGCCAGCAGTCCGTTCACCGACAGCGCGGCGAGGTCGAGCAGCGGCGGTGCCACCCATGACATTGCCGCGAAGGGAGCGACCAGGATCAGCCCCGGCAGGGACGACCACAGGATCAGCACCGCGAAGCCGGTTTCGTGCCGCAGCAGGCGGTTGATGGTCATCACCGCCGCGTAGCAGACCGTCGCGAAGAAGGCCCAGAGATAGGCATGGAGCGGCCCGCCGGCGGCCAGCCCCGGCCACATCGCCACCAGCACGCCGGCGAAGCCGAGCAGCGACCACCCCCAGACCGCCGGTCCGGTGCGTTCCTTCAGCACCAGTGCCGCGAGGCCGAGCGTCATGAAGGGCGCGGTGAAATACACCAGGTAGCCCTCAGCCAACGGAATCTCCCGCAGGGCGAGGAAGAAGCCGAAGCCCGACCCGATCATCATGGCTGCGCGGCCCAGGTGCAGAAAAGGGTGTGCCGTGGTCAGCCGGCCGCCTAGGCCGGGCACGATGGCACGCGCGGCGAACAGCACCAGCAGCAGCGCGGCATAGCGCGACACGATGACCTGGCTGGCCGGATAGAGCCCCGACAGCAGCTTGGAATTGGCGTCGAGCAGGCCGAACAGCGCCATCGCCGTGACGAGATAGACCGGGCCTTTCATGTGCTTTGCCTCAAGCGCCGGCGCGCATATCCGTGCGCTTGCTCCTGGTCGTGCCTCAGGCTCCGGCGCGCACATCCGTGCGCTTGCTCCTTGTCGTGCCTCAGGCGCCGGCGCGTACATCCGTGCGCTTGCTCTTTGTCGTGCCTCAGGCGCCGGCGCGCACATCCGTGCGCTTGGCTGGCGCGCCATGCACTGTCGCGTCGGGGGCGGCGGGCGGTCTGGGCGCGGTCGCGCTGTGCGCTCCCGGCCCGATGCCGGGCATCGGGCCGAAGGTTGCTGGCGAGGGGCGGCACCGGCGAACTTTCTTCGTGTGACTGGCGCTTCTGGCCATGGGCGCCACCGCGCGTCAACCGGGCTTTCCCCACGCGGCAGGCCAGGGCACAAGACGCGACGATGATCCCCTCCCTCGCTTCCGCCCTGATGCCCCTGATGCGCGGGCTCGATGCCGAAACCGCACATGGAATCGCGCTGAAGGCACTGGCCGCCGGCCTCGCCGGGCGCGATTCCGGCCGCGATGACGCCGTGCTGGCGACCGAGGCCTTCGGCCTGCGCTTCCGCAACCCGATTGGCCTGGCCGCCGGCTTCGACAAGGATGCGGTGGCCGTGATGCCGCTGATGCGGCTGGGCTTCGGCTTCGTCGAGGCGGGCACCGTCACGCCGCGCCCGCAGCCCGGCAATCCCCGCCCCCGCCTGTTCCGCCTGACGGAAGATGCCGCGGTGATCAACCGCATGGGCTTCAACAATGGCGGGCTGGATGGGTATGTGGCGCGGCTGCGCGACCTGCCGGCCGAACGCCCCGCCGTGTTCGGGGCCAATATCGGCATCAACAAGGACGGCGCGGATCCCGAACGCGATTATCCGGCGCTGTATGCCGCCGTGGCGCCCTATGCGGATTACGTCACGGTGAACGTGTCATCCCCCAACACGCCCGGGCTGCGAGATTTGCAGGGGGAGGAGCGGCTCGCCGCCATCCTCGACGCCATCGCCGCGACGCGCGCCGGGCTGCCGCGCACGCCCCCGCTGCTGGTCAAGATCGCACCCGACCTGGCGGATGATGCGCTGGGGCCGATTGTGCAGGCCTGCCTGACGCGCGGCGTCGCGGGGCTGATCATCTCCAACACCACGATCGCGCGACCCGCGCTGCGTTCGGCGCATGCGAAGCAGGCCGGTGGCCTGTCGGGCGCGCCGCTTTTCGCGCCATCGACTGAGGTGCTGCGCAAGGTGTTCCGCATCGCGCGCGGGCGGCTGACGCTGATCGGCGTAGGCGGCATCGCCACGGCTGAACAGGCCTATGCCAAGATCCGCGCCGGGGCGTCGCTGGTGCAGATCTACACCGGCTTCGCCTATGCCGGCCCGGTGCTGCCGCGGCGGATCGCCGACGGCCTGGCGGCGCTGCTCAAGCGCGATGGATTCACTTCTGTGGCCGACGCCGTCGGCAAGGATGCGTGATGGACATTCTCGACGGCATTGCAGTCATTGCCGACCGCTACGATGGCTATGTGCTCGACCTGTGGGGCGTGGTGCATGACGGCCGCAAGCCCTATCCCGGCGTGCCCGAGGCGCTGGCCGCGTTGAAGGCGCGCGGCAAGCGCATCGTGTTCCTGACGAACGCGCCGCGCCGGGCTTGGGTGGTGGGGGAAATGCTCGACCGCATGGGCCTCGATCGCGCGCTGTATGACGGCATCATGTCGTCGGGCGAAGTGTCCTGGCGGCATCTGAAGGATCGGCGTGATCCGTGGTTCGCCGGGCTCGGGCGCCGCTGCGTGCATATCGGCCCGGAACGGGACCTGTCGGTGGTCGAAGATGGCGCGGCGGAAATCGTGACGGACCCTGCCCAGGCCGATTTCCTGCTCAACACCGGCCCGGACGACCAGCGTGGCCCGACCAGCCCCGAACCGTACCGACCGATGCTGGAAGCCTGCGCGGCCGCGAAGCTGCCGATGGTCTGCGTCAACCCCGACCGGGCGGTGATGGTGGGCGGGCGCAAGGTGATCTGCGCCGGTGCGCTGGCCGACATCTACCTCGAACTCGGCTGCGCGGTGCGGGAGATCGGCAAGCCTGACCCCGCCGTCTATGAACCCGTGCTGGAACTGCTCGGCAATCCTGCGCGGCACCGCGTGGTGGCGATCGGTGACACGCCGCACACGGATCTCGCCGGTGCACAGGCGGCTGGGCTGGATGCGTTGTGGGCGCTGACCGGCCTGGCGGCCGAGGCGCATGGCGACAACCCATCCGCGGAGCATCTGGCCGCCGTCGCGCATGACGAAGGCGTGCGGCCCATCGCGGCGGTGCGGAGCCTGCGCTGGTGACCGCCCGCGCGCAGCAAAGCCTGCGCGCGATCTGCCTCGCCTTGCCCGAGGCCGCCGAGCAGCAGACCTGGGAACGCCCGACCTTTCGCATCCGCGGCAAGATCTTCTGCATGTGGCGCCCGATGGATGACGGCACCGGCGCGCTGTGGTGCAAAGCGCCGCAGGGCGTGCAGGAGATGCTGGTGGAAGCCGACCCCGACCGCTTCTTCCGCCCGCCCTATGTGGGGCCGAAAGGCTGGATTGGACTGCTGCTCGACCGCAACACGGATTGGGATGAGGTCGCGGCGCTGGTGCGGCGGTCCTGGCGCATGACGGCTGGCAAGCGGCTTTCGGCGACGCTGCCGGAGGCGTGAGGCGGCGCGTTCTTCGGCCCGCTGCCCGGATTCGGGCCAGTAGCGCACAGCGCGACCGCGCCCAACCCGCAAGAAGTGCCCCGGCGCACCAGTGCGTGGCGCGCAAGCCAAGCCGCCGGATGGCGGCGCCGGCGCTTGAGGCAAGAAAAATCCGCCGGATGGCGGCGCCGGCGATTGAGGCCGGGATATGCCGCCTCAGTCCACGATGAACAGCTTCGCCCCGCCTTCCGTGCGTGACCGGTGCGCCTCCGCCCCATCCGCCACCTGGTACGACATGCCCGGCTTCAGGGTGAACACACGGCCGTCGGCGAGCGTCGTCTCCAACTCCCCCTCCAGCACCAGCAGCACATGGCCCTTCTGGCACCAGTGGTCCGAGACATAGCCAGGCGAGTACTCGACCATCCGCACGCGGATGGGGTTTTCCGCAGGCCCGAGCTGGCGGGTGCGCCACAGGGCCTCCCCCACATCCCCGGCATGGCGGGTCGGCTCGATGGCGGACCAATCGGTGGTATCGAAGGGGATGGCGGCCATCTGCATGGGGCGGGCTTTCTCAGGCGTGGCCGGCGGTGCCGGACAGCAGGGCGGGATTGACGCGCAGCTTGGCCAGCGCGGCATCCCAGGTGTCACTGGTGTCGTCACGGAACACCAGCGACCCGTCGGCGGGCACGTTCAGCCAGGCATTGCGCTGGATCTCATCTTCCAGCTGCCCCGGCGCCCAGCCGGCATAGCCCAGCGCGAGCACGCAATCCTTCGGCCCGCCACCACCGGCGATGGCCTTGAGGATATCGACGCTGGCGGTCATCGCCAGGCCCTTCACCACCGCCATGCTGCCATCGGTGGACCAATCATCGCTGTGCAGCACGAAGCCGCGGCCGGCTTCGACCGGGCCGCCATCGAGCATGCGGATGCGCCGCTGCGGCGGCAGGGGCAGGACTTCCAACTGGCGCAGCAGGTCATCGAACACCATGCCAGGCAACGGGCGATTGACCACCAGGCCCATCGCGCCTTCGGCGGAATGCGCGCAGAGGCACACCACCGTGTGGTCGAAGCGCGGATCCTGCATGCCCGGCATGGCGATCAGCAGGTGACCGGTGAGGTAGGTGCCGTCGGTGTCGGCCGGCGGAGGAGAGAAGGAGGCCATAGAAGCCATCTGGCGCCAGCCGGCCAGCGGCGCAAGGCTTCGTCGGCCGATGACAGCCAGCCCGGGGCGGGCTACATCCGGTGATGCAATAAGGAGGGCGACATGCCGATCAGCGTTGGTGATGCGATTCCGGCCGTGAAGGTGACCCAGGCCACGGCCGAAGGGCCGAAGGAACTGGACACCGCCGAATTCTTCAAGGGCCGCACCGTCGCGCTGTTTGGCGTGCCCGGCGCCTTCACGCCGACCTGTTCGGCCAAGCATCTGCCGAGCTTCGTGCAGAATGCCGACGCGCTGAGGGCCAAGGGCGTCGATGCCATCGCCTGCATGTCGGTGAACGATGCCTTCGTCATGGGTGCCTGGGCCAAGGACCAGGGCATCACCGACCAGATCGTGATGATCGCCGATGGCTCGGCCGCCTTCACCAAGGCGATGGGCCTGGAATTTGACCTGACCGCTCGTGGCCTGGGTGTGCGCGCGCAGCGCTTCGCCCTGGTGGCGAAGGACGGCAAGGTGAAGCACATCGCCATCGAGGCCCCGGGCGCCTTCGAGGTGAGCAAGGCCGAGGCCGTGCTCGCCGCGCTTTGAATCCGTTCGACGCCTGGCGCTTCCTGACCGAGGCGCAATCGGTGATGCTCCGCCGCAGCATGGCGCTGCTGGCGGCGGAGCCGCACCAGGCGGGCCCCGCCCTGATGATGATGGTGGTGGAGAAGCAGCTTGCTTTCTCCGAAGGGGCGGCGGCGGCGGGGCTGGCTTTTGCGAGCGGCGCGTCGCCGGAGGCGGTGATGGCCGCGGCGATCCGGCCCACGCGCAAGCAGGTGCGCAGGAATGTGCGGGGGAAGGGGCTGGCCTGAGGCCGCCCCGCTACTGCGCCAGCCTCAGCTTCGCGAGCTGGCCGGCGATGGTCCGGAAGTTCAGTGCTAAACCGGCTCCGTCGCGGCTTCGGAAGGCGTGGCTCGCCGATGTTGCGCAGCCGCTGTAGAGATTCCGTGTCGCCTGGGGCAAGTTGTCGTTCGGATCGAAAACGACAGTGTATACGATGATGCCGCGGTCTTTGATGGCCTCGCAAAGGCGGCTCATCCGCGCATCGATTTCAGTTGTCGCGTTGGTGTTGTTGACGGTGCCCAGTCCAAGTCTGTTTTCGTGAAGGCGGCCATAGGCCGTGCGGTCGGCGCCCGAGTTATTATTGATGACGCGGTTGCCCTGGCGCTCGGTGCCGCTCACGGTGAATGCGCCTTCGTCGAGGGAGTTCAGCACCGCCAGATTTGTGACTGAACAGGGCGGAGAGTTGCCATCCGCACGGCAATTTCGGCCGGGCAGGTTCTGCTCCTCATCATGCCACCGGTTCTCTCCGTCGGTCATCAGAACGATGGCCTTGTCCATGTGCCGCGCCCCGTAGCGCAGGGGCAGCTGCTCCCCGTCGCGCGTCTCAGCGAGGTTCCAGTCTGCGCGCCACCCTGGTGACAAGGTGCCGAGGCCGATTTGCAGTCCCAGATTGGCCATCGTGCCACCGCGATGGGTGGCGCGCAGTGCGTTGATCTGGTCGAGTATGGGCGTCCGGTTGCGCGTCAGTGGCAGGACCGCGCGTCCGCAGCCGACATTCGGACCGCGCGCATTGTTGCCGCGTGTATTGTCCTGCGCGTCGGTTCCGGGATTCTCGGGGTCCATTTCCCATACCGCCGCATTGGCCCCTCCATTGTTGGTTGCGACGACCCCGCCGGCGCCAGGAACCCAGGCGTTGTCGCCGCGATTGATCGGCTGCCCGGCTGCGTTGGTGAGCAATTGACGCCCAGTCTGGCCTTCGGCGACATTGAAGCTGTAGCGGTCGCGGTTGGATGGCCAAAAATGAGGGTGGAACCGCAGGGTGGAGGGTGAATCTTCCGATTCATCCCCCCCGGACGGATAAAGGGTTGCGATGCCATTCGTGGTGATGGTTCCAGCGCGCGCCTGCACGCAGCCGCGCCAGACGGACGGCAGGAAACTGTTCTCGTTCAATGTGCCAGGTTGCAGCCAATCGGTTCGGCCGCTGCCGATGTTGACAGTGGCCGTGTAGGGGACGACCGACACCCACAGGTCAGGCTGCCGCTCCTGTCCTGAGTACAGGATGTTCACCAGGTCGCGCGCGGCGGTGCGAAGATGCGAGATGTTGTTGTTCGACGCCATCGACCCCGTCACGTCGAGCACGAGCGCGAGTTCGAGACCCTTGCCCTGCCGTTCGGCAACAGCGGCATCCACGACATCGGTGTCGGAGCGGTTGATGATGCTGAACAGCGTCGTCGGCACAGTCGCCCGGCCGTTCACCTGGATACGGGACACGGGCATACCGGGCTCGGCGGCGGGGATCTCCGCGATGGTCGCATTGTGCAGGGTGGAGCCGAGGTAGTTCGGTGTGCGTCCGCTCTGCGTGAAGTTCGCCCAGTAGATGGCCTGCGCCTGCGCATCGCGATCCACCGCCGCCAGCGAAATCTGCCGTGCGGCGACAAGCGCCGCGGCGTCGATCGCGGTCTTGAGCCGCGCATTGACCATCCACAGCCGCGTGGCGTCGATGGCGAGCCCCGCGATCCCCAGCACGGCGACCATGACGACAGCGCTGACGGCGGCAACGGCGCCGCGCCGATCGGCCAGGATCTTCATTGCGTGCAACTCCGTGTCGGTGCCGGCGGCGTGGGCGCCGTGGGCTGCTGCTGCAACTGACCCGGATCCGATGACCGGGACAGGAAGAAGGTCACGCCGCGAATCTCCGACATTGCGGAGCTGATCAGACCGGCGCTCATGATCCAGGGCTGGACGGTCGCGAAGACTTCCGTCGCGAAGAGGGTCTGACCCTCGGGAATCACGAATGCCTCGCCGTCACGCCCGCGCAGGGTCGGGGTTGCGTTGGCTGTCGTGCCAAAGACGCTCTGTGTCGTCGTATTCCCGGTCGATGGCCGTTCCTGCCAGTACAGCCGGTTCCGATTGCCGTCACGGCCGAGTGCCGAGATGATGATGGTGCCGCCACCGGGCGAGTTCACATTCACGCGGCCATCGGCAATGCGCGCGGCCAGCGCCCAAAAACCCGACTCCGAATGGGTGAAGTCTTCGGGCGTGATGCGCGAACACTGTGAAACGATCTGTCCGATCTGGACGGCAATCATCTCCATCCGGATCTGCGCGCGAAAGACGCGCACGACGTCGATCGTCGCGAAAATGATCAGGAAGAACAGCGGCACGACGAGTACGAACTCGGCCGCGGCTGCGCCACGGCGGCCCATGGTCATGGGCCACTGCCTGAGCGTCGACAGTCTAGCCACCGGTGCCGCCCGCGTTCTCGAAAGGCTCGTTCCGCACGACAATCGTCGTCTCGTGGGTGATGCCGGTGCCACCCCAAAAACTTGCCGCGAGGCCGCCACTGATGAAGGGCTGCGTGTAGCGGATGGTGTATTCCACGATCGCGTCACTGCCGCCGGCAGTCTCGTCCGGCGTGCCCGCCATCCCGCCGAGGCTGCGGAAACTCCGGGTCGTGACCCTGAGAAGGGACGGATCCGAGCGGATCAGGCCACCAGTCGATTGCCTGACCAGCCATTTGATGGCGTCCGCGCGCGTGGCGGGAAGTTCATCCTCCGGCGTATCGCGACGCTGCCAGGATGGCATCTCGCTGCTGCCGGTGGCGCCGAAGCGGCTGGCCTTCAGGCTGGCATGGTCCAGGGCCGCGCCGGTGGCCAATTGCCAGCATGTTTCCATGAGAATGATGATCGTCGTGAAGAATGGGATGGCGACCAGCGCGAATTCGGTCGCTGTCGCGCCCCGCCGATCCAGCGATCGGCGAACACGGAACAGGAGCCTGCCGCGGGGGGGCGGCCGATGCGGACCTTCGCCATTCATGGATGAAGCGCCATTTTTTGGAGGGAGAACTCTAACGCTCGCAACCTCACTATCGAATAATTTTGTGCTAATGTCCAACAAATGATCCATGGTTTGGCGCACTTTCCTGTGACTCACGGATCGGTGCAACACTTCAGGGCTGCGGGCTGGCGCGGTCGGGTAGTGTATCCGTCGTCCTGGTGCGAAACGAACGGGCCAAACTGAGCGAGCGCCTGGGGCGGATCGCCACATGAGAAGGAGCCGCCAGGCATGATCTGGGCATTGCTGGGTATCGTCGCGGTCATCATCGTCTGGCTGGTCATCGTCTATAACCGGCTCGTCACGCTGCGGCAGGTCACGGGACAGTCCTGGTCGGACGTCGATGTGCAGCTCAAGCAGCGCCACGACCTGATCCCGAACCTGGTCGAGACGGTGAAGGGATATGCCGCCCACGAAAAGACCACGCTCGAGGCCGTGATCCAGGCGCGCAACGCGGCCATGTCCGCCCAAGCCGGTGGTCCCGCCGCGGCGGGGCCTGCGGAAGGCGCGCTGGGCGCCGCGCTCGGTCGCCTGTTTGCGTTGTCGGAGGCTTATCCAGACCTCAAGGCCAATACCAACTTCCTGTCACTGCAATCCGAACTGTCGGACGTCGAGAACAAGATCGCCGCCGCGCGCCGCTTCTACAATGCATCCGTATCCGAATACAATGCGATGACGGAAAGTGTTCCGGCCGTCTTCTTCGCCAAGTCGATGGGTTTCCAGCAGCGCGGCTTCTTCGAATTGCCCGAAGGCGAACGCGCGGTGGTGCAGGCGGCGCCGCAGGTGAAGTTCTGATGCACCGGCTTGCGGTGATCCTGCCGGACCGGGTAGCCGCACCCGCTCCGGCGCGGACCTAGGCCGGTCGCCATGCAGGCTTTCGGCCTGCGGACCCACGCCTGGAACACGGCTTGGCGCTCGATGCTGCTGCTGGCCGGTTTCCCGCTGCTGTTGGCGATCATGTCGCTGGGGATCGGCATGGTCTTCGGCGGGGAACAACGCGACATCGGTCGCGCCTTCGGCAATGCGCTGCGCAACCTGCCGGGCATCTATCTGCTGTGTTGCGGTGCGGCGATCATCTGGTTCGCCATCGCCTGGTTCGCCCACAACAGGATCCTCGACTGGGCGACCGGCGCTCAGCCGGTGACCCGCGCGCAGGAGCCACGCCTGTGGAACCTGCTGGAGAACCTCTGCATATCCCGTGGGATGCGCATGCCGCGCCTCGCGGTGATCGAAACCGAGGCGATGAACGCCTACGCCGCCGGCCTGTCGCGCGAGACCGGTTCTGTCACGGTCACGCGCGGGCTGATCAACGCGCTGGACGACCGGGAATTGGCCGCGGTGCTGGCGCATGAACTCGCGCATATCCGCAACGGGGATGCCCGGCTGGGGCTGATCGCGGCGGTCTTCGTCGGCGTGATCTCGCTGGGCTTCGATGGCGTGACACGGTCGCGGCGTGTCATCCGGTCCGGGCGGGCCACGACGCAGGACAGCGGCGGCTGGCGGGTCCGGACCAACAGCCGCAACGGCGGTTGGGCGGCACTGGTCGGCCTGCTGCTGATCGGCCTTGCCTGGTCGCTGGCGACGGTGCTGCGCATGGCCTTGTCGCGGAACCGGGAATTCCTGGCCGATGCCGGCGCGGTGGAACTGACCGCCGACCCCGACGCCATGATCACCGCGCTGCGGAAGGTCGAAGGCAATGCGGATATGCCGGACGTCTCGCCGCAGGTGCGGGCGCTGTTCCTGGAAGACGCGACGGACAGCGCATTGTCGTCGCTGATGGCGACCCACCCGCCGATCGGCGATCGCGTGGCCGCGCTGGTCAGGTTCGCCGGCGGGCGGGACCCTGGGCCGCGCGCGATCGTCGTCGCCCCGCCCGAGCCCGAGACCCCGGCCTGGGCCCGGCAGGATGCCGCCGATGAAACGGTGCGGATCGCCCCGGACGCCGCGCCGGCTGCCTCACCGTGGTGGAAAGGGCCGGCACAGGGCAGCGGCGGGGCATCGCCATGGGGGAAGCGGTCATAGGGCTGGCCCGGCACGGGGCTTCGCTGCGCTATGACGCGGCCCGCCGCCGCCGCCGGACCTCGGCCGCATCCTTGCCGAGCGGGCATCCCCCGCCGCGTCGCGGGGCGACGATGCTGCGGTCGTAATCCGCCCATTCCTCCGGCCCGAAGGCCCCGGCGCCGACCGCGACCGGTGCATCGTTCAACGCGGCATCGTCATACGCCGCGCGCGGGATGGGCTGGACCTGGAGGAACGGCGTATCGCGGCGGAATTCGACCGGCGCGTGGGTGCGTGTCAGGCGCAGATTGACGAAAAGCGGGCCGAACCACCGGTCGGCCTCGACGATGCCTTCGAAGGCCTCGTACCCGGCGGCGCGCGGCAGGTTGGCGGGCGGGCGGACCAGCAGCGACCAGCCTGGTCGCGTGCGTGCCATCAGGCCCGACCACAGGTTCAACAGCCCCGGTTCGGGCAGGGCGCCGATGAAGGGGGGCGACCAGCCGCGCAGCGCCTCGGGCGCGCGGGCGTCGAAGCGGTCGCGCAATCCCGGGAATTGCGCGACGGACAGGGGGTACCAGCCATCCGCACCCTCCCAGGTCCAACGCATTTCGCTGCCGTCCCACACCACGGCGAGGTCCATCGGCGGGAAGATCAGCCAGCCGAAGGCCGAGGCGGTGGTGGCGGATTCGCAATACCGAAAGGCGCGGGTCGGCAGCGTGCCGCCGGCCGCACGGTCGGCGCGCTGCGGCGGGCGGCCGCCTTCGGCGACCTGCCAGAACCGGACCAGTGGCGGTTCCGCGTCATGCGCGGGTTGGGTCCGATCCGACGTCGCGGTGATGTCGGCCATGGTGGCATGTCCTTGTCCTTGTCGTTCCCCGGGGCAGAACCGCCCGGCGCGCGTGGCGCCGGGCGGCGTGCGGTTCAGCCGCGGCCGAACAGTGGCGACAGGCCGCCCAGGCGCAGCCGCGCGGCATCGGCAACCGTGGTTGCCGGGAACAGCGGCGACAGACCGCCCAGGCGCAGCCGCCCGGCATCGGCGACGGTGCTTACCGGGAACAGGGGGGACAGGCCGCCCAGGCGCAGCGTCGTCGCCTCGGTCTGCGGCGACGCGGCGTTGGACGAGGCGGCGGCGGGCAGCAGCGGAAGGGTGTTGGTCATGATGGGGGGTCCTTCGGTTCGGGCCTCCGGAGAGGCCGGTTGAGCCGCGGCACAGGCCGCGACAATGCCGCTCGCTGCCTGACGGCAGGGGCGTCATTCATCGGATGACGATACTAAGAAAAAATTCTTAGTGCAGAACGCGACCTGTAGCCGCCATAGGGGCGGGGACGCGCTGACAGGCCGGTGTATCCAAGGGTTTCGGATCGCGTTGGACGCAGATCACCCCTTGGCCTGCTTGTCGTACCGCCCCTAAGTGTGGGTCGTCAAGAGAACAATCCTAGGAAAATTACCTTTTCGCACGAGCCTTGGGCCAAATATTGAGATCTGATAGGATTATAGGCTCGCAAAGCTCGGGAAAAGCACGCTGTTTCGCCTGCTGGTCGTGCCTCTCGCCGTCACGATTGTCTTCTTGCTGCAGCGCATGCCGGGCGTCGCCCCAATGCGGCGCATACGCCGTGCGGTTCCATGTGCCGGACCATGCGGCCGAGATGCGTTGGCGCGACCCGATGGCCGGGTCCGTGCAACCGGCGCTGCACCGTGCGGGGCTTGGAGATCGGCTGGCGCGGGCGCGAGGTCCGGCCCGGCTGCCTACCTGGCGCAACGTAGTCCCGACTGGCCCGAGCGCGATGTGCGACGCGCTCGACCTGTTCTGGTCCGTCACGGCCCAGCGCCACGGTGGAAGGGCCAAGCGCGCCATCGGCTCCCGCGCCAACGCGCGAGGATAATATGCTGCGGCTGCGGTCATTCTTCACAGCAACTCGCGCCTGACGCTAATCAGTCAGGCGGGTGAAGATTCCCGCTCAATAAAGGCGTGGAGCGTTTGGCGCCCGTTCAGCCTGACGCAAAACGCTCCATGATCCGGTGAGGTTATTCCGCCCGCCGTCGCGCTTGCGGGTGTTGTCGTGCCCTACCGGCACTCCAACACGCGCAGGTCATAGACCGGGTGTTCCAGCATGTTCACACCCGGCGCATTGGCGAACATCCAACCGCGGAAGGCCGGCGGCGCCCCCGCGGCCGCGCGGCTGTCGGTCACTTCCATCCAGGCCGCGGCATCCGGCACTTCATCCGGCGCGCGCCCCTGGCAGGCGCGGAGGTTGATCGTCAGCGATCCGAAATTCACCGACCCGCCGACCTGGGCATCCAGCACGGTCACCCGCGCGGTCACCTTGTCCAGCGCCTGCAAGCGCGCCGCGCGCATCGGCACCCACTCCTGCGCCGCCACGGGCCCGGCGGCAACCAGTGCGGCGGCAAGGGCCAGCCACCTCATCGGCGCTGCTTCGGGCTGTCGAGCCCCGCCACCAACTCGGCCAATATCCGGCGCATCGCGGCTTCATCCACGCCCATCAGCAACGCGTCCTCGAACACATCCTGCAGTGCCTGGCGCGCTTCATCATGGTTTTCCGCCAGCACCTTCAGCTTCTCGCGGCAGGACAGCGGCTTGCCATCCGCTCCCGGCCAGATCGCGGGAACCCCGGCGGTCATCGCGGCGCGGCGGGTGCAGATTCGGGGGCGGCCGGTTGATCGCCGCCGCGCCCCTGGTTCATCTCCGTCACGCTGAAGATGAAGCGGCCGAGCAGGCTTTCGAGGCTAACGGCGCTCTGCGTGATGGTGATCTCGCCACCATCGGCCAGCATGCGTTCCGACCCGCCGGGCACCAGCGCGACGTACCGGCCGCCGAGCAACCCTTCGCTCTGGATTTCGGCCGAAGTGTCCGACGGCAGCCGCAGCGCCGAATCGACGCGCAGCGTCAGCACCGCCAGAAAGGTTGCCGGATCGATCCGCTGGCCGACCACCTGGCCGACCTTGACGCCGGCCACGCGGATGTCGGCGCCGGGTGCCAGCCCGTCGATGCGGTCGAACCGCGCGGTCAGGGTCGTGCCGCTGGTGGTCAGCGCCCGCCCGCTGCCGGTGATGGCGTAGGCGAGGAAGGAAATGGCGACGACCAGCACCACGGCACCGGTCAGGATCTCGGAAAGGCTGCGCTTCTGCATGGGAATACGATGTCGGGGTTCAGCGCCCCGGCGTCCAGGCCTCATAATCGCCGCCGGGCACAAGGTTCTGCCCAACCGCGGCATCGTGACCGAGCGGGTGATACGCCCCGGGGGTGCCGGTCATGTTGGGCCGGTGATCCTTCTGCCACGCCTTGCGCGGCGCATTCTGGTCCAGCGGCGCCATCGTGGTGTGATGGATCCAGCCCCACCATTCCGGCGGCACGGTGGTCGGGTCGGGCGCCCCGGCATAGGTGACGCGGCGCATCGGCCGGCCATAGGTGTCGCGCCGGGACCGTGCCTCCCAATACGTATTGCCGACCTTGTCCTGCCCGATGCGGCGGCTGGTCAGGCGAATGAACAGGCTGTCGAACATGGCCATGCGGCGCGTCCTTGGGGAACCCGGAAGCCCCCCTGATGCCACAGCGCGCGGCCGGGCGCAAAGATCGCGCTATCCACAGGATATTGGGGTCACGAGCGCATTTGAACACAAGATGCGGCTTCCACCCCGCGCCAAGCGCGCATAGCATGCCGCCATGGCAGGCTTGATCGGCACTCTGTGGGATGGTGTGGCCCTTCGGCGGGAGCGCCGCGGCGCCGACCCCGACGCGCCCCCGCGCCCCATCGCATTCCCCGCATCCTGGGATGACGGCGCCGCCGAGGCGCTGGCCGCGCTGGCGCCCGGCTCCGGTCCCGTTGTCTTCCCGATCCTGGCGGAGGCCTGGATCCGTCGCGTCACCACGCGCGGCCGCCGCCTCGGCCTGCTCGACAGCCCCGAGGAGGCGGACGAGCTTGCCGCCGCGCTGCGCGCCCTGCTGCTCGCCCGTCGGGGGTCGCCGGGCGTCGAGGTCTGGCGCGACCGCAAGGACGAAGCGCGCTTCGTGCTGAACCTGCCGGCCTTCCTCGATGCCGGGGGCGGCTTCGATGCGGCGGGCTATGTCGCTGCGGCCGGTGTCGCGGTGCGGGTGTTGGACATCCTCGGCCATGGACGTGCGCCACGGCTCCGGCTCGGCTTTGCGGATCTGGCCGGGCTGCTTGCCGCCTATCGCCTGCCCTATGCCGGGGCGGAGGCGCGCGCGGTCGCGGCGGCCATCGCTGCCCTGACGCGCGGCGCGGCCGAGGCGCAGTCCGGCCGTCTTGCCGAGCGCCATGGCGCACTGCATCCGGTCGCGCTGATCTGGCCCGAACCGCCCACGGAGACGGCCATCCCCGGTCTGGCTGCTGCCGCGCGCGCCGCGCTCGATGCCGCGGCCGCGTCACCCGGACTGCGTCACGATGGTTGTGTCGCCCTGTCGCCGGCCGATGCGGTCGAAGCGCTGCTGGGCGCGGAGACGGCGGGCCTCGCGCCGGCATCGGGCGCCGTAACCCCCGGGCGCGACGGCGACGGACGGCTGGTGCTGGTGCCGACCCGCGCGGCGCTGCGG
>JALHQB010000033.1 GCA_022842185.1 Acetobacteraceae bacterium
GCACCGGCACCGGCTGCCGCGCCGGCCCCGCCAGCCACGCCGCCGCCCGCCCCGCCGGCCGCCGCCGAAGCGCTGCTGGCGCCCAATACCCTGGGCGCGCAGGTGCTCGACGGCGCATCCCAAAGGCTCACGGCGCTGTCCGAGCAAATGTCGTCGGCGGTGCGGGCGATCGCCGACCTGCCATCCCTGATCGCCTGGGCGTCCTCCATGGCACGGGACCCGGTCACGCAGAACCGCGTCATCGATGCGGCCTGGAAGCTGATGCTGGTGCTCGGCCTGGGCCTGATCGCCGAATGGGCCGCGGCGCGGACGCTGACTCGGGCGCGCGAGGCGCTCGATTCGCGCGCCCCGGTGGAAGGCGAGGCCTATTCCTGGCTTCGCCGCATTCCGCTGGTCATTGCGCGGCTGGGGCTGGACCTGCTGCCGATCGCGGCCTTTGCCATCGTCTCCTACGGCTTGATCAGCGCTGTGCAGCCGCTGCCCACCACCAAGCTCGTGATGCTGACGGTGAACAACACCTACATGGCCTCGCGCGCCGTGATGGTGGTGTCGCGCATGCTGCTCTCCCCGGCCTCCCCGATGCTGCGGCTGCTGCCCGTGGCGGATGAGACGGCGGCTTACATCACCATCTGGCTGCGCCGCATCACCGTGGTCATCCTGGTGGGCTACGCCGCGGCCGAGGCCGGGCTGCAATTCGGCCTGCCCTGGACGGCGTATGATTCGATCCTGCGCCTGTGCATGTTGCTGGTGACGCTGTTCCTCGTCATCGTCATCCTGCAGAACCGTACGGCGGTATCCGACGTGCTGCGCGCGCCCGCATTGGCCGAAGGCACCAATCCGGACGGCACGCGCCGCGTGTTGCGCGCATTCCGCGACCGCGCCGCGGAAATCTGGCACCTCATTGCCATTGCCTGGCTGGTCGCCGCCTGGGGCGTCTGGGCGCTGGAAGTGCAGGGCGGGTTCTGGCGCCTGATCCGCATCTCGCTGCTGACGCTTCTCGTCGTCGGTGGTGCGCGACTGGTCGACATGGGAATGCGGCGCGTCATCCAACGCGCCTTCCGCATCACCCCCGACCTGGCGCGCCGCTATGCGGGGCTGGAGAGCCGGGCCAACCGGTACCTGCCCGTGCTCAAGGGCGTCTTCTCCTTCTTCATCGGCGGCATTGCGCTGCTGCTGCTGCTCGAGGTGTGGGGCTTGGAGGCCTTCGCGTGGTTCGGGCAAGGCAAGCTCGGCAGCCGGCTGGTCGGCTCGCTTGCGTCCATGGGCTTGACCCTGCTGGTCGCCATGGGGGCCTGGGAAGCCGCGAACGAGGCGATCGAGCGCCACCTGACGCATCTGTCGCGCGATGCCAAGGCGGCGCGCAGTGCCCGCGTCCGCACGCTTCTGCCCATGCTGCGCACGGCGCTGATGATCACCATCCTGATCGTCGTCGCCTTCATCTTCCTCACCGAGATCGGCGTGAACGTCGCGCCGCTGATCGCCGGTGCCGGTGTCGTCGGCATCGCCATCGGCTTCGGATCGCAGACCCTGGTGCGGGATGTCATCACCGGCATCTTCCTGCTGTTCGAGGATGCGGTGGCGGTCGGCGATGTCGTGCAGGTCGGCGGGCTGTCGGGCGTGGTCGAGCAATTGTCGATCCGGTCGATCAAGCTGCGCGCGCAGGATGGCAGCCTGCACATCATCCCGTTCAGCGCCGTCACCACCGTGACCAACATGACGCGCGACTTCGCCTTCGCGGTGATCGACGTCTCGGTCGCCTATGGCGAGGATACCGACCGGGTGACCGAGGTGCTGCGCCAGATCGCCGTCGAGATCCGCGAGGATGTGAAGTGGCGCCCGGTGATCCGCGACGACCTCGACATCCTGGGCGTCGAGCGGCTGGGGGATTCCGGCGTCATTATTCGTATCCGGCTCAAGACCGACCCGTCCCAGCGCTGGGGCGTGGCGCGCGAGCTCAATCGCCGCATCAAGCGCCGCTTCGACGAGCTTGGGATCGAGATTCCCTATCCGCACCAGAAGCTGGTGATGGAGCGGGCGCCCGAGCGCCACCCGGCGGAGGCCGCGACGGCCCCGGCGGTGGAGTAGAGCCGTATGCGACCGGCTGCGCCTGCCCAGGGATTGGGCGTTGGTCAGCTGCGGCGCCTGCGCTCATCGGGCGCGCCGGCAGGCGGATGCCGGCGGTGACGAATGCTGGACCCGCTGGCATGACGCGATGCGCGCGCCGCTGCGCAGGTGCGCGGGCGCATCGCATCCTGCGCGCGGAACGTCGGTGCCGGCGCGGGACGGCCTGATCGATCATCGTCACGCGCCTGACCCAGGCGCGCGTCACCCCTGGCGCAGCTTCGCCACCTCCGCCTCCAGCGCCGCGATGCGATCATCCCGTTCGGTGATGGCGCGCAGGACGTCCTCCGCCTCGAAGCGTTGCGGGATGTGCTGCGGGCAATTCGCATCCCAGGCCGTGACGCGGATGACGATGGCCTGCTCGGCGCGCGCCTCGATCCCCGCCGGGGTCAGCGTGGCCAGCAAGGCGGGGTCATCGGATACGACGCGCGCCTGACCCCAGATCTTCACGCGGCGGCGCTGGACGTAGTCCATCAGGAAGAGCTGGACGCGCGGATTCTCGGACAGGTTGCCCAGGCTGATGTACTGCCGGTTGCCGGACAGGTCCGCGAAGGCGAGGGTTTCCGCATCCAGCACGCGCAGGAACCCCGGCGGCCCGCCGCGATGCTGGATGTAGGGCTGTCCGTCTGCACTGGCGGTGGCGAGGTAGAAGCTGCGTTGCGCGGCGATGAAGGCGGAGATGTCGGGCGTGATCTCGGTCTGCCAGCCGCCGCGGCGTTCGCGGCGCGCGTTGGATTCGCGCGACCCGCGTGCCGCCTGGATGGCCTTCACCGAGGGGGAAAAGGCGACGTCGCTCGATGGTGCTTTGTCCATGGCAGGGTCCTCACCGTGCTCCCGACGTCGCTTGCATCAACCGCCAGGGTGCAGTTCGGCGTGCAACTCGGCGGATGGTCGATCTCCCCGAAGGGATACGCGATTCACCCAGCCGCCAGGCGGCCGGCATAGACCCGCAGATGCGTGTACGCCGCCGAGACGAGCGGCGTATCGATGCCGTGGCGTTTCGCCCGCGCTTCGAGATCACCGATGATCTGGTCGGCCTCCACCGGCAGCCCGGCCACCAGGTCGCGATACATGGAGGAGGCCATCGGCGATCCCTTCTGCGTGAGCTGCTTGGTGATCGTCTCCAGGAAGGCCGGGCTTGGGGCGATGCCGTCCGTCTCGATCACGCGCACCACCTCGCCCAGCAGGCGCAGCACGAATTCGCGTCCACCAGGCGCCGCCTCGATCTCGCCGATCGTCCCGCGCATCAGGCCGCAGATGCCGCCCATGGTCGCCAGCAGCGTCCACTTCTCCCACATCTCGCGCGCGACAGTCGGCGTCAGCCGGGCCGTGAAGCCCGCGCCCTGCATGGTGGCGTCGAGCGCCGCCGTGCGTTCGGACACGCTGCCGTCGAATTCGCCGTAGGCCAGTTCCTGGAACGGCGCCAACTGCTTGATGCGGCCTTCCGCATCGATCGTGGTGGCGACCTTGCAGACGCCGCCGATCAACGCTGTGCCGAAGCGCTCCCGGATCATATCGACATGACGCATGCCGTTGAGCAACGGCATCACCACCGTTCCGGGACCGACCGCCGGCGCCATGTCCAGCAGCGCCTGGTCCAGCCCGAAGGCTTTCACGGCGAGGATGACGGCGTCATACGGCCCATCGATCGACCCCGCCGCGACGAGCTTTGGTTGCAGCGTCACATCGCCATGTGGGCTGACCAACGTCAGCCCCTGCGTGCGCAGCTGTTCCGCCCTGCCTGCGCGCACAAGGAAGGTGACGTCGCGGCCCGCCTGCGCCAGCCTTCCACCGAAATACCCGCCGGTTGCCCCGGCACCGACGACGAGAACGCGCATTGAAGTGCTCCTGCCAGCCGTAATCCCGGCTGAATGTTTGCGGCGAGGATGGCGCAGGATATGCGTTTGGCAAGGTGTGTACCCCGGGCAGCCGGGCCGTCAGTTGCCTTCGCTCGACCGCCATCCACACGCTTCAAGCAGCGCCGCCATATGCGGCGGCATCGGTGCCACCGCGGCCAACGGCGGTTCGGTTGGCAGGCCGATGCTCCGCGCCAGAAGTTGCAGCCCTGCCGGTGTCGTCGAGCCATAGACGGGGTCGCCGATGATGGGCCATCCCCGCGCCGCGCAATGCACGCGCAACTGATGCGTCCGCCCAGTTTCCGGTCGCAATGCCATCCAGCAGGCGCCCGCCCCACGCCCCAGCACCCGCCACCGCGTCACGGCGCGCTGGCCATCCGGATGCACCTCCATCCGCCAGCCGCGCGCAGCGCTCGAAATCTTCCGCAGCGGGGCGTCGATCACGCCCTCATCCTCATCCGGACCGCCGCGCAGCGCGGCCCAATAGACCTTCTCCGCCAGGCCCGCCGAGAAGATCCGGCCGAGCGCCCCAAGCGCCGGCTTGGTCCGACCCAGAACCAGGCACCCCGCGGTGTCGGTGTCCAGCCGGTGCGCCGGCTGCGGGAGGTGCCGCCGGCCCATCTGCAGGGCGGGGAGCCAGTCCTCGACCGAGGCGCCGCCCCTTGGGCCGCGATGCACCGGCAGCCCCGCCGGCTTGTCGAGCACCATCACATCATCGCGCAGCAGCAGGATGCGCGCGGCAATCGCCGGCGGCGGCGCTTTGCGCGGGGCGGCCGGGCGTGGGAGTCTGTCTCGCATGATGTCAGTACCCCCTCTCGTCATCTGCCTCGGCAACGTCGTCGCAGACCACACATTCCGGGTCGAGGATATCCCCCAGCCGCCGGCGAAGATCGCGGCGCGGTCCTACAGCATCGGCCCCGGCGGCATGGCGGCCAATGCGGCGATCGCAGCGGTGCGGCTGGGCGGGCGGGCGGCCTTCTGGGGCCGGGTGGGGGAGGACCTTAATGGCGAGCCACTCGCCACCGCGCTGGCCGGGGAGGGTGTCGATGTGTCGGGGCTGCGCCGCGTGCCGGGCGGTCGCACGCCGGTCGGGGCGGTGCTGGTGGACCCCCGGGGCGAACGGACGATCATCTCCTTCCGCGGGTCCGGCCTGGGAACCGACCCGGGCTGGTTGCCGCTCGACGCGTTGAAGGACGCGGGCGCGCTGTGCTGCGACCCCCGCTGGCAGGAGGGCGTGGCCGTCGCGGCCGCGGCCGCCCGCGCATCCGGGGTGCCGGTGGTGCTGGATGGCGAGCGCAGTGAAACGCGCATCCTGGTGGATCTGGTGCCACGCGTGGACCACGCGATCTTCTCCGTCACCGGCCTGGCCAATTTCGCGCCAGGCTGTTCGCCCGAAGAAGGGTTGCGCCGGGCCCTCGCCAGCGGGCCGGTGCAGGTCGCCGCGGTGACGCAGGGGGAAAAAGGCGTGCTGTGGGTGGTCCCCGACGCGGCGAAGGCCGAACGCACTCCGGCCTTTCCCGTGGAGGCAACCAATACCACCGGTGCCGGGGACGTCTTCCACGGCGCCTACGCCTTGGCCATGGCCGAACGGATGCCGGTTCCCATCGCGATGCGGTTTGCCTCGGCCGCCGGAGCGCTTCGCGCGCGAGATGGCGCCACGCCTTCGCGCGCCATGGTGGATACGTTGTTGGGCTGATGTCCGGCCGGTTCGGCGGTCGCCAGCCTTAAGGCGAGATCGGCTTACATTCGTAAGCCGACCCCACTCTAACCTTCTGTTTTTCTCGTGTGATTCAGACCTCCGGTGCGTGCGCACCCGCGGTCATCACGTCCTGAAACAGTTCGCCCCCGACTGAGGCCAGTCAGGGGCGTTAGAGCGGATCGCGCCTGACCGGACTCAGTCAGGCGCGTGAAGATGCTTGCTCAAACAGGAATTTAGAGCGTTTTGCGCCAGAACAGTCTGGCGAAAAACGCTCTAAAATGCTTAATTAGAGAGTCGCTTGCAACGTTTTGCGCCTGCACGATTTGGCGCGAGGCAGCCTAATCGGTCGGCGACAGCGTCTTGATCAGGTCGAACACGCGCTTGCGCACCGATGAATCCGTGATGCGGTAATAGGCACGCACCAGTTCGAGCGTTTCCCGCCGATGCAGCGTGTCGTCCTCGAAGCCTTCCTGGCCCTCGGCGAACCCAAAGGCGGACCCGCGCGACCGGGTGGCGGTATTGCCGCCAAGTTCGGGCGACATGTCGTCGAAGAAGAAGCCGATGGGGACGTCCAGCACACGGGCGAGGTCGAAAAGGCGGCTCGCGCCGATGCGGTTTACGCCGCGTTCATACTTCTGGATCTGCTGGAATGTCAGACCCAGGGCTTCGCCCAGCTTCTCCTGGCTCATGCCAAGAAGCGTGCGACGCAACCGCACACGCGTGCCGACGTGGACGTCGATGGGACTCGCGCGATGCTCGCGTTCCACCCGTTCCACCGTCTCATTGGTCGACATTCGCACCTCCGCTGCCGCGCCCGCCATGAAAAATCTCCCGCCGCGATCGCGGCGAATACAGCCCTAGCCCCGAACGCAGGAGTAGTCAGACGTTCATCATTCGTCAACTCTTTTTCTTATTCTCAATAATTGAGACGACACCCGCGGGCGTCCCTCACGCATCATGAACGCGGCGCGGGCCTATGAACGCCCCCTCCACCACCCGAACGTGAATACCCCAACCGATAAAATCCCCGTGATCATCAGGCCGAGCCGGGCAAAGGGCGTGGGTGCCAGTGGCGCGGGCAATGGCGCGAGCAGTACCCCCGCTTCCCCAAGGCCGGTGCGTGCAACCTCACGCCCTCGCGCATCGAACACTGCGGATATGCCCGTCTGCGC
This sequence comes from Acetobacteraceae bacterium, assembly GCA_022842185.1. Classification (GTDB taxonomy): domain Bacteria; phylum Pseudomonadota; class Alphaproteobacteria; order Acetobacterales; family Acetobacteraceae; genus Neoroseomonas. The sequence goes on from JALHQB010000033.1 coordinate 6,849, forward strand.
GGCGCGGGCGAGCGGCAGCCCTTCCTCGACCGCACGAAGTCGCGCGGCCGCCAGATGCTGCCATGGACCGGCCGAAATGCCGAACCAGGCGTCGTTCGTCACGTTGACCAACCAGTCCGGCCGTTCGCGCGGTACAACCTGGGCGGGAAAGATCACTTCATAGCAAATGAGAGTCCCAAACGGTGGGACAGACCCGACCCGGATCGGCTCAAGCGATTGTCCGGGCGTAAAGTCCATCCCTCCCTGCACCAGCCGGATCGGCAGCAACCCCGACAGCGGCATGTATTCGCCGAAGGGCACCAGATGGTTCTTGTCGGCCACCCCCCGGACCTCCCCGGCTGGGTCGATCGCGACCAGGCTGTTGAAAACCCGCTGCAGGCGCCGGTCCGGCCCGAACTCGGCCCGAACCGTCCCGGTCAACAGGATGGCGCGCTGCGGCAGGGCGCCGGCGATGACCTGGCGCACGTCTGGATCATCGGCAACCAGGAACGGCACCGCGGTCTCCGGCCAGATCACCACCAGTGTCTGGTCCTCCGGCAGATCACGCAGCGCGGTCAGCGCGGCATCGCGCGTGGCATCGATGTAGCGGCGCAGGATCGGGACACGCTGGTCCTCACGCCACTTCACTTCCTGCGCGACATTGCCCTGCACGATCATCAGCCCGACCGGGCGCGGTGGCGCTTCCGCCGGCCACAGCCGCACAAGGCCGAAGACCGCGAACCCGGCCAGCGCCGCAGTCCCGCCCAGCATCGCCCGCCGCCCCAGCAGCGGCGTCGCCGCGATGATGACCGTGGCCAGGGAAAGTCCATGGACGCCCACCCAAGCGGCCGCCTGCACCGGCAGCGCGCCAAAAGCCCAGACCGTGCCCAGAAGGTTCCACGGGAAGCCGGTGAAGGCCCAGCCACGCAGCAATTCGAACAACACCCAGGCGCCGGCGAAGACCAGAACCCGCGGCCAACCTGCGCGGACGCGCCAGGCCAGCATGGCCGGCACCGCCACGAACACGGCCAGTGGCAAGGCGAGCGCCGGCACCGCGATGGGCACCAGCCACCAGTAATTCGCCACATCGGTCAGGATCGCATGGGTGATCCAGTACAGGCCGGCGGTGAAGAACCCCCAGCCCCAGGCGAAGCCCAGCAGGAAGGCGCGCTTCGCCGTACCCGCCGCACCCAGCATGGCCAGCAGGCCGGGCACCGCCAGCAGCAGCACCGGCACCGCATGGACGGGCGGCAAGGCCAGGGCCGCCAAGGCCCCCAGGCCGATGACCGTGATCCACAGACGCCAGCCGCGCCGCGACGCGAGATGACCCAGCAAACGATCCCACATGCGCAAGCGGTCCTACAGCGTGATGGCGGCTGGTGCGACGGCACCGGCGGTCTGGATCACGCGGTTAAGCAAGAGGTTTGGAGAAAGGGTGGCGATGAATAATGGTGGGGAGCGGCAGGAGGGCTCTGCCCTCCCGCCAAAGGCCTAAGGGCCTCTGGACACCTCGACATGGTCCGGGGGGCGGGGAAGGCAGCAGCAGGGGGGCTCACTCTGCGGGCTTCATGCGCCGCCGCCAGCCTATTCGGCCGCGGCGCGCTGCTGGGGTTCGCTGCCGGGCCGCCGCACCCGCAACCGCCGAATGCGCCGGGGGTCGGCATCCAACACACGGAATTCCAGGCCGGAGGGATGCGAGATCAACTCCCCCTTGGCGGGCACGCGGCCCGCCAGGGTGAAGACCAGCCCGCCCACCGTGTCGATATCCGCGGCGCGTTCCTCATCGGTCAACACTTGGCCGAGCTTCGCCTCGAAGGTGCCGACCGGGGTGCGGGCGTCGAGTTCGATCGTCCCATCCGGACGTTCCGTCATGTGCGGTTCGGCGTCCTCGTCATGTTCGTCCGATATGTCGCCCACGATGGTCTCGACCAGATCCTCGATGGTGATCAGGCCGTCGATGCCGCCGTATTCATCCACCACCAGCGCCATGTGGATGCGCTGCTGGCGCATCTGTAACAGCAGGTCCAGCACCGGGATCGAGGGGACCACGAACAGCGGCTTGCGCAAGATCGCCTTGATGTCGAAGGGCACCGGCGCCTGCGTGCCGATCGCGGCGAACACATCCTTGATGTGGATCATGCCCGCGATGTCATCCAGGCTTTCGCGATAGATCGGGTAGCGGCTGTGACCGTCCTTCTGGATCATGCCGATCGCCTGTTCCAGCGTCAGGTCCTCCGGCATCGCCATAATGTCGGCGCGCGGTACCATCACGTCATAGGCAGTGGTGCCCTGCAGCCGAAGCACATTCGACAGCAGCGCGCGTTCGTGGGTGTCGAGATCGCTTTCGTCCGGTTCGGTGCGGTCGTGCTTGTCCTCGCCGCGCTCGATCAGTTCCTCGACGCGGTCGCGGACCGACTCCGCCTCCTTGCGGCGCAGCAGGCTCTGGAGCTTCCAGAACAGGCCGGGCTTATTGGAGAAATCGCTCACGTTTTTTGGCCCTCAGGCGCCGGGCGGCGGGCATCCGCCCGCCTTGGCTTCGCGCCCTGCGCTGGTGCGCCGGTGGCGGCTGATGGTCTAGGCGCGGTCGCGCTGTGCGCTCCCGGATCGCGGCGTGGCCCCGATCCGCTGGGTCTTGGTGTGCTCTCAGACGGCGGGCGCCGCCCATCCGGCCGGCTTGCCTTCGCGCCCCGCGCTGATGCGCCGGTGGCGGCTGATGGTCTGGGCGCGGTCGCGCTGTGCGCTCCGGGCGCGCCTTTGGCGCGCGGAAGGGGGAGGAGGGGCATCACGTGATGCCCCGCCATGGGTTGGGCAGGCCCAGCCGGCGCATCACGCGCGCTTCGGCGCGTTCCATGCGTCGGGCCTCGCCGGCCTCCAGGTGATCATGGCCCGCCAGGTGCAGCGCACCATGGGCGACCAGATGGGCCATATGCGAGGAGGTCTTGCGCCCGGCCTCGCGCGCTTCCCGCCGCACCACGCCCAGCGCGAGCGCGACATCGCCCAGCTGCCCGGGCATGCCGGCGGGAAACGACAGCACGTTGGTCGGCTTGACCTTGGATCGGTGATCGCTGTTGAGGCGCTTGACCGCGGCATCGTCGGTCAGCAGCACCGTGACGGCGCCGCTCGCCCCCGCTTCACGCAGGGCGGCCTCTGCAGCCCGGCGCGCGAGCGCTTCCGGCCGCTTGACGGCGGCGCGCCAGCCTGGCGCCGCCAGGACCACGGAGATGTCCAACATCTCCTGTGATCCGTTCCGAAGCCCAGCCCGATCGTTCGATGTACGACCGCGGCCGGGACGGCTACTTCCCGGTTCCATATCTCTCCTTCTTCGCCCGGGACTGCTCGTCCACCCGCCCATAGGCGGCAACGATCCGGGCCACGAGCGGATGCCTTACCACATCCCGTTCGGCAAATCTCGCCACGCCGATGCCCTCGACCCCTTCAAGAATCCGCAAGGCCTCGGACAGGCCTGAGGGCTGGCCGTTGGGCAGGTCCACCTGGGTCGGGTCGCCCGTGATGACCATGCGCGACCCTTCCCCCATGCGCGTCAGGAACATCTTGATCTGGGCCGGCGTGGTGTTCTGCGCCTCATCCAGGATGCAATAGGCATGGGCCAGTGTCCGGCCGCGCATGAAGGCCAGCGGCGCGATCTCGATCTCCCCCGCGGCGATGCGCCGTGCCACCTGCTCGCCGGGCAGCATGTCGTGCAACGCGTCGTAAAGCGGGCGGAGATAGGGATCGACCTTCTCCTTCATGTCGCCGGGCAGGAAGCCGAGGCGCTCGCCCGCCTCGACCGCCGGGCGCGACAGCACGATCCGGTCGACCTGGCCCGATTGCAACAACGCCACGCCCTGCGCCACGGCCAGGTAGGTCTTGCCGGTGCCGGCTGGGCCGACGCCGAAGACCATCTCGCGCTTGGCCAGCATCTCGATATAGGCGCCCTGGGCGGGGGACCGCGGGGCGATGGCGCCCTTTCGGGTGCGGATCGCCGGCAGGTCCCGCAGCGGCAGGCGGGGTTCGCCCTGTTCGGCGCCGCCTTCGGCCAGCCTCAAGGCCGCCTCCACTTCGGCGGTTCCCACATGCTCACCCTTTTCCAACCGTCGCCACAGCGACAACAGCGCCGCCTCCGCCATTTCCGTCCTGTCCGACCCGCCGGAGATGGCGATGCGGTTCCCGCGGGAGGCGACGCGGACGCCGAGCACCTGCTCGATCCGCGCCAGGTGCCGGTCATGCTCCCCATGCAGGAGCGGCAGCAGGACATTGTCGTCGAATTGCAGCGTGACGGAGCGTTGCTCGATCTGGCCGCGGGGGTCCGAGGAGCGGAGGGCGAGGCTGGATGGTGCGGTCAAGCGGCTGGTCTCTCCCTTGTATGGTTGGCAACGGATGGTGCGAGAACGCCCGAAAGTGAATTCGGATGCCCGGCGAGGATCGTCACCGGCACGACCTGCCCGGCGAGATGTGCCGGGCCATCGAAATGCACCGGGTTCAGCCACGGGGTCCGCCCGGCCATCTGGCCCGGGTGGCGGCCGGCACCGGTGACCAGCACCTGCGCCACCATGCCGGCGCGGGTCCGGTTGAAGGCGGCCTGCTGGTCGCGCAGCAGGGCCTGGATCTCGGCGAGGCGCGCATCCTTCAGGCTTTCCGCGACCGGTCCCACCATGGTCGCCGCCGGCGTGCCCGGCCGCGCCGAATACTTGAAGGAAAACGCCTGCGCAAAGCCGATGTCACGGATCAGCGCCATCGTCGCGGCATGGTCGGCATCGGATTCACCCGGATGGCCGGCGATGATGTCGGTGGACAATGCCAGGTCCGGCCGCGCCGCCCGCAACCGGTCCACCAGCCGGCGATACTCATCCGCGGTATGGCCACGGTTCATCATCTTCAGGATGCGGTCCGACCCCGACTGCACCGGCAAATGCAGGAAAGGCATGATGGCCGGCGTGTCGGCATGGGCGGCGATCAGATCGTCATCCATGTCGCGCGGGTGCGATGTTGTGTAGCGCAGCCGCGCCAGACCCGGCGTTTCCGCCAGCGCGCGCAACAGCCGCCCGAGCGTCCAGGGGCGGCCATCAGGCCCCTCGCCATGCCAGGCATTCACATTCTGGCCGAGCAGCGTGATCTCCCGCGCACCCAGCGAGACCAGGTGCCGGGCCTCCGCGATCACCGCCTCGGCCGGCCGGGAATATTCCGACCCGCGCGTGTAGGGCACGACGCAGAAGGAACAGAATTTGTCGCAGCCTTCCTGCACCGTCAGGAACGCCGTCACGCCCTGCTTGGTGGTGGTCTCCGGCAGATGGTCGAACTTGTCCTCGGGGGGGAACTCGGTGTCGATCACCGCGCCGGCGGCGCGTGATGCGCGGGCGACCATTTCCGGCAGGCGGTGGTAGGATTGCGGGCCGAGCACGATGTCCACCCAGGGCGCGCGGGCGGTGATCTCCGCACCCTCGGCCTGCGCCACGCAGCCCGCCACCGCGATCACCATATCCCCGCCACGCGCCTGCTTGGCCTCCCGCAGGCGGCCGAGGTCGGAGAAGACCTTCTCCGTCGCCTTTTCCCGGATATGACAGGTGTTGAGGATGACCATGTCGGCCTCCTCGGCATTCTCGGTCGGCGCATAGCCGAGCGGCGCCAGCACATCGACCATCCGGGCGCTGTCATAGACATTCATCTGGCAGCCCCAGGTGCGGACCAGCAGGCGCTTGCGGGGGGTGGTGCTGTCGGTCATTCGGGTCAGGCTCCGCCGGCCTCGCCGCGCGGGTCGCGGCGAAGGCAGGCGGGGGACATGCGCACCACGGCGGCGCGGGTCAAGCGACCAGATGCCTGAAGCGGAGTGTCATGGGGCGCAGCGTGAACGGCGGGTCCGCGTCGGGTCAAGCATTGTGATGGTGCGGCGCGGAGAAGCATGGAGAGGGGCGTCGCCCCTCTCCAAACCTCTCCCCACCAAAGGCTTAAGGCCTTTGGAACCCTCGATTTTGGTGCCGTTTCAGGGGGGGTGAGGCCGATCGCAGCGGGGCGAATCCTGGCATGTCTCAATTCGGACGCGCCCGGAGGGCAGGGCGCCAACAATACCGCGGTGCAGGGACCCGTTGGTCCCTGGCGGGGTGGTTTGGAGGGGCAGCGCCCCTCCATCCTTCGGCGCTGTTCGACGCGCCGCCCGGCCAAACCCCCGCTACCCCACCGAACCGGCCGGGCGCAGCGTCAGGGGCACCGCCGCGCGGTTCTGCCGCAGCTGCGCCGCCCCATCCGCGACCACCTGGCTGGCCGCCGCTGTCAGCGCCTTGCGGTCCGGGAAGGCTGCCGGGTCCGCCGGTTCGTGCAGCAACACGGTGGCGCGCGCGCCGGACCGCCGAGCGATGCGCCAGAAATGCGTCGCCAGGTCCATGTCGCCATACCAGGCGAAATACGGCCGGTCCCGCCGGCAGGCCGGCAGGCCGCCGAGGCGGTCATAGACCAGCGAGACCGGCTGCACCTGCTTGGCATCCGTCGCGACCGACAGGAAGGACGACCGGAACGGCAGCACCCGCGTTCCGTCATTGGACGTGCCTTCGGGGAACAGGATGACGCTGTCCCCGGCGACCAGGCGCTGCTGGATTTCCTCCGCTTCCTTGCCGGTGCCGCTGCGCTTGCGGCTGACGAAGATGGTCCGGCCCAGCCGGGCGATCGTGCCCGCCACTGGCCATTGCCCGACCTCGGCCTTCGACACGAACGCCGCCTGCAACACCGAACCCAGCACCAGGATGTCGAGCCAGGAAGAATGGTTCGACACATACAGCACGGAGGGGGATGTGGAGGGCCGGCCGATCACCTGCACCTTCAACCCGATCACCCGGCACAGCACGCTGTGGTATTTGCAGGCGAAGGTCATCGCGGCGCGGGTCGAAACGCGGATCAGCACCAGTTGGATCGGCACCGCGATCATGGTCCAAACCAGGGCGGTCGCGATGCGCCGCACCGCGCGGAACCGCCCACCAAGCGGTCGCGGTTCCATCACATCGGCCCAGGCCGCGCCGGGGATCCAGGGCTGGAACTTCAAGGGCGACCCGCGCATGAGCCGGCGCGGCTTCAAGGCTTCTTCCGGTGCGCGGGCGACTGCTTCCATGGATTGTCGAGGTAGCGCGGCGGTGATGGCGGGGCAATGAAGGGTTGGCGGCATATTTATTATGCCCTCATTCAGCGGGCGCCGCACATCCGTGCGGCTTGCCTTCGCGACCTGCGCTGGTGCGCCGGGGATCGCTGTCGGTCTGGGCACGATCGCGCTGTCCGCTCGTGACGCCGATGTGGCTGTGGTCCGCGGGGCGTGGCGTGCTTGCCCGTCGGCACGCCGGGGGCTACGCATGGCCCGTGCACGCCGCGTTCCGCCCCATCGCGCGACTGATCGCCACGATCCTGCTGTTGCAGGTCGTGCTGGCGCCAGCGCATTGCCTGGCGATGGCGGCCACGCCGGCAGGACTTGAGACGGTGCTGTGCTCCCCCGCCGGAGTGGAGCGCACGATCCTGATCGGGCCTGACGGGCATGAGGTGCCGCCGCAGGATGCCGCCATGGGCGTCTGCGTGGTCTGCGCCGGCCTGCCCCAGGCCGTCCTGCCTGAACCCCCTGCCGTGCCCGGCCGCGCCTGGGCGGCGTCCAAGGTCACTTGGCACGCCGCGGGTGCGCCATCCCTGCCGCCCGGCGCCCGCGGCCCACCCTACAGCCCCACCGGACCCCCCACCCTCTCCTGAGGCCGTTCCCATCGGGACGGCCGCGCATGCGCCCGCTGCCCCGATTCCTCAGGAAGAGAATACCTCGTGTTCAAGACACCCGTCTCACGGCCCATGCTGGCCGTGGTGGCGGCCGGTGCCTTCGTCCAGCCCACGCTGGCGCAAGAACCCGCCCCCGAAGCCGCCACACTTCCACCGATGATCGTCACCGCCCCGCGCGTGCCGAGCACCCCAACCCACCCGTCCAACGCCGATGCCGAGGCCGCGGCGCGGCAGATTCCCGGCAATGTCTCGGTCGTGCCGGATGATGCCTTCCGCGACCGCGCCGGCGTCACCACCATCCGCGACGTCCTGCTCTACACCCCCGGCGTCTTCGCCGAGCCGAAATGGGGCGAGGACACGCGCCTATCGATCCGCGGGTCCGGCACCGCGCGCAACTTCCACCTGCGCGGCGTACGGCTGTATCAGGACCGCATCCCGATCAACCAGGCCGATGGCAGCGGCGATTTCCAGGAACTCGATCCGCTGACCTTCCAGCGTGTCGAGGTGTTCCGCGGCGCCAACGCCTTCATGCTCGGGGCCAATACGCTGGGCGGCGGTATCATCTTCATCACGCCGACCGGGCGCAGCAATCCCGGCGCCTTGGTGCGCGGTGAAGGCGGGTCCTTCGGCTTCGCGCGCGGGCAGGTGGCCTATGGCGTCGCTCAGGATGACTGGGATGCCTGGGGCACCTTCACGACCATGACGCAGGAAGGCTATCGCGACCACAGCGCGGGCCGGTCGTACCGCGTCAACGCCAACGGTGCCTACCAGTGGTCCGACATGGCGGAGACGCGCATATTCGCCGCCTACAACAATATCTGGCAGCAGATCCCCGGCGCGCTGACACGGACCCAGGCCCTGACCACGCCGCGCATGGCCACGGCATCGGCACTGGCGGGGGACAACCAGCGCAACCTGGAAAGCTTCCGGGTGGGGACCGTCACCGGCATCCGCCCGCAGGCAGGCGCGCTGATCGAGATCGGCGGCGGCTTCGTGCATCGCCAGTTGGACCACCCGGTCTTCCAGTACATCGACCAGGATTCAAACGACCTGGTGCTGTTCGGCCGAACCAACATCGACGGCACGGTGGCTGGCCTCGCGAATACCCTGACCTTCGGCTTCAACGCCGCGGTCGGGCGCATGCTCAGCCGGCGCTTCGTCAATATCGGTGGTCGCCCGGGCGCACAGACCTATGGGTCGGTGGACAACGCGACGACGCTGGACGCCTATGTGCAGGATGCGCTGACCATCCTGCCCGGGTTGCAGGTGATCGGCGGGCTGTCGCTCGGCTATGCCATGCGCGACAGCGATGACGAGTTCCTGGCGAATGGCGACCAATCGGGCTCGGGCAGCTGGTCCTGGGCCAATCCGCGCGTCGGGCTGCTGTGGCAGGCGACGCAGGACGCGCAGGTCTTCGCCAACCTCGCCTGGACCACCGAACCGCCGACCTTCACGGACCTGATCCCGCAGGTGCCCAATGGCGGCTTCGAGAATCTGGAAGCGCAGCGCAGCATGACGATCGAGGTCGGCACGCGCGGCGCGACGGGCGATTTCTCCTGGGAAGTCGCGCTATATCGCAGCTGGATTCGCGACGAGATCCAGCTGTTCAGCTTCGGCAACGGCATGGATTTCGCGGTCAATGCCGACCGCACCATCCATCAGGGGATCGAGGCCGGCGCGGCCTGGACCTTCCTGCGCGACACCATCTCGGCCGGGGACAATGTCACGCTGACCCAGGCCTATACCTTCAGCGATTTCACCTTCGACGGGGACCCGATCTACGGCAACAACCAGCTGCCCGGCGTGCCGCGGCATCTGTACCGCGCCGAGCTGCGCTATCGGCACCCATCCGGCGGGTGGATCGCGCCCAATGTCGAATGGGTGCCGCAGGCCTATTACGTCGATAATGCCAACACGCTGAAGACCGATGCCTACTTCCTTGTGGGCGTCAGGGCCGGATGGGAATTCGCCAACGGCCTGTCCGCCTTCGTCGAGGCGCGCAACCTGGCGGATACGAAATACATCGCCTCCGCATCCGTGATCCCGCGCGCCACCCAGCAATCCCAGCTGTTCGAACCCGGCACCGGACGCGCCGTCTATGCCGGCCTGCAATATCGCTTCTGAGGAGAACGCATCATGCGAAAGATCATTCTTGCCTTGGCCGCCGCGGCCACCCTGCCCGCCCTGCCGGCGGCTGCCCATGTCACGATGGACCCGGCGCAGGCGGCACCCCATGCCTATGTCCGCGCCGCGCTGCGGGTGCCGCATGGCTGCGGCACCGCCGCCACCACGCGCATCACCGTGCGCCTGCCCGAAGGGGTTACCGGCGCGCGCCCGATGCCCAAGGCCGGCTGGACGCTGGTGACGGCGCCGCGTGAAGGCGCCGCCACGCCGGGTGGTCATGGTTCCGCGCCCGAAGTCGCCACCATCACCTGGGAAGGCGGCCGCCTGCCCAATGAGCATTACGACGAATTCGTCCTTCGCTTCCGCGCCCCCAACACGCCCGACACCGTCCTGTGGTTCCCGGTGCGCCAGGAATGCGAGGGTGGCGCCGTCACCGACTGGGCCGAGGTGCCAGCCGAGGGCCGCCGCCTGTCCGACTATCCCCACCCCGCCGCATCCCTGCGGCTGACGTCCCCGCGCTGAGGAGAGACGCCATGCGAAGCATCCTGCTCGCCGCCCTGGTCGTGGCCGCGCCGCCCCTCGCGCGCGCCTGCGATACCGAGGCGATGAACGCCGAACTCACCAACGTCTGCAACGCCGCGCTGCGCCCCGCCCTGGAATGGGTCGGCGCGGTGCGGACACAGGCGACGGCGGCGGAATCCGCCGCGCTGGACCGCGCGATCAGCGCGGCCGGCACCGCCTGCGAAACCGGCGACCCGGTCGCCGGCGCGCGGGAGGCCGGGCGCATCGCCCGCCTCGCCGGCCGCATCGAGGCCCGCACCGGCACCACCGACCCGATCTGGCCCGACCGCCTGGCCAGCCGCTGACAGTCACAGGAGAACACCATGACCACCACACGCCGCACGCTGCTGATCGCTGCCGCCGCCATCGCCACGGCCATGCCCGCCATCGCGCATGACTACACGGCGGGCGATGTCGCGATCGGACATCCCTGGACCCGCGCTGCCGGGGCGAACGGCACCGGCGCGGGATTCATGCGCCTGCGCAACACGGGGGGCCAGCCGGACCGGCTGATCTCTGCCAGCACGCCCGCCGCGCGCACCGTGGAACTGCACACCATGATCCGCGACGGGGATGTGATGCGGATGCGCCCCGTGCAGAACATCGAGGTCGCGCCGGGCGAGACCGTCGAACTGCGCCCAGGCGGCTTCCACATCATGATGATCGGGCTGACCGCGCCGATGAACCAGGGCGGCCGCGTGCCATTGACCCTGCGCTTCGAGCGCGCCGGTGAAGTGACCGTGGAACTGGCGGTCGAAGCCGCCGGAGCGCGTGGCGGCGGGCACCAGCATTGATGCCGGGGCACGCGCCGTGATCCGACACGCCCTGGGCCGGCGGGCGCTGCTCGCCGGCGCGGCGCTGCTGCCCGCGGCCCCGGCCCTGGCGCAAACCCGCACCGTCATCGATGCGCTGGGGCGCGAGGTCGTGGTTAAGCAGCGGCCCGAACGGGTGGTGAATTGCTTCAACTACGAGGAATTCACCGCCATCACCGGCCTCGATGGCTGGAAGCGCGTCGTGGGGATGAACCGCGTGGTGTGGGAGGGCTGGCGCCCGGCCATCTTCTCCCGCTACCGCCCGTTGATCCCGACCCTCGCCGCAATGCCAGATGTCGGCAACACCGACGAAGGCACCTTCGCCGCCGAGAAGGTGATCAGCCTGCGGCCCGACCTGATGATGATGCCGGCCTGGATGTGGAACGCCGCCGAGACCGCGCGCAGCCAGATCATGGCCGCCGGCATCCCCATCCTGGTCTTCGACTACAATGCGCAGACGCTGGAAAAGCACGTCGCCTCGACCCGCGCGATCGGCGCGGCGATGGGCGAACCCGACCGCGCCGAACAGCTGGCGCAACGCTACCAGCGCAACATGGAGGACATCCTCAACCGCTCCGCACGGTCCGGCGGCGCGAAGCCGCGGAGTTATATCGAACTCGGCCAGGGCGGCGCGTCGGTCATCGGCAACAGTTACCCGCCGGTGACGATGTGGGGACGCATCTTCGAAATGCTCGGCGCACAGAACATCTCTGCCGGCCGCATCGCGGGCAATTACGGGCCGATCCCGGCCGAGGCGGTGCTCGCCTCCGATCCGCAATTCATCTTCATCGGCGCGTCGTCCTGGGTGGGGCGGCCGAACGCGGTGCGCACCGGGTATGATGTGCCGCCGGAGGTGACGCGCGCCAGCCTCGCCCCCTACGCGCAACGGGCAGGCTGGGCCGGTCTCAGCGCCATCCGTGCGGGCGAATTGCACGCGATGGAACACGGCCTGTGCCGGACGCTGTTCGACAATACGGCGGCTCTCTACATGGCCAAGCGCTTCCACCCCGGCCCCTTCGCCAATGACGACCCGGTGGCGGTGCTGGCCGACTACCACGCGCGCTTCCTGCCGGTGCCCTTCTCCGGCACCTGGATGCTGCCGTGGCGGACATAGCCATCGCGTCGCCGGAAGCGGGCTGGCGGCGGCTCTCGGCGCGGCGGGGGGCGGCGATACTCGCCGGCCTTGCCGTGTTGGTGGCCTGCGTGACGCTCGATGTGGCGACGGGGCCGGCGATGCTCGCGCCATCCGTGGTGGCCAGCGCCATCCTGCGGCTGGCGGAAGACCCGATGGTCGATGCCATCGTCTGGTCGATCCGCCTGCCGGTGGCGCTGATGGCGGTGGCGGTCGGCGCCGCGCTGGGTGCGACGGGCGCGGTGATGCAGACAGTGCTGAACAACCCGCTGGCATCTTCCTACACGGTGGGCATCTCGGCGGGGGCCGGGTTCGGCGCGGCGCTGGTGATCGTGCTCGGCGCCGCCTTGCCGGTGTCGGAAGCCTTCGCCGTGCCGATCTCGGCCTTCCTTTTCGCCGCGCTTGCCTGTTCCTGCGTCTGGCTGCTCGGCGGGCTGCGCGGTGCGACAGCGGAGACGCTGGTGCTCGCCGGCATCGCGCTGATGTTCCTGTTCCAGGCGATGCTGGCGGCGCTGCAATTCATCGCCTCGCCCGAGGCGCTGCAACAGGTGGTGTTCTGGCTGTTCGGCAGCCTGCAACGCGCGACCTGGACCAAGCTTGCGGTCGTCACCGGCATCCTGCTGGCGATGGCGCCGATGATCATGCGCGATGCCTGGTCTCTGACGGCATTGCGCCTGGGCGAGGACCGCGCGGCGGCGCTTGGCGTCGGGCTGCGCGGGCTGCGGCTGCGGGCGCTGGTGTTCGTCGCGCTCGCCACCGGCGCGGCGGTTGCCTTCGTCGGCACCATCGGCTTCGTCGGGCTGGTGGCGCCGCATCTCGCGCGCATGCTGCTGGGCGAGGACCAGCGCTGGCTGCTGCCCGGTTCGGCGCTGGCCGGCGCGCTGCTGCTGTCGGCGGCATCCGTCGCCAGCAAGACCATCATGCCCGGCGCGCTCATTCCCATCGGCATCGTCACCGCGCTGGTCGGCGTGCCGTTCTTCGCCTGGTTGGTGCTGAACACGCGCCGCGCGCGTTACTGAAGGGACATCCCATGCGTCGTCGCAACCTCGCCGCGCTGGCCGCGGCGCTCGCGCTTCCCGCGCTGCCGGCGCGCGCGCAGATCGCCCTGCGCGATGCCGCCGGCCGCAACGTCATTCTGCCAAGGCCACCCGAACGCATCCTGCTCGCCTTCAACTTCGAGGAATTCATCGCCGTCGCCGGGCCGGGCGGCTGGGACCGCGTGGTGGGGTTCAACCGGCGCCAATGGGCGATCAACCGGCCCGCGATCTGGCGCGAATACCTCAAGGTGCTCCCTGGCCTCGACCGCCTGCCCGACATCGGCGCCACCGAGAACCAGACGCTGACGGCCGAACGCTGCCTGGCGCTGCGGCCGGACCTGCTCGTGGTCCATGCGGTAGGCGTCGCCGCGGTGCCGCAGGAGATCGCGCGCATCGAGGCCGCCGGCGTGCCCGTGCTGGTGGTGGACTACAACCAGCAGACGCCGGAGCTGCACGCCGCGAGCACGCGCGCGCTGGGCGCCGCGCTGGGGCAGCAGGCGCGGGCGGAAGCGCTTGCTGCGATGTATATAGACCGCGTGGCCGATATCCGCGCACGCGCCGCGCGGGCCGGCACGGCGCCCTCCGCCTATGTCGAGATCGGCAGCGGTGGACCAGGCGCCTTTGGCAACACCTACAACGGCGCGATGTGGGGCGGCATGCTGGACGTGCTCGGCGCGCGCAACATAGCTGCCGGGCGCATTCCCCAGGGTTGGGCGCCGATGGCGCCGGAAGCCGTGCTCGCCGCCGCACCTGAGCATGTCTTCCTGCTCGGCTCGAGCTGGGAGAACCGGCCCGGTTCGGTCCGCGCGGGCTATGGCGTGACGCTTGATGAGGCGCGCGCGTCACTGCGCCCCTATGCGGCGCGGCCGGGCTGGGCCGCACTGCCGGCGATCCGCAATGGTAGCCTGCACACCATCGAGACCGGCCTGTCGCGCTGCCTGATGGACTGGATCGGACTCGCCTATATGGGCCGTGTGCTCTACCCGCAGGCCTTCGCCGATTTGGACCCCGAGGACGCGCTGGCACGCTACCATGAGGCCTTTCTGCCGGTGCCTTATGGCGGATGCTGGATGGCGCGCGCGGCATGAGGCTGTCGCTGCAGGACGTCTCGGTGCGCTATGGCGCGCGGCTCGCCCTCGATGGCATCCGGCTGGAGGCGCGCGGCGGCGAGGTGCTGGCGCTGATCGGGCCGAACGGGTCGGGCAAATCCACCCTGCTGCGCGCCGTGGCCGGGCTGCAACGCCATGGCGGGCGGGTGACGATGGATGGCGCCACACCGGACGCGACCGGCTTCATGCCCCAGGACAATGGCGCACGCGCCGCCCTGACCGTGCTGGAGACCGTGCTGCTCGGGCGCCGCCGCGCCTTGGGCTGGCGCGTGCCCCAGGCCGAGTTGGCCCGGGCGTCGGACATGCTGCGCCGTCTGGGCATCGCGGCGCTGGCCGACAGGCTGCTGGGCGAACTCAGCGGCGGCCAGCGGCAGATGGTGTTCCTGGCGCAGGTGCTCGCGGCCGAACCGGCCTTGCTGCTGTTGGACGAACCGACCAGCGCTCTCGACATCCGCCACGCTTTGTCGCTGCTCGCGCTGGTGCGGGAGCTGACGCGCGCGCGCGATCTGGTGACCATCATCGCCATCCACGACCTGAACGCGGCGGCGCGCTTTGCCGACCGCATCGCGCTGCTGTGCGAGGGCCGGCTGCTGGCCGACGGCGCGCCGCGCAGCGTGCTGACGGAAGCGACCATCGCGCGCGCCTATGGCGTGGAAGCGCATGTGCATGCGGCACCCGACGGGCACCTGGCCATTTCACCCTGTCGCGCGCTGGCGGCGGCGTAGGGGATCAGTCGAAGGGCTGGCTTGTCACATCCACTCTGGCTTCCGACCGCCAGAGCGAAAAGGCGAAACCGGCCACCACCGATGCGTTCCATTCGGAACGGAACAGCGGGCTGTCGGCATTGGCCGATCCGGAGAAATTCTCGACCCGTCCACCGACAACGACCGACAGACGCTCGGTGATCGGCAGGCGGTAGGACAAGGTCACCCGCGCGCCCACATAGCCCGCCTGCGCGTTGTAGGCCGGGCGGGCCGGCTGGGCGTATTCCGGCGCGACCTCATAGAAATAATCGCTGTACGCATCGGACCCGAACAGCACGCCGGCCGACACCCGCAGCCGCGCATATTGCGAAAACACATGCAGCCGCTCATAGGCGATATCCGGGGAAAAGGTGAACCCGCGGAACGACACCGACGACCAGTCGGTGGAGAACACCGCGCGCAGCGGCGTGTCGATCACGATCCGCTCCGGCGATGCCTCATCCTCGCCCCGCCACAGGATGAAGCGCAGGTTCGGTCCGACCTCACCCAGCCATTGCAGGTCGGGCATGCCGGCACGCGCCGTCACGTCATCCGACGATGCGTTGATGCCGCCGGATGCGCTGACGGAAAGCTCGATCCCATCCGCCAGGCTGGTGCGCGCGCGGACGCCGCCATCGTCGGACCGCAGCACGCTGCCGCGATAGATGAAGTAGGGCACCACCAGGCCACGCACCTGGTTCTGGCTGGACGCCGGATAGGCCGGCAGGCTGCCGCCGCCGCCGGCGATGCCGACCTCGAACACCGGCAATTGCTGCGCCCGCGCCGGCAAGGCCACGACGGCGCAGAGGACGAGCAGGGAAAGGTGCTTGATCATGGATGTTGGGCGAGAATGAGCACATTCGGCAGTGGTGTGCCAGCCCAGCAGGGGCTGATCGTCACGCGATAGCCCGCGCCTTCGACGATGCGGGTGAGATCGCGCACCGGCAGCGGCGCGACGGCGCCCTGCCGCCCGAGATCGGCGCCCAGCCCACGGCGCAGATGTTCGACGGTGAATCCGAGTGCGCTGCGCCACCCGCAATCGGGGTCGAAGGCACGGATGATGATGCGCGGCGGCGCCGTGGCGGCAATGCGCGCAAGCAGGGCAGCTTGCGTGACATGCGGCATCTGCAGCAGCACATCGATCAGTAGGACGGTGTCGCAGGCCGGGATGTCCATCGCCGCGATGTCGGCCACCGCGTAGCGCGCCGGCAAGCCTTCGGCCGCCGCTGCCGCACGCTCGATCTTGGCGGCGTCCAGGTCGGCGCCGGAGACACTGTCCGCCTGCCCTGCCAGCAGCAGAGCGAGGCCAAGCTGGCCCCGCCCGCAGCCCAGATCCAGCACGTCGCCCAGTGGCGGCAAGGCCAACAACGCAGGCAGGATGGGGTCCGTGCGCAGCTTGCCGCGCACGAAGCCCTGTGTGGCACGACCGGCGTGCCGGGCAGCAACCGCCCGCGCCAAGTCGCGCATCTGCGGCATCACAGGTCCTTCAGGACAGCCCAGAGATCGTTCTTGTGTTCGAACCCGATGCCCGGCGCATCCGGCATGCGGATGCGGCCATCGACCACCGGTGTATCGCTGGCGAAGCCGCCAAAGGGCGCGAAGACTTCCGGGTAGGATTCGTTGCCACCGAGGCCGAGGCCGACCGCGATGTTCAGCGCGAACTGATGCCCGCCATGCGGCACGCAGCGCCGCGGCGACCAGCCGTGCTGCTGCAGCATCTCAAGCGTGCGCAGGTATTCCACTAACCCGTAGGACAGCGCGGGATCGAACTGCAGGATGTCGCGATCCGACCGCAGCCCGCCATGGCGGATGAGGTTGCGGGCATCGAGCATGGAGAACAGGTTCTCGCCGGTCGCGATCGGCGGCCCGTAATGCTCGGCCAGCGTGGCGTGGGTGGCGTAGTCCAGCGGGTCGAGCGGTTCCTCGTACCAGCGCAGGCCGAAGGGTTCGAGTGCGACGCCATAGGCCAGGGCGGCGTGAAGACCGAACCGCCCATTCACATCGACAGCCAGGCGCGACCCGTCGCCATCCAGCAGCTTCACCACGGCCTCGATGCGCGCGACATCCTCGCGCAGCGCGTCCTTGATCGGTGTGCCGGGGGCACCGCCGATCTTCATCTTCACCGTGGTGTAGCCAAGGCCGAGATACCGCTTCATCTCCTCGACCAGCGCATCGACGCCCTTGCCGGGGTAGTAATAACCGCCGGCGGCATAGACCCAGGCCGCGTCATCGGCCTCCCCACCACGATGACGATCCGCGAGCAGCCGCCACAGCGGCTTGCCCTCCAGCTTCGCCGCCGCATCCCACAGCGCCATGTCCAGCACGCCGACCGCGACGGACCGGTCGCCATGGCCACCGGGCTTTTCGTTCTTCATCATCGCGGCCCAGGCCCCGGCGACGTTGAGGCTGCCATCGGCGGCGGTCAGCTCCGCTTCCGTGCAGGCTTCCAGCCGCGGGACGAAGCGTTCGGCCAGCAGGCCCGGCTGCGCATAGCGTCCGTTGGAATTGAAGCCGTAGCCCGTCGCGCGGCGGCCATTCCCATCCTCGATGGTGATGGCGACGACGCTCGCCGTCATCTTGGAGAAATCGATATAGGCATTGGCGATGGCGCTGCTGATGGGCACGACGCCCTGGCGGATGGAAGCGATACGCATGGATGCGTCCTTGGGCCTGCGATGGGGGTTTCATGGAGCAGATGCCGCTCCGGTGAAAGCATCCGTGGGTGAAGACGCTGCCCGAAGCAAGGGCGGGATGACTGGGGAACCGCCATTGCGTTGGCGGATTGGCGGGCGAGCCGTCCCGGCCTAGCATCCATGCAATCATCCAAGCCGGAGACCTGTCATGACGACCCGACGCCTTGTGCTCGGCCTTGCGGCCGCGACCGCCCTTGCGGGTCCGGCCCGCGCGCAGGGGGATTGGCCCGCACGCAACATCCGCATGATCTCCCCATTCCCGCCCGGCGGCGCGGCTGACCTGCTGGCCCGCGTGCTGGCAGAGGAACTGTCCCCGGTGCTGCGGCAGACCGTGGTGGTGGAAAACCGCACCGGCGCCGGCGGTTCGGTCGGCACCGAAGCGGTGGTGCGTAGCGCGCCCGATGGCTACACGCTGGTGATGGGCAGCGCCGGGCCGATAGCGATCAATCCATCCCTGTTCCGCCTGTCCTACGATCCGGCGCGGGACCTGGTGCCGGTCGCGCCCGTGGCCGCGGTCGCTTCGGTCCTGGTGGTGCATCCGTCGGTGAACGCACGCACCTTGCAGGAATTGCTGGCGCTGGCGCGGGCGGAACCGGGCAAGCTGAATTACGGGTCGGCGGGGATCGGGTCGGCGCAGCACCTGTTCATGGAACTGGTGAAGCAACAGGCGAATGTGGACATCACGCATGTGCCGTATCGCGGCACCGGGCCGGCGATGGTCGATACCGTGGGCGGGCGGCTGACCATGATGTTCGACACCACGCCGACCGCCCTTCCGCATATCCGCGATGGGCGGGTGCGTCCGATCGCGGTGAGTTCGGCCCGGCGCGACCCCGCCCTGCCGGACGTTCCGACCATCGCGGAGGCTGGTCTGCCCGACTATGAGGCGCTTGGCTGGTACGGTGTATTCGGCCCGACCGGCATGCCGGGGCCGGTGGTCGAACGCATCAACCGGGAGGTCGCTGCGCTGCTCGCGCGCCCCGATTTCCGCGCCAAGCTCACCGCGCAAGGTGTCGAGGCGATGGGTGGCACCGCGGCACAGTTCGCCGAGATGGCCGCGAACGACCGCGAGCGCTGGGCGGAGGTGATCCGCCGCGGCAACATTCGCGTGGATTGACCCGTCCGGCGCAGCCCACTTGCCAAGTTCAAGCGGCTGAATGCAGGTTGAAGCAATGGCCACGCCGCTTCCTGTCACGATCACCGCCGGTGCCGAGGGGCCCTGGCGGATCACGGGGATCACCGCGCCTGTCGGAGCATCATTGCTGCCCGCCGCGCGGCTGGTCGTCGAGGATGGTGCGCGCCTGGCGCGCGACGGCGCTTGGCGGCTGCGCGGCATCACCAGCAACCTTCGCTACACGGCGGAGGCGGAACGTGCCGCGCTCGCCGGCGTGCAGCAGGGCCTTGGCCGCGCCGGGGCGACCCGTGCGGCCCTGATCCCGATCCGAAAATCGGAAGCATGGTGGGACATGGCGCAGGACGCCCGCCGCGACATCATCGAGGAGCAGTCCCGCCATATTGCCATAGGGCTGGAATACCTGCCCGCGGTGGCGCGGCGGCTGATCCATTGTCGCGACCTGGGCGAGCCCTTCGATTTCCTGACCTGGTTCGAATTCGCACCGGAGGATGAGGCGCGCTTCGACGCGTTGCTCGGCCGCCTGCGCGCAACCGTCGAGTGGCGCTACGTCACGCGCGAAGTGGAGGTTCGCCTCGCGCGTGACTGAGGCGCGTCAGACCGCCTTCGCCGCCCGCAGCGTGGCGATTTCTTCGGCGCTGAACCCGAATTCGGCCAGCACCGCATCGGTGTGCTCGCCGCGTTCCGGCGTCGGGTTGCGCGCGCATGCCACGCCGGCGATCTGCATCGGCGCGCGCACCACATCCAGCGCGCCCAGCCGCGGATGCTGCAGCGTCATCGCCACGCCGAGATGCTTCACCTGTTCATCCGCGAAGACCTGGTCCATGGCATAGACCGGCCCGCAGGGCACGCCTTCGCGGTTGAATTTCGCCACCCAGTTCGCGGAGGTGTCGGTCAGCGTCACGCTCTCCAGCAGCGCGTTGACCTTGGCGCGGTTCCGGCTGCGGAGTGTGTCGGTGGCGATGTCGGGGTCCTTTGCCGCTTCCTCGATGCCGAGCACCTTCACGATGCGATCCCACATCACCTGGCCGCCGCCGGCGATGTTCATCACGCCGTCAGACGTTTTGAACAACCCAGTGGGGATGGTCGTCGGATGGTCATTGCCAGCCTGCTTCGGGATCTCCTGCTTCATGGTCCAGCGCGTCGCCTGGAAGTCCATCATGGCGATCATCGCTTCCAGCAGGGACACATGCACCCAGCGTCCCTTGCCGGTCACTTCGCGTTCCAGCAGCGCCACCATGATGCCCAGCGCGCAGTACAGCCCGGCGGTCAGGTCCGCGACCGGGATGCCGGCGCGAACCGGCCCCTGCCCGGGCAGGCCGGTCACGGACATCAGCCCGCCCATGCCTTGCGCGATCTGGTCGAAGCCCGGGCGCTTCGCATAGGGCCCATCCTGCCCGAAGCCCGAGATCGACCCGAGCACGATGCGCGGATTGATCGCCGCCAGCGCGTCATAGTCGATGCCGAGCCGTGTCTTCACGTCGGGGCGATAATTCTCGACCACCACATCGGCCTTCGCGACCATGCGGCGGAAGGCGGCCAGGCCTTCGGGCGCCTTCAGGTTCAGGGTCATTGCGCGCTTATTGCGATGGACATGCTGGAAGTCCGGCCCGTCGCGTTCGCCGCCCAGGCCCTTGCCGGTATCCACCTCGTCGGTGGCCTCGATCTTGATGACATTGGCACCCCAATCGGCGAGCTGGCGCACGCAGGTGGGGCCGGACCGCACGCGGGTCAGGTCGAGCACGGTGAAGCGGGACAACGGCATCATGGGCAAGGGTCCTTCCGGGGGCACCCTGTTCGCATCGCCCGCGCCGGCCGGCAAGACACCCGCTTGACGCCGCGCGCCAGCCCGCTACGCCTTGCCCGGAAACCATTTCGGGACGGAGAGCGCGCCATGAGCGACGACATTCTGCACGAGGTCCGCGAGGGCGGCATCGCCTGGACCACCTTCAACCGGCCGCAGGCGCGCAACGCCATGCTGTTCCCGATGTACCAGCGCATCCAGGAACTGGCCGAGCAGATCAATAATGATCCCTCGATCCGGGTGTGGGTGCTGACCGGCGCCGGGGGCAAGGCCTTCGCCTCGGGCACCGACATCTCCCAGTTCCGCGAGTTCAAGACCGCCGAGGACGCGCTGGGTTATGAAGCGCGCATCGACAAGGTGCTGGGCGCGCTGGAGAACTGCAACACGCCGATCATCGCGGCGATCGCGGGTGCGTGCACCGGCGGTGGCCTGGGTATCGCCGGCTGCTGCGACATCCGCATCTGCGACACCTCGGCGCGCTTCGGGCTGCCGATCGCCAAGACGCTGGGCAATATCCTCAACATGAACAACTTCGCGCGCTTCTACGCGCTGGTTGGCCCGGCTGCGATCGCCGAGATGATCATGACGTCGCGCCTGTTCTCCTCGGCCGAGGCCAAGCATCTCGGCCTGGTGTCGGAAGTGCTGGACACGCCGGATGCCGTTGCCGCGCGGGCGATGGAACTGGCGACGTCCATGAAGGATCTCGCACCGCTGACGCTGAAGGCCACCAAGATGGCGCTGCGCCGCCTGCGCCATGCGACCGGCGAGGTCGAGGGCGACGACCTGGTGACGATGTGCTTCACCTCGGCCGATTTCCAGGAAGGCGTCGATGCCTTCCTCAACAAGCGCGCGCCGAAGTTCCAGGGCAAGTAAAGCCGTTCGAACGGGCACCGGCATGGCCTTCGCGGCCATGCCGGGCAACAAGCCCGCAGCCACGTCACACAGGAAACACCATGACCGCCATGATCAGCCGGCGCGCGCTGTCCGCCGCCGCGCTCACCCCGCTGCTGCCCATGCCCGCGCTGGCGCAGGCCTATCCGTCGCGCACCATCACCTTGCTGGTGGGCTTCGCGCCGGGCGGCGGGACCGACATCATTTCCCGCTTCCTCGCCCCCGTGTTGCAGGAGGAATTCGGCCAGACCATCGCGGTGGAAAACCGCCCGGGTGCATCCGGGACGCTGGCCGTGCTGGCGTTGTCCCGCGCGCGGCCGGATGGCTACACGATGGGGATGACGACGATCAGCGCATCCGCCGTGGTGCCGCCGCTGATGAACCCGCCGCCCTTCGACATCCGCCGCGACCAGACCCCCGTGGTGCACGCCGCGACCGTGCCGATGGTCGCCGTCGTGCCGGTCAATTCACCATCCCGCACGCTGCCGGAACTGCTGGCGCGCGCGAAGGAGAATCCGGGGGTGCTGAACTACTCCTCCTCCGGCGTCGCGACGCAGCAGCATCTGGCCGCCGAACTGCTGGCCAAGTCGGCCGGAGTGCAGATGACGCATGTGCCGTTCCGTGGCACCGGGCAGGTGGTGAATGAGATTCTGGCCGGGCGTATCGACCTCGCCATCGACACCTTCCCCACCTACCTGCCGCATATCCGTGAAGGCCGTGTGCGCGCCCTGGCAGTGACGACGCCGCAGCGCGTCGAATGGCTGCCGGATACGCCGACCGTCGCGGAACTCGGCTTTCCCGGCTTCGACGCCGTGGTGTGGTACATGCTGATCGCCCCGCCGGGCCTGCCGCAGCCGATCGCCGAGCGCTGGGTCGCCGCGGTCAACAAGGCATATCAGAACCCGGAGCTGCGCAAGCGCATCAGCGATGCCGGCTTCATGATCGGCGGCGGTTCCCAGCAGGACGCGCAGCGGATGCTGACGACGGATGCGGACCGCTATGCGGAGGTGCTGCGCGGCGCGAATATTCGCCTGGAGTGAGGCGCCGACCCGGACGTCGCGCGCAGGGCCGAGGCCCATGCGCGCGGCGGTGATGACATGGATGGCAATTGCAATCGCGCCGGGGAACGCGCATATCCCACCCCGTCACCTCGTCCGGTCCGCTCAGGCGGACCTGCTCTCCGTGCCTAACCTATGGTTGAGCCGCAGCGATGGCTGGCCCGTCGCGCCCACAGCGCGCCGGCTTCACCGCCGCGCATGTCGTGCGGCGGCAACGCTCAACCCGGAGACATCGGCATGAGCATCGGTACCGTGAAGTGGTTCAACGCGACCAAGGGCTACGGCTTCATTCAGCCGGAAGATGGCTCCAAGGACGTGTTCGTGCACATCTCCGACGTGCAGCGCTCGGGCCTGAACGGCCTCAATGAAGGCGACAAGGTCGAGTTCGAGCTGCAGCGTGGGCAGCAGGGCAAGATTTCGGCGGGCAACCTCCGCCTCGCCTGAGACTTCCAAGGGGCGGCCTTCGGGCCGCCCCTTCCATCTTTGACACGCGGAGAAACGCCGTGGCGCGAAAGCCCAATTATGGCCAACAGCGTGCCGACGTGAATCGGTCCAAGCAGGCGAAGAAGGAAGCCAAGCAGCGCGAACGCGAGGAAGCGGCCGCGAAGCGCAAGGCGTCCGGTGAGCCCGACGAGCCCGAGACCACCGAGGCCGAGGAACCCGTGCGCGACTGACGCGCGGAGGAGAGACAGACATGGCCGCCAAACCAGGCAGCAAAGCCAATTTCGTGCTGTTCGACGTATTCTATGAGGACGGCACCCGGCGTTCCAATCGCAAGGTTCCCGCGGAGATCCTGGGTGGGCTCGACGGCGATGAGCCGGCGCGCAAGGTGATCGAGGAACAGGACAACGAAATCGCGAAGGCGTCCGGCCGTGCCGCGCTGGCGATTTCGCAACTCGTCCGCGTCGACGGCAAGCGGAAATAGCACGGGCTCGGGGGAGGACGGTCCTCCCCCTCGCCTGAATTGATCACTCGGCGGCGTGCGCCTGGTTCACCACCAGCTTCACGACCCCCGGCAGGGCAGACCCTTCCCACAGCTGCGCCAGAAGCGCCTTTGCCTGCGCCGCACCCACCGCATCGGACGTCAGCTCCAGGAACTTGTCTGACAGGTCCTGGTCGGACAACGGCGCGTCCGGGTCGCCCTTGCGCGTGTGCTGGTGGCGGGACAGCACGCGGCCATCCTTCAGCGAGATGGTCACCTTCGCCGACCGCTTGGACGGGAAGGCGGCGGCACATTCCTCATCGAGCGAGACGCTGACCTTCGGCATCAACGCGCGCGTGGCCGGGTCGGCCAGCCGCGCGGTTTCGAAGGCCGCCAGGCGCACGCCGCCATGCAGCAGCATCGTCGCCACCGTGAATTGGGTGGAGAAGCGGCAATCCTGTTCAGTCTGTGCGGTCGGGCGGTCGCAGACCTCCTTGGTCGCCTTGTAGCCGCCGACCGCGACGGACACCACGTCCTCCGGCTTGAAGCCGGCCTCCAGATGCAGGTCCCGCACCGCATCCAGTGCGGCGAAGATGTGCCCGCAGCAGCCGTGGTTCTTGAAGGTCATGTCGGTGATGGCGAAGGGCTGGCCGATCTTGGCCAGGGACTTCTCCCACTTGCCGGTATCCTCGCTGGTGGCGGCTGCAAAGCCGGCCGAACCGTGCAGCACGTCGAGCGCGCCGGTCATGCCCTTCGCTGCCGCCATCGCCGCGAGTGCGCCGGCTTCGGCCGCATGGCCCGGATGCAGCGGCTTGGACATGCCTTCCCCACGGAAGGCCTGTTGCAGGCCGGATGCCATGGTCGCGGCGGTGGCGATGGAATGGGCGATGCGCGTCGCATCCGACCCCAGCAGCACCGCGACTGACGCTGCCGCGCCGAAGGTCCCGACCGTGCCGGTGGTGTGCCAGAAATCGTAATGAGAGGGCTGCACCGCGAGGCCGATGCGGCACGACACCTCATACCCGGCCGCAAGCGCGCGCAGCAGGGTTTCCATATCCGTCCCGCGCGCCTGCGCCGCGGCGAGTGCCGCCGCGATGGTCGGGCAGCCGGGATGATAGACGGCGTAGCGGTAGATGTCGTCGAACTCGACGGTGTGGGACGCCGTGCCGTTGATCAACGCGGCGTGGCGCACCGGAACCTTCCGGCCGGTGACGTAGCAGACCGCGCCGCCACCGCCGCGCGTTTCATCCTCCAGCGCGGCGGACATCAGCGTGGCGGGTTCGCGCCAGGCGCCGGCGAGCAGGGCCGCGAACCAATCCACCAGCGCGCGGCGCGCGTGATGCGCGACCTCGTCATCCAGTTTGCGCGTGTGCCAGGTGGCGGCGTGGTCGGCGAGGACCAGAAGGGGGTTCGTCATGGTCGTGCTGCTCACGCGTTGCCGCGGAGCACCTCCTTGTTGATGACGACGTCGGGATCGAGCTGCCCCTTCAGATGGGCGAAGATGCTCTCGGCGCAGGACAGCCCCATGCGGCGGGTCGACTGGTCGGTGGCCGCCGCGGAATGGGGGGACACGACGACATTGGCGAAGTCGAGGAAGGGCAGTTTCGTCGTCACCGGCTCCTCCCAGAACACGTCGAGGCCGGCCGCCCCGAGATGGCCTGTCTTCAGCGCATTGGTCAGCGCGGCTTCATCGACGAGCGTGCCGCGCGCGGTGTTGATATACGCCGCGCCCGGCTTCATGGCCGCGAAGAAGGACGCATTCACCATGCCCCGCGTCTCGATGTTCGAGGGCAGGTGGGTGGTCACGATATCCGCCGCCGCCAGGCCTTCATGCAGCACCTTCACCGGCTTGAACCCCGCGCCCTTGATGGTGTTCTGCGGAATATAGGGGTCGTGCACCAGCACATCCATGCCGAAGGCCTGGCACAGCCGCGCCACACGCCCGCCAATGCGGCCGAAACCGACGACCAGCACCGTCATGCCCGCGAGGTCGAGCGTCCGCAGCGACGGCTTCGGTCCCCAGTCCAGTGCCTTGGTGTTGGCGTTGTAGTCCACGGTGCGCCGCGCTGTGGTCAGCATCAGCATCATCGCGTGCTCGGCGACCGAGACGGCGTTCGCATCCGGCGTCACGGTCAGCGGAATGCCGCGTTCGGTCAGCGCCTCAACATCCACCGCGTCATAGCCCACGCCGTGACGCGCGCAGATCTGCAGCATCGGCGCATTCGCCAGGAAGGCACGGTCGATCTTCGTCGCACGCACGATGATCGCATCGGCGGTCTTCATCGGCTCGGCCAGCGTCTCGGGCGTCACCGGGTCGAGCAGGGTGATGGTGTAGCCCGGTTCGGCGCGCAGCCGCTCCATGGCATCGGGATGCAGCGGACGAAGACAGACGATATGCGGCATGGACGTTTCCTATTCGACTGTGGCGCCCGAGATTCGGACGAGCTCCGCCCATTTCGGGATCTCGGCGGCGATGAAGGTGGCGAAGGCTTCCGGGGTGGACCCGACCGGCTCGCTGCCCTGCTGGGCGAGTTTGGCGCGCATGTCGTCGGTCCGCAGGACCTCCGCGATGGCGGTGGATATCCGCATCACCGCGGCGGGCGGCGTGCCGGCCGGGGCGAAGAATCCGTTCCACAGCGCAACCTCGAAGCCCGGAATGGTCTCGGCGATGGTGGGCGTTTCGGGCAGCAGCGGCGAACGCCGCGCGGTGGTGATGGCGATGGCGCGCAGGCGCCCGGCCTGGACATGGGCGATCACCTCGACCAGCGGCGCTGCCATGGCCTGGATCTTCCCGCCGAGCAGGTCCGTCACGGCTGGCGCGCCGCCGCGATAGGCGACGTGGGTGACCTCGATCCCCGCCTTGGAGGCGATCATCGCGGCGGACAGATGCTGGGATGTGCCCGACCCCGCATTGCCGAAATTCAGCGTCCCCGGCTGGGCGCGGGCGAGCGCGATCAGCGCCGGCAGGTCCCGCGCCGCAACCTCCGGGTTCACCACCAGCAGGTTCGGGATGAAGGAGACCTGGCTGACCGGCGCGAAATCCCGCAGGGGCTGGTAGGGCAGGTTGCGATACAGCGCGACATTGGTGGCGTGGGTGGAACTGGTGCCCATCACCAGGGTGTGACCATCGGGTGTGGACCGCGCGACCGCCTCGGAGCCGATGTTGCCCCCGGCGCCGGGGCGGTTGTCGATCACGACGGGCTGGCCAAGACGTGGCGTGATCGCCTCGGCCACCAGCCGCGCGGTGACGTCGGTGCTACCGCCGGGGGCGAAGGGCACCACCAGCCGGATCGGGCGATCCGGCGTCCAACTTTGCGACAGCGCCGGGCGCGCGGCCCCAAGGGCGGCGATCCCGGCGATCAGGCTGCGACGATTCATGCGTTTTCTCCCGTTGGTGCCTGCCGGTCTGCGCCGGCTTTCATGGCGTTTCAGAGCTGGTGGTAGGCGGCCGGCCCCAGGATCGCCTCGCGCATCCGGTTCTGGATGATCGAGCCGTCACGCGGTGGCAGGACAAGCTTCTTGCTGCCGGCATCGATCTTGGCGACGGCAAAGAACGGCCCGTCCCCGGCATGGATCGCTGCGCGCAGGGCCGGGACCTCCTCGGCCTTGGTGACGAACATCGTGCGCTTGAAGCCGGCGCCCTTCGCCATGGCCACGAGATCGACGCCGTATTTCGTCGCCGTCTCCTGCATGCCGGTCTCGCCGTAATGCTCATTGTCCTGCACGACGATGGCGAGGTTCTTGGGCTTCTTCACCGCGATGGTCGCCAGCGCGCCGATGCCCATGAGCATCTCCCCGTCGCCGGTCAGCACCAGCACCGGCCGTGATGGCTGCGCCAGCGCCAGGCCGAGCCCGATCATCGCCGCGGCCCCCATGCCGCCCCACAGCGGCAGGTTCAGCTTGTGGTCGCCCACTGCCGTGATGTCCCAGCAGGGCGCGCCGAGGCCTGCGATGACAGCGAGTTCGCCGCGATCCGCGAGCAGGGCGCGCGTCAGCTCACGACGGTCGAGTTTTCCGGATTCCGCGAGCATGGTCTCAGTCCTTGCCGAAGGTCTTGGCGCCGATGACGCGCTGGCCGATCAGGGCCGCGGTCGGGCGGAAGGTGTTGAAGGCCATGCGGATCACGGCATCGACGGTCGGCGCGATGTCCTCCGGCGCGTCCGCGCGCTTGACCAGCGTGCCCATGGCTTCGAGCACCGCCTGGGTGGCGTTGCCCATCGGCACCTGGGCCGGGTTGAATTCCCCGAAATCGCCGCGCATCGTCACCAGCATCGGCATCGGGCAGCGATGAATATGCGACAGCGACAGCATGTTGATGCAGTTGCCGACGCCCGAGGATTGCATCAGCAGCACCGCCTTGTCGCCGCCGAGCCAGGCGCCCTGCATCAGGGCGATGCCTTCTTCCTCGGTGGTCAGCGTGGTGACGATGATCTCGTTGTCCGCCAGGCAGCGCTTGATCAGGCGGGAATGACCGGCATCGGGCACCAGGCAGACTTGGCGGATCTCATGCTTTTTCAGCAGGTCGTAGATCTGGTCGGGCCAGGTGTCGGCCGCATCCGGGGCCTTGTCGATCGCGTCGGCGTCCATGAATTCCTCGGGTCAGTTTTCCGGCCCGCATCCTAGGGCGAGGGGACAGGCTGGCAAGACGGGGCGCGGAGGCGTCATCATGGCCGCCATGCCCTTCGCGCAGACCCTCGGCGGAACACGCTTCGTCTTCGACGACCTGAAGACCCTGCTGGCACGTGCCACGCCGCTGCGGTCGGGCGATGTGCTGGCCGGCATCGCGGCGGCCAGCGCAGCCGAGCGGATCGCCGCCCAGCGGGCGCTGGCCGACCTGCCGCTGTCGCATTTCCTGTCCGAGGCGGTGGTGCCGTTCGAGACTGACGAGGTCACGCGCCTGATCATGGATCGCCATGACGCGGCGGCTTTCGCGCCGGTGCGGCATCTGACCGTGGGCGGCTTCCGCGATTGGTTGCTGGTGGCCGAACCGGCCGCCGTCACCGCGCTGGCGCCCGGCCTGACGCCGGAGATGGCGGCGGCGGTGTCCAAGATCATGCGCGTGGCGGATCTGATGCAGGTGGCGGCGAAATGCCGCGTCGTCACCCGCTTCCGCAATACGATCGGCCTGCCGGGCACGCTGTCCATCCGCCTGCAACCGAACCACCCCACCGACGATCCGCGCGGCATCGCCGCCGGTGTGCTCGACGGATTGCTGCTGGGAGCCGGGGACGCGGTGATCGGCATCAACCCCGCAACGGACAATGTCGAAGCCGTGATGCGCGTGCTGGAGATGCTCGACCGCGTGCGGGACCGCTTCGAGATCCCGACCCAGACATGCGTGCTGTCCCATGTCACGACGACGATGCTGGCCATGGACCGCGGCGCGCCGGTGGATCTGGTGTTCCAGTCGATCGGTGGGACGCAGGCCACGAATGCTTCCTTCGGCGTGTCTTTGTCCGTGCTGAAGGAAGCACGCGAACAGGCACTGGCGCTGGGCCGCGGCACGCTGGGCGACAATGTGATGTATTTCGAGACCGGGCAGGGCAGCGCCTTGTCCGCCGAGGCGCATCACGGCGTCGATCAACAGACGATCGAAGCCCGCGCCTATGCCGTCGCGCGGGAATTCCACCCGCTGCTGGTCAATACCGTCGTCGGCTTCATCGGCCCGGAATACCTGTTCGACGGCAAGCAGATCCTGCGCGCCGGGTTGGAGGATCATTTCTGCGGCAAACTGCTCGGCCTGCCGATGGGGGTCGATGTTTGCTACACCAACCATGCCGAGGCCGACCAGGACGACATGGACACGCTGCTGACCTGCCTGGCGGTGGCCGGCGTGACGTATGTGATGGGGGTGCCGGGCGCTGATGACGTGATGCTCGCCTACCAGTCCACATCCTTCCATGACGGGCTGACCGCGCGGGCGATGCTGGGCAAGCGGGCCGCACCAGAATTCGAGGATTGGATGACCCGCATGGGCATCGGGCTGGATGCGGACCGCATCCCCGCGCGCCTGTCGCCGGCGCTGATAGGCCTGGAATGAGCGCGGCCGACCAGGGGGACGGCGACCGGGAAGCTGCGCTTCCGGAGGGCCGCGGCGACCTGCCGCGACAGGACGACGCCCCGGCGCTGTGGCGCGACCTTCGCCGCTTCACCGATGCGCGCGTCGGGCTGGGCCGTGCCGGCACGGCGGTGCCCACCGCCGCCCATCTCGATTTCCAGGAAGCCCATGCGCGGGCGCGCGACGCCGTATGGTCGGCGCTGGACGTGCCCGCGCTGGCACGCGCCATCGGCCTGCCCCATGCGCGGGTCCGCAGCATGGCGGCGGATCGGCGAAGCTATCTGCTGCGGCCCGATCTCGGTCGTCGGCTGGCGGAGAATGCGAGCATACCGCATGCGCCCGGCACTGTTGCCTTCGTCATCGCCGACGGCCTTTGCGCCATTGGCGTGCAGCGCCACGCGCCCGCCGTTCTGCAGCGGATCCTGCCGCTGCTTGCCCTGCCGCCCGGTCCGATCGTCATCGCCGAGCAGGCCCGCGTCGCGCTGGGCGACGACATTGCCGAACGCATCGGCGCCGCAGCGGTCGTGGTGATGATCGGCGAGCGTCCCGGCCTGTCGGCCACAGACAGCCTGGGCCTGTACATCACCTGGGCGCCGCGGCGCGGCCGCACGGATGCGGAGCGCAACTGCATCAGCAATGTCCGGCCCGGCGGAATGGGGTATGACGACGCCGCGGCGAAAGCCGCCTGGCTGCTGCGCGCCGCGCAACGGTTGGGCGCCACCGGCGTCGCATTGAAGGATGACATGCCTGCCATCGCGTTGCCCGGACCATGATGATCCGCGTCACCCACCGCATCAGCATCGCGGAGGATGAACTCACCGAGGATTTCCTTCGTGCGTCGGGTCCCGGCGGGCAGAACGTCAACAAGCTTGAGACGGCGGTGCAACTGCGTTTCGCGGCGATGGCGTCGGACAACCTCCCGACCGCGGTGAAGGAACGCCTGGTCGCGCTGGCCGGCCGGCGTATCACGAAGGATGGCGTGCTGGTCATCACCGCCCAGCGTCACCGCACGCGCGAACGCAACCGGGAAGACGCCCTGGAACGACTGTTGGACTTGCTGCGCGAAGCCGCGACACCGCCGCCGCCGCCGCGGCGGCCGACCAAGCCTTCACGCGCGGCGAAGGCGCGCCGGGTGGATGAGAAGACCCGCCGTGGCAGCACAAAGCGCCTGCGTGGCAGCAAGCCGGGGGACGAATGATGCCGACCCGCGCCTGCCGCGTCCTGACCATCGGGATCGATCGGGACGCCACCACCGTCTATGCCTTTGCCTCGCAGCCGGAGAACCTGCCCCGCTGGGCGGCGGGGCTGGGCCGCGGCATCACGCGGGCCGGCGACCTGTGGATGGTCGACACGCCCGCGGGCGCCGTTGAACTGCGCTTTGCGCCGCCGAACGGCTACGGCGTGCTGGATCATGTCGTGACGCTGCCTGACGGCACCGAGGTGGATGTGCCCGTCCGCGTGGTGGCGAACGGTGCGGGGGCTGAGGTGATGTTCACGCTGTTCCGCCAGCCCGCGATGTCGGAGGCGGATTTTGAACGCGACGCCGGACTCGTGGCTGCCGATCTTGCCGCGCTCAAGCGCCTGCTCGAAGCGTGATGGCAGCGGCGGCTATACGTTTTCGCCGGACGTTGCTTCGCAAGCCCGGAACCGGTCCCGGTCGGGCAGTGATCGAACATCGTCTCGCGCCTGGCTGATTCCGGTCAGGCGCGACCCGCGCTATCGCCGCAGCTGATCCATGAAGCGCTGGTGCTGCCAGTCATTCGCGCGCTGCTGCTGCTGGTACTGCTGCTGTTGCTGCTGAAACTGGAATTGCTGCTGCTGCATGCGCTGCTGGTGGTCGAAGGTCTGCTGCTGCTGGGAATAGGCCTGACCCTGCTGCGGCATCGGCGCCTGTTGCGGCATGCCGCCACCAAAATTCTGCTGATAAACGGCGATCACCTGTTGCGCGCCCATCTGGAACATCTGGCACGCCTGCTGATTGCCTTGCTGGCAGGCGAATTGTGCCTGGGTCAGCTCATTCCCCGCCTGCTGAAGCTGCGGCACCATGGCGCAGGCCTGCTGGTTGCCCGCCTGGCACTGCATGCCGGCACCCTGGATCAACTGCATCAGCGGTCCTGCCACGCGCGGGTCCAGTCCCTGCGCGGCAAGGGGTGTCGCCACGCCCAGCGCGATCATCGCCGCGCCCCCCAAGCCGACCCATCCCGCCTTCGCCATGGCATCATTCCCTGTCCCGACACGGGACAGTCTATGGCAAAGCGCAACAAGGCGAAGCCGAAATGCTTCGCACATCGGCTTCGCGTAACGGTTGCAGAACCATCAGGTCAGCATCTGTCCCCCATCGACGATGATGGTCTGCCCGGTCACCCAGCGTGCGAGTGGAGAAGCCAGGAACAGCGCCACATCAGCCACTTCCTCTGGTTCACCCAGGCGGCCGAAGGGGATGCCCTTGAGGATGCGGTTGTACAGCGCCGGGTCATCCGTGCGCCGCTTTTCCCAGGACCCGCCGGGAAACTCGATCGATCCAGGCGCGACGGCATTCACCCGGATGCCGTCCGGCGCATACATCGCCGCCTGCGATGCGGTGTAGTTGATCACCAGCGCCTTCACCGCCGCATAGGCCGGCGACCGCGTGGACGGCGCATAGCCCGAAATGGAGGTGGTGTTGACGATGCACCCCTTCGACGCGCGCAGATGCGCCAGCGCGGCATTGGACGCACGCACCGTTGCCATCACGTCCACGTCCAGTCCACGCTTCCAGGCTTCCTCGGTATCCGGCGCGCCGAAGCCGGATGCGTTGTTCACCAGCACGTCGATCCCGCCCAGCGTCTTTGCCGCGGCATCGACCCAGGACGCGACCTGCGCGGCATCGGCCAGGTCGGTCGCCTGGACATGTGCGATGCCCTCGGCGGTCAGCGGGGCCAGACCCTCCGCGCCTCGGGCGCAGACCGACACCTTCGCCCCGGCTTGCGCGAAGCCAAGGGCGATGGATCGCCCGATGCCGCGGCTTCCGCCAGCCACCAACACCCGCTTGCCCGTGAAATCGAAGCCCATCGGTCACCATCCCGTATCCTGATGGCGCCTATCCTGGCCCGCCGAAGCGCGACCGGCCAGACACCCCGGTTGCCCCACCGTCCGATTGTCGGCATTCACACCGCGGGGCGAGGCACAGGGAGACGATACGGGTGGTCCAGGCGTTGTTCCTTCACCAGAATTATCCGGGGCAATACCGGCACCTCGCGCCGCTGATCGCCAAGCGCCGCGGTGCGCGGGTCGTCGGCCTGGGCGAACGTGCGAACCAAGCCCCGCCTGGCCCACAGCACCTGCGCTACCCCACCCCGGAAGGTGCCGGGGAGAAGACGCATCGATACCTGCGCCCGGTCGAAGCCGCCGTACGCCGGGGCCAGGCCGTTGCCCGCGCCCTGACAGGGCTGAAGCAGAAGGGCTTCACCCCCGACATCATCTGCTGCCATCCCGGCTGGGGCGAAGGCCTGTATCTGCGCGACGTGTTTCCCGATGCGAAGCTGCTGCAATATTGTGAATTCTATTATCAATCTTCCGGCGGCGATGTCGGCTTCGACCCGGCGCAGGAGGTGACGCTCGACGAGACCGCCCGCGTCCGCACCTTGAACATGACGCAGTTGCAGTCGCTCGAAGCGACCGACTGGGCGGTGTCCCCGACGCTGTGGCAGCGCAGCCGGTATCCGGGTTTCATCCAGGCCAAGACTTCCGTGGTGCATGAAGGCGTGGACGCCAGTTTCGCCACGCCCAATGGCGCGTCCCATGTGAAGCTGCCCGATGGCTTCATGGCGTCCAGGCAGGAGGAGATCGTCACCTTCGTCTCCCGCAACCTCGAACCCTATCGTGGATTCGACATCTTCATGCGCGCGCTGCCTGAGATCCTCGCGCGGCGTCCCAAGGCCCATGCGGTGATCGTGGGCGGCGAGGAGCGCGGCTATGGCCGCCTGCCGGTGGATGGAAAATCCTGGAAGGCGACGATGCTGGCGGAGGTTGGCGCAAAGCTCGACATGTCGCGCGTGCATTTCACCGGCCGCATTCCGCATGATGGCCTGGTCGCCTTGTTCCGGCTGACCCGCGCGCATGTCTATTTCACCTACCCCTTCGTGCTGTCCTGGTCGCTGGTGGAAGCGATGGGGTGCGAGGCGCTCATCATCGGATCCGACACGGCCCCGCTGGCCGAGGTCATGGAGCATGAGAAGAACGGCATCTTGCTGCCGTTCTTCGACCATGCCCGCCTGGCCGATACCGTGGTCGATGCGATCGCCAATCCCGACCGCTACCAGCCGCTGCGCAAGGCCGCGCGACGCACCATGCTGGAACGCTTCGACCTGCACGCCCAATGCCTGCCCAGGCAGGTGAAGCTGTTCGACGCCGTGCTGGAAGGCCGCCCTGGATCGGATGCAATACCATGACCTTCGTCCCGCTTGCTGAAATCCGCCGCGGCGGCATCCTTGAAAGCCTGCATCACGGCGTTGCCGTCGTCGCGGATGCCGATGGCCGCATCCTGCAATCCTGGGGCGATCCGGATTTCGTCACCTTCCCGCGATCGTCGCTCAAGCCGTTCCAGGCGATTCCGCTTGTGGAGACGGGTGCGGCGGATGCGGCGGGCCTGACCGAAGAACATCTCGCCCTGGCCTGCGCGTCCCACAATGCGGAGGGATTCCAGGTTGCACTGGTGCGTGGTTGGCTGGACCGGCTGGGGTTTCGCGAATCAGATCTGGTCTGTGGTCCGGACATGCCACGCAGCCAGTCCGACCAGGCGGCGATCTGGCGGACTGGCGGCGATCGGTCGCGCATCTATCACAACTGCTCCGGCAAGCATTGCGGCTTCCTGACCCTGACGAAGCACCTCGGCGCGCCCGTCGCGTCCTACAATGACCCGGCGCACCCGGCGCAGCGCCTGTACCTCGAAGCCTTCTCCGAGCTGATCGGGCGGGACGCGGCGGCATTGCCGCGCGGCACCGATGGCTGCGGATTGCCGGCGGTCGCGCTGCCGATGGCGGTGATGGCGAAGGCGGCCGCGCGCTGGGCGGCGGCGAAGGTCGCGACGGATGCCCGTCGCACCGCCATTCGCCGCCTGCAATCGGCCATCCGGGCCTATCCGGACCATCTGTCCGGCCGCGATTCCGCCACGGGGAAGATCGTGCGCGCCACACAGGGGCGCGTGCTGCTCAAGGGAGGCGCCGAGGGCTTCGTCATCGGCTTCGTGCCCGAGCAGGGGCTCGGCATTGCGGTGAAATTCGCCGATGGCGCGTCGCGCGCGAAGATGGGCGTGTTTGCGGCGCTGCTGGGCCGGCTTGGGCTGGCCGATGCCGCCGACAGCCTGGCGCAGGCGGTCGAGGGTGACATTCGCGACAGCAACGGCAATCCCGTCGGCGATGTTCGCGTGACCCTGCCGGCATAGATCGCGGGCACCCCTCCCGCATCGGGCACCACTTGATCGCGGTCCAGGAGGCCGTCGCCTCCTGGCGGGGTGGTCTGGAGGGGCAGCGCCCCTCCAGGATTCAGCCCGCGGACAGAATCCGCCTGAACAACGGCACCGCAGCCGCCAGATCGGCCACCGCCACGCATTCGCGCGGCGTATGGGCCGACCCGATGCCGCCCGGCCCGAGCACCATGCAGGGCGCCAGCTCCTGCAACTCGCTGGCATCGGTGCCGTAGGGTGCCGTTCTCGCCGGGGCGCCGGTCGCGGAAACACCCAGCGCGATCAGCGGATGGTCGGCCGGCAATTCCGGCGGTGTGCCCTCGCGCTTTTCCGTCAGAGTCACGCCGGCGCGCGCGGCGGCATCCTTCACCGCCGCCTCGATGCCCGAATAATCGACGCTGCGGCTGCGGCGGAACTTGATGCGTACCGTGGCCTTGGCGACGGTGACATTCACCGCCGTGCCGTGATTGTCGACGATCAGGTTGAAGTCCGAAAACGGCGGATCATACGCCGCATCGTGGAAGGCGGGGTCGTGGAGCAGGCGTTCGAACACCGTCTTCATCTCGGCCATGAACGGGATCAGCGCCCAATTCGCATTCACACCCTGCCCGGTGGACGAATGCGCCTGCACTCCGGACGCGACCGCCGTGTATTCGATATGGCTGCGATGGCCGCGCACGGGTGCGAGGCCGGTCGGTTCGGCCACCACGATGCCGCGCAGCCCCAGGGACCGCGCGTAGTCCGACGCAGCCACGGCCCGTGCGCCTTGCTTGCTGGTTTCCTCGTCCGTCGTCAGCAGCAGCGTGACCGGCACATCCGCCGGCATCCCGCGGGCCGCCACGATGCAGGCCGCGACCGGCCCCTTCATGTCCACGCTGCCCAGCCCGTGCAACACGCCGTCAGCGATGCGCGGCGTCCAGGGCGGGTCGGTCCATCCGGTGTCCGGCACTGTGTCCATATGGCCGGACAGGGCATAGCCGCCGGGTGGGCCGCGATGGGCGATGAGCACGCGCTTCGCCACGCCGTTCGCATCGGCATAATCCACGCGCTGCACTTCGAAGCTGGCCAGCTCCGCTTCGATACGGTCTGCAACCGGAAGGTTCGAGACGGAGGAACGGCTGTCGATCGCCACCAGGTCGGCGGCAAGGCGGAGAACGGCGTCGGTATCATCGGTCATGGCATGCACCATCCCTTGCCGTCGGCGCGCGGGCAAGCGAGGCTCCGCCCATCATGACCGACATCGCCTATCTCGACCCCCGCACGGGGCGCACCTATCCGCTCGACACGCCGCGCTGGTGCGGGGATGGCCAGGCACCGCTGATGCTGACGCCGCTGCCCGGCATCACCCGCGACGCGATCCGTACCGAGGATCGTTCCATCTGGCGCTACGCCGCGGCCCTGCCCTTCATTCCCGACGACCCGATCAGCATGGGGGAGGGCTGCACGCCGCTGGTCCCGCGCGTGATCGCCGGCGCTGCGGCACTGCTGAAATGCGAATGGTTCATGCCGACGGGGTCGTTCAAGGACCGCGGCGCGTCGGTGATGCTGTCGCTGCTGCGCGCGCAGGGCATCAACGACGTGCTCGAGGATTCGTCGGGCAATGGCGGCGCGGCCGTGTCGGCCTATGCCGCCGCCGGCGGGATGAACGCTACGATCTTCGTGCCCGCCAGCACATCGCCCGCCAAGACCGTGCAGTCCCGCGCGGCAGGCGCCGCGATCCAGTTGATCCCCGGCACGCGGCAGGATTGTGCCGACGCGGCCCTCGCTGAATCGGCGCGCCTGTTCTACGCCAGCCACAACTGGCATCCCTTCTTCCTGCACGGCACCAAGACGCTCGCCTACGAATTGTGGGAAGACCTTGGCTTCGTCGCGCCCGACAACGTCATCGTGCCCTGTGGCGCGGGGTCCAACGTGCTTGGCTGTGGCATCGGCTTCGCGGAACTGCTGCGCGCGGGGGAGATCGAGCGACTGCCTCGCATCTTCGCCGCCCAGCCGGCCAACTGCGCGCCGATCGCGCGCGCCTTCCTGGGCGAAGCACCGGTCCCTGCGCAGCCCACCATCGCCGAAGGCACCGCGATCGCGCAGCCCCTGCGGACATTGGAAGTGAACCAGGTGCTAACCGACAGCCGGGGCGGCGCGGTGATGCTGACCGAGGAGGAGATCGCGGCCTCGACTCTGGAACTGGCGCGGACCGGCATCTATGTCGAACCGACCTGCGCCCAGGCGGCAGCGGCCTTCGCGCGGCTGCTGGCGGCCGGGACGATCCGTGCCGATGAGACGACGGTGGTGGTGCTGACCGGCACCGGGCTGAAATCCACGCCGCGCATCGCGGAGATGCTGGGCGTCGCCATCTGATCGATGACGCACGAGGCGAGGCTCGCAGCCATCTTCCGACTCGACGACGAAGGCTGGGCGCGCTTCGCGCTCCTGCCTCTCATCGCCCTGGTGGAGTGGAGCCGCCTCTGCATCGGGCTTGGTGGCTGGCGCTGCAGGTCTTGCTGCACCAGGACATGACGAAGGAATGCCCATGACGCCCCGCATCGCCCTCCTGGGCTTCTCCATCGAATGCAACCGCTTCGCGCCCGTCGCGACGCGCCCGGATTTCACCGGCCGCTGCTGGCTGGAAGGGGAGGCGATCCTCACCGATGCCCGCAGCGCTGCGCCCCGCGCGCTGGCTGAAATGCCCGGCTTCGTCGCCGACATGGATGCTGCCGGGCCCTGGCAGCCGGCGCCGATCCTGCTCGCCATGGCCGAACCGAACGGCCCGGTCGATGCCGCCGTCTTCGCCGCCATGATGGCGACATGGCGCGCCGGGCTGGAATCGGCAAAAGGCCAGGTGGACGGCGTCTATGCCGTGATGCACGGCGCCGGCCTGACCACCGACGACCACGACCCGGAAGGCACCATCCAGGCCATGGTGCGCGAGGTCCTGGGCGACATCCCCTTCGTCGCATCCTACGACCTGCACGCCAATGTCTCCGACCGCATGGTGCAGACGGTGGACGCCTTCATCGGTTATCGCACCAATCCGCATCTGGACATGCGCGAACGCGGCGCGGAATCGGCGCAGGTGCTGCGCCGCCTGTTGGCTGGCGAACGCTTCCACCGCGGCCATCGCCGCCTGCCCATCGTCTCGCCGCAGACCGCGCTGCTGACGGCCCAAGGCCCCTATGCCGAGGTGATCGACCTGGGCCAGGACATCGCCGCGCAGGACCCGCGCATCGTGAATGTCTCCGTCATGGCGGGCTTCTCCTATGCCGACACGCCATTCAACGGTTTCTCGGTCATCGTCACGGCGACGGAGCAGGACGCCGCCGAAGCCCTTGCGCAGCGGCTTGCGGAGGAAGCCTGGGCGCGCCGGTCGCGCTTCGTGGCGAACCTGACATCGCTGGACGACGCCGTGCGGCGCGCCAAGGACAGCGCCATCCCGCTCGCCTTCGCCGATGTCGCCGACAACCCCGGCGGCGGTGGGTCCGGCAATACGGTCTGGATCCTGGAAGCCTTCCACAAGGCGGGCGTGGACAACGCGCTGCTGGGCATGCTGCTCGATGCGCCGCTGGCCATCGAAGCGCATGCGCTCGGCGTCGGCGCCCGCTTCACCGCGCGCTTCAACCGCGACACCGGCGATGACCCGTTCAGCCGGCCGTTCGAAGCGGAGGCCACGGTGCGCGCCGTGTCCGACGGCAACGTCACCGGCCGGCGCGGCATCTATCGCGGCACAGCGATGACGCTGGGTCGCACCGTCTGCCTACAGGTCGGCGGCATCGCCGTGGTCGTGACCGAGGGCCGCGCGCAATGCGCCGACCCGGTCTTCTTCGAACATCTCGGCCTGGACATCGGCGCTGCCCGCGCCGTGGTGGTGAAGTCCCGCGGCCATTTCCGGGGCGGCTTCGACGAATTCTTCGCCCATGACCAGGTTGTCGAGGTGGATTGCCCCGGTCTCACCTCTCCCATCTTGACCCGTTTCGACTGGCAGAACCTGCCCCGGCCGGTCCTGCCCATCGACGCGGAGGCGCGCTGGCCGTAATCCTGGTGGCGACCAATCCTGGGAGACGCCCCGTGCGCCGCCGCCTTCTTGCCTTGACGCTGCTCGTGATCCTGCCTTTCGAGGCGGTGGCCAACCAAGCCTTCTGCGCCGCGCTGCAGGGGCTGGCCTCCGCTGCCCAAAGCCGCTTCGACTGGCTACCCAATACCGGGCGGAACGTGCCCGGTTCGATCGAGGAACGTCGCGGGGTCGTGCAATCCTCCAGCGGCCAGCCGCATGGAATCTATTACGCCGTGATGGTCCGCCATGACCCGCGCCAGCAGCCCAACCCGGTGCGCGAGCGTTTTGCCGCCCTGCAGCGGGAGATCGGGCACTGCCTGCCCGACGCCTCCTTCCTCGGGCTGACGGAAGGCCAGGGTGGCGCGCAGGCGAATTGGCAGACGCAATATGCCCGGATCGGGCTGCGCCGGGCCGATGGCGGCGGCGAAGTGCCGGACGCGATGGTCGAACTCTCCGTCGCGTCCCGTTGGTAAGGCTGCCGCGCCATGACACTCGATGACCTGCCCACGCCCTGCCTGGTGCTCGACCTGGGCATCCTGAAGGCCAATCTCGCACGCATGCAGGCGGCGGTGGCGCGGCATCCGGGGCTGGTGCTGCGGCCGCACATGAAGACGGCAAAGTCGATCGCGGTCGCGGATCTCGCGGCACCAGGCAAAGGCCCGATCACCGTCAGCACGGTGGCGGAGGCGCGGTACTTCGCCGACGGTGGCTTCCAGGACCAGATCTATGCCGTCGGCATCACGCCCGCGAAGCTCGATGCCATCGCCGCTTTGAACGCGCAGGGCGCCGATGTGAAGGTCATCACCGATGACGCCGACGTCGCCGCCGCCATCGCCGCGCATGGCGGCCCCCTGCGCGCCCTGGTCGAGGTCGATTGCGGCGAGGGCCGCGGCGGCGTCACGCCGGACGGCACCCTGCTGACGGAAATCGCCGGCAGGCTCGGTGCCCGCTGCGTCGGCGTGATGACGCACGCCGGCCATTCCTATGCCGAACGCAGCACCGAAGGCGTCGCGGCCGTCGCGGAGGCCGAACATCGCGGCGCCGTCCTCGCCGCGGAACGCCTCCGTGCGATGGGCACGCCGGTCGAGGTCGTGTCGCTTGGGTCATCGCCGACGGCGCTGTATGGGCGGGACATGTCCGGCATCACCGACATCCGCGCCGGGGTCTACATGTTCGGCGACCTGTTCCAAGGGCAGATCGGCACCCACGCGATGGCGGATATCGCGGTGACCGTGCTGGCCGCGGTGACCGGCCGCAAGCCGGACCGCAACGCGGTGCTGGTCGATGCCGGCGCCATCGCGCTGTCCAAGGATCGTTCGACCGAAAAGGCGCCCAAGGATTACGGCTTCGGGCTGGTGCTGGACCTCGATGGCAAGCCGTCCCTTGGCGAAGCCATCGTCGCCCGCACCCACCAGGAACATGGTGAGGTGCGCGGCGATGGCCCGCTGCCCTTCGATCGCCTGCCGATCGGCGCGCTGGTGCGGGTTGCGCCCAACCACACCTGCCTGACGGTGGCGGCGCATGACCGGTACCATGTCGTCGATGGCGGGCGGGCGGTGATCGCGACCTGGGACCGCGTCAACGGTTGGTGACGGCCTTGGTCGGGGATCGGCGCGGCATGAACCGCTGGTTCAGGTCTCGCCGACCGCGGCAGGCGCGAACCGCTCCGCCCTCAGCACCGCCGAGAGCGTGACCAGCATCGAGGCGGTCGCCCCCCAGATGTAGTGCCGTTCATGCGGCCAGACCCAGAATTCCCGCATCCGGCCGCGGAATTCCTGCTGCCGGCGTTCCGGCGCGGCGGGGTCCAGCAACTGCGCCAGGGGGTATTCGAACGCCTCCGCCACTTCGCCAGGGTCGCTGCGCAGGTCGAAAGGTGGCCGCAGCAGCGCCACCACCGGGGTGACCAGGTATCCCGTGCCCGTCAGGATGTCCGGCAGCCGCCCTACGATGTCCGGCAGGCCGGGGTCGAGGCCGACCTCCTCCTCGGCTTCCCGCAGGGCCGCCTGTTCGGCGGTCTCCCCGGCTTCCATCCGGCCTCCGGGAAAGGCGACCTGGCCCGCATGGGAATTCAGCCGGGCGGACCGCAGGGTCAGCAGCACGGTCGGGTCGGCGCGCAGCACCAGCGGCACCAGCACGGCGGCCTCGATGAACCGGCCGCCGGAACGCGCGGCGCGATCCAGGTCCTCATCCGGGGAAGGCCGGTCGCGCGGGATGAGCGCCGGGTCAGCCAGCCGGGCGCGCAGCATTGCGGCGTCCAGGAGAACGGTAGCGGTGGTCACATCATGGCCTTTGTATCCCGCGCCACGCCGACCGATGACCCAGCCGCATTCAGTCTGCCGCCAGGTCGAGGTCAGGCTTGTCGTCGATAGGGAAGAACGTCCCTTCGCTCCAGACGCCCATCACCTCGCGTCCCTCCAGCATCTCCGATTCCGCCAGCGCCACCAGTTCGTAGAAAACGGCGCGGCTGATCCGGGCTTCGAGACCCGGACGCACCGTGATATAGGGACGCGGCTCGCGGGTGTGCGGGCACAGCTGCACCCGGATCGGATGTTGCGGATCCGCGGTCACCATTTCATCGAGGTTGGTGCGGAAGGTCAGGCATTGCTGCGGCACGCCGCCACCGCAGTCACAATCGCGCCAGAACAATTCGACCGCGACGAAGGGGGCGTCCTCCACCTCGATGCGACCGCGCTCGGCCGGAGTCTCCAGCCAGAACGCGCCGTCATCCCCTCGCTTGAGCACCGAGGCGAACAGGCAGACCAGCGGCTTCCGCTGGATCGCGCTCCCCTTGTAATACCAAGTGCCGTCGCGCCCGATGCGGATCGCGTAGTCGCCGCATTCCTCCCGCGCACGCGCCAACACGGCGCCAGCCGGTGGCACGCATCCTGCACCCTTCGGCGCGATGGTCCTGGGCAAATCCGAGTCGGTGCCCTGGATGATGTTTTCCATGCCGTGGACGGTCATTGCATTTCGTCGCCCTTGCACTCAGCGTGACCGATGCGAGCTAAACTTGTTCGGGGTGGCACCGGCCGGCGCGCCTCCGCAACCGTCATATAGGGAGCCCGACCCGCATGAGTGAAGTGGCCGAGACGACACAGGACCCCACTGTCCTCGTGGCGGAGGTTGAAGCGCTCGGCGCGCGCCTGGTCCGGGTGCGGGAAGCGATCGGTCGGGTCATCTTCGGCCAGGACCTGGTGATCGATCGCGTGCTGATCACCCTTCTCTCGGGGGGGCATGTGCTGTTGGTGGGCGTACCCGGCCTGGGCAAGACCAAGCTAGTGGACACGCTCGGCACCGTGCTCGGCCTCGACCCGCGCCGCGTGCAGTTCACGCCCGACCTGATGCCGGCTGACATCCTCGGGTCCGAGGTGCTCGAGGAAGGCGCCGACGGCAAGCGCGCCTTCCGATTCCTCAAAGGACCGATCTTCTGCCAGCTGCTGATGGCGGATGAAATCAACCGCGCCTCCCCCCGCACGCAATCGGCCCTGCTCCAGGCGATGCAGGAACACCGCGTGGCGATCGGCGGCGAAATCCATACCCTGCCGACCCCCTTCCACGTCCTCGCCACGCAGAACCCGATCGAGCAGGAAGGCACCTATCCGCTGCCCGAAGCGCAGCTCGACCGCTTCCTGCTGGAAATCGAGGTCGGCTACCCCGACGAGGCCGCCGAACGGGCCATGCTTCTGGCCACCACCGGCGCGCGCGACGTCAAGCCCATCCAGGCCATGACGAGCGCCGAGCTGATCGCAGCCCAGGCCCTGGTCCGCCGCATCCCGGTCGGCGAACAGGTGCTGGATGCGATCCTGAAGCTGGTGCGCGGTGCCCGGCCCGAAACAAGCGGCCTGGACACGGTGAAGAAGCACCTCGCATGGGGGCCAGGACCGCGCGCCGCCCAGGCGCTGATGCTCGCCACCCGCGCCCGCGCCCTGCTGGACGGTCGCCTGTCACCCAGCGTGGACGACGTCATCGCCCTGGCCGAACCCGTGCTGCGCCACCGCATGGCCCTGACCTTCGCGGCCCGCGCGGACGGCGTGCGGATCAGCGAGGTGATCGACGCGCTGAAGGACAGCCTGGGGTGATGAGGGTGGCACATGGCACCTTGGAGAGGGGCTTTGCCCCTCTCCAAACCTCACCCCACCAAGGGCTTAAGACCCTTGGAACCCCCAACTCAAGTCGGTTGGTTCGGGGAGGGGCGCGGCATGCGCGCCCGTGGTCAACAGCGCGCCATGACCCTCCCCAAACCAACCGATCATGTATTGGTGTCCAGAGGCCCTTAGGCCCTTGGCGGGTGGGGTTCGGGGAGGGCAGCGTCCTCCCCGAGGGGCGCCAGTGACCACCGTCCCCATCCCCTGGGCCGAGGCCCTCGGCGCCACGCTCCCGCCGCTGGTCGTGCAGGCCGAGCGCGTGGCTTCGACTGTCATGCAGGGTGTCCATGGCCGGCGCCGGCCGGGGCAGGGCGATGCCTTTTGGCAGTTCCGCCCTTATTCGCCAGGCGATTCGGCGGCGCGGGTGGATTGGCGGCAATCGGCCAAATCCGACCGGCTGTTCGTGCGCGAAACGGAATGGGAGGCGGCGCAGACCGTCGCCTTGTGGTGCCAGTCCGGGCCGGAGATGGCGTGGCGCAGCGACCCGCTGCTGCCGGACAAGCGCACGCGCGCGGAATTGCTGGTGCTGGCGCTTTCGGCGCTGCTGTTCCGTGGCGGTGAGCGGGTCCGCCTGTTCGGATTGCCGCGCGCCTTCTCCGGGCGCGGGGCATTGGCCAGCCTGGCGCAGTCCCTGCCAAGCCAGGCCGAACAGGCCGAGGACGGGCGTATCCCCCGCCATGCGCGGGCGGTGCTGATCGGCGACTTCCTGGCGCCATTGGAAGAGACGAGGCGTGTTGTCGCGCAACTGGCGGCGGGCGCCGTGCGGGGCCATCTGTTGCAGGTGCTCGACCCCGCGGAGGAAACCCTGCCATTCACCGGACGAATCCGCTTCCAGGCCCTCGGCCGGATCGAGGACGCGCTGGTGCCGCGCGTCGAAGGCGTGCGCGCGCTGTATGAGGAACGTCTGGCGCGGCATCGCGACGGGCTGGCGGCGCTGGCCGCGGCATCGGGCTGGTCCTTCGCCACCCATCGCACCGACCAGCCGCCGGAAGCGGCATTGCTGGCACTTCACCGCCGGCTGGCACCCGCCTGATGTGGCAGGTCGGTCCCCTGGCCTTCGCGGCGCCATGGCTGCTGTTGGCTTTGCCCGCGTTGCCGGTGCTGTGGTGGCTGCTGCGCGTCAGCCCGCCGGCGCCGAAGACTCAGGCCTTCCCCGCCATCCGCCTGCTGCGCGACCTGCCGCCGACGGAGGAGACGCCACACCGCACGCCGTGGTGGCTGCTGCTGCTGCGCATGGCCGCTGCGGCGCTGCTGATCCTGGGCCTGGCGCGGCCGGTCTGGCAGCCGGGTGGCGGCGGCGGCGGGTCTGGACCCTTGCTCGTAGCGATCGACAATGGCTGGGCCGCCGCGCCGGATTGGCCGGCCC
Organism: Acetobacteraceae bacterium; assembly: GCA_022842185.1. Taxonomy (GTDB): domain Bacteria; phylum Pseudomonadota; class Alphaproteobacteria; order Acetobacterales; family Acetobacteraceae; genus Neoroseomonas. The sequence goes on from JALHQB010000033.1 coordinate 51,637, forward strand.
GCATGGCCGCGGCGATGGCCGCACTCGACGCCGCGTCCCGCGAGGCGCGGC
>JALHQB010000034.1 GCA_022842185.1 Acetobacteraceae bacterium
GCCCACCGCGCGCCCGCAGGCCAGTTCCCGCCGCCGCGCCGCCGCGCGGGACGGTGACGCACCCGCGCCCCTGCCTACCAAGGCCGCGCTGCGGGATTTCCTCGCCACCGCCGCCGGGCGCGTCACGAAGTCCGACATCGCCCGCGCCTTCGGCCTGACCGCCGACCAGCGCCAGGAATTGCGCCTGCTGTTGCGCGAATTGGCGGCCGAAGGCGGCGCCACCCCAGCCGGCAAGCGCGCCGTCATCGCGCCGTCCCGCCTGCCGGAGATCGCCCCGGTCGAGATCACCGGCACCGACCCCGATGGCGACCCGATCGCGCGCCCGGTCGGCTGGCGTGGCGAAGGCCGCCCGCCGGTCATCTACATGCACCCCGAACCCACCGGCCGCCCGGCGCTGACGGCGGGGGAGAAGGTGCTCGCCCGGCTGAAGCCGATAGGCCCAGGCAAGTATGAAGGCCGCACCTTCAAGCGCATCGGCGGCGCCCCGCCCGCCCGCATCCTCGGCGTGTTTGAGGAAGGCAAGATCATCCCGACCGACCGCCGCCAGAAAGGCATCTGGGAGGTGCCGAAGGGCGAGGAGAACGGCGCGAAACCGGGCGAGATCGTGCTTGCCGAACCGCTGCCCTCCGCGCGGCATTTCGGGCCCAAGCCGGCGCGCATCATCGAACGCCTGGGCGTGATGGGCGAACCGAAATCGGTCTCGCTGGTGTGCATCCACGCCCATGGCATCCCGGACGTCTTCCCGGCCGAGGCGGTGCAGCAGGCCGAGCGCGCCCGCGGCGTTTCCGCCACCGGTCGCACCGACCTACGCGAGATCCCGCTGATCACCATCGATGGCGAGGATGCGCGGGACTTCGACGACGCCGTCTTCGCCGAACCGGATGGCCCGGACGGTGCGGGATGGAAGGTCCTCGTCGCCATCGCCGATGTCGCGCATTACGTCACGACCGGATCGCCGCTCGACCGCGAGGCTTGGGCGCGCGGCAATTCGGTCTATTTCCCCGACCGCGTCGTGCCGATGCTGCCCGAGGCGCTGTCCAATGGCTGGTGCAGCCTGCGCCCTGCCGAGGATCGCGGCTGCCTGTATGTCGAGATGCGCTTTGACGCCCAGGGCCGCAAGCACGCCCACACCTTTGGCCGCGGCATCATGCGATCCGCCGCGCGGCTGACCTATGAGGAAGTGCAGGCCGCCCACGACGCCGGCACCGACCCCGCCGCCCTGCCCGCCGGCCACATCGCCCGACTGTATGGCGCCTTCCGCGCGTTGCTGGCGGCGCGGGACAAGCGCGGGACGCTCGACCTGGACGTGCCGGAACGCAAGGTGGTGCTCGACGCCCAGGGCCGCGTGGCGGAGATCGTCCCGCGCGCGCGGCTGGACGCCCATCGGCTGATCGAGGAATTCATGGTCGCCGCCAATGTCTGCGCGGCGGAGGAGCTGGAACGTCTGGTCCAGCCCTGCATGTATCGCGTCCATGACCGGCCGTCCGACCAGAAGCTGGAAGGGCTGCGCCAGTTCCTCGCGACCTTCGACATCACCCTGCCGCAGGGTGACCGGCTGCACCCGCGCGACTTCGCCCATGTGCTGGAGAAGGTGCGCGGCACGCCCGAGGACCGGCTGGTCAATGAAGCCGTGCTGCGCGGCCAGTCCCAGGCAGCCTATTCGCCGGACAATCTCGGGCATTTCGGCCTGGCGCTGTCGCGCTATGCGCATTTCACCTCCCCCATCCGGCGCTATGCCGACCTGCTGGTCCATCGCGCGCTGATCCGGGGGCTGAAACTCGGCAAGGACGGGATCAGCGAGGACGAAGCCGCGCGCTTCCCCGACACCGCCGAGCACATCACCAGCACCGAACGCCGCGCCGCCGCGGCCGAGCGCGATGCGGTGGACCGCTACCTCGCGGCGCATATGGCACAGCGCATCGGAGAAACCTTCGCCGCCCGCATTTCGGGGGTGACTCGCTTCGGGCTGTTCGTCACCTTGGAGGAGAACGGGGCGAGCGGAATCGTCCCGCTCGGATCACTGCCGGACGACCGATGGGACTTGGACGAGGCCACGCAGACGCTGGCCGGTCGCAGGACGAGAATCGCCTTCCGGCTGGGGGATGCCGTGGAGGCCCGTCTGGCCGAGGCAAGCCCGCGCACGGGCGGGATGGTTTTCCATGTGATGCAGGGACTGCCTTCGCGTGGCCGTGGCCATGCCGCCCCCAAGGGCAAGCAGCGCGGGCGTCGCGCCTAGTTCTTCTGCTGCTACTGCTGATCCTGCTGCCCGGGATCGGCGCGGCGCAGGAAATCTCGCGCACCGGGGCCTACCCGCGCGACGAGATGCGCCTGGTGCTCGGCACCGGCTTCGCCGCCATCCTGGAACGACACCTGGAGGCCGCCACCGCTGCCGACCTGCTGGTCTGGTCGCTGACGGGCATGACCACCATCGACCCCGGCCTGACGGTCCAGCGCACCGACCGGACCGTTCGGCTGGTGCAGGGGGAACGGACGCTGCTGTCGCGCAGCCTGCCCGTCCGGGGCGAGGGCGAGGGTTTCGCCGCCGCCGGCGGCACGGCCGCTGACCGGCTGACGCTGTTCCAGCAGGCCGGCTGGGCGGCCTCCGCCACGTTGCGCGCCGCCGGCGCCTCCGGCCTGATCCGCGCGAGCTTCGAAGCGATCTTCAGTCACCTCGACCCCTTCAGCCGCTACATCACGCCCGAGGAAGCCCAGGCCGCGCGCGAACGGCGCACCGGCGAGGCCGGGCTTGGGCTGCGCCTGGCCCCTGGGCGCGGCCCCGGCACCGTCATTGCCGCCATCGCCCGTGACGGTCCGGCAGCCGAGGCAGGGCTGATCGTGGGCGATCGCGTCCTCGCCATCGACGGCACCGCCCTGCGCCCGCGCGACGCGGCCGGCGCGGCCGGGCTGCTCGAAGGCGCGGCCGGCAGCGATGTGGTGCTGCTGATCGAACGCAACCGCCAGCGCCGGGATGTGACGCTGCGCCGCGTGTTGCCACCCGGCAGCCCGGTCACGGCCGAACGGCTGGACGATGTTCTGGTCATCCGCATCCCATCCTTCTCCGGACAGACCACGCGCCAGGTCGCGGCGGCGTTGCTGGGCGCCTTCAGCCAGGGCGCGCCGCGCGCCGTGCTGCTCGACCTGCGGGGCAATCGCGGCGGGTTGCTGTCCCAGGCGGCGGCCGTCTCGGACATCTTCCTGCAGTCCGGCGAGGCGTTCCGCACCGAGGGCCGTCATCCGGAGGCGAGCCGCGTCTATGTCACCGTCGGGCGGGACCTCGCCGAAGGGCGCCCGCTTGCGGTGCTGGTGGATGGCCGCACCGCGTCCTCCGCCGAGATCGTCGCCGCCACCCTGTCGGACCGCGGGCGAGCGACGGTGTTCGGAACCTCGACCACCGGAAAGGGGTTGGTGCAGCTGGTGGTGCCCCTGCCTGATGGCGGCGAATTGCTGATGAGCTGGTCGCGCCTGATCATGCCCGCCGGCTGGCCGCTGCAGGGGATCGGCGTGGTGCCGGGACTGTGCGCGGCGGGCGGGCCGGCGGTGGCGGCCGAATCCCTCGCGGCGCTGCGCGCGGGGCAGCGGCCGATGGCCCAGGCGCAGGCGCGACAGCGGGCATTGCGCCACCCTGTGTCGGCGGCGGATGCCGAGGCGTTGCGCGCGAGCTGCCCGCCGGGCGAGGTGCCGGAAGGGGATTTGCCGATGGCGCGGGCGCTGGTGCTGGATCCGGGGACACAGGCGCGGGCGATGGCGCAGTAGGGGAAGGTTGGAGGGGCGCTGCCCCATGCGCGTGACCTTATGGCGATGATGCTCCTTGGAGAGGGGCGTGGCCCCTCTCCAAACCTCTCCCCACCAAAGGCTTAAGGCCTTTGGAAACCTCAACTTTGGTGCTGAACGTTGTCGGTCGGTTCTGCCCGATTCTTGGCATTGGACCGGGTGAGGATCGCCGCGCATGAAAACGGCAGGGGCCGCGAATCTCGGCGCCGGCTGGACATGATCATCACCAAAGTTGAGGTTTCCAAAGGCCTTAAGCCTTTGGTGGGGTGAGGTTCGGAGAGGGGCGACGCCCCTCTCCGAGGCGCTGCTTACAAAAAACCCGACCGGTCTTGCTTGACGCCGCCGCAGCCGCCGTTAGTTTGCGGCCTCTCGCGCCCGGGGACCACTCACCCGCGGGCCATGGAGCATGTCATGGCGAAGTCCAATACCATCCTGATCCGTCTCGTGAGCAGTGCCGATACGGGCTACTTCTACGTCACGAAGAAGAACACCCGTACGATGACCGCGAAGATGGAAAAGAAGAAGTACGATCCGGTGGCGCGCAAGCACGTCGTGTTCCGCGAATCCAAGATCAAGTGATCCGCGGGCGGGCCTGACCCGCCCCGATTGCCGGCATTCGGACGGGCGCGCCTGCGGGCGGCGCCCGTTCGTCGTTGTTCGCCCGCCGATCGCGCCCGGGTCAGGCGCGTGAGGACGCGTGATCGGACCGCACCGCGCCGGGTTGGAAACGCCTGCGCCGCTGCTGGCTTCGGCGTCGGGACCTATCCCGGCTGCCTCGCCCAATCCTCGGCGGTGGCGGCTTCGATGCGGTTCCGGCCGGCGTCCTTCGCCCGGTACAACGCCGCATCCGCGACGCCGATCAGGGCCTCCACCTGGGTCGGGCCGCGCGTCGTGGCGAAGCCGACGCTGACGGTGGTCGTCAGCGCCAGGCTGCCCGCCATGACCGGCGTGTCGGCGACCGCGGCGCGCAGCCGCTCGGCGACCGCGGCGGCTTCGGCTTCCTCCGCGCCCGCCATGACCACGAGGAATTCCTCCCCGCCATAGCGGGCGACGACATCGACCGCGCGCAGATGTTCGCGCAGGCGGGATGCGACTTCCTTCAAGGCGACATCGCCGGCGGCGTGGCCGTGGCGGTCGTTCAGGGCCTTGAAGCGGTCCACGTCGATCAGCAGCACGGTTGCCGCACTGCCTGTCCGCAGCAGCGAATCGAGATGCCGCTGCACATAGCGGCGGTTACGCAGCCCGGTCAGCGAATCGGTCACGGCGAGTTCGAGCGAACGATCCAGGCTGCGGCGCAGCAGATCCTGATATTGGCGGCGGCGCAGCTGGTTGCGCACGCGCGCGCGCAATTCCGGTGGATCGACCGGCCGCATCACATGGTCCGAGGCGCCGAGGTCGAAGGCGCGCAGCACCGCCTGGCGCTGATCCTCCCCCGCCAGCAGCAGCAGCGGCAGTTCGCGTATGTCGCCATGCGCCCGCAGGCGTGAGGCGAGGCGCAGCGCGTCGCCCCCGGCCAGCGGCAGGCAGAGCACCGCGAGGTCGTGCCGCGCATCCTGCAGACTGTCCCAGGCGCTGGCTTCATCCGGGGCGTGGTCGATCGTCATGCCGTCGGCAGCGACCGCGACGGCGACCGCACGCGCCTCGTCGGGCGATCCGCCGGCTAGCATCAGCCGCGCGCCGGCAAAGGCCTCGTTGGGCGCCGGCGGCGCATCGAAGCCGAGTTCACGCGCGGTTTCGGCCCGCACGCGCCAGGCGTCGAGCACCTGCTTCATGCGCAGCAGCGCACGCAGCCGCGCGAACAGCAGCGCGGTGTCCACGGGCTTCGAGATGAAGTCGTCCGCCCCTGCTTCGAGGCCACGGACACGTTCGGATTGTTCGGTGAGCGCGGTGACCATCACCACCGGGATGTGGCCGGTCGAAGGCTGGGATTTCAGCCGGCGGCAGACTTCATAGCCGTCCATGCCCGGCATCATCACGTCGAGCAACACGATGTCGGGGGCCCAGGCGGCGGTCATCGCCAGCGCCTCGGGCCCGGACGCCGCGAGCGCGACCTCGAAGTACTCTGCCCGCAGTTTGGCCTCCAGCAGACGGAGGTTCGCAGGGATGTCATCCACAACAAGGACGCGCGCAGTCACGTCGATACCCCCTCTGCGCTGCCATCCAACCGTAACTGGCAAGGCGCTGCAGACAGACTTATCACAGGTAGAGGGGCACGTCCCCGACCGGTCACAGTATGGAGCACTTCATGTCGGGTATTGCCGTAAGGCCGCGGTCGTCCGACACGCAAAAGGCGGGATTTGGACTGTTTGTCCGCCGCTGGGCGGCGAATCCGTTGCAGATGGGATCTGTCGTGCCGTCGTCCCGCGCGCTGGGCCGGCGCATCGCCGCACTGGTCGAACGTTCGGGCGATGAGGTGGTGGTCGAACTCGGCGCGGGCACTGGCGCCGTCAGTCGCGCGCTGCTGGATGGCGGCGTTCCGCCCGACCGCCTGGTGGTCGTCGAGATCGTCCCGGACATGGCGCGGCACCTGGCGCGCACCTTGCCGGGCGTGACAGTGATCGAAGGCGATGCCTTCGCCCTGTCCGATGCCCTGCCCGCCGCGCTGCATGGGCGCATCGGCACCGCGATCTGCGGCATCCCGCTGGTGCTGCTGCCGACCGAACAGCAGCAGCGCTTCGTCGCGGCGGTGGAAGCCGTGGCGCCCGGCCGGGGCTTCCTGCTCTACAGCTATTGCGTGACGTCCCCGCTGCCGTGGCGGACGCTGGGGCTGACGGCGCGGCGGGAGGCTTGGACGCCGCTCAATTTTCCGCCCGCGAGCGTCTGGCGCTATCGACCCACGGGTTGATCGCTGCATGCGCCCTGATCCGTCCCCACCGCGCCAATGGATGCGAAAGCATAGATGCGCCGCCTGGACCATAAGGTGAAGAGGGCTTGTGCGGCGGGCCGCCTATCGCGCGGCGATACGGCGGTACTTGGTTCGCACGCGCCCGACTGAACCGCCCGTCAGGCGCGATATGCTGCGGCGAGCGAACCGCGCCGCGACCGCCCCCGATCCGCGGTGGGCGAAGACGCCCGGCGATCCGGCGCGGGACGTCTCCGCCCGCTACGCGCTCGTCAGGGTCACCTCGCGGCCGTCCTTGTGGCGCAGATGGGCAATCAGGCGCAGATGCGGGCTCTGGCGGATCTTCACCGCATCGGTCAGCCCGCGCAGGTTCAGCGCACCGTGCAGCGCCTGGGTGTCGGGGTGTTCAGCCTCCAGCGAGGTCAGCCGCCAGCCGGAATCCTTGATCCGCTTCGCCGCAGCTTCGCCGTCCCACTGGATCAGCGGTGGGATCAGGTTGTCCATGTCCTGGCGCTGCGGCGGGAAGGCCATGCGCCAAGTGAGATCGCCGCGCGTCATGGTGCGGATCGCGCCGGTCTGGGACGGGCCAAGCCGCGCGACGACTGCCTCCAGCGCCGTGGTGGTGGCGACATAGGCGATCAGGCGCGGCTCGGCTTCGAGCATGGTGCGCAGCGACGCGTCGTCGAGGTCGAAGGGCCGCGGATGACCTGGTTCGGGCTGGCCGGGGTCCGGGGCGATGATCTCGAGGTAGCAATTCGCGCCCAGCCCCAGCAGCATGTTGTGCGTGCCGTAGCCCGGATGCGCGCCGCCCTTGGACGGCTTCACGCCCAGGGTTTCCTCGACGTAGCGGGCACCTTGCTCCAGCGTGCGGGCGCCGATGACGATGTGGTCGATTTCGGCCATGTGGCTCCTCGCACCTTTCCTTGTTCGGTCGCGCGTTCGGCGCGCCGTGACGTCGCGCGTTCAGCGCGCGGCGAATTGGGTCTTGCCGAACATGATCTCACGTTCGGCTTCAGTCATCGTGCCGCGGCGCTGGTTGTCCGCCAGGACCGCGACACCACGCTGGACGGCGGGGCGGGCGGCAATTGCATCGTGCCAGCGCAGCACGTTCGGGTATTGACCGAGATCAACGTTGCGCCGGTCCGCATTCCGTATCCAGGGAAAGGTGGCGATGTCGGCGATCGAATATTCCGTCCCCGCCAGATACGCCGATTCGCCCAGCCGCTTGTCCAGCACGCGATGCAGGCGCGCCACCTCGTTGGTATAGCGCTCGATGGCGTAGGGAAGTTTCTCGACCGCGTAGTTGGCAAAGTGGTTGTACTGGCCGAACATCGGCCCCACGCCGCCCATCTGGAACATCAGCCATTGCAGCGCGGTGTAGCGCGTGGCGGGGTCGGCCGGGACCAGCGGGCTGCCGGCCTTCTCGGCCAGGTACAGCATGATCGCGGCACTTTCGAACAGCTTCAGCGGCGCCCCGCCGGGGCCTTCCGGATCGACGATGGCCGGGATGCGGTGATTGGGCGTGATGGCGAGGAATTCGGGGCGGAACTGTTCGCCCTTGCCGATCGCGACCGGAACCACTTCGTAGGGCAGGCCCCGGCCTTCCTCTATCAGTTCCTCAAGAAGGATATGGACCTTGTGGCCATTGGGCGTGGGCCAGGTCCAGACCTGGATGGGTGCAGGCATCGGTGTTCTCCTGTGGCTGGACGAAAGGGTGCGCCCGCCCGCGCGGGGTGACAACGCCAGGCCCGTGACGTGCCGCGCTTGCGGTGAGCGTGCAGGACCATGAGAGTGCAAGTGACGGAGACTGGAGGACCATGGTCGGATTTCCCGCCGCACGGCTGACCGACATGCACATCTGCCCGATGTTCACGGTGCTGGTGCCGCATGTCGGCGGCCCCATCTCGGGGCCGGGCGCGCCCACCGTGCTGATCGGCAAGCTGCCCGCGGCGCGCGTGACGGACATGTGCGTGTGCGTCGGGCCGCCCGACATGATCGCCAAGGGTTCGGCGACCGTGATGACGATGAAGATGCCGCAGGCGCGCATCCTCGACACCTGCGTCCATGGCGGGATGATCATCCTCGGCTGCTTCACCGTGCTGGTGGGCGATGGCGCCGGCGGGGGTGGCGGCGGCGGCGGCGGCGCGGCGGCGATGCTGGCGAAGATCATGTCGGGCAAATCCAACATCAAGATCAAGGGATCGCCGGAGTTCCAACTCAAGACCATGCTCGCCCTGGCCAAGCTGGCCAGCACCCCGACCGGCCTGGCGATGCTGGAAAGCCTGGATGCCGCGTCGCACACCACCACCATCATCGAGACCAGCAACGGCAACGCGGTGCACAATGTGGGCGACCCCAACGCGCTGGGCTGGGACGCGTATCGCAACACGGACGGCACGCCCGGCACGGGCCGCGACGTCGAGGTCGATTTCAACCCCGACCGCACCGTGGTGCCGCCGGGCGACGAACCCTGGATGACGCGCGACCCCGCCATCGGCCTGGGGCACGAACTGGTCCACGCCAACCACGCCACCCACGGCACCAATGCGCGCGGGTCCAGCGACTACAACAAGCTGGACGGCAGCGGGGTGGAAAACGACGCGAATGCCGAACAGCAGGCGGTCGGCCTCGGCCCCTATCAGAACGACCCCTACACCGAGAACAAGCTGCGGCAGGAATTCACCGATGGCGGGCTCGGCGACCATCCGCCGCGGCCGCACTACTGAGCAGGTGTGACCATGCGCCTTGAATCCCAGATCGTCGCGATCGACCAGGCGAGCCTGCTGATCCGGTACCGCGTCACCAATCCCGGCACCGACCCGGTGATGGTCTGCGACGCGTTGCTTGCCATCAAACCTTCCGGCGCATCCCAGCCCGACCCCGAGCGCGTCTATGTTCTGCCCGATGGGGAGGATGGCGCCTCGATCGGCAAGTTCATCCCGGTGATGCCCGAGGGCGTGCTGCGCGAGGCCCCCGAGGTGCCACTGTTCCGCGAGGTGCAGCCCGGCACGGTGCTGGATGGCGTGGCGCGGCTGCCGATTCCCGTGCGGGCGTATCACCCCTATGTCCACCCGCCGGGGCGGGTGGAGGTGCGGCTGCGGCAGTTGCGGCTGACCATCGGGTATATCGAACACAAGCTGGTGCCGCCCGACCGCAACCTGATGCGCCCCCATGCCGGCTTCTTCGTGCCCCGCTACGGAAATGGCGTGCGGTATCAGAAGCACCTGTCAAATACTCTTCCCTTGCAGGGTGCTGGGCTTCCGGCGATCTGGTAGCGCATGGACCAGCAAGAGCCGCCGCGGGCGAAACTCGCCGAGACCTTCATCCACCCCAGCGTGACGCTACGCGAGGTGGAAGTCGGCGCGCGCTGCGAGATCCTGCAACGCTGCGCTGTCGAATATTCGACCATCGGCGACGCGTCGTATCTCGGCCATGACTGCCAGGTGGCGGATGCGACCATCGGGAAGTTCTGCGCCATCGCGGCGCAGGTTCGGATCGGGCCGCCGAACCATCCGATGGAACGGCCTTCGCTGCACCGCTTCACCTATGTGCCGGAATACTACGATGCCACGCAGCAGCGGGACCGCGACTTCTTCGCGGCGCGACGGGCGGCGCGGGTGACCATCGGCAACGATGTCTGGATCGGGCATGGCGTCACCGTACTGGCCGGGGTGACGGTGGGCGACGGCGCGGTGCTCGCGGCGGGGGCGGTGGTGGCCAAGGACGTCGCGCCGTACACGATCGTCGGCGGCGTGCCGGGGCGCGTCATCCGGGAACGGTTCAGCCGCGAGATCGCGGCGCAGCTGGCGGCGATCGCGTGGTGGGACTGGCCGTTCGAGGTGGTGATGGCCCGGCTGCAATCCTTCCAGTCGGGCGATGTGACGGGGTTCTGCGAGCGTTGGGGACAGGCGCCGCCCGCCCAAGCGTAACGCGCGGAGCCCGAACCCGGCGGCAGCGCGGAGAAGCGCCGCGCCCCTACCCGCCCCCGCCCGCCATCACGCTATCGATCTTTGCCGCCAGTTCTTTCAACGAATACGGCTTGTCGATCCGTGGGAGCTGCAGCGCGGAATTGGCCGGCAATTCGGCGTAGCCCGTCGCCAGGATGATCGGCATGGCGGGGCGCGCCGCGCGCACGGCCTCGGCAAGCTGCATCCCGGTCATCCGCGGCATAGAGTAGTCCGTGATCATCAGGTCGAAGGGCAGCCCCTGTTCGATCATCTCGAGCGCCTTGGGGCCCGAGCGGGCATCGGTGACGCGGTGGCCAAGCTTCTTGAGCATGCCGATCGTCGCAAGGGCGATCAGCGCGTCGTCCTCGACGAACAGCACCGACAGCGCCGGCTTGTCCAAATCCTCCGCCGTCACGGGCGGCACGGTGGGTACCGGCGGATCCGGCGAAGTCGCGTCCTGCGACGTCGCCACCGGCAGCCAGAGTTCCGCGCGCGTGCCGCGGCCGGGTTCGCTCGACAGATGGAGCCGGCCATTCATCTGCCTGGCCAGCCCGTCGATCATCGACAGGCCCAGGCCGGTCCCCTTGCCCGGGCCCTTGGTGGAAAAGAACGGATCGACCGCCCGGGCGAGCGTCGCGGCATCCATCCCATGACCGGTATCGATGACCGACAGGACGACATAGGCGCCGCGGGCCAGTTCACCCTCCCCCGATACCATCCGCCGGGTGAGTTCGATCGTGACGACACCGCCGCCCGGCATGGCATCGCGCGCATTCACCGCCAAGTTGAGCAGCGCGAGTTCGAGCTGGTTCGAATCGACCATCGCCATCGGCAGGCCGGGCCGCAGCCGCAATTCCAATTCGACGGACGCCCCGACAGACCGTTCGATCAGGCCGAGCATGCCGCTGATCAGCCGCGACAGGTCGGTCGCCTCCACCTGCAATGTCTGGCGGCGGGCGAAGGCCAGCAGGCGCTGGGTCAGGGATGCGCCACGCTTGGCCGCCTGCATCGCACCTTCGATCAGCGGCGTGGTCGCCGGGTCGGCTGGAATCTGCAGGCGCAGCAGGTCGAGATTGGCGAGCACGGCGAGCAGCAGGTTGTTGAAGTCATGCGCCACGCCACCGGTGATCTGCCCCATCGCGTCCATCTTCTGCGACTGGCGCAGTTGATCCTCGGCGCGAACGCGCTGCTCGATTTCCTGAAGGACCTCGTCATGCGCGGCCTTCAGCGCCTGCGTGCGATCCAGCACACGATCCTCCAGGGTCTCATTCAACTGGCGCAGCGAATCCTCGCTCTCCCGCAGCGCCTCGATCAGCGTCTTCGCCTCGAACTGGCGCTTGCGCCCGCGCATGGCGGTGCGTGCGACGGAGACGAAGGTGGTGGGATGGAAGGGACGTTCGAGGAAGGTGACATTGCCCAGCAGCTCCGACATCCGGGCGGCCTCGGGGTTGCGTTCCGGGCCGCCGCCGCGCGCTGTCAGGATGACGAAGGGCAAGTCGGACCAGGCCGGCTGCGCCTGGACCCAATGGGACAACGGTCGCAGGTCGCCCATCGACAACGCTTCCTCGGTCGCCACGGCGAAGCAGGTGTCCTCGTCCAGGGACTGGCACAGCGCCGCCGCATCCGGCTGGCGCCGCACCTCACGCGCAAGCCCCGCTTCCTGCAACAGGCCGGTGAGGATCATCACGTCGCGGCCGATCGGAGCGAGGACCGAAACCTTGTTTCCGTCCTGGAAAGGCATCGCGCTACTCCATCTTCGACGTCAACAGGGGATCCCCACTGCCGATGAAGGTCGGCACGCCGCGCAACACGCCCTGGAAGGCCTTGATCGGCTCACCCAGCACCATACCCGCTTGGCCGATGCGAAACTCGCGGATCGTCGCTTCGTGATCGCCGGAGCGCTTCTTGATCACTGACACCGCCCGGCGAACCTCGCCCATCGCCTCGAAATAGCGCAGCAGCACGACGGTGTCGGCCAGGTAAGTGATGTCCACCGGCGACTTCATGTCCCCCACCAACCCGTGCTGCGCAACGGTGAGGAAGGTGGAGGCGCCCTGTCGGTTGAGGTATTGCAGCAGTTCATGGATGTGGAGGATGAGAGCATTTTCCTCCGGCATCGAGGCCTGGTAGCCGTTGAGGCTGTCGATCACCACGGTCTTGACCTGGCCCTGCCGGACCAGGTCGCGGACGTGGTGGGCGAATTCACCGGGCGACAGTTCAGCCGCATCGAGCTGTTCGATATGCAGCGCGCCGGCGTCGCGCATCGCGGCGAGGTCGATGCCCAGCGCCTTCGTCCGCTTGATCAGCTGGCTGATTTCTTCGTCGAACAGGAAGATCGCCGCCTTGTCGCCACCCCGCACGGCGGCGGCGACGAATTGCAGCGCCAAGGTTGTCTTGCCGGTGCCGGCGGGACCCAGCACGAGCGTGCTCGACCCCTGATCCAGACCGCCACCGAGGAGCTGGTCCAGCGCCGGGACCCCGCTGGTCATGACGCGCCGTTCGAAGCCGACACGGTGCTCGGAGGCGACCAGGCGGGGGAACACCGCGACGCCGCCGGTTCGGATCGTGAAGTCATGAAACCCGCCGCGGTACGTCTGCCCACGATATTTCAGGACCCGCAGCCGGCGGCGCTCGGCACCGTAGTTGGGCGACAATTCCTCCAGCTTGATCACGCCATGGACGACGCTGTGCACGGTCTTGTCCGCCGCCTCCGAGGTCAGGTCGTCGAGCATGAGGACGGTGACGTTCCGGCGGCTGAAATAATGCTTCATCGCGAGGATCTGCCGGCGATAGCGCAGCGAGCTCTGCGCCAGCAGGCGGATTTCCGAGAGGCTGTCGAGGACGATGCGCTGCGGCTTGCTGCGCTCGACGGCTTGGAGAATGAGCTTGATGGTCTCGCCCAATTCCAGGTCCGAGGAGTAGAGCAGGCTCTGTTGCTGATCGAGGTCGAGAATGCTCTCCGGCGGGGCGAGTTCGAAGACCTCGATATTGTCCCCGATCGTCCAATTGTGCGACTGCGCGCCGTCGCGCAGTTCCTGCTCCGTCTCGGACAGGGTGATGTAGAGGCCGCGTTCGCCCTGCGCGACGCCGGCCAGCAGGAAGCTGAGGCCGATCGTCGTCTTCCCGGTGCCGGGATTGCCTTCGAGGAGATAGACGTGGGAGGGCGCCAAGCCACCGGACAGGACGTCATCGAGGCCAGGGACGCCCGTGAGTGCTTTCGGCGGTAGGTCGCGCGTCGAAGTCGTCATGTTCTCCAAGCCTTTGGACCGGACCTCCAACACGATGCTGGAAGCAGGGCATGGCTCAGAAACGCGACGAATTCGGGGGAGTTGCTGTTTTTGTGCGGCGCGTCCCTAGAGGAGTTCCGTCGTGATCAGGGACCATTCCTCATCGAGCGATCCCTGCGCCGCGGGTCGTCCTGCACGGCGATACCAATACCCGGCATTGGCGAGGTCGCCTTCCTTGCGGTGGAGGAAGGCATGGACCCAGGCGCTGTCCGCGTCCTGCCCGGCCTGCGCCGCTTCATGGGCGCGCTGCCAATCCCCGCGCGCATCCCACCACAGCGCCAGCAGAGCGTGGGACATCCCGGCGGGAGGCTCTGCAGCGCCCCGAAACTCGTCAACCGTCATGGGCCACCTTCCGCCGCGCCGGCACCGCCGGTGCGGCCCTGCCAGAAAAGGGAGGGGGATTCGGGGGAGGCCTCCTCCCCCGACCTTCCCTGCGTCACGCATTCCCCGAAAGATAATCCATCGCCGCCAGCACCCCGCCGGCCTTGTAGGGCACGCCCGCCTCCCGCAGCCCCATCTCGACGCCGCCGAGCGTGCCGATCAGGGACAGGTCACCAAAGTCGCCCAGATGCCCGATGCGGAACACGATGTCGTTGAGCTGCCCGAGCCCGTTGCCCAGCGACATGTTGTGCTTGTCGAGGATCGTCGCGCGCAGCGCGTTGGCGGAATGCCCTTCGGGCAGCCGCACGGCGGTCAGCGCGGAGGAGTAGTGGCGCGGTTCCGCGCACTGGATTTCGAACCCCCAGTGACGGACGGCGCGGCGGGTGGCTTCGGCGAAGCGGTCGTGGCGGGCGAAGACGTTGTCGAGGCCTTCGTCCATCAGCATGTCCACCGCGGCGTCCAGCCCGTAGAGCAGGTTGGTCGCCGGCGTGTAGGGGAAGTAGCCGGTGGCATTGGAGGCCAGCATCGGCTTCCAGTCCCAGAAGGAGCGCGGCAGCTTCGCCGTTTCGGATGCCTTGAGCGCCTTGGCGCTGATCGCATTGAATGACAGGCCCGGCGGCAGCATCAGGCCCTTCTGCGACCCGGCGACGGTGACGTCCACGCCCCATTCGTCGTGGCGGTAGTCGATGGAACCGAGCGAGGAGATGGTGTCCACCAGCAACAGCGCGGGGTGCCCGGCGGCATCCATGGCGCGGCGGACTTCGTCCACGCGCGTGGTGCAGCCGGTGCTGGTTTCGTTGTGCACGACGCAGACGGCCTTGATGGCGTGGGCCTTGTCCTCGCGCAGGCGGGCTTCGATCTGGGCGACGTCCGCACCGCGGCGCCAGTCGGTCTTGACCAGGTCCGTGACGATGCCGAGGCGGCCGGACATCTCCTGCCACAGATGCGCGAACCAGCCGGTCTCGCACATCAGCACGCGATCACCGGGCGAGAGGGTGTTGGTCAGCGCCGCTTCCCAGGCGCCGGTGCCCGAGGCCGGGTAGATGATGACATGGGATTGCGTCTTGAAGACGTGGCGGACCTTTTCGAGCAACTGGGCGCCGAAGCGGCCGAAATCCGGACCGCGGTGGTCCATGGTGGGGTGGTCCATGGCGCGCAGGACGCGGTCGGGGACGTTGGTGGGCCCCGGGATCTGCAGGAAATGGCGGCCGGCGGTGGGCTTGGACTGGTAATAGGCCATGGATCTGGGCTCCCTTGTCTCGGCAGGCTTCATGCGCCAGGCGGGGTGTTACGCCAAATGAGTTCGGCGCGTCGGCGCCATGAGCGCGGGCGATGCCCCAGGGGCATGGTGGCAGTCTTGCGCGATCGTCCCGGCCCGGCAACGGCGTGGCGGCATGAGCCGGGCTTGTGCGATCCATCAGGAGTATCCATTCGGAGGCGGAGGCGGCGGGCTGTAGGGTCCGTGGCCAGTGTCCCGGGGTTTCGCCGATGAACGTCCAGACCAAGACCCGTCCCAGCCTGGGCGATAGCCGCCTTGCCGCGCGGCTGAAGCGCGAGACCCGGGGCGAGGTGCTGTTCGCGCCGGCCGATCGCGGGCGCTACGCGACGGATGCCTCGATCTATCAGATCGAACCCTATGGGGTGCTGGTACCGCGCAGCCTCGATGACGTGCAGGCCGCCATGGCGCTGTGCCGGGACGAAGGCATCCCGGTGCTGCCGCGCGGCGGCGGCACATCCCAATGCGGGCAGACGGTCAATCGCGCGCTGGTGCTGGACTGCACGAAATATCTGCGCGGCGTGATCGAGGTCGATGCCGCCGCGCAGCGCGCGCGGGTGCAGCCGGGGATCACGCTCGGCGCTTTGAACGATGCGTTGAAGCCGACCGGGATGTTCTTCCCGGTCGATCCGTCCACCTGGCAGCGCTGCACGATCGGCGGCATGGCGGGGAACAATTCCTGCGGGTCGAAGTCGATAAGGTATGGGCTGATGGCGGACAACGTCACGGCGATCGACGCGCTGCTGGCCGATGGGTCGCGCTTCATGTTCGGTGACCTGCCGGACAATCTGGGCGGCGACATCCCGGCCCCGGCGGCGGAGTTGATCCAGCGGCTGCGCGCCCTGGGTGCGCGGGAGGCGGAGGAGATCGCCGCGCGCTTCCCGCACCAGCTGCGCCGGGTCGGCGGCTACAACATCGAAAGCCTGACGCCGGCCGCGCGGGCCGAGGGGCGCGGCAATCTCGCGCGGCTGCTGGTGGGGTCGGAGGGGACGCTGGCGTTCTCGGCCGCGCTGGATTTGAAGCTGTGGCCGATCAAGCCGCGCAAGACGCTGGGCATCTGCCAGTTCCCGACCTTCCGCGCGGCGATGGCGGCGTCCCAGCATCTGGTCTCGCTGAACCCCGAGGCGGTGGAGCTGGTGGACCGGACGATGATCGACCTCGGGCGGTCGATCCCCATCTATCGCGCCACCATCGACAAGATGGTTCGCGGCGAGCCAGATTCCCTGCTGATCGTCGAATTCCACGGCCATGATGACGCGCCGCTGTTGCAGGCGCTGGATCGGCTGGAGGAAATGATGGCCGATCTCGGCTACCCGGACGCCGTGGTGCGCGCCACCGATGCCGGCTTCCAGGCCGCCATCGCCGAAGTGCGCGAGGCCGGGCTGAACATCATGATGTCGATGAAGGGCGATGGGAAGCCGGTGTCGTTCATCGAGGATTGCGCGGTCGGCCTTGCGGACCTCGCCGACTACACCGAACGCCTGAACGACGTATTCGCGAAACACGGCACCAAGGGCACCTGGTATGCCCATGCGTCCGTCGGCTGCCTGCATGTCCGCCCCGTGCTGAACATGAAGGATGGCGAGGATGTGCGGAAGATGCGCGTCATCGCCGAGGAATGTTTCGCCCTGGTGCGCGAATACAAGGGCAGCCATTCCGGCGAACACGGCGACGGCATCGTGCGGTCCGAATTCAACGAACCGATGTTCGGCAGCCGCATCGCCCGCGCCTTCGAGGAGGTGAAGGACACCTTCGACCCCAACGCCCTGCTGAACCCCGGCCGCGTCGTGCGCGCGCCGAAGATGGATGACCGCAGCCTGTTCCGCTACGCGCCGGGATACGAGGCCGATGCGGCGATCACGCCCGCGCTGGATTGGTCGGAGTATCCCGGCCCGCTCGGCGGCCTGCTGAGCGCGGTCGAGATGTGCAACAACAACGGCACCTGCCGGAAGTTCGACGCCAATGTCATGTGCCCGTCCTATCGCGCGACGCGCGACGAACAGCACCTGACGCGCGGCCGCGCCAATACGCTGCGCCTGGCACTGACCGGGCAATTGCCGGGTGCGCTGGCGTCGGATGAGGTCGCGGAGGCCGTGAAGCTGTGCGTGTCCTGCAAGGGCTGCAAGCGCGAATGCCCGACCGGCGTGGACATGGCGCGGATGAAGATCGAGGTGCTCGCCGCACGTGCGGCCAAGCACGGCATCTCCTGGCGCGAACGGATCATCGCCACCATGCCGCGCTGGGCGCGCTGGGCCTCACTGGTGCCGCCGCTGGCCAATGCGCGCAACTGGGTGCCCGGGCTGCCGCGGCTCACCGAAAGCCTGCTCGGCATCGCGGCCGAACGGTCCCTGCCCGCCTTCGTCTGGGGTGCCTTCCACGACGACGAACTGCGCGCGCCCGATGGCCGCGACGGCGAGGTCATCCTGCTGCCGGACCCGTTCAACCGGTATTACGAACCGGACAATCTGCGCGCGGCTGTGCGCGTGCTGCGCGCGGCCGGCTACGACCCGGCCATCGCGCGCCCCGCGCACGGGACGCGGCCGCTGGATGACGGGCGCACGCTGCTCTCGGCGGGTCTCGTCGATCGCGCGCGCGGCGAAGCGCACCGGACGTTGGAGGCATTGTCGCGCCACCAGGCGCCGGTCATCGGCATCGAACCGTCATCGTTGACCACGCTGCGCGACGAATTCCTCGCCCTGCTGCCGAGCGACGCAGCCCGCGCGCTGGCCGCCCGCGCCTTCCTGCTGTCGGAATTCCTCGACCGCGAGAAGGCCGTGCTGGCGTTGAAGACGCTGGATGGGGAGGCGCATATCCACGGCCATTGCCACCAGAAGGCGTTCGGCGCTTTCCCCGCCGCCGTCGCCTTGCTCAAGCGCATCCCGGGGCTGAAGGTCACGCCGATCACGTCATCCTGTTGCGGCATGGCGGGCGCCTTCGGGTATCAGGCGGAAACCCTGGCGGCATCCAAGGCGATGGGGGAACTCGCCTTGCTGCCGGCGGTGCGCGCCGCCGCACCGGCCGCCTTCATCGTCGCCGACGGCACATCCTGCCGCCACCAGATCGCCGACCTGGCGGGGCGGGAGGCGCTGCACTCGGTTCGCCTGCTGGAGAAAGCCCTCGCATGACCACCCCGCTCGACGTGCTGGCCTTCTGGTTCTCCGAAGGCCCCGACACCCCCCGCGAGGCCTGGTTCAAGCGCGACGACGCCTTCGACGATGCGATCCGCAGCCGGTTCGGGGACCTCGTCGCGGCAGCGCGGACCGATGCGCTGGTCACCTGGCGTGCGTCGAGTGCCGGCGTGCTGGCGCTGGCCATCCTGATGGACCAGTTCCCGCGCAACCTGCATCGCGGCAGCGCGGAAGCCTTCGCCGCCGACCCGATGATGCGCGACATCGCGCGCGATGCGGTCATGGCGCGGCGGATCGACCTGGGGCTGACGCCGACGCAGCGGGTGTTCCTGTACCTGCCCTTCGAGCATTCCGAAGCGATGGCCGACCAGGATCTGTCGGTCGCGCTGTTCGAGGGGCTGCGCGACGACCCGCGCATGGCCAAGCCGGGCGGCACGATCGACTACGCCTGGCGGCACCGCGCGGTGATCGAACGCTTCGGGCGATTCCCGCACCGCAATGCGGCGCTGGGGCGGGACAGCACGACCGGGGAGAAGGCCTGGCTGGAGGCAGGCGGTGGGTTCTAGAGCGTGATGACTTGAGGTAGAATCACTGAAAGTCTAAATCACGCGATCAAACAAGAATCTAGAGTGGGGTTGGTGAACGAACGTGAACCAATGACGCTCAAGATGTCGCGGGGCAAGCCGGCGGCACAGGGGCAGATCGCCTGGCGTTCCGTCAGCGCGAGATCAGGCCCGTTACGAACATGTCTGCATCCTCGGTCATTTTGTAGAAATATATGTTTTTCAACACTGCCACATCATCATCGCTCGTGTATTCGTATAGCCCATAATTAGGATCGAAATAAAACAAGGCGCCGTCTGACGCCCGACGGCAAAGGCCCAGGGAATGGTAGGGCACGCCGATTTCATAATAATCGTTGTTTGAACCCATGCTTTCGAACATTAACTCAAGGGCGCTCGCGTCCGATTGCCACATGGGAAGAAGTCCTGCCTGCTGGTAGACGAGGTCTTCACCTTCCTTGTTGCTCATGGCGCCGGTGTGTGTTCGTGCCAAGCCCAGATAGCCTGATTGCACAATGGAGATATGCAGCAGTTCGCGCTCCGACAGGACACTCGACGAGCCCTCGATGCCGAGCTGCATGACAAGCTTGATCCAGCGGCAAACCATGGCCAGACAAAATCCCCGGTCCTCGCTCGTCTTGCCAGTGCGCGCGCTGGCGACATAGGGATTGAAGCCGTTCTCCGAGACAAAGACTTCGCGCACGTAGCCCTGGGGTTTTGGCATCGGCGGCTCTCGCTTGCATGGTGTCGCGGGATCGTGAACGCGATCGTAACGACAGGCGCTTGGCTTTGTCCAACGGAACGCCCGCGATCTGGGCGTTGCCGCACCGCAATACGGCCCTGGGGCGATGGACCACCCCGGCGGGTTTCGCTTTGCGAACCAGGCAAGGTCAGGCTGCCAGCACGGCAGCACGCCCCAAGATTGCGGCAAAAACATCACACATGCCACTTTCGTCGGCATATTATGACAGCAACACTGCAGTTCTTGTTGCATCGCACAACAATTTGCCATATCAGCGTATGACAAGAATGAGACTGCGACGGAGGCGTACGGGAAGGCTGCCCCCCCAACGCGACCCTACAGGAGGGTTTCGATGTCGCGTCCCGTCTCCCGTCGCCTGCTTCTCGGCGCAGGCCTCGCCACCCCCGCCCTGATCACCACCCGCGACGCGCGCGCCTCGACCGAGGTCGATGTCGAGCTGGTCCTCGCCGTGGACGTCTCCCGCTCCGTCGATACCGAGGAGATGGAGATGCAGATGCGCGGCTATGCGGAGGCCTTCCGCGACCCGCGCCTGGCGGAGGGCATCGCCGGTGGCCCGCTCGGCGCCATCGCCGTCACGCTGTTCGTCTGGTCGGATTGGAACATCCAGCACACGCTGGTGCCGTGGATGCGCCTCGATGGCCAGGTCAGCGCCGAACGCTTCGCGCGCGCGATCGATGGCGCGTCCCGCGAGACCTACCTCTACACCTCCATCTCCGGCGCGATCGACCATGCCGCGAAGCAATTCGGCCAGCGCTTCGAAGGACTGCGCCGCGTCGTCGATATCTCCGGCGACGGGGTGAACAATTCCGGCCGGCCGCTTTCCGCCGCGCGGGCGGAGGCATTGGACCAGGGCATCGTGCTGAACGGCCTGGCGGTGCTCGACCGCACGCCGCAGCCCTCCGCGCTGCTCGCGGGCCTGCCGCCGGTGGATGAGTATTACCGCGACGAGGTGATCGGCGGGCCGGCCGCCTTCCTGATGGTGGCGGAGGGGTACGATTCCTTCGCCGGCGCGGTGCGCCGCAAGATCATCCGGGAGATCGCCGCCATTCCCACGCCGGGGCCGGTGGTGGAACGCGAATTCGCCTGACGGCTGGGCGCGGGCGGCGTCTGACGCGACACGCGCGGGGCTTGCACCGCATCCGGATCGGGCCATACCGGCACGGATGAATTCCGGCATCACCCAGACCCCCGTCGCGGCGCTTGATGCCGCGCTGGCCGCGGCATTCGATGCGCTGCTGCGCGGCGCGGCGGACCACCGCAGCCCGTTCCGCACCCCCACGCTCGTCACGATCGGCACCGATGGCGCGCCGGAAGCGCGAACCGTCGTGTTGCGCGCCTTCGACCCCGCGTCGCGCCGGCTGCAGATCCACACTGACCGCCGCAGCGCCAAACTGGCGCAGATGGCCGCCGATCCGCGGATCGCGTTGCATGGCTATGACCCGACCGCGCGGATGCAACTGCGCATCGCCGGCCGAGCGATGCTGCACCTCGACGATGCCGCCGCCGATGCGGCATGGTCGGCCAGCCGGGAGACGAGCCGCATGACCTACGCAACCGACGATCCGCCCGGCACGCCCCTGCCCGCGCCACCCGCCGCACCCGGCGACCCCATCGGCGGCCGCGCCCATTTCGCCGCCGTGGCGCTGCGGGTCGACAGTCTCGACTGGCTGTTGCTGGACCCTGCCGGGCATCGCCGGGCGCGCTTCACCTGGCTGGCGGATGGCACCACCGGCGCCACCTGGATCGCAGCATGACCGAACCCGCCATCCGCGAGGCCATCCTCGCCCAGGCCGCCACGCATGGCCCGGAAAAATCCTTCACGCCCGAGGACGTCGCTCGATCGGTGACGAGCGAGAACTGGCAGTCGCTGCTGACCCGCATCCGTCGCGAGGCGACGCTGCTTGCCCGCGAAGGCAGCATCGACATCCTACGCAAGGGCAAGCCCGCCGACCCCGAGGCGGAGATTCGTGGCGTCATCCGGCTGAGGGCGCGGGCATGATCGGGCTGATATTCTCGCGCGGGGCCAGTGGCGTGCCGGCGCCACAGCCGGTCGATTTCGCGACCCTTGTGCTGCCGACATCGCCCAACACCTGCCTGCTGACACCGACCACCGCGCCCGGCCGCGGGCACCTGCACCACGACCCCTTCCCCGTGACGCCGCAGGCCGCCTTCGATGCCATCCGCGCCGTGGCCGGGGCGCAGCCGCGCACCTATCCCCTCGTGGCCTATGCGGACCGCTTCCAGGCGCAGTGGGTGGTGCGGTCGCGCTTGATGAACTACCCCGACATCGTGGTGGCCGAGGTCGCCCCCATCGATGGCGGGACGGGGCTGTGGCTGTATTCGTGCAGCCTGCTCGGCCACTCGGATTTCGGGGTGAACCGGGCGCGCGTGATGGCGTGGCTGGCGGCGTTCGAGGATCGGCTGCGTCGCGGCTGAAGGAGAGTTCTGGATGCGTGCCTTCAGCCCGTTCCTGCGCGACGCCTGGGCGCTGACGCGCCCCTATTGGTCCAGCGAGGATCGCTGGAAGGCACGCGGCCTGCTTGCCGCCGTCATCGCGCTGAACCTGTCGCTGGTCGGCATGACGGTGGTGCTGACCTATTGGCAGCGTGCCTTCTACAATGCGCTGGAGGCGAAGGACGCCGCGGCCTTTACGGCGTTGCTGTTCACCTGGCACGAATCCGAGGATGGCGGCTTCCTGCCCTCCTTCACCCTGGTCGCGGCGCTGTACATCCTGATCGCGGTCTATGCGCTGTATCTGCGCCAGGCGCTGGAGATCCGCTGGCGCCGCTGGCTGACCGAGATCTATCTGACGCAGTGGCTGGAGGGCCGTGCCTATTACCGCATGGCACTGACCGACCCGGAGACCGACAACCCCGACCAGCGCATCGCCGAGGATGCGCGGATGTTCGTCGCGCAGACGCTCGGCCTGGGGCTGGGGCTGATGCGCTCGGTGGTCACGCTCGCATCCTTCATCGTGGTGTTGTGGTCGCTGTCGGGGCCGATGACCATCTTCGGCATCACTATCCCCGGCTACATGGTCTGGGTCGCGCTGATCTATGCGGTGATCGGCACTTGGCTGGCGCATCTGATCGGGCGGCCGCTGATCCGGCTGAACTTCAACCAGCAGAAGGTCGAGGCCGATTTCCGCTACGCCCTGGTGCGCTTCCGCGAGAATGTCGAAGGCATCGCGCTGCATGGCGGCGAGACGGATGAGAAGCGTGGCCTGACCACACGCTTCCGCGCATTGATGGAAAACTGGTGGTCCATCATGACCGCGACCAAGCGGCTGACGCTGTTCACCGTCGGCTACCAGCAGGTGGCGAGCATCTTCCCCATCGTCGTCGCCGCGCCGGCCTATTTCGCCGGGCGGATTCCGTTGGGCGGTCTGATCCAGACCTCGAGCGCGTTCAACCAGGTGCAGGAATCGCTGTCCTGGTTCGTCGAGAATTATTCCGTGCTGACCGAATGGCGCGCGACGGTGGAACGGCTGACCGGCTTCACCCGGGCGGTCGCCACCGCGCGCACCGCCGGCACCGGGCCGGTCGCCACCAAGGGCACCCAGCCGGGGCTGGTGATCGACGGCGTGACGCTTGCCCTGCCGGATGGCCGCGTGCTGGTGAACGGCGCCGAGGCCAGCATCGCAGCAGGGGATTCCGTGGTGATCACCGGCGCCTCGGGGTCGGGCAAATCGACGCTGTTCCGGGCGATCGCCGGCATCTGGCCGTTCGGGTCCGGGCGCGTGTCGCTGCCCGGCAGCGGGCGGGCGCTGTTCCTGCCGCAGCGGCCCTATATTCCGCTCGGCAGCCTCAAGCGGGCAGTCTGCTATCCGGAGGATGAGGCCGGCTTCACCGATGCGCAGGTGACCGAAGCGCTGGAGGCGGCCGAGCTTGGCCACCTGGTCCCGCGCCTGCATGACGCCGATGCCTGGGACAAGCGGCTTTCGGGCGGGGAACAGCAGCGGCTGGCCCTGGCGCGCGCGCTGCTGCTGAAGCCGGATTGGCTGTTCCTCGATGAAGCCACGGCGAGCCTCGATCCCGGGGCGGAGGAACGGTTGTATGCGCGGCTGAAGGAAAGGCTGCCGGGCACGGCGCTGGTGTCGATCGCGCATCGGCCGGCGGTGGCGCAGTTCCATGACCGCGGGTTGCGGGTGGACGGGCAGCGGCTGGTCGCGACGTGAGGCGGCGTGGTCAGTCCGGCGCCGCCGGAATCACGGCGTTGGCCAGCATCAGCAGCACCACCGCGAGCGGCAGGCAGGCGGCAAGGCCTATCCTGCCGAAGGTCATCGCCCCGATCACGCCGCCCACCGCGAAGCTCGCGAGCAGTCCGGCCAGCAGCCTTATCCTGGCACGATCGGCGAAGACCTTCGGCATGTCGCCCCGCTTATCGGCGTTCCAGTAGGTGAGCTTGCCGATCTCGATGCCGAGGTCGGTGACGATGCCGGTGACATGGGTGGTGCGCATCCGCGCGCCAGAGATCTTCGTGATGCAGGCATTCTGCACGCCCATCAGGAAGCACAGCAGCGGCACAAGCGGGATCGCGACACGCTCGGTGGGCAACACCGCCC
Organism: Acetobacteraceae bacterium; assembly: GCA_022842185.1. Classification (GTDB taxonomy): domain Bacteria; phylum Pseudomonadota; class Alphaproteobacteria; order Acetobacterales; family Acetobacteraceae; genus Neoroseomonas. The sequence continues at coordinate 24,523 of JALHQB010000034.1, forward strand.
CCATGATGCCGAAGGCCAGCAGCAGCCCGGCCTCGACCAGCAGCGGCAGGGCGTAGCGGCTGCGCCAGCCAAGCCGTTTGCCGAGATTGATCAGCCAGGCGGAATGCGCCGCGCCGGCCATGAAGGACAGCAGCGCCAGCAGCCCCGCCAGCACCACCTGGCCCATCGCGAGGGCCGCATGGTCGGCCATGGCCGAGACGATGCCCGACATGTGGGAGGTGTACTGGCCGACGATCATGAAGCCGCCGGCATTGATGGCGCCGGCGACGAAGGTCAGGGTGAGGCCGAGTTGCGTCTCGCTCGCCTCCGCCCGCAGCCAGCGCCGCGCGACGGTCCGCACGGTCTGCCAGCGTCCCTCAGGATCGGGTTCGGTGCGAAGCATGGTGCCGTTTCTAGCGTGGCTGCACGCACCGAACCGAGGGCGGCCGACGCATGGCCGCCATCGGTCAGACGCCGGCGCCAGTGGCGGTGCAGCCCGTCCTATCCAGGACGGGCAGAGCGGATCCGACCGGCGCTGCGCTCAATCCACCGTCGCGCCCGAAACCCGCACCACCTCGGCCCAACGGGCCACATCGGCGGCCAGCGTCTGGCGAAACTGTTCCGGGCTGTTCGGCGCGGCCGGCGGGGTGATCGCCTGGTTCTGGATCAGCCATTCACGGAATTCGGGTGTCGAGATGATTCGGTTCACCTCGGCATTCATGCGCGTGACGATCGGCGCCGGCAGGTTGGCGGGCGCGAGCAGCCCGTACCACGTGGAGGTATCCATCGGGGCCAGGCCGCAGGCCTCCGACACGGTGGGCACATCCGGCAGCGCGGCCAGTCGTTCGCGCGTCATCACCACGATGGGCCGCACTTGGCCCTGCCGGATCGCGCCCATCGCGGCGCCGGTCTGGTTGAAGAACAGGTCGGTCTCCCCGGCGAGCAGCGAGGTCATGGCACCCGGCTGGCCGCGATAGGGCACGTGCAGCATGTCGAGCTGCGCCGCGGTGCCGAACTGCGCCCCGGCCAGATGCGTCGAGGCGCCATTGCCGGTTGAGGCATAGGTGACCGCCTGCGGCCGTGCCCGCGCCGCCGCCAGCACGTCCTGGCAGCTGCGCAGGTTGGGGCGCTTCTCAGGGCTGACGATCATCACGTTCGGCACGTCGCCGAGCAGCACCACGGGCGTGAAATCGCGGATCACGTCGAAGGGCAGGCGCCGGTACAGCGCGGCATTGATCGCATGGGTGCCGGCGGTGCCGATCAGGAAGGTGTAGCCATCGGCGGGCTGCCGCGCGACGTATTCGGACGCGATATTGCCGCCCGCGCCGGTGCGGTTGTCCACCACCACGGGCACGCCGAGGGCGCGGGTCAGCGGCTCGGCCAGGCGGCGGGCATAGATGTCGGTGCCCGCGCTGTTGGGGAAGCCGCCCATGATGGTGATGGGGCGGTTCGGCCAGGGGGCATCCTGCGCGACCGCCGGCAGGGCTGTGGTGGCGGCGAGGGCCGCGGCGAAAAGCGTACGACGCAACATGGTCCCGGTCTCCTGTGGTTGACGTGTGGATCTGTGGCCAGGCGCGACGGCGCCAGAGTCGATCCCGCGGGAGCGGTGTCGCAGGTGGCGTGCGTTCAAACACGGCCGCGGCAGTTCCACGCGCGTTCGAACGGCTCTAGCCTGCCCGGCCATGAACGTCTCCTCCCCTGTCCCAAGCCTCGCGCGGATCGCGCGTGGCGGGAAGCCCGTTCAGGGCGCGCCGCTCGGCATCATCATGCTGGAGACGCGGTTCCCGCGCATTCCGGGCGATATCGGCAATGGCCTGACCTGGCCCTTCCCGGTGCTGTACCGTGTGGTGGAGGGTGCCACCCCTGAACGGGTGGTGCTGCAAGGCGCGCGCGGCCTGCTGCCCGACTTCATCGCCGCGGCGCGGGGCTTGGTGGCCCTGGGCGCGGAGGCGATCACCACCAGCTGCGGCTTCCTGTGCATCTTCCAGAAGGAGATCGCGGCGGCGGTCGGCGTGCCGGTCGCCACGTCATCGTTGTTGCAGGTGCCCTGGGTCGAGGCGCTGTTGCCGCCGGGCCAGCGCGTCGGCGTGATCACCGCCAGCCGGCCATCGCTGACGCCGGCGCATTTCGCCGCGGCCGGGATGGCGCCCGACACGCCGGTGATCGGCGTGGAGGGCGGGCGGGAGCTGTTCCGGGTGCTGGTGCGCCAGGACAAGGCGGAGCTGGATGCGGTGGCGGCGGAACAGGACATGCTCGATGCCGGTCGCGCGTTGGTCGCGGCGCATCCGGAGGTCGGTGCCATCGTGCTGGAATGCACCAACATGCCGCCATACGCGGCGGCGTTGCAGGCGGCGCTGGGGATTCCGGTGCATGACGTGGTGTCGCTCGGCGCCTATCTGCACGCCGGGCTGCGGCCGCGTCGCTACGGCTGACAGCAGCGAGGGACGCTCCGGTTCGATGCATGGCGTCGGGCGGCGACCAGCCGCCGTGCCAGCGGTCCGGCGGCCGAAGGGCCGCGCGCGATCAGCCCTGGAACAGGCTGAGCAGCGATTGCGGCGCCTGGTTGGCGATGGACAGCGACTGGGTGCCGAGCTGCTGGCGAATTTGCAGGGCCTGCAACCGCGCTGATTCCTTGGCGAGATCCGCATCGATCAGCGCGCCCAGGCCGCCTTCGAGCGCATCGAGCTTGTCGCGGTTGTAGCCGACCTGGGCATCGACATAGCGGCTGTCGGACCCGAAGCGGTTCAACGCATCGGCGATCTGCGTGTTCACCGTGGCCCAGTCACCGCCCGAACCCAGCGCCGCCTGCGCCGTGGCGGCATCGGCCGGGGCGGCGGCCACGATCATCGTACCGGCGCCATCGGCGGCGGTCAGAGTGTAGGTGGTGCCCGATTCATTGCGGGTGGTGGTGATGTCACCGCCGCCATTGGCGGCATTGGTGTCGAGCAGCGTGCGGCCATTGTAGGTCGCATCCTGGATGAAGTTCTGGACCTGCGTGCGCAGCGCTTCGTACTGGGCGTTGTACTGCGCGCGCTGGTCGGTGTTCAGAGTGTCATCGGCCAGGCGGACCAGGGTCTCCCGCACCTTGGTCATGGTGTCGGAGACCTTGGTGAGGCCGGCGAGCGCGGTATCGAGCACGCCCTTCACGCCACCCAGTTGTTCATTGGCCGCCGTCAGGCCGGCGACATCGGCGCGCACCGACTGGGCGACGGCAAAGGCCGCGCCGTCATCCTTCGCATCCGAGACGCGAAAGCCGGTCGAGACGCGCTTCTGCGTGGTGTTCAGCGCCTCATTCGTGCGATTCAGCGACTGCAGCGCCACCATGGCGCCGACGTTCGTATTCACCGAATTGAGGCTCATCGGGATCTTCCCTTCACAGTGACGGGATATTCCCGCCGCGGCCCCACTGTGGCGCTGACATGTGAACGGATCGCTAACCGCGGCGAGTCTTTTTTGCCCTCAAACGGCGGGCGGGCCGCATCCGCGGCGCTAGAACGTGATCGGTCTACATTCGTACACCGATCACGCTCTAAACCTTTGTTTTATCGTGTGATTCAGACCTTCGGTGCGTTCGCACCTACGGCCATCACGCTCCAGCCTCCGCGCCCCGTCATGGCGCGCCGGGGATGGAGGTTGGTCTGGGCGCGGTCGCGCTGTGCGCTCGCGGCCCGAGGCAGGGCCTCGGGCTGTTTGGATTCGATTTTCAACGGCGGACTGGCAGCATCCGCGCCCCTTGCCTCCGCGCCCCGTCATGGCGCGCCGTTGATGAAGGTTGGTCTGGGCGCGGTCGCGCTGTGCGCCCGCCGACCACGGCGCGCGGCGACCCGACTCCATCCATTCCGGTGCGTGGGCAGGCCAAATCGGGCCGTCGGGCAAAGAAAAGGCCCCGTGCCTTGCGGCGACGGGGCCTTTCGGAACAGCCGCGAAGGCTATTCCTTCATGTTCACGGCTTGGCGGCCACGCTGGCCGTCACGCACTTCCAGGTTGACCTTTTCGCCCTGCTGGACGTCCTGCTTGCCGGCGCGCTGGAGGACGGAGGAATGCAGGAACACGTCCTGACCACCATCCTCGGGCGTCACGAAGCCAAAGCCACGGACCTGGTCGAACCACTTGACCGTGCCGTTGACGTCGTAGGTCGGACCACCTTCGTCACGACCACCGAAGTCACGGCGCGGCGGCGGACGGTCACCGAAGGCGCGCGGCGCGCGGTCGCCGAAGCCACCACCGCCACCGGGCGGGCCACCGAAGTCACGGCGCGGCGGACGGTCGCCGAAGCCACCACCGCCACCGAAGCCACCGCCACCACCGAAATCACGGCGCGGGGGACGGTCGCCGAAGCCACCGCCGCCACCGAAGTCACGGCGCGGGGGGCGGTCGCCGAAGCCACCGCCGCCACCGGGCGGGCCACCGAAGTCGCGGCGCGGGGGACGGTCGCCGAAGCCACCGCCGCCACCGAAGTCACGCCGCGGCGGACGCGCGCCGGCGCCGGCGGCACCACCGCCCTCGCCACGCTTCAGTTCGACGATGCGGGTGACGAGACGGCGGCCCTGCCGGTCGGAGCCGATCTCGCAGACCAGCTTGTCACCGGTGTCGGGCGGCTCGATCCCGGCCTCGGTCAGGGCCGAGGCATGGAAGAAGACGTCGTTGCCATCGGGTCCAAGCACGAAGCCGAAGCCCTTGCGGCTGTTGTACCATTTCACCTCGGCCTCGATCGGGCCGGTGCCACCCTGGTTGTCGTATTCAGACACGTTCCTGCAGGTCCACAAATTCAGGCGACCCTGCGGGATGCAGGGGCGCTACATGTCAGGATGGCACCCCGGACAAGCGAAAGCGAGCGAAATTCGCAACGCCCGATTCAGGCGAATCGGCGGGGATCGAACGGCGAAATCGGGATTTCAGCTTCCTGCCCGGCCAGCAGGTCCGCGACCACCCGGCCGGTCCGCGCCGCCGCGACAAGGCCGGTATGACCATGCCCGAAGGCGTGGACGATGTCCGGGGTGGCGCGGGCGAATCCAAGGCAGGGCTTGCCATCCGGCATGGACGGGCGATGGCCCATCCAGACCTTCACCCGTTCGGCCGGCAGGTCGCGCGGCAGGCCGGGAAAGCAGCGCAGCAGGTGATCGCGCAGGATCTCGGCGCGCTTCCAGTTCGGCGCGGCATCGAGCCCGGCGATCTCCACCTGGCCGGCGCAGCGCAGGCCGCCGCGCGTCCGCATCACCGACATCTTACCGTCCGACGGCATCAGCCCATGGCGCGGGGAGACTTCGGGGTCCGACAGTTCCGCGTGATAGCCGCGCTCGGTCTCCAGCGGCACATGGTCCCCCGCGGCGGCGGCGAGCGGCTTGGCATGCGCGCCGGCGGCGATCACCGCGGCATCGACTTCGATCGGACCCTGGTCGGTCTGCACCGCCGTCAGACGGCCCCTGTCGATCACGAAGCCTGTGGCGCGCGCCCGCGCCAACCGCGCCCCCTGCCCCACCGCATGGGCAACCAGCGCGGCGGTATAGGCGCCCGGGTCGGTGCAATGCCCGCCTTCCTCGACCATCACGCCGAGGGTGTAGCGGCGGTCGAGTTCCGGCTCACGCTGGCGCAATTCATCGGCATCGAGTTCCAGCCAGCGCACGCCCACCTTGTGGCGGATGTCCCAGGCATTCGCCTCGGCCTCGAATGCGGCGCGGGACGGATAGACGTAGATCAGGCCGCGTCGTTCGATCAGATGGCCGACGCCGGCCTCATCCGCCAGCCGCTGGTGCAGCGCGGGGGCATCGACCACCAGCGGGCGCAGGGCGCGCGCCGCTTCTTCCACCGCGTCCCACGTCCAGCCGGCGCGCAGGTAGCGCATCAGCCAAGGTGCCACGCGCGGCAGGTAGGACCAACGGATCGCCAGCGGGCCCAGCGGGTCCATCAGGAATTTCGGCACCTTCTTCCACAGCCCCGGGAAGGCCGGCGGGATCACCGACATGGGGCTGAGCCAGCAGCCATTGCCATAGGAGGCGGATTGTTCCCCGCCCGGTTCGGCTGGGTCGATGATGGTGACGCGGTGGCCGTAGCGCAGGGCTTCGACCGCCGAGCAGGCACCGACGATGCCGGCACCGATGATGGCGACGTGGCGCGGCCGGGCCTGGGGCTGGCTGTCGGCGGACGCGCTCATGCCGCTCGGGTTTTCGCGATCTTGGCGGAAGGCCCGGACTGGACCTGTTCCCCGGCCAGGTGCTTGTCCAGGAAGAACAGCCGGTCCTGCCCCCACAGCCAGAGGTCGCCGCAGAAAAAAGTGGGCGCGCCATAGACGCCGCGGCTCACCGCTTCCTGATTGTTGCGGTCCCATTCGGCGTCGATGGACTGGCTTTCCTCCTCACGGTGGAGCGCCTCGCCGGGCAGGCCTTCCTCCTCGGCGATGGCGACGCGCACGCGGGGGTCGGCGATGTCGCGGTCTTCCACCCACAGGGCGCGCAGCATCGCCTGGGACAGCGCCATCGCATCCAGCCCGCGCGCCTGCGCCGCCATCACCATGCGCCCGGCCTGGCGCTGGTCCGAGGGCGGGTAGTGCTTGGGCTTCAGTTTCAACGGGATGTTCAGGTGGCGCGACCAGCGGTCGAGTTCCAGCGCGTGATAATCCTGCCGCGGTTCGGGCCGGGTGCGCAGCGGGATGCCGCCGGTATGCTTGATCACCAGCCGGAAATCATAGGGCCGAAGCAGCAGCGTCGCGCCATGGCGGCGGACGATGTCGGTCAGCTGCGGCCCACCGAGGTACATCCACGGGGAGGAGAGCGTGTAGAAGCATTCCACCGCCTGGCCCATGGCGTTCACCCCTTCTGTGTGCGGCCGGGATCATGCCCCGCGAGCAGCGAGACATGCGCGGAGACGACGCGCCAGCCATGGTCGGGCAGGCGCGCCATGATCTTGGTCTCGCGGCCGACCAGCCCGGTGCCGACGCGTTCATATTCCAGATGCGTGCAGGCGAAGTCGCGGCCGAAGGATGTGATGTGGATGCGCTTCTGGATGCGCGGGGCATAGGTCTTCACCGTGGCGCGGAAGGCGCGGATGGCGTCGATGCCGTACAGGATTTCGGTGACGCCGAAGCGCACGGTGCGCGGGTCCGGCCAGAACGATGCATCGAGGACCGACGTATCGTTGTTGGCGATGGCGGTCTCGTAGCGATCGAAGACCGCGCGGGCCTCGGCGATCACCTCGGGGTTGTCGATCTCCACGGTATGCGCCTCCCGGTTGGTCGGGCCAGCATGCCGCGCGCCGCGGTGGAACGCAAAAGGGCCGGGCGACGCCGCCCGGCCCTGCCTTGCCATGCCCGGTGGTTCAGCCCGCGGCGACGATCGCCCGCTTGGCCATCACGCCGACCAGATGCGCGCGGTATTCGGCGCTGCCGTGGATGTCGCCGTTCAGGCCATCGGCATCCTGCTTGATGCCGGCGACGGCATCCGCCGACCAGTTGGATGTAAGTGCGGCTTCCATCTCCGCCTGGCGGAACACGCAGGGCGCGGCGCCGACCACGGCGACCCGCACCGTGCCGCCGGCCTTCGCCACGAAGACACCGGCCATGACATAGCGGCTGGCCGGGTTGCGCATCTTGGCGTAGCCGGCCTTGTCCACGATCGGGAATTCGACGGCCGTCAGGATCTCATCGGCTTCCAGCGCCGTGGTGAACATGCCGAGGAAGAAATCATCGGCCGCGATCTTGCGCTTGGAGGTGTGGATGGTGGCGCCGAGCGCGACGACGGCGGACGGATAATCGGCCGCGGGGTCGTTGTTGGCGACCGAACCGCCGATGGTGCCGCGGTTGCGCACCTGCAGGTCGCCGATATGGGACGCCATGTAGGCCAGCGCCGGGATCGCCGCCTTCACCTCGGCGCTGTTGGCGACTTCGGCATGGCGGGTCAGCGCGCCGATGACGATGGCGTTGCCGACGCGCTTGATGCCGGTCATTTCCGCGATGCCGGACAGATCGACCAGCGCGGTCGGCTTGTTCAGCCGGTGCTTGAGCGCGGGCAGCAGCGTGTGGCCACCGGATACCGCCTTGGCATCCGGGTCGGCCAGCAGCTTCACCGCGTCGGCGACGGAGGTCGGCTTGTGGTAGGCGAAATCGTACATCTCGTGTGCTCCTTGCGTCGCGAGCCGACCGATTCACGCCTCCGCGCCCGGTGCGGCGCGTACTGCGATCGGACGGCGGGTGCCCTATTCCGCCGCCTGCCGGCGGCCGCCATTGATGATCTGCCACATCTTGGCCGGAGTTGCCGGCATGTCCAGGGTGCGGACGTTGAAGTCTCGCAACGCATCGACCACCGCGTTGATCACGGCGGGCGGGGAACCGATCGCGCCGACCTCCCCACAGCCCTTCACGCCGAGCGGGTTGTGCGTGCACAGCGTGGTGTGGGTGGCCACCGAGATCGGCGCGAGGTCGTCCGCGCGCGGCATGGTGTAGTCCATCATCGACCCCGACAGCAGTTGGCCATCGGCGTCATACACGCAGGTTTCCAGCAACGCCTGGCCGATGCCCTGGGCGATGCCGCCCTGGACCTGGCCTTCCACGATCATCGGGTTGATGACGCGGCCCACATCGTCGACCGCGGTGAAGTTCACCATGCTGACCTTGCCGGTTTCCTGGCAGATCTCGACCTCGGCGATGTGGCAGCCGCCGGGATAGGTGAAGTTCTTGGGGTCGTAAAAGGCGGTCTCCTCCAGCCCCGGCTCGATCTCGTCGATCGGGTAGTTGTGCGGGACATAGGCGGCGACCGAGATATCGACCAGCGCCTTGGTCCTGTCGGTGCCGGCAACGCGGAAGGTGCCACGCTCGAATTCGATGTCATCGACCGAGGCTTCCATCAGATGGGCGGCGATGCGCTTGCCCTTGGCGATGATCTTGTCCATCGCCTTCATCATCGCCGAGCCACCGACCGCGAGTGACCGCGAACCATAGGTGCCCATGCCGAAGGGCACCTTGGCGGTGTCCCCATGCACGATGTCCACCTGCGCGGTGGGCACGCCGAGCTTGTCGGCCACCAGCTGGGCGAAGGTCGTCTCATGCCCCTGCCCGTGGCTGTGGGAGCCGGTCAGCACGGTGACGGACCCGGTCGGGTGGACGCGGATGGTGCCGACTTCATACAGCCCCGCCCGCGCGCCCAGCGAACCCACCACGGCCGAAGGCGCGATGCCGCAAGCCTCGACATAGGTTGAACAGCCGATGCCGCGTAGTTTCCCGCGCCCGGCCGCTTCCGCGCGCCGCGCCTCGAACCCCGCCCAGTCGGCTGCCACCAGCGCCTGATCGAGTGTCGCGGTGTAGTTGCCGGAATCGTATTGGAGCGCGACCGGCGTCTGGTACGGAAAGGCGTCGTTGGGGATGAAATTGCGGCGGCGGAGTTCGACGCGGTCAATGCCGGTCTCCTGCGCCGCGACATCCATCAGGCGTTCCAGCAGGAAGGTCGCCTCCGGTCGCCCCGCGCCGCGATAGGCATCGACCGGCACGGTATTGGTGAAGATGGCCTTCACCTCACAGTAGATCACCGGCGTGCTGTAGGTGCCGGCCAGCAGCGTCGCGTACAGATAGGTCGGCACGCAGGGCGCGAAGGTGGACAGGTAGGCGCCCATATTCGCGTAGGTGTGGACCTTCAGCGCGAGGATCTTGCCGTTCGCATCCAGCGCCAGCTGCGCGTTCGACACATGGTCGCGCCCATGCGCGTCGGACATGAAGGATTCGGTGCGGTCCGCCACCCATTTCACGGGCTTGCCGAGTTTGCCGGCCGCCCAGGTGACGATGGCTTCCTCGGCATAGTGATAGATTTTCGACCCGAATCCGCCGCCGACATCGGGTGCCACGACGCGCAGCTTCGATTCCGGGATGTGCAGGACGTTGGCACCCATCAACAACCGGATGACATGCGGGTTCTGGCTGGTGGTGTGCAGCGTGTAGTCGCCGCTGGTGCGGTCGAACTCGCCCATCGCCGCCCGCGGTTCCATCGCATTCGGGATCAGACGGTTGTTCACCAGGTCCAGCGATACGACCTTGGCCGCCTGAGCGAAGGCGGCTTCCATCACCGCCTTGTCGCCGATGTGCCAGTCGTAGCAGAGGTTCCCCGCCACATCGTCATGCACCGCGGGCGCACCGGGCTTCACGGCGGCGTCGATGGTCGCTGCGGCGGGTAGCACGTCGTAATCCACGACGATCGCTTCCGCCGCGTCGCGCGCCTGTTCCCGCGTCGCGGCGATGGCGACCGCCACCTGGTCCCCGACATGGCGCACCTTGTCATGCGCGATGACGGGGTGCGGCGGCTCGGCCATCGGCGAGCCGTCCTTGTTGTGGATCTGCCAGCCGCAGGGCAGCCCGCCGATATTGTCGCGCGCCATGTCCGCGCCGGTGAACACCGCGACGACCCCGGGCATGCCGGCCGCGGCGGTGGTGTCCACCGACCTGATCCGCGCATGGGCGTGGGGACTGCGCAGGATCCAGGCGTGCAACTGTCCCTGGCGGTTGAAATCGTCGGTATAGGCGCCGCGGCCCTGGAGGAAGCGGTAATCCTCCTTCCTGCGGACGCTCGCGCCGATGCCTTCGAACGGTGCTGCCACGTTCATGTGCCGTCGCCTCCCTATGGGCGTTGTCGTGCCGGTCTTTGCCGGTCGGTTCGTTGCGGGCGCCTTGGCACGCCCGTCGGCAAGACCTTACTGCGCGGCGCGCGCGATCTCGCTGCGCTTGCCATGCATCACATCGGCCGCGGCGGCGATCGCCTTGACGATGTTGTGGTAGCCCGTGCAGCGGCACAGATTGCCTTCCAGGCCTTCACGGATCTGCTGTTCGGTCAGCCCATCGGGGTGCTTCTGCACCAAGTCGATCGCCGACATCACCATGCCCGGCGTGCAGAAGCCGCATTGCAGCGCGTGGTATTCGCGGAAGGCTTCCTGCATCGCATGCAGCGTGCCGTCGGCCTTCGCGAGGCCTTCGATCGTCGTGACATCCGCGCCATTGGCCATCACGGCGAGGGTGGTGCAGGACTTCACGCTCTCACCATTGATGTGCACGACGCAGGCGCCGCACTGGCTGGTGTCGCAGCCCACATGCGTGCCGGTGAGGCGCAGCGTCTCCCGCAGGAGCTCCACCAGGAGGGTGCGTCCCTCCACCTCCGCCGTGTGGGCCTGGCCGTTCACGGTCAGCGTGACCTGCGGCATCGTGTGTCTCCCTCAGTCGTGCGTTGGGTATCCGGGGATGTGGTCCCCGGCGGTTCGGGGGCAACCCTCGCGCTGGCGAGCATGCCTCGTCAAGCGTCGCGGAGGATGCCGCGGCGCGGCATCGCGCTTGATGCGAATGGATCGCAATATCTCACCGTTGCACCGCGCCCGAGCATCGCCGGGCGCGGTCTGCGACGGCGGGTCAGTGATGCGCGATGACCGCCGCCCCGCGCGCGCCCGACAGCGGGTTCTGCGCCGCCGGCAGGTCATGCAGGTGGCAGGCGGACCAATGCCCGCCCTCCGTCTCCCGCAGGATGGGTTCATCCTGGCGGCAGCGGTCGAAGGCGTAGGGGCAGCGCGTGTGGAAGCGGCAACCCTTCGGTGGATTGATCGGCGAGGGCACATCGCCCTTGAGGATGATGCGTTCGCGCGCCGCCCCAGGTTCGGGCACCGGCACCGCCGAGAGCAGCGCCTCGGTGTAGGGGTGCTTGGGGGCGGCGAACAGCGCGCGCTTGGGCGCGACCTCGACGATCTTGCCCAGGTACATCACCGCGACGCGGTGGGTCATGTGCTCGACGATCGCGAGGTCATGGCTGATGAACAGCATCGCCAGGCCCAGTTCCTTCTGCAGGTCCTGCAGCAGGTTCACGATCTGCGCCTTCACCGACACGTCGAGCGCGGAGACGGCCTCATCGCAGATGATCAGGTCCGGATCGGCCGCGAGCGCGCGGGCGATGCAGATGCGCTGGCGCTGGCCGCCGGAGAATTCATGTGGCCAACGGCCCACCGCATCGCGCGGCAGGCGCACGCGGTCCATCAGGTCGCCCACGCGCTTTTCCAGGTCCGCGCTGCTGCTGGCCAGTCCGAAATTGCGGATCGGTTCGGCCAGGATGTCGCGCACCCGCATGCGGGGATTGAGGCTGCTGAACGGGTCCTGGAAGACCACCTGCATGCGCCGGCGCATCGGGCGCAGTGTGCCCGATGGCATGTCGTCGATGCGGTTGCCGTCCAGCACCACCTGCCCGCCGGTGATCGGGAACAGTTTCAGGATGGCCTTGCCGACGGTCGACTTTCCGCAGCCGGATTCGCCCACCAGCGACAGCGTCTCGCCCTTGTTGATCGAGAAGGAGACCCCATCCACGGCATAGACGTACCCGGTGGTGCCGCCGAAGAAGCCGCCCTTGATCGGGAAGTGTTTCTTGAGGTCATGGACCTCGAGGATCGGGGTGCTCATGCGGCGACCGCCTCCTTGATGGCGTAGTGGCAGGCGGCGATGTGGCCCTCGGCCTTTTCCTCGAGCCCGGGGACGACGGTGCGGCAAAGATCGGTCGCGTAGTTGCAGCGGGACGCGAAGACGCAGCCATCGAGCTTGCGCTTGAGGCTGGGCACCAGGCCCGGGATTTCCTGCAACCGTGTCTCGGTGCCGGTCAGGGACGAACCCAGCTTCGGCATCGAGCCCAGCAGCCCCTGCGTATAGGGATGGCGCGGATTGCGGAACAGCTTCTCGACCGCCGCTTCCTCCACCTTGCGGCCGGCATACATCACGATCACCCGCTCGGCGACTTCGGCGACGACGCCGAGGTCGTGGGTGATGATGACGATGGCGGCGCCAACCGTGTTCTTCAGGTCGCGCATCAGATCGAGGATCTGCGCCTGGATTGTCACGTCGAGCGCGGTGGTCGGTTCGTCCGCGATCAGCAGCTTCGGATTGCAGGCCAGCGCGATGGCGATCATCACGCGCTGGCGCATGCCGCCCGAGAGCTGGTGCGGGTATTCGCGCACGCGCCGTTCGGGTTCGGGGATGCCGACCAGCTTCAGCATCTCGATCGCGCGGTCTTCGGCCTGCTGGGCTGACAGGCCCTGATGCAGGCGCAGCGTCTCGCCGATCTGCTTGCCCACGGACAGCACCGGGTTCAGCGAGGTCATCGGCTCCTGGAAGATCATGCTGATCTCATTGCCGCGGATCGCGCGCATCTCGCGGTCCGACAGCTTCAGCAGGTCGCGCCCGTTGAAACGGATGGCACCCGCGATCTTGCCCGGCGGCTCGGGAATCAGACGCAGGATCGACATGGCGGTGACCGACTTGCCGCAGCCGGATTCACCGACGATGGCCACCGTTTCACGTTCATTGACGTGGAAGTTCAACCCATCGACGGCACGGTTGATGCCGTCCTGCGCACGGAAATGGGTTTGCAGGTTTTCGACTTCGAGCAACGCCATGGCGTCAGATCCTTTTCGCCATGCGCGGGTCGAGCGCGTCACGCAGACCGTCGCCGAGCAGGTTCACGGCCAGCACGGTGACCGACAGGAACAATGCGGGGAAGAACACGATGTATGGCTTCACCTGCCACAGGGCGCGGCCTTCGGCCATGATGTTGCCCCAGGACGGGATGATCGGCGGCGTGCCGGCCCCGATGAAGGACAGGATCGATTCCACGATCATCGCGGATGCGCAGACATAGGTCGCCTGCACCGTCATCGGCGCGATGGTGTTGGGCAGGATGTGCCGCCAGATGATCACCGGCGTCCGTGTCCCGGCCGCGACCGCCGCATCGACATAGGGCTGTTCACGCAGGGACAGCACCACGCCGCGCACCAGCCGCGACACGCGCGGGATTTCCGCCACTGTGATCGCCAGGATGACGTTGCCCACCGAACCCCGCGTCAGCGCCATCAGCGCGATGGCGAGCAGGATCGACGGGATCGACATCATGCCGTCCATGATCCGCATGATGATGCTGTCGGTCCAGCGCACGAAGCCGGAGATCAGCCCGATGGTCAGCCCCGCGATCGAGGCGCAGATGGCGACCGAGAAGCCGACGATGAGCGACACCCGCGCACCATAGATGACGCGCGAATAGACATCGCGGCCCAGCATGTCGGTGCCGAACCAGTATTGCGCCGATGGTTCGCGCGTCCGGCGTGCCGGGGCGAGCGAGGTCGGGTCCGCATAGGTCAGCAGCGGCGCGAAGATCGCCATCAGCACCATCGTGAGCACGATGAAGCCGCCGACGGCGATGGATGGGTTGCGATACAGGAACCCCCAGAAGCCCTTGCGGGCCTTCACGGGTGGCATGATGTCGGGCAGCGGCGCGGCGACGGCGACATTCGCCGCCGTGATGTCGCCCGCGCTGAGGACGGAAGCGGAGGCCATCAGTACCGGATCCTCGGGTCAAACAGGGTGTAGAGGAGGTCGATCACAAGATTGACCAGCACATAGACGAAGGAGAACAGCAGCACGACGCCCTGGATGACGGGGTAGTCGCGCCGCAGGATCGCATCGACGGTCAGGCGCCCCAGGCCGGGAATGGCGAAGACGCTTTCGGTGACCACGGCGCCGCCGATCAGCAGCGCGATGCCGATGCCGATGACGGTGACGATCGGCACCGCCGCGTTCTTCAGCGCGTGCAGGAACAGGATGGACCGCTGCCCCGCGCCCTTGGCGCGCGCGGTGCGGATGTAGTCCTGCTGCAGCACTTCGAGCATGGTCGCGCGGGTGATGCGCGCGATCAGCGCGATATAGACCGACCCGAGCGCCACCGCCGGCAGGATCAGGTTCTGGATCCATGGCCCGAAGCCCTGGGTGAAGGAGGTGTACCCCTGCACCGGCAGCCAATCGAGTTCCAGCGCGAAGATGTAAGCGAGCAAATAACCCACCACGAAGACCGGCACCGAAAAGCCCAGCACCGCGAAGCCCATGACGAACTTGTCGACGAAGGTACCGACCTTCCAGGCCGCCACCACGCCCATCGGCACGGCGATCGACACCGCGAGGATGAGCGTGACGACCATCAGCGACAGTGTCGGTTCGATGCGCTGCTTGATCATCAGCGAGACCGGCAGGTTGGTGAAGATGGAGACCCCGAGGTCACCCCGCGCGATGTCCCAGACCCAGGCCCCGAACCGCACCAGATAGGGGCGGTCGAGGCCAAGGCTGGCGCGGATGCGCTCGACATCATCCGGGGTGGCCTGGTCACCCGCGATCACCGCCGCCGGGTCGCCCGGCGCGATGTACAACAATGAGAAGACAAACAGCGCGACGATGGCCATCACCGGGATGGTGGCCAATACGCGCCTGACGACATAAGCGAACATGATCGCGGATACCCGTTCAGTTTATCAGGTTTTCGACACGCCCCAGGCGAAGGGGATCGGGCCCTTCACGATGCCGGAAACGTTCCGGCGCCAAGCCTGGTAACCCAGGAAGAAGCCGGTGGGGCAATAGACGACATTCTCGACCGCCGCACGGTTCATCCGCCCGATCGCCGCGCGTTCCTGCGCGAGGTCGGTCGCGGCGAGCCAATTCGGCACCTCGGCCTCGACCGCCGGCACGTTCGGCCAGCCGAACCAGGCGCCGTCGCCGTTGGCCCGCACGGCATTGTAGATCATCGGGTTGGTCGCATCCGCACCGGCGTGCCAGGTGTGGAACATCGACCAGCCGCCCTGGTTGGGCGGGTTCTTCATGGCGCGGCGCTGGCCCACGGTGCCCCAGTCGGTCGCGACGAAATCCACGTTCATGCCAAGCCGCTTCAGCAGGTCCGCCGTCACGTCGCCCTGCGACTTGGTGATGGGCTGGTCCTGCGCGACGATGCAAATCACGGGTTCGTTGTTGTAGCCGGACTCCCGCAGCAGCTGCTTGCCGCGTTCGAGGTTGGCCATCTTCATCATCTCGCCGCCCTCCTCGGTATAGAGCGGCGTGCCGGGGGTGAAGAAACCGCCCAGTGTCTTACGCAGGGCCGGGTCGTTGCCGACCACGGCGCCCATGTAGTCATCCTGGCTCAGCGCCGTCATCACGGCCTGGCGCACCTTCAGGTTGTTGAAGGGCGGATGCAGGTGGTTCATGCGGAACGAACCGATATTGCCCAGCGGATCCGCGATGTCGACGGCGATGTTGCGGTTGCGGCGCAGGACCGGCACCAGGTCGGTGATCGGGTTCTCCCACCAATCGACCTCGCCATTCTGCAGCGCGGCGGATGCCGTCGCGGGATCCGGCATGATCGTCCACTCGACACGATCGACCAGCGCGCGCTTGCCGCCGGCCAGCCAGCTATTGGGTTCGTCGCGCGGCACGTAGCCGTCGAACTTCGCGAAGACCGCCTTCGCACCGGGCACCCATTCATCCCGCACGAAACGGAACGGACCGGAGCCGACATATTCGTTGATCTGCGTGAAGGGATCGGTCTTGGCGATCCGCTCCGGCATGATGAAGGCCATCGGCGTGGCGTTCTTGCCAAGGGCCATCTGCATCTTGGTGAAGGGCGCCTTCAGGCGCCAGCGGAAGGTGCGGTCATCCACCGCGACCAGTTCCTCATTCAGCGTACGCAGCAGCTGGCCCATCGGGTCGCGCGGCATCCAACGCGTCAGCGATGCGACGACGTCCTTCGAGCGCACCGGCTCGCCGTCATGGAACTTCAGCCCTTCGCGCAGCTTGAAGGTCCAGGTCTTGCCGTCCTGCGAGACTTCCTCGCCCTCGACCATCTGGCGCTGCGGCTGGAGGTTCTCATCGAACCCGTACAGCGTATCCCACACCATCACCGACGCATTCCGCACCACGTACTGCGTGGTCCAGATCGGGTCGAAATTGGCGAGGTTCGCCTGCGGCACGAAGCGCAGGGTGCGGGCATTGGCACCTTGCGACAGCGCGGGGGCGGACATGCCGCCTGATGCGCCGATGGCAGCCACACCGGCCCCAGCCTTGAGGAACGTCCTGCGGTCCATTCACCGTCTCCCTTATGCCGTCCGGGCAGCAGCCTCAACTGCCCGGTTGGCGATCACATTGCATCATTCGTAAGCGCACGAACAGGGCTGGAGGCCGTCAAACCGCCCCCGAACACGGCCCCGGCAACAGCGCAGCACTTGCCGTGCCAAAGGCCGAGCCACCCGGGATGGGCGACCGCGGCGCACCGGCCGCACCCCTTCGGATCGCGGCACTTTCGGGATCGCGAGGGCAAAGCGCGCTCAAGCCACCGCTTGGCGCGAATGCCAAGCAGTGGCTTGAGGCAGACAAAAGCGTTCAAGCGGCCCGTGGGCCGCTTGAGGTCACGCCTTTCCGATGTTCCAGAACACCGTGGCCGGGGCGCGGAACACCCCGGTCAGGTTCCGCCGCCAGGCCGAAGGCTGCCAGTAATAGCCGAGCGGGACGTAGTACATCGACTGCATCGCCTCGCGGTTCAGCGCCTCGGCAATGCGGCGGCCTTCGGCGGGGTCGCCGCCCTTCTCAACCCATTCGGCCCGGAGGCGCTCGACTTCCGGCACGTCCGGCCAACCGAACCACGCATTGGCGCCGTTCGCCCGCAGGAACAGATGGAACACCGGCAATTGCAGGGATTGGCCGGAGGAGGTGGTGTGGATGATGCTCCACCCGCCGCGCTCGACCGGCTCCTTGCTGGTGCGCCGCTGGATCAGCGTGCCCCAATCGGCCGAGATCAGTTCGAGGTTCATCCCCAACCGGCGGATGATGTCGGCCGTCACCAGCGACAGCGCATTGATCTGCGGATAGTCGCCCGGCGCGATCAGCACGACCTTTTCGCCATTGTAGCCGGCGGCCGCCAGTGCCTGCTTCGCGCGCTCGATATTGTGCGTCTTGAGCGCGTCGCTGCCTACATCGTTGGCAAGCGGTGTGTCGCAGGTGAAGACTCCCTCGCACACGCCCCAGCCGTCCGGGTCCTCGCCGGCGACGGCGCGGAGGTAGTCGCGCTGGTCCACCGCCATCGCCACCGCACGACGGATCGCCGGATTGTTGAAGGGCGGCTGCAAGGTGTTGAAGCGGCACACGCCATAGGTGCCGTCCATCAGCCGCTGTTCGACGACCAGGTTGCGGTTGCGCCGCATCAGGGGCAGCAGGTCGTGCAGCGGGTATTCCCAGTAATCCTGCTCGCCTTGCATCATCGCGTTGCCGCTGGTGGCGGGGTCGGTGATGATCGTCCACTCGATGCGGTCGATCTTCGGGACGCGCCCGCCGGCCAGCCCGTCCACGGCTTCCTGCCGCGGCACATACCGATCATTCTTGGCCCAGACGGCGCGCTGGCCCGGATTCCATTCATCGGCCACGAAGCGGAACGGCCCGGACCCGATCGTCTCGCGGATCTGGGTGAAGGCGTCGGTCTTGGCGATGCGCTCGGGCATGATGAAGCAGGGGAACTGCGTCTGCCCCAGCGCCATGATGAGCAGCGGCGTCGGCTTGTTCAACCGGAAGCGGAACTTGCGGTCGTCGATCGCCTCCAGCGCCGCGACGTTCGGCCACAGCACCTGGGTGAAGGGGTCGCGCCGCCGCCAGCGGTCGATCGACGCGACGCAATCCTTCGCCAGCACCGGTTCCCCGTCATGGAAGGACAGGCTCTCGCGCAGCGTGAAGGTCCAGGTCAGCTGATCCTGGGACACGTCCCAGCCTTCCACCATCTGCGGCTTGATGGCGCCCGACGCGTCCGTCGCGCAGAGCTGGTCGTAGATCATGAAGGCGTTGTTGCGGGTGACGACCGCCGTTGTCCAAACCGGATCGAGGCTGGTCAGGTTCGCCTGCGGGATGACGCGCAGGGTGCGTGCCGCCGCGCCCTGCGACAGGGCCGGGGCCGCAACCCCGGCGGTGGCGATGCCGGCGGTGGCACCGAGAAAAGTCCTGCGTTCCATGTCCGTCAGCTCCGCCGGATGTTCCAGAACAGCGCCAGCCCGGGCACGCGTCCTGTCAGGTTGCGCTTGATCGCCGTCATCGACAGGTACGAACCGACGGGCACATAGGGCAGTTCGTCCATCGCGACCGTTTGCATCTCGCGTGCCAGGCGCTGTTCGGTGGGCAGGTCCGGTGCCTCGAACCAGGCATCGCGCAGTTCTTCCAGCTTCGGGATGGTCGGCCAGCCGAACCACGCGCCGGCGCCGTTGCCGCGCATCGGGAAATGCGCCGCGGGGTCGGCGAAATCCACCGAGGAGAAGGCGGTGAACAACATCGACCAGCCGTTGCGATCCACCGGTTCGCGCGAAGCGCGCCGCGTGACCGTGGTGCCCCAGTCCGACAGCGCGATATCGGCATTGAAGCCGAGCCGGCGCACCAGGTCGGCACCCACCTGCGTCATCGCTGTGGGGGCCAGGATGTCGGTCGGTCCGATCAGGCGCATCGGCTGGTTGGTGTAGCCGGCTTCGCGCATCAGCGCCTTGGCGCGGTCCACGCTGCGCGGTCCGCTCAGCGGCCCGAGGCCGGCATCGTTCGCCAGCGGCGTGCCCGGCGTGAACAGCCCGACCCCGGTGCGATAGAGCGCCGGATCGGTGCCGACCACCGCCTGCATGAAATCCTCCTGGTTGATCGCCGGAAGGATCGCCTGGCGCATCTTCTTGTCGTTGAACGGCGCATGCAGATGGTTGAAGCGCAGGATGCCGGTCAGCGGCAGCGGATCGATTGCCTCGATCGCCAGCCCACGGTTGCGGCGCAGCAGCTCCTGGATCTCCGGCGGCGGCTGCTCGTACCAGTCGATCTCGCCGGTCTGCAGTGCCGCCGCGGCGGTCGCGGCATCGACGATGATGTGCCATTCGACACGGTCGAAATGCGCGACCTTCGGGCCGGCCGTCAGTGACGGCGTGCCGGTCGGCGTGGGCACGTAGTCGGCGAATTTTTCATAGACGACGAGGCTGCCGGAATTGAATTCATCGGCCTTGAACTTGAACGGGCCGGAGCCGACCGCCTCACGCACCTGTTGGAACGGATCGGTGCGGGCGAGGCGTTCGGGCATGATGAAGGCGGGGCTGTTGGATACCTGGCCCAGCGCCTTGAACATCAACGGGAACGGCCTCTTCAGCTTGAAGCGGATGCGCCGGTCATCGACCACCTCGACCGCGTCGACCGCCGTCTCCATCTTCTGGCCGAACGGGTTGCGCTTCATCCAGCGCGTGATCGACGGCACCACGTCCTGCGCGCGCACCGGCTCGCCATCATGGAACTTCAGCCCCGGGCGTAGCGTGATGGTGACGATCTTGCCGCCATCCTCCAGCACATGACCTTCGGCCATCTGCGGCTGCGGCGCGAAATTCGCGTCGAGGCCGTACAGGCTGTCATAGATCATGTGCCCGTGGTTGCGGGTGATGTTGGCCGTCGTCCAGATGGGGTCGAGGCTGGTGAGGTTCGCCTGCGGAACCATCTTGAGGACGCGGTTCTGCGCGGGCTGCGCTGTCGCGAATCGTGGAAGTGCGGCAGCGGCCCCCGCGGCGGCGGAGGTCCTCAGCAGGTCACGACGGTTCATTTCTTTGGCTCCCAGGCCGTTCAATCGCGCGCATCTGAACAGCCTGGGGCCGGATCGGCAACCCATCCATCAGGCGCGATGCAGGTTCCAGAACAGCGGCAGCCCCTTCAGCATGCCCGAGATGCCGCGCCGGTAGGCAGTCGGCTGGAAATACTGGCCCAGCGGCAGATAGGGCGCCTGCCGCATCGCTTCGGCCTGGATCTGGCCGGCCAACGCCTGCTGTGCCGCGAGGTCCGGCGCATCGAACCATTGCGTGCGCAATTCTTCCATCTTCGGCATGGTCGGCCAACCGAACCACGCACGCTCCCCGGTCCCGCGCAACGCCTGGTTGACGCCGGGGGTGAGCATGTCGAGGCCGCTCCAGGCGGTGAAGAACATGCTCCAGCCGCCCTCGGACGGTGCGACGCGACGGGCGCGCCGCTGCACCAATTCGGACCATGGGGCGGAGACGAGTTCGACCTCGATCCCCACGCCCCGCATCGTCTCCGCGCCCACCTTGGCGAGTGCGGACAGCGTCGGGAAATCGGTGGCGGCCAGCAGCACCACCTTCTCCCCGCCATAGCCGGCCTCGGCGATCTCGCGCTTCACCTTGTCGAGGTCGCGCGCGCCTTCGAGCACGTCCAGCCCTTCATCATTCGCGAAGGGGGTGCCGGGGGGGAAGATGCCGACATCGTCGCGCCACAGGCTGTGGTCGGCGCCGATCACCGCGGTCATGAACGCCGACTGGTTCACCGCACCCAGCAGCGCGCGGCGGATCGGCGCGCTATTGAATGGCGGGTGCAGATGGTTGAACCGGGCGATGCCCATCAGCCCGACCGGGTCGTTGATTTCCATCACGATGTTGCGGCTGGCGCGCAACGCGGGTTCCAACTCGGCGGTCGGATTTTCCCACCAATCCACATCGCCGGCGAGCAGCGATTCCGCCGCGGTCGCCGCATCGGGCTTCACATGCCATTCGATGCGGTCGAACTGCGCGCGCTTGGGCCCCGCGGTCCAGGTGGGCACGCCTTCGGGCCGCGGCACGTAGTCCACGAACCGTTCATAGGCGATCAATCGCCCGGCCACGCGTTCCTCGGGCAGAAAGCGGAACGGTCCGCTGCCGATAATCTCGCTGACAGCACGGGTCGGCTCCGTCTCCGCCAGGCGTTCGGGCATGATGAAGCAGACCGGCGCCGACGGTTTCGCCAGCGCGTAGAACAGCAAGGGGAACGGCTTGGACAGGCGCAGCAGGATGGTGCGGTCGTCGGGCGCGGACATCTCCTCGATGCGGGTAAGCAGCATCTGGCCGAGTGGATCGCGCGCCGCCCAGCGCCGGATGGAAGCGACGCAGTCGGCGGCGCGCACCGGCTCGCCATCGTGGAACTTCAGGCCCTCCCGCAGGCGGATCGAGACACGCTTGCCGTCGGCATCGATCGCGTGGCTCTCGGCCATCTGCGGGTCGGGCGCGTAGTCCTGGTTGAAGCCATACAGCGTGTCCCACACCAGGAAGCCGTGGTTGCGGGTGACGTTGGCGGTGGTGACGATCGGGTCAAGTTGCGCGAGGTCGGACTGCGGGACGAACTTCAGGATGCGCGACGCGCCCTGCCCCCGCGCGGCGCGCCACGGCAGCGCCGAGGCGACGGTGGCAGCCAATAGGTGACGTCGCTGCATCCGGGCCTCCCGATTGGCGCGGGCTGTTCTGGCCGCTTTGGGGGGGGCGGCGCAAGGGGGGAAGATTGGAGGGGCGCTGCCCCTGCAAACCACCCAGCCAAAGGCTTAAGGCCTTTGGAAACCTCGATTTTGATGCTGCACGCCATAGGTCTGTACCAGGATGATTGACCATCATGACACTGGACCGGGCAAGACGTGACGAACGTCAAGTCACCGCGGTCCAGGGACCCGCTGGTCCCTGGCGGGGTGGCTTGGAGGGGCAGAGCCCCTCCAATCTTCGCGCCGATGGGCAAAGCCCCTCTTCGAGGCGCCGCTTGTGCTAGGCCCGCCGCACATTCCAGAACAGCGGCGGCTGCCCCTTCAGCATCCCCGTCAGGTTCCGCCGATACGCCGTCGGCTGGTAGTACATGCCGGTCGGCACATACGGCACCTGGTCGAAGGCGATGCGCTGCATCTCGGTCGTCGCGGCCAGCGCCGCCGCCGCATCGGGCGCATCGAACCACGCGTTGCGCTGCGCTTCCATCGCCGGGATGGTCGGCCAGCCCGGCCAGGACGCATCGCCATGGCCGCGGATCGAGGCATGGCTCGCCGGATTCCAATGATCGACGCCCGACCAGAAGGTGAAGAAGCCCGACCAGCCGCCCTGATCGATCGGGTTCTTGCTGCCGCGGCGCGCGACCACCGTGCCCCAATCGGCCGAGACCAGATCGACGTCGAAGCCCATGCGGCGGAACAGATCCGCACCCACCAGCGTCGCCGCGTTGATCGAGGCGAGGTCGGTGGCGTTCATCAGCACCATCTTCGCCCCCATCGCGCCGGCGGCCTGCAATTCGGCACGCGCGGCATCGATGGATTTCTTGTAGCGGTCCAGTCCGACGGTCGAGGCGGATGGCGATTCAGGCGCGAAGAAGCCGATGCCGTCGCGCTTCAGCGTCTGGTAGCCGGGCACGGTCGCGTCGCCGATCACCGCGGTCATGAAGTCGATCTGGTCGATGGCGGTGATCACCGCGCGCCGCACCGCAGGGTTGTTGAACGGCGCGGTCAGGTGGTTGGGGCGGAAGATGCCGATCAGCCCGGTGCCGTTGATGACATCGACCGCGACGTTGCGGTTGCGCGCCACCAGCGGGAACAGGTCGGCGGTCGGCTGTTCCCACCAGTCGATCTCGCCCGATTGCAGCGCGGCCGCGGCGGTCGAGGCATCGGGGATGATGCGCCATTCCACGCGGTCGAAATGCACCATCTTCGGCCCGGCGGTCATCGACGGCGTGCCATTGGGCACCGGCACGTAATCCGCATTGCGCGCATAGACCACCGACGACCCGGGCACCCATTCGTTCTGCACGAAGCG
Organism: Acetobacteraceae bacterium; assembly: GCA_022842185.1. Taxonomy (GTDB): domain Bacteria; phylum Pseudomonadota; class Alphaproteobacteria; order Acetobacterales; family Acetobacteraceae; genus Neoroseomonas. Next base: position 47,893 of record JALHQB010000034.1, read on the forward strand.
GAACGGGCCGGAACCCACCGCCTCGGACAGGTTGGTGAAAGGGTCAACATTGGCCAGGCGCTCGGGCATGATGAACAGGCAGGATGTCGTGACCTTCGAGAAGGCTTCGAGCATCTTCGCGAAGGGCCGGTTCAGCTTGATGGTGAAGACGCGGTCGCTGTCCTCGGTCATGTCCGCGACACGGGCGAGCAGTTCCTGCCCGAAGGCATCGCGGCGGCCCCAGCGCTTGATGGACGCGATGCAATCCCGCCCACGGACCGGCGTACCGTCGTGGAATTTCAGCCCGTCGCGCAGGGTGAAGCGCCACAGCAGCCCGTCATTTTCCACCACATGGCCCTGCACCATCTGGGGCACGGGTTCGAACTTGTCGTTCATGCCGTAAAGCTGGTCGTACACCAGGAAGGCATGGTCGCGCGCGACGAAGGCGGTGTTGGTGAAGGGGTCGATATTGGGCAGGTTGGCGTGCGGCACGTATTTCAGGGTGCGCGCGGCGGCCGGCTGCGCGATGGCGAAGCGCGGCAAGGCAGCGGCAATCGTGCCGGCGGCCGCGCCAGCCAGCAGGTCGCGTCGGAACATGCGGAGTTCTCCGTTCGGTGAAGCTGGTGGGGAGCCTAGAGCAGATCGCGCCGGACTGGAATCGGTCAGGTGCGTGAAGATGCTCGCTCAGAAAAGCGCTCCGCGGGGCGGCGGGCATCCGATGCAGCGGCCCGCTGCAGGCCGCAAGAACGCGATTCATGCCCGGGTAGCCGCCATGCGATGGCGGCTGGGCAAGGCCGCTCCGCCGCCCTACACCGCCGCGCATGGCGGACATTCCCATCCTCGGCGCCCTGCTGACGCGCCTGCTCGGCCCGGCGCGCGCGACGGTCGCGCAGGAATTCCTGCGCTTCGGCGTGGTCGGCACCATCGGCTTTCTGGTCGATTCGGGCGTGCTGTATGGCGCGATCGCGCTGGGCGCCGGGCTGTATCTCGGGCGCGCCATCTCCTACCTCGCGGCGGCAACCGCGACCTGGGCGCTGAACCGCGCCTGGACCTTCCGCGGCCGCGGTACGGGGCCGGTGCACCGGCAATGGGCGCTGTTCGTGGCGGTGAACCTGCTCGGCTTCGCGCTGAATTACGGGACCTATGCCGCGATGGTCGCGACCCTGCCGGTGGTGGCGGCGAACCCGATCCTGGGCGTCGCGGCCGGTTCCATCGCCGGGATGTTCACCAACTTCGTGCTGTCGCGCAGGCTGGTGTTCAAGGGCTGAGCGTCCGTCTGGAAAGACCTGCACCGGCCATACGCTTGTTGGGTGACCGGGTGGGGTGCGGGCCGGTACCGGCGCTGCAAACGCGACTTTCGGCGCGTTTGCAGCCGGCCTCCGAACCTCCTGCGGCTACGCCGGCTGTTGCGGTGACCAGCGCGCCGCCTCGATGCCGGCACGCTCCTGCGGCGTCAGCGTCACGAAGCGCAGCTTGTCATCCAGCGGGAAGGCCGGCCCGCCGGCGGGGTCACGCAAGGCGAGCACCAGGCTGCGCTGTTCATCGAGGATGAACGGCTTGTCCGACTTCCGCACGGGCCATTCGAACGTCGTCCCGCCTTCGTCGCGCACCCGCCAGCTCGGCCCTTCGCCCCAGCCATCGAAGGCCACGGGCACCGCGTGCAGCACGCGGCCCGACAATGCCTTGGCCTGGCCCGACCTGGATTGGGCACGCCGTGCCGCGAGGAACAGCCCACCGATCAGCACGAGCGCGAACAGGCTGCCACCGGCAGCCGTGGCGACGCGGTTCCACAGCCGGTCCAGCCCCAGATCCGTCGTCACCAGCGCCGGGCGCTGCGGGTCCATCATCGCATGGGCGGTGAAGGACCCCATGCTCGGTTCGACGAACATGTAGCTGACCTTGCGGATGTGGCTGCCATCCTTGTCCCGCCAGGCCAGCGTCAGGTCGCAGGTCTGGAACAGGAACATCCGCGACCGGCACCGCCCTTCGGTGACACGCGCGAAGGAGGCCGGCCGCGCCGTGTCGCGCACCGCGAAATCGTCGCGGATCGCCGGGCCGATCTCGATCGCCAGCATCGCCAGGAAACCGCCGAACAGCACCAGGCCGGCCAGGGCCATCATCCAGCCGCCCAGGGCGCCACGCCCGGCGCGCAGCTTGAAGGCTCGGCTGGGAAACGCGGACAGGACTGGGGACATCGGGGCGATCTCTCTCAAGGCACCGGAAACGGCAGGGACGCGAATCCGCCGCCGCGCAGGGACCCCCAGGCGGTCAAGGGCATCTTCGGCAGCACGTCGAAACTCGCAAGGGCGATCGGCGAGGGCTTCCACGCCGCGAAGTCCCGCAGGCCGGGGATGAAGTTCTGCGAAATCTCGTAGCCGCCGTGCCAGGCGAGCGGCACGCCCTGGGCTTCGCGCACCGCCGGGTCGGGGTCCTCCATCACCGGGAAGCCGCGGCCGTTCCAGGCCCGCAGGGGCTGGCGCACGCGCACCCAGAACAGCGTATCCGCCACGCCGAAATCCGGCGTGAGCGCGAGCTTCATGCGCACCATCTGCTCGATGCCGGTGCCGGAATCCTCGCTGCGCCCGCCGATGTCGAGGAAGGTGCCGCTGGTCATCCACCAGGGCGAGGTGAGGTTCACCCAGTCCGGGATCGGGTTGCCCGCATCATCCACCGAATGGCCGATGCGGATCAGGATCTCGCCGGGCCGGATCTTGACCTGCTGGGGGAAGGATATGCCACCCCGCGCCGCGCGCGCCGATGGATTCCACCCCTGCGCGAAGGCGAGGTTGCGCGCCCCCGCCGCGCCATCGAATTCAGCATCGTTCACCGGCATGATCCACCGCTCCAGTCCTGGGCCAATGCCGGGCGTCCTACCGCCATCGCGCTGGCCGCGCGACGAAGTGGATCACACGCGCTGCCGCAGCCCGGCCCAGGACACGGCGACCCGGTCGCCCAGCCCGCGCACCGGCATTGCCCGCCCGCGCGCGATGCGCAGCAGGTCGCGCCGCGCCAGCACGGCGGGCAAGGCCG
>JALHQB010000035.1 GCA_022842185.1 Acetobacteraceae bacterium
GGGTCGTCGCGGGGGCAGCCGGGCGCGGTGGCGCCGGCGCCGGGGCCACCGCCGCCCGTGGTGCCGCCCGGGCTTCCAGCTGTTCGAGGCGGCGGCGCATGTCGTCGAGTTGGCGACGCAGTTCGGCGATGGTGGCCGCGTCGCTTCCCGAACCCTGTGCGGCCGCAAGGGAAGGCAGCGCGGCCAACCCGACCGCGCCGATGATCGCCGCACCACGAAGCGCGTGCAGGACGGCGGCATGACGGTCAGGCGCCGCCGAACGCTGTTCCTTCAGCACGTCATCCCCCCGTATTCCCATCCACGGTAACGTCAATGGCGATGCGTCATCGACGACATTATCATGGCGTTGACCAATCTGTGCCACGCGCCCGGCTGGTCGGCCACGGTATCCCGCGCCAGAATCTTCGGCTTGGGATGCTCGACCCAGTGTTGGGACGGCGCGCCAATGACGCAGTGCGGCACGGAACCTAGGGTCGTCGCATGTGCGCCGTGCTGCATCCTTCGTGGTGTCGGCCATCGTGACCGGCTGATGACCAGGCACGTCCGACCTGCGCCTGGACATTGCCGCACCGCATAAGGTCTTGCGCCCCCGGGGGCGTGCCACGAATGTCCCGGCCAGCTAGCCTTGCGATTCCCGACCCCATGACCTCGGACCTTGCCATGCCGCCCAGGACGTCCCGGTACTTCCCATTCTGGTCGCCGGTCCGCCGCTCGGCGCTGGCGATCGCCGCGCTGGTGGTGGCGGGCTGCGATGGCGGGCCGCCACCGGCGGCACCCGACATCCGCCCGGTCCGGGTTGTGGCGGTCGAACGCAGCGCGGCGGGGGAGACGGTATCGCTGACCGGCACGGTGCAGGCCGAAACCGAGGTGAACCTCGCCTTCCGCATCGATGGCCGCATGGTCGAACGGCTGGTCAATGTCGGCGACACGGTGCGCCCCGGGCAGGTCATCGCCCGGCTGAACCGCGACAATGAGGAGAACGGCCTGCGCGCCGCCCGCGCCCAGCTCGCCGCCGCCCGCGCCCAGCTGACCGAGGCCGCCAACAATTACTGGCGGCAGTCCGAATTGCTGCGGGATGGCTGGACCACGCGCGTGCGCTACGACCAGGCGAACCAGACACGGCAATCGGCGCAATCCGCGGTCGATGCCGCCGAAGCGCAGGTCGGCATCGCCGAGACACGGCTGGGCTACACCGAACTCGTCAGCGACGTGAATGGCCGCGTCACGCAGCGTGGCGCGGAACCCGGGGAGGTCGTCCAGCCCGGCCGCATGATCGTGCAGGTTGCGCGCGACGAAGGGCGCGACGCGGTGTTCGACGTGCCGCCGACTCTCAAGGACCAGGCGCCGGCCAATCCGGTGATCGAAGTCGTGCTGGCGACGGACCCCGCGATCCGCACCACGGGCCGGGTGAGGGAGGTCGCGCCGCGCGCCGATGCGGTGACCGGCACCTTCCAGGTGCGCGTGGGTCTCGCCGAACCACCCCCCGCGATGCGGCTGGGGTCCACGGTGACCGGCCGGCTGACGCTGGGTGCCAGTGCGGGCTTCGCCATCCCGGCCTCGGCGCTGACGCGCGCCAATCATCAGCCCGCCGTCTGGGTGGTCGATCCGGGCACCGAGACGGTGGCGCTGCGCATGGTCGAGCTGGTGCGGCACGATCCCGGGCATGTCGTGGTCGGCTCTGGCCTTGAACCGGGCGACATCGTGGTCACGGCGGGGGTGCAGGCGCTGCGGCCGGGCCAGAAGGTGCGGCTGCTGGGTGGCAGCGCACGATGATCGGTCCGAATCTGTCGGAATGGGCGATCGGGCGGCGCTCGCTCGTCATCTATTTCATGATCGTGGCGCTGCTGGCGGGCGGCTTCGCCTTCTTCAAGCTCGGCCGCAACGAAGACCCGGCCTTCACCTTCCGTACCATGATCGTGTCCGCGGTCTGGCCGGGGGCGACGATCGAGGAGACGCTGCAGCAGGTCACCGAACGGCTTGAGCGCACGCTTCAGGAAACGCCGAACCTCGAACGCATCCGGTCCTACACGGTGCCGGGCCAGACCACGATCTTCGTGGATCTGAAAGGGTCCACGCCGCCCCCCGTGGTGGCGGAGATGTGGCTCCAGGTACGCAACCGCGTGGCCGACATCCGCCACACCCTGCCGCAGGGCGTGGTCGGGCCGTTCTTCAACGACGATTTCGGCGACACCTTCGGCATCATCTACGGCTTCACCGCCGATGGCTTCTCCCAACGCGAGTTGCGCGACTATGTCGAAGCCGCGCGGTCGCGCCTGCTGCTGGTGCCCGACGTCTCGAAGGTCGAGATCCTCGGCGCCCAGGACGAACGCATCTTCATCGAGTTCTCGACCGAGCGTCTGGCGGGCCTCGGGCTGAACCACGGCGCGCTGATCGCCGCCTTGCAGGCGCAGAACGTGGTGCGGCCTTCTGGCATCGTCGAGACCGGGCAGGAGCGCCTCGCGATCCGCGTCTCCGGCGCCTTCGCCAATGAACAGGATATCCGCAACGTCAATTTCGTGATCGGCGACCGCGTCTTCCGCCTGGGCGACATCGCCGAGGTCCGCCGCGGCACCGCCGACCCGCCGCAGCCGATGTTCCGCGTCAACGGCCATCCGGCGATCGGGCTGGCCATCGCCATGCGGGATTCGGGCGACATCCTCGCCCTCGGCCGCAATGTGAAGACGGCGATGGATGACATCCGCGCCGGCCTGCCCATCGGCATCGAACCCATCCTGGTCGCCGACCAGGCGGTGACGGTGGATGAAGCGATCGGCGATTTCACCGAGAGCCTGTGGCAGGCCATCCTGATCATCATGGCGGCGTCCTTTGTGGCGCTGGGGATGCGCGCCGGGTCGGTGGTGGCGCTGTCCATTCCGCTGACGCTGGCCATCGTCTTCCCGCTGATGTCGGTCTTCGGCATCGACCTCCAGCGCATCTCGCTCGGTGCGCTGATCATCGCGCTGACCCTGCTGGTCGATGACGCGATGACCACCATCGACGCGATGATCCGGCGGCTGGCGGCAGGCGACAGCAAGCCCAAGGCGGCGGTCTTCGCCTATTCATCGCTGGCATCGTCCATGCTGACCGGCACGCTGGTCACCATCGCCGGCTTCGTGCCGATCGGCTTCGCGGCGAGTTCCGCCGGCGAATACACCTTCTCGATCTTCGCCGTGGTCGGCATCGCGCTGATCGTGTCGTGGTTCGTCGCGGTGATCTTCGCGCCGCTGCTGGGCATGGCGATCCTGAAGACGCCCAAGCCCGGCGCCAGCACCGAACCGGACAAGCCCGGCGCGATCCTGCGCGGCTACACCCGCTTCCTGACGATGGCGATGCGCGCGAAGTGGATCACCATCGGCTTCACCATCGCGATGTTCGCCGTCGCGATCTTCGCCATGCAGTTCGTGCCGCGCCAGTTCTTCCCGTCCTCGGACCGCACCGAATTGCTGGTGGAAGTCACGCTGCCGCAGAACGCCTCGATCTTCGCATCGGAGGAGGTCGCCAAGCGCCTCGACGCCGCGCTGGCGTCGGACCCGGATGTGGAACGCTGGTCCACCTATGTCGGCCGCGGCGCGATCCGCTTCTACCTGCCGCTGAACGTGCAACTGGCGCTGCCGTTCTTCTCCCAGGCGGTGGTGGTGGCCAAGGACCTGCCCGGGCGCGAACGCCTGCACCGGCGCCTCGAAACCCTGCTGGCGGAACAATTCCCGTCGGCCGTGTCGCGTGTCTATCCGCTGGAACTCGGCCCGCCCGTCGGCTGGCCGCTGCAATACCGCGTCAATGGCCCGGACATCGAACGGGTGCGGGAGATCGCGCAGGAGGTGGCGAAGCTGCTGGCGGACACGCCAGGCGCCCGCCAGGTTCATTTCGATTGGATGGAACCTGCCCGCCAGCTGCGCGTGGTGGTCGACCAGGATGAGGCGCGGCGGCTTGGCCTGTCCTCGGCCCAGCTGTCCAGCGCCATCAATGCGGCGTTGACCGGCCAGACCATCACGCAGGTGCGCGACGACATCTACCTGATCGACGTCGTGGCGCGCGCCACCGCCGACCAGCGCCTGTCGCTCGACACGCTGCGCTCGCTGCAGGTCTCGCTGCCCGGTGGGCGCACGGTGCCGCTGACGCAGTTGGCGACCTTCGACCACACGCAGGAATTCCCGCTGATCTGGCGACGGGACCGCGTGCCGACGCTGACCGTGCGGGCGGATGTGAACCCCGGCGTCCTGCCCGATACGGTGGTCGCGGCACTCCAGCCGCGCATCGATGCGCTGAACGCCACGCTCGAACGCCCCTATCGCGTCGATCTCGGCGGCATCGCCGAGGAAAGCGCAGACAGCCAGGCCTCGGTTCTCGCCGTGGTGCCGATGATGCTGCTGCTGATGTTCACGCTGCTGATGTTCCAGCTGCAATCCTTCCGTCGGCTGGGGCTGGTGCTGGCCTTGCTGCCGCTGGGCATCATCGGCGTCGTGCTGGCGCTGCTGGTGTTCAACCGGCCGCTGGGCTTCGTCGCGATCCTCGGCATCCTGTCGCTGCTGGGGATGATCGCGAAGAACGCCATCATCCTGATCATCCAGATCGAGACCGACCGCGCCGAGGGGAAGGGGATCCACGACGCGGTGGTCGCCGCCGCGTCGTCCCGCCTGCGGCCGATGCTGCTGACCGCGATCTCGACCGTGCTCGGCCTGATCCCGATCGCGCCCACGGTGTTCTGGGGGCCGATGGCCTTTGCCATCATGGGCGGGCTGATGGTCGCCACGCTGCTGACGCTGGTGTTCCTGCCGACGCTGTACGTCACCGTGTTCGACCGCAAGCCGGCGAAGGCGCCGGAACCGGCGGGCTGACGTGGCGCGGGCGGCGGTCTTCCGCTTCGGGCTGCTGCTGCTGCTGTGGGTCGCGATCGCCGGTGCCGAACCGGCCGACCTCGCGGTGGGCGTGGTGGCGGCGATGCTCGCCACCTGGGCCAGCCTGCGACTGCTGCCGCCGATCCAGGTAAAGCCGCGGCCGGGCGACCTGGCGCTGCTACTGCTGCGCTTCCCGTGGCAGGCGGTCAGCGCGGGGGCCGAGGTCGCGCGTCTCGCACTTGATCCCCGCCGTCGGCCGGTGCCCGCGACCATCGCCTGGACGCCGCGCCTGCCGCCCGGCGGCGCGCGCGATGCCTTCCTTGCCTATGCCTCCTTGCTGCCGGGCACCTTGCCGGCCGGCGACCTGCCCGGCGGCGCCATCGCCATCCATGCGCTGGATGGCGCGGCGGGCATCGCCGACGCGATGTCCGAGGAGGAGGCCCGCTTCGCCCGCGCCCTTGGCCTCGATGGCTGAGTTCCTGTTGGTCGCTGCGCTGCTGGTCTTCGCCACGGTGGTGGCGGGCCTGCTGCGCGTGCTGCGCGGTCCCGCCGTGGCGGATCGGATCATGGCGGCGCAGCTGCTCGGAACCGGGGGGATCGCGGCGCTGCTGCTGCTGGGCGCTGCGACGGCGGCACCGGCGCTCGCCGATGTCGCGCTCACCCTCGCGCTGCTCGCGGCCTTCGCCTCCGTGGCCATGGCACGGACCGCGCCGCGGCAGGAGAAGGGCGGGGAGCCACGCGAGTGAGTCTCCTCGCCGACGTCTTCACCATCGTCGCCGTCCTTGCCGGCCTGGTGTTCTTCATCGCCGGCACGGCGGGGCTGCTGCGCTTTCCGGACACGGCAAGCCGCCTGCATGCGCTGACCAAGGCAGACCATCTCGGGCTGGGCCTGATCGTGCTCGGCCTGCTGCCGCGCGCCGGTGGCATGGGCGGCGCGCTCCGGCTGCTCGCCATTTGGGGCCTGGTGCTGGTGTCGAGCGCCGCCGTGGGGCCAATGGTCGCGCGGCTGACGCGCGGGCCGGAGGGCCGGGAATGATCGCCGATCTGCTGCTGGCCGCGGCGATCCTGGCGGTCGCGGTGGCGAGCATCCTGGCGCGGCGGACCTTCACCGCCGTCGCGCTGTTCATCGCCTATGGGCTGCTGCTGTCGCTGGCCTGGGTGCGGCTTTCCGCCATCGATGTGGCTCTGACGGAAGCGGCGATCGGTGCCGGATTGTCCGGCGTGCTGCTGTTGGGTGCGGTGCGGCGGCTCGCGTCGCGGGCCGAGGCACCGGCCAATCCACCGCCCGGTGCTGCGATGACGGTGTTGATCGGCATCGCCTGCGCCTGCGTCGCCGCCGCCCTCGGCGCGGTCATCCTGCTGTTGCCTGAACCGGCGCCAAGCCTCGCGCCGCAGGTCGCGGCGAACCTGCCCACCACCGGTCTCGGCAATCCGGTGACCGGAGTGCTGATGTCGTTCCGCGCGCTGGACACGCTGCTGGAATCGGCTGTGGTGTTGCTGGCGGTGATCTGCGTCTGGTCGCTCACGCCCGATGGTGGCTGGGGTGGTGCGCCCGGTGCCGCGCAGCCAATTCTGGGGGATGGGCCGCTCCTGCTGCTGGCGCGCATCCTGCCGCCGCTCGGGATCGTGGTGGCGGTGCATATCCTGTGGGTGGGCAAGGATGCCCCGGGGGGCAAGTTCCAGGCCGCGGCGATCCTGGCGGCGATGTGGCTGCTGCCCTGGATGGCCGGCCTGGTCGCGCCGCCGCGCATCGCGGCGCGCTGGCTGCGCCTGACCGTCGCGGTCGGACCCGTGGTGTTCATCGCCATCGGCCTGGCCGGCGCGGTGACGGAAGGTGCCTTCCTCGCCTATCCGCCGGGCTGGGCGATGCCGTTGATCCTGGTCATTGAGATCGTGCTGACGGCGTCCATCGCCGTCGCCCTCGCGCTTCTGGTGATCGGCCCGCCGGTGCCGGAACCATGAGCGCGACGCTGTTCGGCCTGATGGGCGCCGCGCTGGTGGGGATCGGCCTGTTCGGCATGCTGGTGCGCACGCAAGTGCTGCTGCGCATCCTGTCCTTCAACCTGCTCGGCGGCGGCATCTTCATCGTCTTCGGCGCGGTGGCGCGCCGTGGCGCCGGTGCCGGTTTCGGCGGGGACCCGGTGCCGCAGGCGATCATCCTGACCGGCATCGTCGTTGCCTTCGCCGCGACGACACTGGCCGTCGCCCTGGTGCTGCGCCTTGCCGCCAATCAGGATCGCTCCTGATGGATTGGGGCTTGCTGCCCGTGCTGGCGGTGATGCTGCCGGTCCTTGCCATGGTGCTGGCCCTGCCGCTCGGCGCGCGAGGGGCGGAGCGGATGACCCTCGCTGTGCTGCCGATCGGCCTTGCCTTGGCGGTCGGCATCGCGGTGGTGGTGCAGCGGACTGGCGCGCCCATCTGGCACCAGCTGGGGCATTGGGCGCCGCCGCTCGGCATCGCCTTTCGGGCGGATGGTCTGTCGGCCGCGATGTTGGTGACGACGGCGATGGTGGTCGCCGCCACGGCGATCTTCGCGCGCGCCGAATTCGGCACGCCGCCCGGTGCGGCCGAGCGCCGCCAGGCCTTCGCCTTCTGGCCGCTGCTGCTGGCGATCTGGGCGGGGATCAACCTGCTGCTCGTGGCGAACGACCTGTTCACGCTGTATGTCGGGCTCGAATTGCTGACCTTCGCGGCGATGCCGCTGGTCTGCCTGGATGGCAGCCGGGCCACGCTGGAAGCCGCGCTGCGCTACCTGATGTTCGCCCTGCTCGGGTCGGTGCTGTACCTGCTGGGGGTCGCGTTGATCTATGGCGCCACCGGCACGCTGGACATCGTGCTGCTGTCGCAGCGCGTGACGGGCCAGCCGGCGGTGGTCCTTGCCATCGCGGTGATGACCGCCGGGCTGCTCGCCAAGACAGCGCTGCTGCCGCTGCATCTGTGGCTGCCGCCCGCCCATGCCGGGGCGCCGGCGGCGGGCAGCGCGATCCTGTCCGCGCTGGTGATCAAGGGATCCTTCATCCTGGTGCTGCGGCTCTGGTTCGGCGTCATGGCCGGGCAGCCGATGCCCGGCGCCGCGCAGATCCTGGCCGGGCTGGGCGCGGCGGCGATCCTGCTGGGATCGGTGGCGGCGCTGGGGCAGGCGCGGCTGAAACTGCTGGTGGCGTATTCCACCGTCGCGCAGATCGGCTACCTGTTCCTGATGTTCCCGCTGCTCGCGGCTGTGCCGGAGGCCAGCGAGGTTGCCGCCAGGGCCTGGACCGGTGGGGTGGTGCAGGCGGTCTCCCACGCCTTTGCCAAGGCGGCGATGTTCCTTGCGGCCGGGATCATGGCCGCGCGCTTTGGGCATGACCGCATCGCCGATATCGGCGGGGCAGGGCGCGCCATGCCGGTGACGCTGCTGACCTTCGGCCTCGCCGGCCTGTCGCTGATGGGCGTGCCGCCTTCGGGTGGCTTCGCGGCGAAGTGGCTGTTGCTGAGTGCCGCCATCGGCGCTGGGCAATGGTGGTGGGCGCTGGTCATTCTCGGCGGCGGGCTGCTGACGGGCGGATATGTCTATCGCGTGCTGGCGGCGGGGCTGCGCGCGGGGGAAAAAAGCACGATGGCACCCGCGCCGCTCGCCTGGTCGCGGGATGGCGTGGCGCTTGGGCTGGCGCTGATCTCGGTCGTGCTGGGCTTCCTGCCGCTCGCCGCCTTCGGGTTGCTGCAGGTCGGCCGATTGGATCTGGCGCCATGACGGCGCTGCTGCTCAGTGCCGCGCCTCTCATGCCCCTGCTGATGCTCGCGGCACTCGCGATGCCGGCGCTGCGCGCGCGCGTGCTGTCGCTGCTGTGGCTGGCGCCGCTCCCGGCGCTGGCCTGCGCGGTGCTGGCCGGGGATGGCGAACCTTTCATCGTGTATGACCGGGTGCGGCTGACGCTGGTGCTCGACCGGCCATCGGCGCTGCTGCTGGGCGCGGCCGCGCTGCTGTGGTGCGCGGCGTCGGTCTATGTGCGGGCCTATACGGACCGGGACGGGCTTCTGCGTTTCGCCGCCTGGTGGCTGGCGACGATGGCGGGCAGCATGGGCGTCTTCGTTGCCGGCGACTTGGTCGGCTTCTATTTCTTCTTCGCGATGGCGAGCCTGCCGGCCTGGGGCCTGGTCATCCACGACCGGACGCCGCGCGCCTGGGGCGCCGGCGCAACCTACCTGCTGCTGACGGTGTTCGGCGAAGCCGCGCTGCTCGCAGGCTTCGCGCTGCTGGCCGCCTTCACGCCGGGGGACAGCTTCGCCATCGCCGACGTGCTGCCGGCGCTGGCCACCGCGCCGCTGCGCGACCTGGCCATCGCGTTCCTGGTCATCGGCTTCGGGCTGAAGGCCGGTCTGGTGCCGCTGCATGTGTGGCTGCCGCTGGCGCATCCGGCCGCACCCATGCCGGCCTCCGCCGTGCTGAGCGGGGCCATCATCAAGGCCGGCATCATCGGCCTGATCCGCTTCCTGCCGCTGGAGGTGACGCCGGCCAATTGGGGTGACGCGCTGACGGTGCTGGGCTTCGTCACCGCCTTCTGGGGCGTGACCATCGGCGTCACCCAGCGGAACCCGAAGACGGTGCTGGCCTATTCATCGGTCAGCCAGATGGGCGTGGTGGTGGCGGCGATCGGCATGGGGCTGGCCCATGGCATCGGCACGACGCCGGTCTCGGCCGCCTTCTACGCGACGCACCATGTGCTGGCGAAAGGGGCGCTGTTCCTCGCCGTCGGCGTCGCGGCGCTGGCGGGCGGGCCAGTGCGATGGCTGGTGCTTGGCCCGGCACTGGTGCTGGCGCTCGGCTTCGGCGGCATGCCCTTCACCGGCGGCTGGCTGGCGAAGGAAGCGGTGAAGGCGGAACTCGGCGAAGGCCTGGTCGGCACCCTCTCGGCGCTGTCGGCCGGGGGATCGACCCTGCTGATGCTGCACTTCACCCGGCGGCTCGCTGCCGCCGTTGCGGCGGACCCGGCGGCGCGGCCACCTGCCGGCATGCTGCTGCCCTGGCTGGGGATGGCCGCCGCGGCGCTGATCCTGCCCTGGGTTCTGTTTCCCGGCGTGTGGTCGGATGTCCTCACGCTGGCGGCGCTCACCAAGGCCGCCTGGCCGGTCATGATCGGCGCCCTGGTGCTGGCGCTGCTGGTCCGCTGGGGTGATCGGCTACCCGACGTGCCTGAGGGAGACATCATCCATCTTGCGCGCAGGATGATTCGTGCGGCGGGCCCGGTCGGCCGTGCGCTGGGACGGGTCGAGGAAGTGCTCCGCGCCTGGCCCGCCGCGGGCCTCGCACTGCTGGTGCTGACCTGCGCCCTTGGCATCGTTATGATGGCTTCATGAAGCGCGCCATGCGCATTGCCGCGCTGGTCGTGATCGGCGTCGGCCTGGTCTGCGGTGCGGCGCTGGCGGCGCTGCACGTCGCTCTTTCGCGTGGTGATCTGCAGCCGCGCATCGATGCCGCGCTGGAACACGCCACCGGGCGGGCCGTCACCCTGGGCGGCCTGTCGGTGCGCCTGGGCCTGCGGCCGCGCATCGCCGTCTCCGATGCGACCATCGCCAATGTCCCGGGCGGGTCGCAGCCGTATTTCGCCCGGATCGGGCGGCTGGATGTCACCCTGTCTCTCCTCCCGCTGCTGTCCGGGCAGGTCGAGATCGACAGCCTGCGCCTGGCCGATGCGGAGATCATCCTCGAACGCGATGCCCAGGGGCGCGGCAATTGGGTGTTCGGCGCGGGCGGCGAAACCTCGGCCGGTGGGCTGACCATCGGCGCGGTGGATATCGAATCATCCCGCATCCTGCTGCCCGGGGGACCGGTCCGCGCGCTGGAGGTGCTGTCGCTGAGCCTTGCGCGGGACGAGCCTGGAGACCCGCTGGAACTCGACGGGCGGATACGCATCGATGGGGAAACGCTCGCCGTCTCGGCGCGTCTCGGGCCGGAGGCCGATGGCGCGCTGCCGATGAACGCCACGGTCCAGGGGACGGGCCTTCGCGTGGCGCTGCGCGGCGCCTGGCCGCGCGGGAGCGCCGCACCCGATTGGACGCTGGCGCTGGAGGCCGAGGCGGATCGCACCGCGGTGCAGCGGCTGGCGACGCGATCGGGGGTCGCGGTCCCGGCGGTGTCGGATGTCAGCCTCAAGGCACGGATCGCGGCCGGGACGCCGATGCCGGCGGTGTCGGACGTCACGCTGCGCGTCGGCGCGACCGATCTCGGATCGATGCTGCCCGGCCTGCGTCTGGCGCATGGGGAATTGCGCGCGGCGTCCTTCGATGGGCCGGTGACGGTCACCGCGCAGGGGCGCCGAGGCACCGCTGATCTGGCTGTGGCCGCGACCTTGCCCTCGCTGCGGCGCCTGTCCAGTTGGGCGGCGGAAGCGACGCTGCCTGTCGAGGCGGTGCTGACCTCCGGCCGCGCGCGCCTCGCGCTGTCAGGGCCGGTGCGGCGCGATTTCAACCTTGGCGCGGCGGTGTTCGATGCGCGGCTGACGACGCCGGATTTCGCGCTGGTCGGGCCGGTGCTTGGCGTGGCCTTGCCGCGGGTCAACGGCGTCACGGCCCATGCGCGGCTGGGCGGCCTGTTCACGCGCACTCTTCGGCTGGATGCGCTGACGGTCACGGCCGATGCGCTGGACATGACCGGCGACCTGACCATCGCCTTGGCGCCGCGCCTGACCTTCGGCGGCCGGCTGGCGGCACGACGCATCGACCTCGATGCCCTGGGCGGCGGTGCGGCGCCGGCGCGGCGCGCGACGGCGCGGATGATCCCGGAGATTGACCTGCCGATCGACACGCTGCGCGGCGCTGATGCGACCCTGCGGCTTTCGGCCGCGCAACTGGTTGCCGGTGGCGTGACGTGGCGGGACGCCAGCGGGACCCTGGCGCTCACCAATGGGCGCCTGGTGATCGACCCATTCCAGGTCACCTCGCCGGGCGGGCCGGTGGGCGGGCGCGCCGCGTTGGATGCGGCCCAGCAGCCCCCGCGCGCCGAACTGCGGCTGGACAGCCGGGGGCGAGGTCTCGATCTCGCTGCCCTGCGGCGCGCCTTCGGCGTGCCGGCGGGGTTCGAGGGCAGCGCGGAATTGGCGATCGACCTGCGCGGCCGCGGCGCGACGACACGGGTCCTGGCCGCCACGCTGTCGGGCGAAGCCGGTGTCGCGATGGTCGGCGGGCGCTTCAGTGGGGCGACGGCATTGCGCATCGGACCGGATCTGGCGCGCGTGCTGCTGCCGCGCGGCACGCCGGCGGAAGGGCTGGCGCTGCGGTGCCTCGCGCTGCGCCTGTCGGCCGAGGACGGGGTGGTGCACAGCCAGGTGCTGCTGATGGAAGGCGCCTTCGGCAGGATCGACGGCACGGTGGCGATCAATCTGCGCGACGAGACGATCGCGGCGCGGCTGCTGCCGGATATTCGGCTGATGGGCCTGACCGTCCGCGCCCCGGTGACGATCGGCGGCACGCTGACCGACCAGCGCATCGGCATGGAACCCGGCGCGGCGCTGGCGCGGGTGGTCGGGGACACCGTGGCGAACCGCCTGTGGCGCAGCAGCACGGTCGAATTCCTGCGTGACGCGACCGGCAGCACATCACCGGGGGGCGAATGCGGGCCTGCGCTGACGCTCGCAAGGCTCGGCCGCGCCGGACCAATGCCGGAAGCGGCCGCGGTGCCGATCCCGCTGGTGCCACGGGAAATCCAGGGCGCAGCGCAGGATGTGGTGCGCGGCATCGGCGGGCTGCTGGGCGGGCGGCGGCGCTGACCATCATGCCGGCGGTCATGGCATGGTCCGCCGGAGCGCCTGGCGGATTCCAGCCAGGCGCGATCTGCCTTATCGCCCTTGTTTGAGCGAGCATCTTCACGTCCCTGACCGATTCCAGTCAGGGACGATCTGCCCTAGAATTGCATCGACAGGCTGATCGAGCCGAACTGCGCCGATTCCCGCTGCGTCGTGAATTCGCGCGTGCGCGCGGCAAAGGACACGGTCACGCGCCCGATCGGGGTGAACACCGCGAAGCCGCCGGTGGCCTCACCCACAAGGACCTCCTTCTCGACATGCCGGCTGTCGGCCCAGGTGTTGCCGTCGAGGAAAATGTCGTGCGCCACCGCGCGGGCGTCGAAGCCGGCGAACACATACCAGCCCCAGCGCCGCACCGGCTCATAGAAGGCGGACCCCGACACCGAAGGGCGCATGCGTGGCGGGCCGAAATCGGCCGCGAGGTCGTTGCCGAACCTCACCATCAGCCCGGCCGAGGCGTAGGTCTGCACATTGCCCAGGCTGGCCGTGATGCTGGGCACGAAGCCCACCGCGATGTCGTCCCACACCGGATCGCTGTTGAAGCGCCACTGGCGGGCCAGCACCAGGTTCACGCCCGGCTCGTCCTTCAACTGGTAATCCCAGCCATAGGCGCGATCGACACCCAGCAGGTCGTGGACGCCGTTCTGCGTCTGCTCGCCCAGCGCGCTTGGCCCGACGACGCCCAGTTGCAGCTCGATGCTGCCATAGGCGGTCGGCGTGGTGGAGGACAGGCTGATCGCGCCATACAGCCAGCCCGCATAGGGCCGGTCGGTCGGATCGGGGTTGCGCAGCGTGGTGTCGTCCGGGGTGAAGATGTTCTGGCCCGCGGCGAGGCCCCAGCGCAGCGCCCCGCCCGATGGCAGGACGATGCCCGGCCCCTCCGACAGCCAGCTTGGCGGCACATACGGCGCGGAGCGCCAGGCGGCCTGGACGCCGCTGGTGTAGTAGCGATCGGTTCCCGCCAGCAGGTCGTTTTCATAGGTGAAGGTGAAGGTGCCGGATCGCGGCTCGGCGGCGGCTGGCATCTGCGCGAGGGCCGGTGTCGCCGACGCGATGGCCAGGGCCATGCCGGCCGCGGCCGTCAGGCGGCGGTTCCTGATGCTGTTCTGCGTGCGCATGGGGTCCGGTCCTCGATGATGCGGCCGCCTGCGGCGCCGGCTCACTGGTAGTGCGCGAAGGCGTGAAGGGTTGCATCGCGGCCGCCGCCGCCCCGCAGGGCGAGGCCCAGCAGCAGCCGCGCCTTCGGCCCCGAGAGCAGGCCGGCCGGGATGGCGCCGCGCCGGATCAGGTCGATCTCCCCACCCGCATAGCCATAGGTATGCGCGAAGACCGGCCCGGTCGCGCAGCGCGAGGCCAGCACCACCGGCATCTGCGCGGCCAGGGCGCCGACCGCCTCGGCGGCATCGGCCGGCACATGGCCCGCACCCATGCCTTCGATGACCGCCCCGGCGTAGCCCAGCCCGGGCAGCGCGCCGAGCATCCGGCCATCATCGCCCATCGCCCAGCAGATCAGTGCAATGGGTGCCGGCGGGCCATCCTGCGCGTGCAGGCAGGCGTGGCGCGCCACGCGGGTGAAGAGGCGGACGCGGTCCTCGGCGACGACGCCAAGCGGCCCCGCCATCGGCGAGGTGAAGGCCGAGGTGAGCGCCGTGTGTGATTTCTGCACGAAGCGCGCGGCGTGGATTTCATCGCCCAGCACGGCCAGCGCGCCGAGTCCGCGCGCCGCTTCGCACGCCGCCACGCGCGCGGCGGCGAGCAGGTTCGCCGGCCCGTCGGCACCCGGTGCTGCCGCCCCGCGCATCGCGCCCGTCACCACCACAGGCTTGTCGCCAGCCACCAGCAGGTCGAGCAGGAAGGCCGATTCCTCGATCGTGTCGGTGCCCTGGATGACGACGGCGCCGTCGATTTCGCCGGCGAAGGCCGCCCCGATCCGCAGGGCGACATCCACCAGCTGTGCCGGCGTCAGCGAAGGGCTGGGCAGGCGGGCCGGGCTTTCGGCCTTGATGGCGGCAACCTTGGCGAGGTCGGGGACCGCAGCGACCAGTTCCGCCGCGCCGAGCTTCGGCGCGATCCCGCCCCCGTCGGACGGCACCATGGTGATGGTGCCGCCGAGCGAGAGGAAAAGAAGGCGCCGCTGCGTCATGTCCTGGCCTCCCGCGGGGTGATGCCGTCGGGGATCTCGCCGGGCCGGTAGCCGGGCAGGCGACTGGCGGGAATGATCGCCAGGGCGGCGAACAGCGCCATCAGCAGCAGCCCGATCTTCAGCGCCTGGAGCCGCGCCTCGGTATTCACGCGCACCGCTTCGAGCGATTCCGCAGGTCCCGCGCCGCTGGCTTCCATGATGGCGAGCAGCCGGTCGTTGCTGACGAAGTTGATGGCATCGAGGTTGATCTGCGTCAGCGCCGCCGGCGGCAGCAGCGGGTTGTCGGCCAGGCGCATCATGATGCCGCTGGACAGCAGCCCGACCAGCAGCGCGCCCGCCACCGCGGTGCCGACACCGGCCGCGAGGTTCTGCGTGGTGCCGCGCAGCGACCCGACATCGCCCGCCAGTTCCTTCGGTGCCGCCGTGACCAGCACGTTGAACAGCAGGGTGACCAGCGCGCCCTGGCCGATGCCGAAGGTGATCAGCCCCAGCATCACCGGCACCGCCGACCAATCATTGCGCACCACCCAGGCCAGCCACAGAAGGCCGACGGTGCACAGCGCGAAGCCGCATTGCGCGATGCGTCGCGGCGCCATCTTCGGATACAGTTTCACCACCAGCATGGCGGTGAAGAACACCGTCAGGTTGAAGGGCATCATGGCGATGGCGGTTTCGATCGGCGTGCGCCCCTGCACGATCTGGATGTACAGCGGCACCGAGAAGTTCAGCATCGCCTCCAGCCCGACCACCGTGAACAGCGCATAGACCGCCGCGCGTTCCTGGCCCGATGTGATGACCGACAAATCGAGCAGTGGCGTGCCGCCCTTCGCCGCCACGCGCCGGCACCAGGCGATGAAGCATTGCAGGATGATCGCGCCCGTCACGATCATCACCGGCGCGGGGGACAGGCCGAAGATGTCGAAGGGCGCGCCAGGGCGCGCGACACCCAGGCCCCAGCGGTTCAAATTGTTGAAGCCGAAGACGATCATGATGATCGCCGCCGCCGCCAGCACCACGCCGATGACGTCGATCTTGATCTCGGGGCGCGCTTCCTCCGGCTTCAGCTTGAAGGACAGCCAGAACACCACGGCCGCCGCCACCACCAGGATGCCGAAGACCGGCCGCCAGCCGATGAAGGTGCCGAGCATGCCGCCGATCAGGAAGGCGGCCACGCCGGCCGCCGCACGGGCGGACCCCAGCGCGCCCACCGCCGTGGCCTGCTGCGCGCCGCGATAATGATGCGCGATCAGCGCCACCAGCGCGGGCACGATCACCGCCGCGGCCAGGCCGGCCAGCAACTGCGCGGTCAGCATCACGGGCGCGGCCGGCGCCATCACCATCAGCACCTGGGCGATGGCGAACAGGCCGACCACCACGCGGAACACCTGCGTCGATCCGAAGCGTTGCACCAGCTTCGCGCCCAGCATCACGAAGCCGGCGACCGACAGCGAATACATCACGATGCCGGTGGCGATGGTGGTCGGCGGCACGCCGAAGCTTTCCACCATGCCGGCCAGCGACACCGGCAGCGCCGCGACGTTGAAGGACATCAGCATCTGGCCGAGCGCGATGGCGATCATCGGCACCCAGGATTCCCGTGTCTCGGCGCTGGTCATGGTCGTGTCCCCCCTGTTCCGGTTCACGCGGCCGGCTGCGATGCGAAAAGATTGAGGCCGAGGCGTTCAGACAGGAAGCGCGTCACCAACTGCCCCCGCACGGAATTCCCCGCATCATCCAGCGGCGGGGAGAACACCCCCAGCCCGCCCTTGCCCGGCGCGGTGGTGACCAGCCCGCCGGCGACGCCGCTCTTGCCCGGCAGTCCCACCTCATACAGCCAGTCGCCCGATTGTTCGTACAGCCCGGCGGTGGCCATCACCGCCAACACGCGGCGGCAGCGATCCTCATCGACCACACGTTCCTTGGTGACCGGATTCACCCCGCCATCGGCCAGCGTCGCGCCCATCACCGCGAGGTCCCGCGCGGTGACATTCAGCGCGCATTGGCGGGTGTAGATGTCGGTGGCTTCCTCGGGGTCCGAATACATCCGGTCATAGCCCAGCAGCAGCCGGGCGATGCCCTGATTGCGCTGGTTGGTCGCGGCCTCGGATTCATAGACCTCGGCGTCCATCGTCAGCTCGCGCCCGGCGAAGCGCGACAGCCCGTCGCGGATGAAGCGCCAGCGTTCCTCGGCATTGGCGCCAGGTGCCAGGGACGTCGTGGCGATCGCCCCGGCATTGACCATGGGGTTCATCGTGCGGTCGGCGTTGAGTTCGATCGCCATGACCGAATTGAACGGCAGGCCCGTGGCATTGACCCCGATGCTGGTCCGCGCCCGGCCGCCACCCAGCGCCTGGCAGACCAGGGCGAAGACGAAGGGCTTGGAGATCGACTGGATCGAGAATGCGCGGTCGGTGTCGCCTACCGCATGGATCTCGCCATCGACACCCGCGACGCAGACCCCGAACCAATCCGCCGAAGCCTTGGCGAGGGCTGGGATATAATCCGCCACCTTGCCCTCGGACACGCCGCGATAGCGCCGAAAGGCTTCGTCCACCAGCTCGTCCACCGTCGGGTTGGGCGGCAGGTGGCCGGTCGATACGGCAGGGGCGCCGAGCGCTTCATCGGTGTGCAGGCGGTCATGCATCGCGGTTGTCTTCCGGAGTCGTTTGAACCGAGGCGATCATGGCACATCGGCGGCACGCCATGGTGTCCGCACCGACACGGCCGAAGGCCGCCATCCATCATGCCGTGATGCGGTATCATAATGCCAAAGCCACGTGCCCCGGATCGGCCGTCCGTCCCGTCGGTTGACGGCGCGTTCCAAACCGGGCGGGAACTCAGGGCGCCAGGATGGCGGCCACCGCGTCCGCAAGCTGCCCGGCCGCCGTGCTGGCCGCCCCCACGAAGGCGGCAACCTCCGGCCCGGCGATCAGCGCCGTCAGCGCCTCGGTGCGCGCCACTTCGCGCCGGCGGGGTTCGCGCAGCGTCACCGCGACCTGCGCCGTCAAGGCGAGGGTCGCCGGCGCCGACTGGCCGAGCCGCTGGAGGTTCACCTCGACCGTCGCTTCGGGCGAGACCGAGATCGCGCCCCCGGTCGCGAAGACATTCGACGATGGCAGCCGCTGCGCCAGGTTTTCGACCAGCAGGCGCGTCATCATGGTGTCGAGGTTCTCCCCCCACCAGTCATTGCCCGACACCGCAAGGCGGTAATCCTCGACCGAGCGCACGATCTGCACACGGTCGAGGTAGCGCGCGAGCGAGACCTCCCGCACCGCGATGTTGCGCGGCCCGCCCCGGCGCGGCACCCCAGGCACCGGCAGCAACGTATAGAGTACCGGTTCGGCTGACCGGCAGGCCGCCAGCGCGAACAGCGCGGCGAGGGATGCGGCGTCGCGGCGAAGCAGCCTCATGCGGTCACGGCCCTTGTGTGGAGCGGCCCCGGATCAGCGATTCCGGGTTGCGGTTGAGCTGGTCCATCAGGCTGCGCAGCGACCGCGCGGCCACGGTGATCTGTTCCAGCATGCGTTCCAGGTCACGCTGGAACTGCGATTCGTCACCATAGCCGCGATTGGCCGAGGCGATCAGCCGCGATGCTTGCGCCACGGTGTTGTTCAGGTTGGTCATGACTTGCGGCAGGGTCCGCAGCGCCGGCTGGAGGGAGGCATCGAGCCGGCGCATCGTCTCCTCCGCCGCGGTCAGCGTTCCCTGGAGCGAGGCGAGCGATTGCCGCAGTTCCGGACCGTTCACCAGCGCGTTCACGCCGGCCACGGTCTCGTTCACGTTGCGGCCGATGTCCTGCAACGGCAGGGCATCGAGCCCGGCCAGCACCCGGTTCACCCCCTCCAGGATCGAGGCGAACTGGCCGGGCGCCGTGGGCATCACGATGACGTTGCCCTGCATGGTGATCTCGGCCGGCGGCGGGTTGTCCACCATGTCGAGCGAGATTTGCTGCTGGCCGGTCAGGAGATTGGCGCTGACCAGCCGCGCCCGCATACCCTGGCGCACCAGCAGCCGCGCATTGTCGAGCGGGCCACGCCCGCCGGCCTGCGACGCTCCGGCCACGCGCTGGGGTTCGATCTCATAGCGCACAGGCACGCGCAGCCGCTGGGTCGCCGGGTCATAGACCAGGTCGTAGCCGAGGACTTCGCCGATCCGCACACCCTGGAAGGTCACCGGCGCGCCCTGCGCCAGGCCGGTGATCGAATCGGTGAAATAGGAGATGACCGGCACACGCTGCGTCAGGGATGCGTTGTTCGCCGCCTGCTGGTTCGCATACAGGTGGAACACCTCGTCGGGCGCCACCTCGCGGCCCTGGCGCGCCGCCTCGGGCGTTTCGAAGGCGATGCCGCCAAGCAACAGCGCGCGCACCGATTCCAACTGCAACTGTACCCCCTCCGCGCCGATCCGCAGCCCGATGCCCGATGCGTTCCAGAACCGCGATCCTTCGCGGACATAACGGTCGTAGGGCGCGCGGATGAAGGCATGGATGGTGACGTATTCGGCCATGTCCGCGAGGTCCCAGCCCAGCACCTGCCCGACATCGAGATCGCGATAGAAGATCGGCGAGCCGAGGCTGATGGATCCGATCCGGTCGGCGCGCAGCATGAAGTTGCGGCCCGGTTCCTGCGAGGTCAGCAGCGGCGGATTCTCAAGCCCCGTGAACCGCCGCGCGGGCCGGCCGGTTGCCGTGGTTGCCGGTGCGACCTGGATGTAGGATCCCGACAGCAGCGTATCGAGCCCCGAGATGGAGCCCGCGAACAGCCGCGGCTTGACCACCCAGAAGCGGGCATTCTCGGTCAGCAGCGGTTCCGCCGCGCGGGTGGTCCGCACGCTCATCGTCACCTGCTGGAGGTCGGGCGACAGCGTGATCTCCTGCACCGTGCCCATCACCACGTCGCGATAGCGCAGCTGCGACTGCCCCGCGGTCAGCCCCTCGGCGGAGCGGAAGGTGATGGCGATGGTCGGCCCGCGCTGGGAATAGCTGTGCCACACAAGGAAGCCGGCGATCAGCGCAGTGACGATCGGGATGGACCAGATGGGCGACAGCCAGCGGCTGCGCTGCACGGTCGCGCTCACCTTCGCCTCGGGGTGGTCGGACGGCATCAATGATCCCCTTTGCGCCGGTGGTCGTTCCGGCCGGCAGAATCCCACATCAATCGTGGGTCGAAGCTTTCGGCCGACAGCATCGTCAGGATCACCACGCCGCAGAAGGCGATGGCGCCCATGCCCGGTTCGATGCTGACCACGCTGCCGAACCGCACCAGGGCGACCAGGATGGTCACCATGAAGATATCGATCATCGACCAGCGGCCGATCGCGGTGACGACGACATACAGCCGCGTGCGGTCGCGCAGCCGCTGCTGCCAACCGAAATGGCAGGTCACGAGCAGGATGACCAACCCGAGGACCTTGAGCATCGGCACCGCGACCGAGGCGAAGAACACCAGCAGCGCCAGCGGCCACATGCCGCCATCGAGCAATTCCACCACGCCGCCCAGGATGGTGCTGGGCTGGCCGGCCCCCAGCTGGATGAACTGCAGCACCGGATAGACATTGGCCGGCACATACAGGATCGCCGCGGCGATCAGCAGCGCCCAGGCGCGCCGGACGGCATCCGGCTTGCGGGCATGCAGCGTGCTGCCGCAGCGCGGGCAATGGTCGTCATGGTCATGCGGCAGGCTGACCAGGCCGCAGGTATGGCAGGACACCGCGCCGTCGGCCGGCGTCGCCAGCGCGGTCGCGGCGTGGTCGATGTCCCCACGCGGCACGCCGCGGCGTTCCATCTCATCCCACACCGCCTGGCGGTCCAGCACCGCCTCGGCGGCGACCATCGCGAGCATCAGCAGCGCCATGGCATACAGCGCGACGCCGACCTCGATATGCACGAGGTCCACCAGCTTGGTGTAGGCGACCGCGACGCCGAGCAGGAACACCTCGACCATCGACCATGGCCGCAGATGTTCGACCAGCGCATAGACCCGCCGGATGTGGCGCGGCGGGCGCGGCAGCCGCAGCCCCACCAGCACATAGGCCATGGCCGCCAGCTTCGCGACCGGCGCCACCACGGTGGTGAACAGCACCACGATCGTCAGTTCCCACAACCCGTCGCGTCCCATGTCGATCGGGCCGGTGAACAGGCTCGCCTCACGCACCATGCCGGCG
Source organism: Acetobacteraceae bacterium (assembly GCA_022842185.1). GTDB lineage: Bacteria > Pseudomonadota > Alphaproteobacteria > Acetobacterales > Acetobacteraceae > Neoroseomonas. The sequence continues at coordinate 20,922 of JALHQB010000035.1, forward strand.
GTGCTGACCGTCATCAGGGACATCAGGCAGGCGACGGCCAGGATCGACAATGCGGCGAGATTCAGCGCCAGGGCGCGGCCCAGCGGATCGACCCGCGCGCGGCGCAGCACCGCGTCACAGCGGATGCAACGCGCGGATTCGCCCGGCACGAGCGATGGCAGCTTCTGGAACTGCCCGCAGCTGGCGCATTCGCACAGCCGCGCAGGCGTACGCCAGGCCTCCCTGGCGATGGCCGGGGCCGAATCCACGATCGGGGCGGCGAGACTCATACCGGAGGTTGTAGCCGGTCCAGCGCGACACACCACTGGCCAACGCTATCCAGAATTGTCACGTTGCCGCGCCACGGTGCAGGGCCAGGGCGACCGCGGCCGGCACCGGTTCGATGATCGGCACCGCCAGGCGCGTCCGCAGCGCCGCCGCGGCCGCGGCGAGCGGCCCGCCGCCGATGATCACGGCATCCGGCGCGGACTCGGCCATGGCCTGCCGGATGGCGGCCTCCAGCGCATCCTCCAGCCGCGACGGATCGGCCATCAGGCTGCCGGCATCGCCCGCCGTCAGCCATACCCCAGCGAAGACGGCGGCGTGGCCGTATGACGCCGCGCGCGCCGCGATCGCATCCGCCAGCAGCGGCGTGGTCGTCACGACGGCAAAGCGGCCATGGGTCGCGGCCTCGGCCATCGCGGCCTCGGCGATGCCGGTCACCGGAACAGCGGACAGGGCGCGCGCGCCGTCCAGGCCCGGATCGCCGAAGGCCGCGACGATGATGCCGCGATAGGGCGTGAGGTCCGTGGCGCCGAGCAGCGACCGCACCGCATCGCCGGCGGTGGCGAGCATGACAGGGTCCAGGATGAGCGGCGCGCCCTGGTCCGCCGTCGCGCCATCGATGGTCACGCCCGCCGGCGCGGCGGCCCGGGCGATCCCGGCCATCAGCGCGGTGGTGCGCACATTGGTGTTGGGGTTCACGAGCAGCAGCCGCATGCGATCTTCCACCACTCGGCGCACCGGGGCGGTGGCCGAGACGGCACCCTATGCGCCCCGCGGCACCGGCGACCAGGGGGCCGTCTGGTCGGCGCCGCCGCATCGTCCTAGGCTCATCGCCAAGAAGGGACGTTCATCATGAAATGGCAAGGCGGTGGCTGGGACCTCGAGGTCCTGGTGAGCGGTTATCCCGGCAAGGTCTATCCGCATGGCAGCCTGGGCTGGAGCACGGTGGCGCTGCTGCGCGGGCACGGCCGGATCATCGTGCTCGATGCCGGCGGATACGGCATGCGCAAGGTGCTGCCGGCGATGCTGAAGGAACGCGGCATCGCGGTTTCGGACGTGACAGACCTGTTGCTGTCGCACGCACATCACGACCATTCGGTGAACTGGCCGCTGTTCCGCCACGCCCGCATCTGGATCGGGCGGAAGGAACTGGCCTGGGCGCTGGGCCTGCCCTGGGGCGAGACCTCGGTGCCGGAACATGCGATCGAGGCGCTGTCCCGCTGGCCCACCCTGCGGCTGATGGAGGATGGCGACACGGTGTTCCCGGGCATCACCGCGCATCTCGCCCCCGGCCATACGCCGGGTCATCTGATCTTCATCATCGAAGGGGACGGGCAAGACTGCGTGTTGTTGCAGGATGCGGTGAAGAATCGCGTCGAACTGACCACCCGCGACACCGACATGACCTATGACCCCGCCATCAGCCGCGCCACGATCGAAATGGTATGGGGCATCTGCCGCGAACGTCCCGGCGTGCTGCTGGTGCCCGGCCACGACCTGCCGCTGGTGGTCGAGAACGGCGTGCCGCGCGCCATCGGCCAGCATCGCGCCGAGATCCGCGGCTGGTTCGGCGCCAGCCTGACCGAGATCACGCGCTTCGACATCACCCCCGCGGATGATGGAGGGACCAGCCCATGAACACCACATCCCCGCTGTCCATCGCGCCGTTGCAGGCATCGGTCAGCGCTGCCGAATGGCAGGCGCGCGTCGATCTCGCCGCCTGCTACCGGCTGTGCGACCGGTATGGCATGTCGGACATGATCTACACCCACATCACGGCGCGCGTGCCGGATGCGCCGGGGCAGTTCCTGATCAATCCGAACGGCCTGCTGTTCAGCGAGATGACCGCGTCATCGCTGCTGAAGGTGAATGGCGAGGGGGAGGTGCTGTACCGCCCCGACCTGCCATACGGCCTGCATCCGGCGGGCTTCACCATCCATTCCGCGATCTATCGCGCGCGGGCGGATGCGGCGGCGGCGATGCACACCCACACCATCGCCGGCATGGCGGTCAGCGCGCTGAAATGCGGCCTGCTGCCGCTGACGCAGACGGCGACACGCTTCTACGGCCGCACCGCCTATCACGATTTCCGCGGGCCGGAGCGCGATCCGTCCGAACGCGACCTGCTGGCGAAATCGCTCGGCGCGATGAACTACTGCATCCTGCGCAACCACGGCCTGCTGACGGTGGGCGCTTCCGTCGCGGAAGCCTTCATCGCCATGTGGGGACTGGAGCGCGCCTGCCAGGCCCAGCTCGCCGCCATGGCCTGCAACACCGAATTGGAAATGCCGAGCGACGAGGTCGTCGAGAAATCCTGTTCGATGTACGTGCCCGGCAATTCGCGCACCTACGGTCCGTTGGAATGGCAGGGGCTGCTGCGCATGCTCGACCGCACGGATCCCGGCTTCCGCGACTGAAACGCGCCGCGCGCGCCACCCACCTGCAAGGATCAACGCCATGGCCTATTCCCCCCAAGCGCGCCGCGACCGCATCAAGCCGCACTTCCCCAAGCTGGTCGAAATGACCGCCGAATATGTCTACGCCGATGTCTGGGAACGCCCGGAACTGTCCAAGCGCGACCGCTCGCTGGTGACCATCGCCGCACTCACCGCGCTGGGCTGGAGCGACCAGCTGGAAGGCCATATCGGACGCGGCCTGGCCAATGGCCTGACGCGGGAGGAAGTGAGCGAGGTCATCACCCATCTCGCGCTGTATTCCGGCTGGCCATCGGCGATGACCGCAGCCCATGTCGCCACCGATGTCTTCGATGCCGACGACAAGGCAAAGGGCTGACGCCATGAAAGTTGGTTTCATCGGCCTGGGCACCATGGGCGCCTTCATGGCCGCCAATCTGCAGAATGCCGGCCACGAACTGGTGATCCACGATGTCAGGCGCGAGGCGGGCGCCAATCGCCTTTCAGCCGGCGCCGCCTGGGCCGACAGCCCGAAGGCGGTGGCGGAGCAATCCGACATCATCTTCACCTCGCTGCCCGGCCCGAAGGAGGTCGAGCCGGTGGTCTTCGGGGCGGATGGAATCCTGGCCGGCGTGAAGCCCGGCGCGGCCTATTTCGACCTCTCCACCAATTCCCAGGCGCTGGTGCGGCGCTTTGCCGAGGCCCTGGCCGAGAAAGGCGCCTTCGGCTTCGACGCACCGGTCAGCGGCGGCCCCAAGGGGGCGGAATCCGGCAAGCTCGCCATCTGGGTCGGCGGTGATCGCGCGGTGTTTGACCGCTGCAAGCCGGTGCTCGACGCCTTCGGCGACCAGGCGCGCTACATCGGGCCGATCGGCACGGCAACGGTCGCCAAGCTGGTCCACAACATGGCCGGCTATGCCATGCAGACCGTGATGGCGGAGGTGTTCTCGATGGGCGTGAAGGCGGGCATGGACCCGCTGGAATTGTGGGCCGCCATCCGCCAGGGTGCCACCGGTCGCAAGCGCACCTTCGATCGGGTCGCCGACCAGTTCCTGATCGACAAATACGACCCGCCGGCCTTCGCCCTGAAGCTGGCGCATAAGGATGTCTCGCTGGCGGTGAACATGGGCCGCGACCTCGGCGTGCCGATGCGCCTGTGCAACCTGACGCTCGAAGATATCAACGAGGCGCTGAACCGCGGCTGGGAGAACCTCGACAGCCGTGCCCCGATGAAGCTGCAACTGGAACGCGCGGGCGTCACCATCGCCTGCGACCCCGCGGCGGTGCAGGCGGTGCTCGACGCCGACAAGGTGGGCTGATGACATACAAGGTCTATGCCCTGCGCTACGCGATGCGCGACGCGCGGCGCCATGAACACTTCATCGGCGGCGACCCGCATGATGCGCCGATGCCGATGGACTACTTCGTCTGGGCGATGGTGAATGCGGAACGCACCGTCATCCTCGACACCGGCTTCACCGAACCGGTCGCCGCGAAGCGCAAGCGCACCTGGTTCCGCTGCCCGGTGGACAGCCTGGCGCTGCTCGGCATCGATCCCGACAGCGTCGAGGACGTGGTGATCTCGCATCTCCACTACGACCATGTCGGCACCTTCCACAAATTCAAGAAGGCGCGCTTCCACCTGCAGGAAGCCGAGATGCACTACGCCTGCGGCCACTACATGAAGCACAAGAAGCTGCGCCATTCCTTCGAGGTCGAGGACGTCGCCGGCATCATCCGCATGACCTATGCCGACCGCGTGGAGTTTCACGACGGCGATGCGGAACTCGCACCCGGCATCACCCTGCATGCGACCGGCGGGCATTCCGCCGGGCTGCAATGCGTGCGGGTCGATACCGAACGCGGCCAGGTCGTGCTCGCCTCCGACGTCTCGCATTTCTACGAGAACATGGAGACCGGGCGCGGCTTCACCACGCTGTTCCACCTGGGCGGCATGCTGGATGGCTTCGACAGACTGCGTGCCTTGGCGCCGTCACCGCGCCACATCGTTCCCGGGCATGACCCGGAGGTGATGCGGCGCTATCCCGCCGTGAAGGGGCTGGAGGGCATCGCGGTGGAACTGCACCGCGATCCCATCGATTAGAAACGCTTTGTTTGCTCGAGCATCGTCTCGCGCCTGACGGGGTCCGGTCAGGCGCGATCGCGCTCTGACGCCAATTTTCATCGCGTGAGACAGACCTCCGGGGCGTCCGCACCTGCGGCCATCACGCTCTACCCCAGGCGCGCGGCCAACGCATCCCGCTCGGCCGCCGTCATGTGCAGGCCGAGCTTCGACCGCCGCCACAGCACGTCCTCGGCGGTGCGCGCCCATTCGTGCCGCTGCATCCAGGCGACTTCGCGTTCGCGCAGCCCGCCGCCGAGCGGCGCACCAAGCCCGTCCAGCGACGTCGCGCCATCCAGCATGAGGTCCAGCTCCGAGCCATAGGCCCGCACCATCCGCCGCAGCATCGCCGGCGGCAGCCAGGGATGCCGCCGCGCCGCATCGGCTTCGAAGGCGGCCAGCCCGCCAGGGCCAAGATCGCCGCCCGGCAGCGTCGCCGTCGCCGTCCAGGGCGTGCCGGGCTCGCGCCCCGCCGCCTTGGCGATGTGCCCGATGGCTTCTTCCGCCAACCGGCGATAGGTGGTGATCTTGCCACCCAGCACGGACAGCAGCGGGGCGCCGGCCGCCGCGTCCATCTCCAGCACATAGTCGCGCGTGACGGACGACGCGTTGGACGACCCGTCATCATACAGCGGCCGCACGCCGGAATAGGTCCAGACCACATCCTCGGGCCGCGGTGCGTGACGGAACTGCTGCCCGACCGCGGCGCAGAGATAGGCGATCTCCTCCGCCGAGGCGTGCACCTGCCGCGCATCGCCCTCATACGGCACGTCGGTGGTGCCGATCAGGGAGAACTGCCCCTCATAGGGGATGACGAACACCACGCGGCGATCGTCGTTCTGCAACAGATAGGCCTGCGCCCCGTCATGCAGGGCCGGGACGATGATGTGGCTGCCCTTGATCAGCCGGACATGGCCACGCGGCGTCTGCGCGGCCATCTCGAAGGCATCCATCACCCAGGGGCCGGCCGCGTTCACCAGCGTGCGGGCGCGCAGCACATCACGCGTGCCATCGGCCGCTTGCGTCGTCACCTCCCAATGGTCGGCGTGGCGGCGTGTGCCGACCATGGCGGTGCGTGTGCGCACATCGGCCCCGCGCGCGGCGGCGTCGCGGGCATTCAGCAGCACCAGCCGCGCATCCTCGACCCAGCAATCGGAATAGGCGAAGGCGTTGGTGATCTGCGGATCGAGCGGCGCGCCGAAGGGATGGGCGCGGCAGTCGATGGCTTCATGCGCCGGCAGGCTGATCCGCCGCGCGAGCTGGTCGTACAGGAACAGCCCGGCGCGGATCATCCAGCGCGGGCGCATCTCTGGCCGATGCGGCAGCACGAAGCGCATCGGCCAGACGATGTGCGGCGCGATCCGCAGCATCACCTCGCGCTCCGCCAGGGCTTCGCGTACCAGCCGGAATTCGTAGTTCTCCAGGTACCGCAACCCGCCATGGATCAGCTTGGTCGAGGATGAGGAGGTGGCACTCGCCAGATCCGCGCGTTCCAGCAGGCAGACGGAAAATCCCCGACCCGCCGCATCGCGTGCGATACCGCAACCATTGATGCCGCCGCCGACGACGATAATGTCGAACTGCTTGTCCATGCCGCACCGTGATACCAACCCAGGCGGCGCGGCGGAATGACAATCGCGGCCACCTTCACGGGCGCGCGTTTCCGGGCGATGGTCGCGCCATGTCGGATGCTGCACGGATCACGGGCGACCGCCTCACTGCGGCGGACCATCTTCTTCACGCGCTGGCGCGGCGTGGCACGCGCCGGATCTGGGGGGTGCCGGGCGGTGGGTCCTCGTTGGACCTGATCGCCGGGGCGGCGCCGGCGGGACTCGAATTCATCCTGTGCCGCCATGAAGGTTCGGCCGCGATGATGGCGGTGGCCGATGCGGAATTGACCGGCGCGCCGGGCGTGGTGCTGACCACCAAGGGGCCGGGGCTGATGAATGCGGTGAACGGCCTGGCCTGCGCCACGGCGGAACGTGCGCCGGTGCTGCTGGTCTCGGATGGCTTCACACCGGCGCAAGTGGCGTACATCACGCACCAGGTCTTCGACCAGCGCGCCGCGACGGCGGCGGTGGTGAAGGCCTATGGCCGGGCCGAAGGTGATGCGGCCGATGAGATCGCGGCACTTCTCGATACCGCCTGCGCCGACCCCGCGGGCGCCGTGCATCTGGACCTGACCTCGGCGGCGGCGAAGCGCCTGTCCTCCGCCTCAGCGCCGCCGCCGGCTGCCATGCCCACCGCGCCCGACGTGTCCGCCATTCGTGCGCTGGTTGCGGCGTCACGCCGGCCGGTGATCGTCGCCGGCCTGGAAGCCACGCGCGGCGATGCCGCGGCCGCATTGCGCACGCTGGTCGCCGCGCTCGGCTGCCCGGTGCTGACCACCTACAAGGCGAAGGGCGTGGTAAGGGACGATGACGCGCACACCGTCGGCCTGTTCACCGGCGGGTCGCTGGAAGCCGCCTGCATCGGGGATGCTGACCTGATCCTGCTGGTCGGCCTCGATCCGGTGGAACTCATCCTCCAGCCATGGCGCTACACGATCCCGGTTGCGGAACTCGCGGAACGCGCGTTCCCGATCCACTACGTCACCCCCGTCGCGACAGCACATGGCCCGCTGGCCGCGGGTATCGCCGCGCTGGCCGAAGTCGCCGTCCGATCGGACTGGACGCCCGCCCAAATCGCCGCCCACCGCGACGCCATGCGCGCCGCGCTCGCCTGGCCGGATGGCGGTGCCGGCGTTGCCCCGCCGCGCATCGTCGAACTGGCGGCGGAAGCGGCGGCGCGGTCAGGCCGCCACCCCTGCGCGACCGTCGACGCCGGCGCGCATATGTTCTCCGCCACCGCCTTCTGGCCCTGCCATGCGCCGCGCGACCTGCTGATATCGAACGGCCTCGCCACCATGGGTTTCGCGCTGCCGGCGGGGATTGCCGCCGCGCTGCACGACCCGGCGCGCGGCGCGGTCGCCTTCACCGGCGATGGCGGGCTGATGATGTGCCTCGCCGAACTGGCCACCGCCGTGGAACGCCGCGCGCGGCTGGTCACCATCGTGTTCAACGATGGCGCGCTGTCGCTGATCGACGTGAAGCAACAGCAGCGGCAACTCCCGCCCGAAGGCGTCCGCTGGGGCCGCGCCGATTTCGCCACGGTTGCGGAAGGCCTCGGCGCCGCAGGCTTCCGCGCGGCCGATGAAGCCACGCTCGCCGAAGCGCTCGACGCCGCCTTCGCCCTCGATGGCCCCGCGCTGATCGACGTGCAGGTCGATCCCGCCGGCTATGCACAGCAACTCCAGGCCATGCGTGGCTGAGGACCTGACACGATGAGCGATTTCTCCGCCCTGCGCCTGGGTTCCGCCTGGCGTCGCATCGCCGGTCTGATGGATGAGGCAGCGCAGGATTTCGTCCGCACCTCCTTCTCCTCCGTCGTGCGCGACAATTGGGATCTGGCGATCGGGCTGATGGACAGCGCGGGGCGGCAATTCGCGCAATCCTCGCGCTCCGTCCCGTCCTTCGTCGGCACCATGCCGGTGACGCTCGGCCACATGCTGGCGCGCATCCCGCGCGAAAGCCTGCGCCCCGGCGACGTGCTGATCAGCAATGACGGCTACCTCGGCACCGGACATCTGAACGACATCACCACCATCCGGCCGATCTTCCGCGACGGCCGCATCGCCGCCTGGATCGGCGGCACCTTCCATTCCACCGACATCGGCGGCGCGCCATCCGTCGAGGCACGCGATTCCTGGGAAGAAGGCCTCACCATCCCGATTGCCCGCATCCTGAAGGGCGGTGTCGAGAATGAGGACGTCATCGCCTTCCTCGAAGCCAATCTGCGCCAGCCGGATGAGACACTGGGCGACATCCGCGCGCTGTTCGCGGTGTACGAGCAGGCCGAGGCGCGACTGTTCCGGATCGTCACCGAGGAAGGCATCGGCGACCTTGATGCGCTGGCTGCCGAGATCTTCTCGCGCTCCGAGCGCAGCATGCGTCAGGCCATCACCGCCGTGCCGGATGGCGAGGTGTTCGACCAGGTCACCGCCGATGGCTTCGAGCATCCGGTGACGATCCGCCTGCGCCTCGCGGTGAAGGGCGATGCGCTGACGCTTGATTTCACCGGCACCGATCCGCAGATCGCCCGGCCGGTGAACTCGCCGCTGAACTTCTCCCGTGCCTACAGCCATTACGCGGTGAAATGCGCCTTCGATCCGGAGACGCCGAACAACGATGGCTGCTTCCGCCCGATCAGCCTGATCGCGCCGGAAGGGTCCATCGTGAATCCACGCCGCCCCGCGCCGGTCTGGGGGCGGCATCTGACGGGGCACTATCTGCCGATCCTGGTCCTGGCCGCCCTGGGCAAACTGATCCCAGACCGCGTCATCGCTGAATGCGGCAGCCCGTTGTGGAATTGCTATTTCACCGGCGAACACGCCGACGGTCGCCGCTACGTCCGGATGTTCTTCATGAATGGCGGCCATGGCGCGCTGCCGATGCGCGACGGCCCGGCCTGCCTGTCCTTCCCGTCCAACGTCGCGACGCAGCCTGTCGAGCAATTCGAGAATGCGGTGCCCATGCTGATCACCGAGAAGTCGCTCATCCCCGATTCCGGCGGCGCCGGGCGGATGCGCGGCGGCCTGTCCCAACGCCTGAGCTTCGAGGCCACCGGTCCCAACCCCGTCACCGTCACCTATCGCCATGAACGTGTGCAGCATCCACCGCGCGGATTGCTCGGCGGCCTGGCCGGCACCGGCGGGCGCGACCTGGTGAATGGCGCGAAGGTGCCTGCCAAGGCGCGCATCACGCTGGCCCCCGGCGATCGCATCACCTTCGAAACACCGGGCGGCGGCGGCATGGGGCCGCCCGCCGAACGCGATCCCGCCGCTCTGGCGCGCGACCTGGCTGAAGGCTACGTCACCGAGGCTGGCGCCAAGGCGTACCGCGCATGACCGCCGCACCGTTTCGCATCGGCGTCGATATCGGCGGCACCTTCACCGATTTCGTGATGCTCGACACGCGCGACGGTTCGCTCCGCAACGGCAAGGTGCTGACCACGCCGCACGCGCCCGAACAGGCGGTGCTGGCCGGCATCCGCCAGTTGCTGGATGCGCATGGCGTCGCGCCCGCCGCGGTCGCGCACGTCATTCACGGCACCACGCTGGTCGCCAATGCGTTGATCGAACGCCGTGGCGTGCCGACCGGCCTGATCACCACCGCCGGCTTCCGCGATATCGTCGAGATCGGCACGGAACTGCGGCACGACACCTACGACCTGTTCATGCGCGTGCCGCCGCCGCTGGTGCCGCGCAGCCGCCGCGTGGAGGTCGCCGAACGCATCCTGCCCGATGGGTCCATCCGTACGCCGCTCGATGAACCCGCCGCGCGCGACGCCGTGCGCGCCCTGGCCGCCGATGGCGTGCAGGCGGTCGCCGTCTGCCTGCTGCACGCCTTCCGCAACCCGGTGCATGAACGACGCCTGGCGCAGATCATCGCCGAGGAAGCGCCCGGCCTGACGCTCTGTCTGTCATCGGATGTGGTGCCGGAAATCGGCGAGTACGAACGCGCCTCGACCACCATCTGCAACGCCTATGTGCTGCCGGTCTTCCAGACCTATCTCACGCGGCTTGGCGACGGGCTGCGCGGGCTTGGTCTGTCCGGCCCGCTGTACCTGATGCTGTCCGATGGCGGCACGGTGGGGGAGGCGACCGCCGCGCGCCACCCGATCCGCCTGGTGCAATCCGGCCCGGCCGGCGGCGTGCGCGCCACCGCGCTGTATGGCGTGGGTGCGGGCGCGCCCGACATATTGTGCTTCGACATGGGCGGCACCACCGCCAAGGCCTGCCTGATCGAAGGCGGGGAGCCGCTGCGCAGCCTGGATTTCGAGGTTGCCCGCGTCGATCGCTTCCGCAAGGGCAGCGGCCTGCCGCTGAAGGTGCCGGTGATCGAGATGATCGAGATCGGCGCCGGCGGCGGCTCCATCGCGCAGGTGGATCGCCTCGGCCTGATCCAGGTGGGGCCCGAAAGCGCGTCCTCCGACCCCGGCCCGGCCTGCTATGGCCTGGGCGGCACGCGGCCGACCGTGACGGATGCCGACCTGATCCTCGGCTACCTTGGTGCTGGGTCGTTTCTCGGCGGCGACATGCGGCTGGATGTCGCGGCGGCGGAAGCGGCGGTGCGCGAGCACCTCGCCGAACCGCTCGGCCTGTCCGTGGTGGACGCCGCCTGGGCGCTGCATGAAACGGTCAATGGCAACATGGCCCAGGCCGCCGCGATCCATGCCACCGAGAAGGCGCGGCGGATAGAATCCTTCACCATGATCCCGATCGGCGGCGCCGGTCCCGTCCATGCCGCGCAGGTCTGCCGGAAACTGGGCATCCCGCGGCTGATCGCACCGGCCGGGGCAGGGGTGGCCTCGGCCTTCGGCTTCCTCGCCTCGCCGATTTCCTTCGCCTTCGTGCGCGGCTGGGTGGCGCCCTTGGCGACACTGGACTTCGACGCGTTGTGCGCCATGGTCGCGGGCCTGGAAGCCGATGGGCTGCGCCTGTTGGCGGAAGCGGATGTCGGCCCCGGGGCCGCGACGCGCACGGTGATCGGCGCGCTGCGGTATGCCGGCCAAGGCTTCCAGGTGGAGACCGAAATCCCAGCCGCGATCCTGTCCGCCGGCGACCGCGACGCCCTGCGCGCCGCCTTCGAGACCCGCTATCAGCAGCAATATGGGCGCACCGAACCGGGCTTGCCGGTGGAATGCGTGTCCTGGCAGGTCATCCTGTCCGGGCCGGTGCCGGCGCTCTCGCTCCGTGCGCCGGAGGCGGCGGTGGGGAGCGTTGATTCGCGCAGCCGGCGGGCATGGTTCCCCGAAGCCGGCGGCTTTGTGGACACACCCGTCATCGACCGCACCACGCTGCGCCCCGGGGACCGGATCACCGGGCCGGCGCTGGTGGAGGAACGGGAGAGCACGCTGGTCCTGCCGCCAGGGACGGAAGCAGTCTGCGATGCGGGGCTGAACCTGGTGGTGACGCTGGAAGGGTGATGGAGGGGCGCTGCCCTTCCAAACCACCCCGCCAGGGACCAGCGGGTCCTTGGACCGCGGGACCTTGGCGTTTGCCGCGCAGGGCGGTCCTTGCCCGTCCAACACCAGGAATAGGGCAGTAAACTTGGCACCGATCGACGGCATTCAGCACCAAAGTTGAGGTTTCCAAAGGCCTTAAGCCTTTGGTGGGGTGAGGTTTGGAGAGGGGCGACGCCCCTCTCCAATCAGCACCATCGCCCGCGCATGGGGCAAACCACCCCGTCCGGTCGCTGGGCCACCTGGACCGCCATGTCTTGGCGCCTGGCACGGCGGACCTTGTGCGCCCCAATGGCCGTTCAGGCGCATGAGCGGATCTTCACCGCCCCGGCGTGAACGCCCCCTGGCCCGGCACTGCCGCCCAGGCCGCGAAAGCCGCTGATGGCCTCAGCCGCCCGCCCCGCATCAGCCCCAGCCACACCTCGGCCGCGCGCACGAAGGGGTTCACGCCGCGCGGCCATATGGCGAGGCTCATGGCCTCGGCGATCCGCGGTTCGGGCACGCCGATCGCATAGGCCGCCTCGATCTCGGCGGCGAGCGCCCAGCCATTGTCGAGCGCCGTCTGCGCGCCGATCAGCGCCAGCCTTGCGGCGGCCTCGTCAAGCGCCGTGCCCGCGATCAGCGCGCGGGCGCCGGCGACGTATTCACCCGCCACGTCGAGGCCCGGCAGATGCTGCTGCCAATGCCTGGCGAGCGTGCCGTAGCGCCGCGCGCCGGCGGCCCAGGCCGCGAGGCGGAACACGGCGGCGGCCTCGGTTTCGCTGCCGCCCGTGGTCATGAAGCGGTGCAGGTGGTGTGTGCCGACCGGCTCCTCGCAGGTGACGAGGATGGCGAGCCATACGACTTCCTTCCCGTGCGGGTCCAGATGGCGGTCCTCAAGCGTCAGCGCGCGATACATCGCTTCATAGGCGGCGTGCAGTTCGGGCAGCGCTGCCGCCATCGCCCCGTGATGCGGCAGCACGTAGCCGCCGCGCTCGGCGCGGATCGCTTCAAGCCGGGCGCGCACCGCCGCGGCATCGGGAGGGCCGGCATCCATGCTTCTGTCTCCGCGTTTCGCGCTGCTTCGGCAGTATCCGATGGCGGGTCGCATCCTGTCGAGGAAGCGCAACGGATTTGAACGCGCCCTGCATGTGCCGCGGCGGGTTGCATGTCCCGCGTTACCCGCCAGGATTGCAGGACGCTGCGCCGGGACCAAAGGCGCGCAGCGACAATGAAGGGAAACACCATCATGCATCCGCGCCGCACCGTGTTGACGGGCCTCGCCGCCACGCTTGCCCTGCCTGCCATCGCACGGGCGCAGGCTTTTCCGACACGGCCGATCACCATCGTGGCGTCCGGAGCCGCCGGCGGTCCGACCGACACGATCACGCGCATCGTCGCGGAGGCGATGGGGCCGCATCTCAGCCAGCCGGTCGTCGTCGAGAGCATCAGCGGATCGACCGTCGCGCCGCTGCGCGTCGCCAATGCGCGGCCGGATGGCTACACGCTGCTGGTCAACAACATCGGCATGGCGGCAAGCGCCACACTGTTCCGGCGCCTGCCCTATGATGTGCTGACCGCCTTCGCGCCGCTCGGCATCGTCTCGGATGCGGCGATGACGGTGATCAGCCGCCCGGACTTTCCGGTCGCCGACCTTGCTGACCTCATCAACGTGCTGCGACAGCAGGGCGACCGCATCAACATGGGCGGTTCGGGTCTCAGTTCCGCATCGAATCTGTGCGGCCTGCTCGTGCAGCACGCGGCGCAGGCCAAGGCCACGGTGGTCGGCTTCCGCGGCTCGGCGCCGGCCATGACCGAACTGATGGCCGGGCGCATCGACGTGTTCTGCGACCAGGCCACCAACACCATCCCCTTCATCCGCGACAACCGCATCCGCGTCTGGGGCGTGACGAGCGACGCGCGGCTGCCGGGGTTGCCGAATGTCCCGACCGCGGCTGAAGCCGGTTTCCCGGGCGTCGCGATGAGCACCTGGCACGGCCTCTACGCGCCGGCCGGCACGCCGGAGGAAGTCCAGCTCCAGCTTTCAGCCGCGCTTCGCGCCGCGCTGCAGAATGATCGGCTCCGCCAGCGCTTCGCCGAATTGCAGACCGATCCGGCGACGCAGGACCGCGCGACCGTCGCGTTCCATCGCCGCTTCCTGGCGGAGGAAGTGGCGCGCTGGCGCCCCGTCATCGAGGCAGCCGGCGCCTATGCGGATTGAGTGCAACGACAAACCGGCCGGGGGTCGCCCCCCGGCCGGCTTCGAAGGCATGCGGCGATGGCGGTGGGATCAGCCGCGCTTGTCGATCGCCACGAAGTCGCGCGACGGCGCGCCGGTGTAGATCTGGCGCGGCCGGCCGATGCGCTGGGACGGGTCCTCGATCAGTTCCTTCCACTGGCTCACCCAGCCGACGGTGCGCGCCACCGCGAACAGCACGGTGAACATGCTGGTCGGGATGCCCATCGCCTTGAGGATGATGCCCGAATAGAAATCGACGTTCGGATACAGCTTGCGGGAGACGAAATAATCATCCTCCAGCGCGATGCGCTCCATCTCCATCGCCATGTCGAGCAGCGGCTCATCCTTGATGCCCAGTTCGGCGAGGACCTCGTGGCAGGTGTCCTTCATGATCTTCGCGCGCGGGTCGAAGTTCTTGTACACCCGGTGGCCGAAGCCCATCAGCTTGGTGTGGGAGTTCTTGTCCTTCACTTCCTTGATGAAGGCGGGGATGTTCTCGGGCGTGCCGATCTCCGCCAGCATCTTCAGCACCGCTTCATTCGCGCCACCATGCGCCGGGCCCCACAGGGCGGCGATGCCGGCGGCGATGCAGGCAAACGGGTTGGCACCGGTCGAACCGGCCAGACGCACGGTGGAGGTCGAGGCGTTCTGCTCATGATCCGCATGCAGGATCAGGATGCGGTCCATCGCGCGCGACAGGATCGGGTTGTTCACATACTCCTCGGCCGGCACGCCGTTGAGCATGTAGAGGAAGTTCTCAGCATAGCCGAGGTCGTTGCGCGGATACAGGAAGGGCTGGCCGACCGAGTATTTGTACGCCCAGGCCGCGATGGTCGGGACCTTGGCGATCAGCCGGAAGGCCGCGATGCGGCGCTGGTTCTCGTCATTGATGTCGAGGTTGTCGTGGTAGAAGGCCGCCATCGCGCCGACCACGCCGCACATGATCGCCATCGGGTGGGCGTCGCGGCGGAAGCCGTCATAGAAGCGGCGCAGCTGCTCATGCAGCATGGTGTGGTAGGTGACGCCCTTGTGGAAATCGGCGAATTCCGCCTTGTTCGGCAATTCGCCGTTCAGCAGCAGGTAGCAGACTTCCAGGAAGTCGGAATTCTCGGCCAGCTGCTCGATCGGATAGCCGCGATACAGCAGCACCCCGGCATCGCCGTCGATGTAGGTGATGGTGCTCTCGCAGGACGCCGTCGCGCCATAGCCCGGGTCATAGGTGAAGATCCCGAGGTCGCCATACAGCTTGCGGATATCCGCCACCTGCGGGCCGAGTGTTCCGCCGAGCAGCGGCAGGGTGGTGCTCTTGTTGGAACCGTCCAGGGTGACGGTGATGGAACCGCTGGCCTTGCTGGTCATTCAGGAACTTCCTCAGCCTGTGTGCTGGCGCGCCGAACGGTGCGCGCCGGTCATGATGCAGCGCAAGATAAAGGCCTGTCGTCGCGCTTGGCAAACCGACATATCCGCGCCCCGGAGTACGGTGTCCCGCCGCGCCCTTCGCAGTGCCCCGGCGCCGACGCAATGGAGGCGAGAGCCACGGGCGGCAACGCCTGGGATGATTGGGTGAGGGCGGCGGGAGGCACAAGCCCCGCCGGCATCATTCCCGGCCGCGCCAGTCCTGCGGCAGGCCGGCCTGGTTCGCCCAGAGGCCCCGGCCGCCCTGTCGGGCTGTCGCCTCGGTGGACCGCATCGCGCCGGTCGACGCCAGGGCGAAGCCGCCGCCGACCAGGGTCCGTCCGAGATCGGCGCCATTCGCCTCGCAATGCCCCAGGCCGCGCCCGAAGGCATCCCGCCCGACGATCCGGCAGGTCACCGCCCGGCCGCCCACCATGCGCATCAGCGCCGCGGCCGAGGCGCCGCCGCAATCGAAGCCTGCGCCATCGGCCCGCCGGCAGTTTTCCCCGCGCATCGGCGCGGCCACGCCCGCAAGGCGCACCACCCGTTCACCAAGCGCCAAGGTTTCCCCGTCCACAATGCGAATCTCGGCGGCTTCGGCCTTCCATTCGCGGTCGGCCGGTGCCGATCCGAACAGGTTGGTCGGCAGGCCAAGCGCGATGAGCAGCGGCGTCGCCACCGCAGCCGAGATGAGCAGGGCCGCCCCGCGCATGCGGGGTCGGGTTTTCCGCCCTTTGAATATTCGCCGTCGTTCGAGCACGCCCGATCGTTAGACCGACCCGCAGTAGCCCTGCAACCGGACTCCCGCGCCTTTTTTCGTCAATCCGGAATCGATACTACCCGCAAGGCGTGAATGCCGCGGCAGGAATCGCGCCTAGCCCTCTGACCAAAAACGATCCTTGCCGTGCAGCGCCTGCCAGGCCTGCAGCGCCTCGCCACGTCGTGATGCGACCCGCGCTTCGCTCCAGCCTTCGACCACGCCCACTGCCCAGGCGCGCCCGCCATCGCCGGGCTTGGCCAGAGATGCGGTCAGGCCACGCGCCACCGCGGCGTCATTGGCCAGGCCAAGCCCTTCCTGCAGGGCCGCGACCCGGCGCAGGAAGCGCCGGCCGGCCTTGACACCGAAGACCGGGGTGAAGACCTCCGCCGCATAGCGCAGCCGCTTGCCGTCCAGGCGCAGCTCATGCAGCGCCTCGGCCGACAGTTCCTCGAAATCGCTGCCGGCGCGGCGCAGCCGGTGCCAGCGGCGGTCCATCACCGAACGGCCGAATTCCGCCACCGGCGCGGCAAGCTGCTCCAGCCGCTGGGGATCCGCCGCGTCCCGCCAGGGCCGCTCGAGCAGCATCGCCACGGCATCGATCAGCAGCAGCCGCCACGGCGCGGCGCCAAACATCGCCAGCACCGCGTCATAGGCGTCCCGGCGCTTGCCTTCCGCCGCGCGCCGCAAGGCGGCGATGCGCTTGTCACCTTCGAAGGCCGCCTCGACCTCCCGCACGATGCCGCCCAGGAAGACATCCCAGTCCCGCGCCGGGCCCAGGACCGACAGGACATCGCGCAACTGCCCGTCGATCGCGCGCAGCGCGGCGCAGTCGGTCGTCGTGCGGAAAACACGGAACACCGACCGCAGCCGCCGCAGCGCCACGCGGGTCTGGTGCACGGGTTCCGGGGGCGCATCGCGGCGGATGCGGGCCGATTGCTGGCGCACCACCTCGACCAGGTGGCCGGCGGCGGCCAGGAACGCTTCCTCGGCGGTGGTCGCGGCCGAGGTGTCGGGCGCGCCAAGCCGATGGGGCCGCCGGGGCTGGCCGGTCGCCAAGGCGCGGCCTTCCTCGGCCAGGGCGGCGAGCGGCGGCTGCAACGGCAATTCCGCCGCGATGACGCGCGACGCGGCCAGCACCGCCGGCAGCGTGCCGGTCAGGGACAGGCGTGCCGCCGGCTTTTCGGTCTCGAGGCTGCGCAGCCTGCCCTCCAGCAGCACCGCCTGGATGGCGCCGTACGGGCTGTCCAACCGGAAGGCCTGCTGGCGGCCGGCGAAGGCCGCGATGGCGGCCAGCGCGTCGCCGCCGGCTTCCTCCGGCGTCTCATCGGGGCCGAGGCGTTGCAGCACCCTGGCCGGGCGCGCCGGGTGCCATGTCTCATGCGTCTCCGGCAGCGTCCGCAACAGCAGGCGCGGGCCGCGGCTCGGGGCCTCGACCACCTGGCCCCTGGCGGCGAGCTTTCCATCGGCGGTGTCGAACCACATCAGCGCCGTGGCGGTGCCGCGGGCGCGGCCGCTGCGAAGCGCCGCGATTGCAGGCAGCTTGGCAAGCCGCCCCGCGGCCTCGGGCGGCAGTTCGAATTCGAGCGTCACGGCAGCGGGCAATTCGGCCTCCGGCGCGGCCGGCGGCGGCGCGATGGCGGATTCGGCCTCGCCTTCCGATGTCGGCAGGCGGCTATTGTCTGTCACCCCCGCGGCGCCGGTCACGACACGGCCTGGAGGTCGGCAGGCACCAGGAAGCGCACCAGGCGCCCGCCACCTTCCCCGAGGTCACGCCAGGGCGTGTTGACAGTGAATTCCGCCAGCGAGCAGGTCGGGAAGCCATCCGCCAGGCGGCGCGCCGCGACCCCGGCCGGCCCCGCCATCGCGGCCGCGCCGGCCAGGGCCAGGGCCAGGTCGTGCAGCCCCGGATTATGCCCGATCAGCAAGACGCTGCGCGCGGTCTCGGGGGATTGGCGCAGCACGTCCATCAGCCGCTGCCAGGGGGCGAGGTAGAGATCGTCCATCGGTTCGATCAGCGGGCTGTCGGCGAAGGGCGATATCGCCTCCAGCGTCTGCAGCGTCCGCCGCGCCGAGGACACGAGCACGACATCGGGCGACAGCCCCAGGTCGCGCATCGCCGCCGCCATTTCGGTCGCGGCGCGGCGCCCCCGGGCATTGAGCGGCCGCGCATGGTCGGCGAGCGAGGGATCGTCCCAGGAGGACTTGGCGTGACGCAGGAGAAGGAGCTGTCGCATGTCCCGTGCATCCTGCCATGGACCGGCGCACCTGTCGCGGCTGGCAGGGCGCGCCCTGTCGCGGCGCGCCGCCGTTCCCATCTGCGGTGCAGCGACGCGGAGGTGAAAGTTTCATGACGGCAACGACAGTGGTGATCGGCGCGACGGGCGCTGTGGGTTCGGCGCTGGCGCGCCGGCGCGCGGCGCGCGGGGACCGACTGGTGCTCGTCGCGCGCGATGCTGCCCGGCTGGCGGCCTTGGCGCAGGACCTTCCCGGCAGCGTCGTCGCGGCGGTCGATGCCATGGATCCGGCCGCGTTGCGGACGGCGCTGGCCGTGGCGGGGCCATCCGTGACGGGGCTGGCCTGCTGCATCGGGTCAATCACGCTCAAGCCGCTGAAGCGCACCACCGAGGCCGAATTTCTCGACGCCTTCCGGTTGAATGCGCTGGCACCCGCGATCGCGGTGCAGGCGTTGCAGGATGCGCTTGTCGCGGGGCGCGGGTCGGTCGTGCTGTTCTCGACAGTTGCGGCGCGGGCGGGCTTCGCCAACCATGCGGCCATTGCCGCCGCCAAGGGGGCGGTCGAAGGGCTGACGGTGGCCCTCGCCGCCGAACTGGCGCCGGCGGTGCGCGTCAATTGCATCGCCCCGTCGCTGACACGCAGCGCGATGGCGGCGCCCCTGATCGGAAATGTACAGATGGCCGAAGCCATGGCGAAGCAGCACCCCATTCCACGCCTGGGGGAGGGCGACGATTCCGCGGCCCTGGCGGATTTCCTGTTGTCGGCGGATGCGGGCTGGATCACCGGCCAGGTCTTCGCGGTGGATGGCGGGCGGTCCTCCGTCCGGTCGCGCGGCTGATGCGGCGTCGTGGACTCCTCGCTCTGCCGGTGCTGGCGGCCGCTGGGCCGGCGGCCGCGGCGGATGGCGACTACGCCTTCCGGGTGATGCGACGGGGCGATGCGGTGGGCACGCATACCGTGCGGTTCGAAACCCGCGGTGCGATGCGCATCGCAACCTCGGAATTGCTGATCCGCCCCTCGGTGATGGGCATCGTCGTCTATCGCTACGATCATCTTTATGAGGAAATCACTGAGGCGGGGCGCTTTCGTCGCGTGACATCCCGGCTGAATCGCAACGGGCGGATTGTCGAGGTGCGTGGCGAGGCTGTGGCCGGCGCCGTGCTGCTCGATGGCACCGAAGGCCCCGAACGCTTGCCGGCCGAAGCGGCGCCGCTGTCCTGGTGGGAACCGCGGCGGCTTGGCGGGCGCATGCCGCTGTTCGGCACCACCACGGGACACGCGCTGTCGCTCGCGTGGCAGACGCGCCGCGCCGCCGCCGGCGGGCCGGAATATGCCTGCGCGGGCGATGTGACGGCCAACGTCGCCTTCGACGTCGCCGGTCGCTGGGTCGGCTTTTCCGCGCGCGGCGAGGATGGCCACGACATCACCTACGAACCGGCATGACCGGCGGCGCGCTGCGCGTGGTCCTCGGCGACCAGTGCTCGCGGGACCTGGCAGCCCTGGACGACCTCGACCCACAGCGCGACACGGTGCTGATGATGGAGGTGCAGTCCGAATGCACCTATGTCCCGCATCATCCGCAGAAGATCGTGCTGGTGCTGTCGGCCATGCGCCATTTCGCCCGTGCCCTTGCGGCGCGTGGCGTGCGTGTGGATTACATACGGCTGGACGATCCGGCGAATACCCACGCATTCCGCGGTGAGGTCCAGCGCGCCGTCCGGCGCCACCGCCCCGAACGCATCATCGCCACCCATCCGGGGGAATGGCGCGTGTTGCAGGACATGCTCGGCTGGCAGGACGCGGCCGGCGTGCCGGTCGAAATCCGCGAGGATGGGCGCTTCCTGTGCACGCTGCCGCGCTTCCGCGCCTGGGCCGCGGGGCGCAAGCAGTACCGGATGGAATTCTTCTATCGCGAGATGCGGCGCGAGACCGCGATCCTGATGGAAGGCGATGACCCGGTCGGCGGCAAATGGAACTTCGATGCCGAGAACCGCGCCGCGCTGCCCAAGGATCTTGTGCCGCCGGACCCGCTGCGCTTCGCGCCCGATGCCATCACGCGCAACGTCATGACGCTGGTGGCCGACCGCTTCGGCGCGCATTTCGGCGATGTCGCGGGGTTCGCCTGGCCGGTCACGGCGCGGGAGGCACGCTCCGCATTGGATGACTTCATCACCCACCGCCTGCCGCGCTTCGGTGATTACCAGGACGCGATGGCCGCGGGCCAGCCGACGATGTTCCATTCCCTGGTCTCGACCAGCCTGAATGTCGGCCTGCTCGATCCGCTGGAGGCCTGCCGCGCCGCCGAGGATGCCTGGCGCGAGGGCCGCGCGCCGATCAATGCGGTGGAGGGCTTCATCCGCCAGATCCTCGGCTGGCGGGAATATGTGCGCGGCCTGTATTGGCAGTTGATGCCGGGCTATGCCGAACAGAACGCGCTGGGGGCGGACCGCCCGCTGCCCGCCTTCTACTGGGGCGCGCCCACCACGATGCGCTGCATCGAACAGGCCGTGGGGCAGACGCGCGACCTTGCCTATGCGCACCACATCCAGCGCCTGATGGTGACGGGCAATTTCGCGCTGCTCGCCGGCCTCGCGCCGGCCGAGGTCAATGCCTGGTACCTCGCGGTTTATGCCGATGCCTTCGAATGGGTGGAGCTGCCCAATACACATGGCATGGCGATCCATGCCGATGGCGGGCTGCTGGCGTCCAAGCCCTATGCGGCGTCGGGCGCCTATATCAATCGGATGTCGGATTACTGCGGCGGCTGCGCGCATGACCCCAAGCAGGCGACGGGGCCGCGCGCCTGCCCGTTCAACGCGCTGTACTGGGATTTCATCGCCCGCCACGCCGACCGCTTCGCCACCAACCCGCGCATGGCGATGCCGCTGCGGACGCTGGCGCGGATGGATCCGGGGAAGGTGGCGGCGATGCGCAACGAGGCCGCCCGCTTCCTGGCCACTCTCGACGCCTGATCGCCCGCGCGGCATCGTCCGCGCCATCGCAGGCGAGAGGGATGGACGATGACGACCGAGACCGAAATCGAATGGATGAAGCTGACCTTCGCCGAGCTGAACGCCCGCGCGGCGGATGGCGCGCTGGTCATCGTGCCGGTCGCCTCGCTGGAACAGCACGGGCCGCATCTGGCAACCGGGGTGGATATCATTTGCGCCAACGGTGTCGCGCATCGCGTCGCGCGGCGCATGGCCGCCGCCGGCAAGCCTGTCGTGGTGATGCCCTGCGTCTGGACCGGACTTGCCGAGCACCATGTCCCGTTCGGCGGCACCGTGACGCTCGACTACGCGACCTTCGCCGCGGTCCTGAAGGGCGTCGTGAAGTCCATTGCGCGTGCCGGCTTCAAGCGGGTCATGCTGCTCAACGGCCATGGCGGCAACGCCGAGGCGGTTGCAGTGGTGGGTGGCGAATGCCAGAGCGAGTTCGGCATCGCCGTTGCCGCCGGCACCTATTGGCACCTGGCGGGCGACGCCTTCGCACCGATCCTCGAACGCCAGTCCAACGTGATGCATGCCTGCGAGGCCGAGACGTCGATGATCATGACGTTGCTGCCCGAAGCCGTGCGGACCGAACGCCTGGCCGAGGCGCATGGCCCGCATTCCACCCGCCCCGAAGGCCAGCCCGCGGCGATGATCCGCCGCCGCTCCTTCAAGGACATGACGCCCTCCGGCGTGATCGGCGATGCGCGATCCGCCTCGGCGGAAAAGGGGGAGGCGTTGCTGGAAGCGGCCGCCGAACGCATCGCGGACGAACTGTCGAGCGCGCGCCTCTGGTCCTGATCAGGCCACCGGCAGGACGGCCATCACCACCGCGGCGAAGTGGCAGGCCGCTGCCGCCACGACGCAGGCGTGCCAGGCTTCGTTCTGGAACGGCATGCGCCGGGTGACGTGGAACGCCACGCCGGCGCTGTAGAGCAGGCCGCCGATACCCAGCAGCACCAGCGCGCCCGTCGGGACGTGTTCGAGCAATGGCGGGACGGCGCCGAGCACGGCCCAGCCCAGCACGAGATAGGCGACGATCGAAGCGCGTTCGAACCGATGCGGCCAGGCCAGCTTCAGCACCATGCCGGCCAAGGCCCCCGCCCAGACGAAGCCGATCAGCGTCCAGCCCCAGTTGCCGCCGATGGCAACCAGCGCGAAGGGCGTGTAGGTGCCGGCGATCATCAGGAAGATCGCGGCGTGGTCGAGCCGCCGCAGGATCGACCTGGCCCGCGCCCCGCGCGCCATGTTGTACGACAGCGCGAAGGCCAGCATGGCAACCAGCGCCGCGCCATAGAAGCCAAGGGCCACCACCGCCCCCAGGGGCATATCGGCCGGCAGGATGGCGCCGACGGCGATACACCCGATGATCGCGGCCACCAGGCCAAGCCCAAGTACGACGGCATCGACCCGCCGTTCCGCCGCCGTGTCCTGGCGCCCGGCGCGGTTCGGCAGGGCAGGGCGCGACGTCAGGGGTTGTCGCATGTCAGCACAACCTTCAGGCGGAGCGCGCGAGGACGGCACCTGCCAGTGGCGTGAAGCTGCCGTCCAGGGCCCCTGTTGCAGGCGCAGACCGAACCATGGCCGCGCCAGGGCGGGTTGCGCGCTGTCCCGTGATCGTTGCCAATCATGAACCGGTCACCGCCGAGACGTCGGCGCGCGATGCTTCGATCCCGGCTTCCGCCAGGGTGAAATCCTGCCAGGCCAGCGCCCCGCCCTTGCCCGCGCCGGTGTCGAGGAAGATCGCCCGGCCGCCGCGCTGGCCGGTCATCGTCACCGGCCGGCCATCCCGCGACCGGTTGTCATGGCCGACCAGCACGGTCAGCCCGGCCGGGATGCGATCCACCCAGCCGATCAGGCGGATCGGGAAGCCATCTGCCCCGCGGCGCCCCGTCACCTGCCCAAAGATGGCCCGGCCGACCAGGCCTTCGGGCCGCGCCTGCCCCGCATCGGGCGGGGAGGGGTGTTGCAGCATACCGTCATGGAAGGCGGCATGGACGCACAGCAGATGGCCCAGCGAAACCCAGGCCGGGGCGCGGCCGATCTCGGCGATTGTGCGCGCCTTCAGCGCCGCCGCATCGGGTGCCGCCGCGATCTGTTCCATCGTGCGGCCCAGCCCGTCCCGTTCCACCCGCAGCGATTGGCCGAGCAGCGCGCGGCGCAGCTTGTGGTCGTGGTTGCCGAGGATGAACAGGCCGCGCCCGGCATCCATCACGGCGAACATCGCCCGCAGCACGGCGGGGTTGTCCGGGCCGTGGTCCGTCAGGTCACCCAGCTGGATCAGGAACAACCCGGCCGCATCCGCCCCCGCGACGGCAGCGGCGAAGCCGCGCGCATCCCCGTGCACGTCCCCCACCACGCGCAATCCGCTGAAGCCCGCCGCGCGCAGGCTGTCGGGCGAGGGCATCACGCAGCACCTTCGCCCTTGATGGCGGCGAAGGCGGCCAATGCGCGGGCGCGTCCTTCGCCCAGGTCGATGATCGGCGACGGATAATCGTGCCCGATCGTCACGCCGGCATCGCGCAGGACGCCGCCAGGCGCTTCATGCGGGCGATGGATGAAGCGATCCGGCAAGTGCGCGAGTTCAGGGCACCAGCGGCGGACATAGGCGCCATCCGCATCGAATTTCTCACCCTGGAGCACCGGGTTGAAGATGCGGAAATACGGCGCCGCATCCGCCCCGCATCCGGCCACCCATTGCCAGGACGCGGTGTTGGCCGCGAGGTCGGCATCGACCAGCGTGTCCCAGAACCAGGCTTCGCCCGACTGCCAAGGCTGCAGCAGGTGTTTCACGAGAAAGGAGGCGACGATCATCCGTACCCGATTGTGCATCCAGCCACTGCGCCAGAGCTGGCGCATCCCGGCATCGACGATCGGGTAGCCGGTCCGCCCGTCTTGCCAGGCCCGCAGCATCGCGGGATCGGCGCGCCAGGGGAAGGCGTTGAATTCCGGTCGCAGGGGCTGGTCGGGCATGTCCGGCCGGTGCCACAGCAAATGGTGGCTGAATTCGCGCCACAACACTTCCTTGAGGAAGGTCTCCAGCCCCGCGCCGCCCTTGGCCTGCGCCGCAATCCAGACCTGCCGAGGCGAGATTTCACCCAGGTGGAGATGCGGCGACAGGCCGGAGGTGCCCCATTCCGCGGCCGGTTCATTGCGCTTGGCCGCGTAGTTGGCCAGCCCTTCCTCCAGGAAACTGGCCAGGCGCGCCGCGGCGCCGGCCTCGCCGGGCGTCCAATGCGCGGGGAATTCGGCGGCCCAGTCCGGCTCGGGCGGTGCTGGCAGCAGGCCGAAGGCTTCGGCGGCGAGACCCTGGGGCGCGCCGGTGGCGGCCTTCAGCCGGTCAGGCGCGGGAACCGGCGGCGGCAGACCTTCCAGCAGCGCGAAGACGGCGCGGGAGAACGGCGTGAAGACCGAAAACGGCTTGCCCCCCTGGGTGCGGACCAGATGTGGTTCGTGCAGCAGGGCATTGCGATGCAGCACCAACCGCCGACCGGCCTGCTGCAGGGCGTCATGCGTTGCGGCATCGCGCGCCCGCGCATGGGGTTCGGTCAGCCGGCCGGCATGGACCTCCGTGGCGCCGATGCGGGCGGCAAGGTCCGGCACCAAGCGCCGCGCATCCCCCCGCAGCACAATCAGCGGCGCGCCACGTTCGGCCAGCGCATGCCCGAGCGCGACCAGGCTGTGATGCAGCCACCACCGCGCCGCACCACCAGGCGCGCGCGGCCCGCCCTCGATGATGAAAACCGGCAGGATCGGCCGGTCCCGCACGGCGTCCAGGACGGGATTGTCAGCAAGGCGAAGGTCCTGGCGGAACCAGATCAGGGCAGTGTCGTGCATTCTTCATCATGTGGTGTGGCAGGCCGCCGCGTCACCCGGCCGCGAGACTGTGGCCCCGGCTTTGCTGGGCACCAGCCATAACCCCGCCGGGAATTCATGATGCCGCGACCGTCCAAACCTGCCTTGCGCGACGCAATCGCGCCATTGAACCGCGCGGCGTCGCGGGCGCAGGCTGCGTGGGTCGGCGCCTGCCCGGGGCATTCCATCAGCAGCGGCGCGGCCTGCGGCCCGTCCGCTTCACGAGGAGCAGTAGCATGATGCAGCGACGTACATTGATCCGTGCCGCGGGCGGCGGCATCGCCGCCTCGCTTGCCGGGCCGGGGCTGGTCCGCGCGCAATCGGCGACCACGCTGCGCTTCACGCCGCAGCAGGACGTGGTGACGCTCGATCCTGTCACCACGACTGCCTATGCCACGCGCAACCATGGCTACATGGTGTTCGACACGCTGTACGGCATGGATTCCACCTACGCCGCCACGCCGCAGATGGTCGCGGGCCACCGCATCGACGATGACGGCAAGCTGTGGACCCTGACGCTGCGCGATGGCCTGATGTGGCATGATGGCGAGCGGGTGCTGGCCCGCGACTGCGTCGCCTCCATCCGCCGCTGGGCGCGCCGCGATCCCTTCGGGGAAACGCTGATGGCGGCGACGGATGAACTCTCCGCCCCCGATGACCGCACCATCCGCTTCCGTCTGAAGCAGCCCTTCCCGCTGCTGCCGATCGCGCTGGGCAAGGCGTCCGTCCCGGTCTGCGCCATGATGCCTGAACGGCTGGCCAATACCGACCCGTTCCGCCAGGTGACGGAGCTGATCGGCAGCGGCCCGTTCCGCTTCAAGGCCGATGAACGCGTCCCAGGGTCGCAGTTGGTCTATACGAAGTTCGAAGGCTATGTGCCGCGGCCGGACGGGCCGGGCGGCTGGACCTCCGGCCCCAAGGTCGTGCATTTCGACCGCGTCGAATGGCGCGTGCTGCCTGACCCCGGCACCGCCACCAACGCGCTGGTGGCGGGGGAGGCCGATTGGCAGGAATACGCCTATCACGACCTGCTGCCGCAGATGCGCCGCGCGCGCGACGTCACGGTGCGGGTGCTCGACCCGTCCGGCTTCGTCGGGATGGTGCGGGTGAATCATCTGCAGGCGCCGTTCAACAACCCGGCGATCCGCCGCGCACTGTGGGGGGCGATCGACCAGACCGCCTGCATGCAGGCGCTCGTTGGCGAGGATACCAGCCTCTACCGCGTGCCCCTGGGCTTCTTCGGCCCAGGCACGCCCATGGCGTCCGATGCCGGGCTCGATCCGCTGCGCGGACCGCGCGACTACGCGAAGGTGAAGGCCGATCTGCGCGCGGCCGGTTATCGCGGGGAGACGGTGCTGTTCATGATCCCGTCCACCTCGCAGCCCAATGCCGCGATGGGCACGGTGATCGCCGACCAATTCAAGCAGGCGGGGATGAACGTCGAGATCTATTCCGTCGAGTTCAACGCCATGCTCCAGCGCCGCAACCGCAAGGGGCCGGTGGCCGATGGCGGCTGGTCCGCCTTCATGACCAACTGGGCGGGCACGGATTGGCTCAACCCCGCCGGCCACATCGCGCTGCGCGGCAATGGCGAGGCGGGATATGCCGGCTGGGCGACCATGCCGCGCATCGAACAACAGCGCGACGCCTGGTTCCGCGCGCCCGATCTCGCCGCGCAGCAGGCGATCTGCCGCGACATCCAGGTCGAGGCGATGCGCGAGGTGCCCTACTACCCGACGGGGCAGTACCTCCAGCCGACGGCCTATCGCAGCAGCATCACCGGGGTGCAGGAAGGCTTCGCGACATTCTGGAACGTGCGGCGGGCTTGAGGGATGTTTGGAGACGCGCCGAAAGGTGCGTCTCCAGCCCTGGCACCGGCCCGCAACTCCCACCCGGCCATCCAACGAGCGAATCCTGGATGGGTGGCCGGGTGGGGGTGCGGGTCGGTGCCGCTGTTTCCAAGCGGGCTCTGCAGGACCTGTCCCGAGCCCTTGGCGTGGCAAGCCGCGGCGTCCGCATCGCTGTGCCGGCAGGGCGGCCGCGGCATGGATCTGCAAGGCCCCATGCCACGGCGTCGCATCGGCGTTTGTTCTTGATCTATCGTAAGATGATGAAGACACTGCGCCGGTGGTCGCTTGACCTCGGGGAGCATGCGGCCAATGAACCGCGAAGCCACGTGAACGGGTGACATGCATCCTCTCGACAGCGCTCGCGCGCGGATGGAAGGCCTTGGGGCCGACGCCGATATCTGCCTGAAATGCGGGTCGCGGTCGGTCGGGCTCTGTGCGCCGCTCGATGTCGCGGCACTCGACGACATGGCCGGCGAAAGCGAGCGCCACGCGCTCGATGCCCGCGACGTGATATTCCACCAGGGCGACCCCGCCCGCCATGTCTATACCCTGACCGAAGGCATGGCCCGGCTGACCCGCGTGCTGCCCGATGGCCGGCAGTCGGTGATCGGCTTCCGCTTCGCCGGCGACATCCTCGGCTTCACCCCCGCCGATGAATATGCCTTCGGTGCCGAGATGCTGACGCGCGGGACGGTCTGCCGTCTCGATCGCCGTCGGCTGGAACACTTGTTCCGCCGCTACCCGGTGATGGAACGCCGCTTTCTCGATCTCTGCGTCAAGGAACTCGCGGCGAGTCAGGACCACATCCTCACCCTCGGCCGCTTCAGTGCCGAGGAACGGGTCGCCGCCTTCCTTGTCTCGCTGGCGGAGGCGCAGGAACGCCGGGGCCATGTCGGCGCGGTCTTCGACCTGCCGACGACGCGCGCCGATATCGGCGAATTCCTCGGCCTGACGCTGGAGACCGTCAGCCGCGCCATCTCATCCTTCCGCAAGCGCGGCTGGATCATCCTGCATGGCCATGCTGGCATCGAACTTGCGGACCGCCCGGCGCTGATGAGCCTGGGCAGCGGCGAGGGCGCCGACGCGGCCTGAGGCATTCGCCTCAGGCTGCTTTTGCATGCCCCTCAGGCGGCGGGCGGGCCGCATCCGCGGCCCCTGCCTTCGCGCCACGCGCTGGTGCGACGGGGTCGGCTGACGGTTTGGGCGCGGTCGCGCTTTGCGCTCCCGGCCCGATGCGTCGCATCGGGCCGATCTGGCACCATCTCGGAAAGAGGCGCGTTGGATCACGTCACGTCTTCGGATCGCGGCTTCGCGGCGATTCGGGACCGCACGGCGCGACCGCAACCACACGAGGGTGAAGCGATACCGACAGCGCGTGGCGCGAAGGCAGGGGCCGCGGATGCGGCCCGCCCGCCGTGTGAGGGCACGAAAAACACCAGCCTTCGGCCCCTGCGGGCCGATGACGTAATGTTCTTCCCCCATGATCGCACTGCCGAGTCCCCAACAGCTCCGCTACCTCGTCGCGCTCGCCGAACACAATCATTTCGGCCGCGCGGCGGTGGCCTGCGCGGTGACCCAATCCACCTTGTCCTCCGGCATCTTCGCGCTGGAGCGCCAGCTCGATGTCGCCCTGCTGGAACGGACCGGCGGCAAGCGACCGGTCTTCACCCCGCTGGGGCATGAACTGGTCGGCCGTGCGCGAACCGTCCTCGGGGCACTGACCGCGCTGGTCGAGGCGGTGGCGACGTCGCGCGACCCGCTCACCGGCCCGCTGCGCCTGGGCACCATCCCGACCATCGGGCCCTTCCTGCTGCCGCGGCTGATGCCGGAACTGCGCGAAGCCTTCCCGCAGCTGCGCCTGTGGCTGCGGGAGGACACGACCGAGCGCCTGGTGCAAGCGCTGGAAGTCGGCCGGCTCGACCTGCTGCTGCTCGCGGTGCCTTGCGATTGCGGGCGTGTCGAGACGGTCACGATCGCCGAGGACCCGTTTCACGTCGCCATGCCGCACGGCCATCCCCTGGCCGCCATGGCCGAGGTCCCACCCGCCGCGCTGGCCGGTGAAAATGTGTTGTTGCTCGAGGACGGGCACTGTTTGCGCGACCATGCCTTGTCCGCCTGCGGCCTGTCGGGCGCTGCGACCTCGGAGGAATTCGCCGCCACCTCCCTGCACACGCTGGTGCAGATGGTGGGCGGCGGGCTTGGGCTCACGCTGTTGCCCAACATCGCCGTGGCCGGGGGCGTGACGGTGGGCGCCGATGTCACGATCAGGCCGTTGGTCGGCGCCTTCGGGCGGCGCATCGCGATCGCCTGGCGGGCGCGCAGCCCGCGCGGGGAGGAATTCCGCGCCCTCGTTCCACCCATTGCGGCGGCCCTGCGCGGCCTGTAGCAACACGGGACAGGCGCCGCTGCCGTCCGGGTCGCGCTGTGCGCCTGATGTTGCCGGGAACGGTCCCACCTTCGGGTGGATCGCTTGAACGGAAGGGAACGGGGCGATGGCACAGTTCGACCTCGGCGGCGTGCTCGGTGCGATGCTCGGCGGTGGGCGACCGGCCCGCGGCACGCGCCGGCGCGGCGGCCAGCAGGATCTCGGCCGCGCACTCGGCATGCTGGTCGGCGTGGCGGTCGAGGCGATGACCAAGTCGCAGCAGCAGGCGCCACCCCCGCCGCCCGCCCCGCGGCGCGGCACCAAGCCGG
>JALHQB010000036.1 GCA_022842185.1 Acetobacteraceae bacterium
GTCGAGCCGCACCGGCGCGGCCGCGTCATGAAGGAGCGCCGGTGGCGGCGCCGCCGCGCGCGGCGGCTCAGCGAAGGGATCGGCGCTGGCGGCCGGCAGTGGCGCATGGAAACCCGGCGGTGGGCTGGCCGGCATGTCGACATGCGCAGGTGACGCGGTCGGTGCGGGCTGCACCGGCAGCGGCGCGAAAGGATCCGGCCCGCCGGCAGGCGATGCCGCGAAGGGGTCCGGCACGCGGGCGGCAGGCGGAGCGGCAAAGGGGTCCGGCCCCGCCGGTCGTGCGGGCGGCGGCGCGGCGAAGGGATCAGGACCCGTCGGCAGGGCCTGTGGCGGTGCTGCGAAGGGATCAGGGCCGGCGTGACGCGCGGCAGGCGGCGCGGAGAACGGGTCCGGCGCTGCGGGCGGCAGCGAGGCGAAGGGATCATGGCTTGCAGGCGTCGCGGCAGGCGGCGGGAAGGCATCCGGCCTTGCCGGTGGCGGTGCCGCGAAAGGATCAGGTCCAGCGGGGCGCCCCAGAGGCGGCGCGAAGGCATCCGTGCCGGCCGGTGGCGGCTGACGCGGCGGTGCTGCCGCCGGTCCGGGCGAAAGATCGATGTTCCAATCGTCCGGAATGCGCCCAGTCCCGCCCGCTGGCGCGGCCGGCGGTGGCGCCACAACCGGCGCGGAGGGCGTGGGGCCGACATCCCAGCTGTCGGGGATCACCGAGACCTGCTGCATCGGCTTGGGCGGCATGAAGGCGTCGGATGCGGCAGGCCGGTGGTCCGGCATCGCCGGGCCATCATTGAACGGGTCGAAATCGGCCGGCAGGCCGGTGCCACTCGGCAGGCCGGGCATGCCGGATCCGGATGGCTTGGCGCCGAGGAAGGGGTCACCCGCCATGCGGGGCTGCAGCGGCTCATCGCGCGGCGGCGGCGCGCCCCAGCCGCCCTGGTCCTGTCCGCCCCAGCCTGGTTGCGGCGCGGCCGGCGCGGCGGCCCAGCCCGGTGTCGCGGCCGGCTGGTCCCAGCCACCGCCCTGCGGCGCCGAAGGCGAGGCATCCGGCAGGCCACCGCCCCAGGACGACGCGGCCGCTTGGCCGGACGCCATCGCGACGCGTACCTCGATCTCATAGGCGCCGAGGCGCAGGCGGTCGCCATCGTCGAGCATCTTGACCTGGTCGCGTCCGACCGGCGCATCGGCGTGGTTGATGAAGGTGCCGTTGGTGGACAGGTCGCGCAGCTGCCAGCCACCGCCACGGAATTCCACCACGCAATGGTGCTTCGACAGCAGCCGGTCGGGGTCGGGCAGCACCCAGCTCGCATCGGCGCCGCGGCCGATGACGTAGTCACCCCCCGGCACGCGGCGCTGTTCGGGCACCACGCTGTCGGGACAGCGGATCATGGTCAGGGTCAGTTCCATCGTTTGGCTTCCCTGGCTGGCGGCAGCATGGCGCGCCCCGTCACGGCATTCTCGGCGATGGCGGTGACGGCGGCGGCGGGATCGGCCGAGGCGCCGCCGCGGGGGCCGCGGCCGGCGGTGGTGGCGGCGGCGGATCCTCCGGTTGCAGGCGTCCGGCACCGCCGCCGGCGATGTCGCGCGCACTGACGATGAAGCGCAGCAGCCGGTCCAGCCGCTTCTCCGGCGTGTGGCGCACGGCGGCGAGCATCACCGCCCCGGTGACGGCGGTGGCGGTCAGGTGGTCGGGCGGCGGGACAACGACCTGCCCGTCAGGGGCCATGCTGCCCCCGCTCCAGAAGGCACCCATCGCCGTCCAGGATTCCGGCGTGGCGAATTTGGTCTTCTCCGCCGTCGCGGCGGCAGCGCGCCGGGCGGGTTCGTCGGGGCGGCGCACCCAGGCCTCCGCCGCTTCGACCGCGGCGGCGTCCTCCGGCGGCAGGGCGGGGTCCGGGACGGAGCGCGCGCACATGCACGCCCACCACACAGCCTCGCGCTTCGGCAGGGCGTGCGCCAGCAGCTTCACGGCGTCCTGGTGCAGATCGGCCGCGACCAGCCGTTCGACGGCCGCGCCGGCGGTATCGGCACCGGCGATGGCCTTTGCGCCATCGCCATCGAGTTCAAGCCGCGGCACCAGCGGTGCGAGCGGCCCAGAGAGCTTTGCAGGGACCTGGTTCATCAGTTGATGAGCACGATGCCCCCCTTCACGATCGTCACGGCACTGCCTTCCACGTTCATCATCATGCCCTTGACCGTGTTCATCAGGCCACCCTTCGCCTCGAAGGTCATCGAGGCGTCGTTCTTGATCATCATCGACTTCACCTCGATCTGGAAGGGCGACATGGTGATCGTGCTGCCGCCGCAGACCAGCTTGATCTCCGCGGCCGCGTTCAGCTCGATCTTGCCGGCCTTCGCCTGGATCTTGATGTTGCCGGTATTGGATGTGTGCGTGATATTGCCGTTAACGGTGGTCGATTGGTTCCCGGTATCGACCTTGGTGTCGTGATGTCCCTTCATGACGAAAAGAGCCGCGTCGCCCTCCTCGACCCAAGTGGACATGTTGTCCTTCTTCACGACCGTATCGTACGTGCCCTTCTCGACGAAGACGCCAAGGTTGCCGGTGTTGACGACGATGTTGCGGTGACCCTTCTGGATCCACTCGTTGTAGTCGCCCTTTTCGATGATGACGTGCTTGTAGCCGGTCTTGACGGTCAGGGTGTCGTTGCCGTCACGGATGGTCTCGGTCCGATTATCCTTGACCAGGACATTCATGTCCTTTTCGGCCTGGATATAGAACTCCTCGGACCCCTTGGTGTCGTCGAAGCGCAGGATGTTGGCGTTCGACGTGCCACCCTTCTTTGACGACCGGGTCGAAAAGCCGCCCTGCTCCTTCTTGCCCGGCATCGGGAAGGGTGGCGGCGCCTCCTCGTTGTAGAGCGAGCCCACGATCACCGGCTTGTCGGGATCGCCATCGACGAAGCCCACCAGCACCTCATCGCCGATGCGCGGCAGGAAGAAGGTGCCACCCCATTTGCCGGCGAAGGGCTGCGCGACGCGCACCCAGATCTCGCAGGCGGTTTCGTCCTGCGGCCATTCGCGGTCCCACAAGAAGCGGATTTTTACCCGGCCAAGTTTGTCGGTATGGATTTCCTCGCCGGAGGGCCCGACCACCATCGCTGATTGCAGGCCCGGCACCACCGGGCGCGGTCGCGGCGAAGCGGGCCGGAAGGGCCGATCGCCCGGGATCATGGTGACCGAGCACGAGTACCCGGCCCCCGCACCATCAACAATGTGCGTCTCGTCGAAGCCGCTGTGCACGACCCGCGTCAGCAGCATCGACGCCGTGTCTTCGCTGTTCGCACTCAGCTGGACCGTGATCTTCCCACCGGCGAACAGGGCCGGGTCGTAGCCGGTGGCCCGCGCGATATCCGCCTCGGCCTCATAGGTCTGCATCCCGAGCAGCGCGGGCGCGGCATCGGCCTGCGTGTGCTGGCCACCCGGCCAGTGGAACATCTGGAAGGCGGCGTCGTTCTGCGCCTCGGTCAGCGCGGTCGGGGTCGTCGCGTCGAGAAGTCTTGACGGCCTGGCGAGATCGTAGTCGAGCGCGCGAACCGCGCCTGGCTTCAGCCCCGTCCGCTTCGAGAAGCCGGTCAGCGAATCCCAGGCGCCGGAGGATGCGTTGACGATGTACGGCCCGGAGGAGATCGGCAGGTAGTCGGCCTCGGCGGAGGCGACCAGCATGGAATGCTCGTCCTCACCGTGCAGGAAGTAGTACCCGCAGCCAGTCTCATCCATCAGGCGCTGGCAGAACTCGAAGTCGGTCTCGTTGTACTGCATGCAGTACGGCCGCACCGTCTCGGCGGCTGACATGAAGGCTGGGGTCGAAGCCGAGCCCTCGGCACAGACCTTCTTGACGATCGCAGGCACCGAAAGGTTCTGGAACACCCGCACATCCGAGGTGCGGGTGAGGTTCCACAGCGATGGCACGATCTCGAAGCCATAGGCCGTGTGGGCGGGGCCGAACCTGCCGATCTTGCGGAACGCATTGATCACGCCGTGGAACAGGCGCGGCGCCGATTCCTCGTCACGCCTGACAGTGACTCGCGCGGTGTTGCCGATGATGTCGCCCGCGGTGAGATCACCGTCCAGGCTCAGCACCTCGACCTGCACCACATAGAGCCGGGAGATCTCCTCCACCGCTTCGAAGCGCCGCAGAACGAAATCTTTGCCGGTCGAGGTGTCTATGCGTAATAGACGCGACTCCTGGCTCAACGCGTCGGACATCAAGCGGCTCCTTTGCCCCGGGTGCAGCATAGCCGCCAATCTCCGCGTCTTGAAACAGCGGCGCCCGGTCCGGCGAACGGAAGGATGAAGCGTTTCAGCGGACCTGTCCCTGTGAAACGTCCTGCAAGGCGACCCATCGATCGCAATTCGTGCGGTCCGTCACATGGCGATCACCGCTCCCGCTTCGCCCATGCATGGTGGCGTGCGTTCCACGATGCGATGGGGTCTGACGCCGACGCCCTGCGGCGGCGATCCGATCGCGGTTCCGGCTGGCTGCTCCGACCCGGTGCCTGACGCCGTCAGCGCCGGTGCAGACGGGTCAGATGCCTGTCACCGGCTGAGGAAATGCTGGAGGAACGCCGCTGCCTGCGCGCACGCCACCGGGTCTGATCGCGCGATGTAGCGCTGCTGCTGCGAGGCCAGGAGGTAGCCGCGTTGGAACGCCTGCATCTGGTCGGGATCGTCCGCGATGCGTGCCTGCGCGGCTGCCGCCATCCGCTGCAGTTCGGCGTCGCGGCCCTGCCGGGGAAAACACGGTGATGCCTGCGCCAGGGTGTGCGCGATCCCGCCCAGGTGGTGGGCGGCCAGAAACTCCGGTGCGACCGCCTGTGCCAGGGCAGGGCTGATCATGGTCAGGACGAGAAGGATTTGAATGGCAGCGCAGCGCATCGCCCCGCGCCGATGTTCGGACAGCCGTCGGGTCGTGGCGCGGTGCCTGACGCTGAATGTCATCATCTCGTCGCGAACCCTCCGCATATCGGGAATGTCGCAGCGGCGCCGACGGCATGCCACCAGTGGCTGATGCCTGGGTCGAGCCGGTGTCTAGAGTGTTTTTCGCCAGACTGCGCTGGCGCAAAACGCTCTGGACCCTTGTCTGAGCCAGCATCTTCACGCGCCTGACTGAGGCCAGTCAGGCGCGATCTGCTCTACCGCGCCTCACACAGCCGCGTCAGCATCGCGATCAGGTCCGCCGGATCATAGGGTTTCGGCAGCACCAGCGCCTGGCGGTGGGCCGCCGGCAGCCCAGCCGCGCCATAACCGGTCGCCACGACGAAGGGGATGCCGCGGGCCACCAGCGCATCGGCGACCGCCACGGAATTCTCGCCGGCCAGATTGAGGTCAAGCACCGCCGCGTCCGGTTCCTCGGTCTCCAGCACCTCAAGCGCCTGGGACACCGATCGGACGGGACCGATGACGCCGAAACCGGCATCCTCGAGCGCGTCCTCGACGAGCATCGCCACCAGTGCCTCGTCCTCGACGACCAGAATGCGGCGGGTGGGCGTCTCTGGCGGCATGCTGGGTTCCTTGAAGAGGGCCTGGGAAAGGGAACGGCCGTGCGGTGAGAATGATTCGCACGACGTCATACCACGACGCGCCGCGGCAAACACGACCCGCCATGCACCGCCGCTGTGTCAGCGGCGCGTCAGGGTCATCACGAGCGCGAGGCCGGCCAGCCCGGAGACCGCCATGGCGGTGATCGCCAGCCGCGGCCCCTGGGCGTCAGCCAGCGCGCCGACCAGCAGGACACCGAGCGGCCCGGTTCCGATGCACATCGTCGTCAGGCCGAGGATGCGTGACCGCGCCTCGGGCGGCGCCTGCATCATCACGATCCCGGTCTGCAGGCTGGCGAAGGCGGCGGTGCCCAGCCCGCCCACCATCAGCAGCAGCGCCGCCAACGGCAGGGACGGCGCGAAGGCGGCCAGGATCAGGACGCACAGGAAGCCGCAGGTCCCCGCGCCAAGCATCGTCCGGCCCGGCGGTGCGCCGCGCCGCAAGGCAAGCGCCAATCCGGTCAGCAGCGCGCCGAAGGGTTCCGCGGCGGCCAACAGGCCGATCTCGAGCGGGGTAGCCTGGAAGGCGAGCGCGCCGAAGGCCGGCAGGATGCCGGTGTAGGAAAAGCCGAAGACGTTCATCACCACGGTGACGCCCAGCACCATCCGCAGCGCCGGATGGGCGAAGGCGATGCGCGCGGCCTGCGCCACGTCCGCCAGCAACTGGCTGGGCACCAGCGCACGGCGCACCTGGCTGTGCGCCGCCCCATGCACCAGCCAGAGCGCGGCGAGGTACAGGCTCGCGGCAATCAGGAAGGCCGCGGTGACCCCGACCGTCTGGTAGAACAGCCCGCCCGCCAGCGGGCCGACCATGCGCGTTGTGCTGCCGGTCATGGTGTCGAAGGCGACGGCCTGGATGATGCGCTGCGGACCAGCGACCTCGGCGACCATGCGCCGGCGGGTGGCGAGTTCATTGGTCCAGGCGAGGCCGCCGACCACGCCGTTCAGGAACAGGTGCCACGGCGCCAGCCAGCCGGCGGCGGCGAGCAGGGCGATGGCCAGCGTACCGACCGCCTGGGCCGCCTGGCCGGCCATCAACAGGTGCTTGCGGTCGAGGCTTTCGGCCAGCGCCCCGGTAAGCGCACCGGCCAACAGCATGGGCAGCGCGCGCGCCATGAGCACGAGTGAAACCGCGAAGGCCGAGCCGGTCAGGTCATAGGTGAACAGACCGCTGACCAGCATGTCGACCCAACGCATCGCGTTGGTGAGCCCCCCCGCCCCCCACAGGCGGCGGAAATCCCGGTTCGCAAGCAGATCGCGGAGAGGGCTTTGCCCAGGATCCGCGAAGGGCGCGTTCAATACCCCGAATCGTCAAGCCGCAGCAGCGGGAAGGCGCTGTGGACATGCGGCATGTTGGTCGGCATCGCCGCATGCACGAAGCCCGGGCCGAGCTGGTCGATCGCCGTCGCGCCCAGTAACCCGAGTGCGGAGCGCATCTCGTTCTCCAGGATCTCGAGCATCCGCACCACGCCCGCCGCGCCATCGGCCGCCAGCGCGTAGCAGTACAGCCGCCCCAGCCCGACGAGTTCGGCACCCAGGCACAGCGCCTTCACCACATCGGTCCCGCGCGAGAACCCGCCATCGACCCAGACCTTGGCGCGGCCGCCGACCGCCTGCACCACCTCGGGCAGCACCTCGATCGACCCGCGCCCGGCATCGAGCTGGCGGCCGCCATGGTTCGAGACATAGACCACCTCGACGCCGTGCTGGACGGCGATCTGCGCGTCCTCGCCCGTCGCGATGCCCTTGAGGATCAGCTTCATGTCGGGATGCTGGTCCTTGATGCGCTTCACATCGTCCCAGTTCAGCATCGCCTGGCGCAGCTGCGCCTCCCCGGTCGCGCTCGCGCGCCAGGGCTTGGCGAAGCGCCGGACGATGTCGCGTTCGCGGCGCGAATAGATCGCGGTGTCCACGGTCAGGCAGAAGGCGTCGTAGCCATTGCCCTTGGCGCGCTGGATGCTGTCCTCGATGAAGGCAGCGTCGCCGCGCACGTAAAGCTGATAGATCTTCATCCCCGAGGTCGCCGCCGCGACCGGTTCCAGGCCGGGCTTCGAGACCGAGGACAGCATGATCGGCACACCGAAGGCCGAGGCGCCCTCGCCTGCCGTCACCGCGCCATTGTGGCCAACCGCCATGAATTCCAGCCCGCCCACCGGGGCCAGCATCACCGGCAGCCGGATGGACTTGCCGAACAGCGTCGATGTGCTGTCGATCTTCGACACGTCGCGCAGCACGCGCGGGCGCAGCGCCAGCGCGTCGATCCCCAGGCGGTTGCGGCGCATGGTGGTCTCGGTCTCGGTGGCGCCGACCAGGTAGTCCCACATATTGGCGTCGAGGCGGTTCTTCGCCGCCTTCACGAATTCATGCAGGGCCAGGTACTTGGTCTGTGTCTCGGCGAGGGCTTCAGGTTCGATCGGCATGGTGCTGTCTCGTCCGGTGTCAGAGGAAGTCGCGGGTCCAGGCGGCGTAGGCGGCTTCGCGCGTCACGGTCTTCATGACCGAGGCAGGAGCCACGCCCTTGAGATCGGCCGGCGCGGTGCCCTCGCGTAGGGCCTTCAGCGTGGCATGGATGGCCGCGACCGCGGCGGCGAAGGGCTGGTGGCCCTGCAGCGCGACGCGCACGCCATGTGACGCCAGCCGCGCCTTGTCGGCCATGGAAGCGGGCGTGCCGCCCAGGATGATCGGCAGTCCGTTCGACACCGCCTGGATCGCCGCCAGCTGGTCCCAATCATTCACGCCCGTATAGAACAGCGCATCGACGCCGGTGGTGACGTAGGCCTTGGTGCGGCGGATCGCCTCGTCCAGATTGACCAGGTTCACGGCCGAGGTGCGGGCGACGACGACCAGCCCCTGGTCCTCCCGCGCCGCGACCGCCGCGCGCATCTTGCCGATGCCGGCTTCCAGCGGCAGCAGCCCCGGTTCGGCCACGCCATGGCCGCGCGGCAGGTCGGTGTCCTCGATGGTCAGGGCGGCGATGCCAGCGGTCTCGAGCTCCTGCACCGTCCGCATCACGTTCAGCGCGTTGCCATATCCATGGTCGGCATCGACCAGCAGCGGCGGCGCGCCGCCACGGCAGATGCGTCGCGCCTGGTCAGCGAATTCGCTCAAGGTCAGCACGATGATGTCGGGCGCGCCGAGCACGGTCAGCGACGCGACGGAACCGGCGAACATCGCCGCCTCGAAGCCGAGGTCGGAGGCGATCCGCCCGGCGATCGGGTCATGCACCGAAGCGGGATGGATGCAGGCATTGCCCGACAGGATCGCGCGAAAGGCCGCACGGCGCTGCGCCGTGCTTGGTGGACGTTCCATCCCGATAGTCTTCCTCGTATTTCGTGGTCCCCACTGTGCAGCCGGCGGCCGCGGCGGTCCAGACCGGGGCCTGCATCCGGCCGGCCACGCGACGACTGCTACGTGCCGGGCGAGATCCATCCCAGACCCACCGCTTCGGCGATGCGTGTCTGTTCCGACAGTTCGACCTGGTCGATGGCCGCGCCGTCGCGCAGCAGCGCCAGGACCGCGGCATCCGCCTCGGCTGCCGCCGCGGCAGGCAGGCCGAGCGTCATGAGATCGTCCGCAACGGCTCCGGGGCTGGGCATGAAATAACGATTGCTGGCCTCCAATGCCGCAGCCTGCGGCACCTGTACCGCCGCGAAGCGGCAGGCGGTCGGCCGTGCCTCCTGCGCCAGATAGGTGCTGCCCGCCATGATGCCGGCAAGCGCGCTGGCCGGCGTCCCGGGCTGATAGAGGGTAAAGCACAGCGGCAGCCCATCCCCCACCGCGTGCAGGAGTGCGCACATCGTCCGCCCGGCGACCTCGGCGACTCCGCCGAACTCGATCTGCGTGTCGCCGATGCGTTCGCGATAGACCAGCCGCCGCTCGCCGACCCGGCGCATTTCGAGATGCAGGCTGCCCCGCAGCAACTGGCCGCGAAAATAGGGCGACCAGGCCGGCGAGTAGCAGGCATAGGCGGCGACGACCGCGCTGCCTGCCGCGCCATGCGCGGCCTTGGGCGCCGCCCGTCCATGGTTCGCGGCCATGCTGCGCAGGATGGACTCATCGGCATCGAACAGCCGCCGGACTTCTTCGATGAAGGCGTCGATGGTGCAGGCCGCGATCCAGGCACCCGGTCGTTTGGTGCCGATCACCAGCGCCCAATCGTCATAGACCCGCGAGGATCGCGGCGCGGCACGCCCCTGGAGCCACTTGTGCGACCGCTCGAGGTCGAACTCCGTGCCGGGATTCGCCATGCGGAAACGCGCGCAGAGATCCTTGCGCGTGGCGCAGCCGAGGACGGCTGCCGTGATGCGCAGCTTGGCGGGTAGCGCAGTTCGCATCGGCGAGCAGCATGGCCTCGAATGATCCGGGCACGGTGCGTCTCACCATCCCGCGATCGATGCAAATGGAATTTCCAGGGCGATTCCTGGAATTCCAAACGCGCAACCTTCCGACACCTCCGCGCCGCGTGATGAATGCGGCGATTGCGCCGGTGCCGCCGGGGATCGCGGCCCGATGTGCAACCGGGAAGCCGCGCAACCGGACGCCCGGCCTCTCAAGCGCATGATGCGCATGGACAAGGAGAATTCGATGCAGGTGCCTGGCTACAGAAAGACCTTCGCGATGGATCAGGGCGCGATCCTCAGCAATGATCAGAATTTCCATGCGCTGTATCATGCACCGCCGACCGATCCGAAACGGCAAGGCATCTGCACAGGCCTGTCCATCGTCTGGGTGGCCCGCAGGATCATGTTCCACAAGGAGGAGGCGGCGGAACGACGTTCGGGCCTGGTCAGCATGGGCGGCTTCCGCTTCGGCGGTCGCGTTCAGGACATCCACATGAGGAGCGCAGGCGGATCGGGCAGCGCCGAGGATCAGTACCGCGCAATGTACGATCAGGCGCTCGAACCCTTTGCACTACGGATCGTGCCGGGATCGGCGGTGGACAATCCCACGCCGATCAGGATCGGCAGGTTGGTGGATGCGGTCCAATCCGCCCGGTCCTATTGCCTGTTCAGTATCGGCTTGCGCACGCCCAGCGGTTCTGCCGGCCACATGTGTGCAAGCTACACGTCGCGCGGCACGTTCGGGCAAAGCAACTTCTACTTCTTCGACCCCAATATGGGAGAGTTCAAACTCTATGACATGAATGATGTCCATGATTTTCTGACCGCTGTGGCCAACGTCTACCTCGATACATTCAGCGGCCTCAACTACTTCGATGTGTTTGAGGTCGAGCGCGGTTGATCAGGCGCGGCGCAGGCAACGGTGGTCTGCACTGACCGCTGGGCGGACGATCGGCCGATAGACGCGGCAGTGCTTGGCATCGCGGCCAGTGATGATTGCGTTTCGACCGAGGCACGGCGCGGCTCGCATCCCCCACAGTCTGCGCTCACCGCGGAACGCGGAACGGCTCATCACGCGCGTCCGGTCAGTTCCCCGAGCACTTCAGAACACGATGCGACAGGCTCGCTTCGCCATCCACCTCGCCGCAATCGCCATCTGGTGATTATGCTGCCGCCGCCGGGTGCACGGCCCGCTTGCTTCGCCGGAGTCCCGGCACGCGAGGCGGGCGCGCAGACCACCGGCAACGATCGCCGGGGCCTGAGGCCGAAATCCCTCGGGTTTCGGTTTCGGGATGCGGCGGAACACGCGAGGGATTGCGATGAGCGATGCAGTGGCCGAGGCGCTTCTGGCGCGCAAGGATGAGATTCTGGAACGGCTGATGGCGCTGCTGCGCCTACCCTCCGTCAGCACCGACCCGGCCTATGCGTCGGGCATGAAGGCGACACGCGAATTCCTGATGGCGCGGATGACCGAAGGCGGCGTGCAGGATGTCCGCCTGCTGGATGGCGGCGGCCAGCCCGCCATCACCGGCGTGTGGAACGGCGCACCCGGCAAGCCCACCCTGCTCATCTACGGCCATTACGACGTGCAGCCGCCCGACCCGCTGGAATTGTGGAAGACCCCGCCCTTCGAACCCACCATCCGCGACGGCAAGCTGTATGCCCGCGGCGCCTCGGACGTGAAGGGATCGACGCTGATCGCGGTGGAGACCGTCATCGAGTTCATCAAGGCCGGCGGTTGCCCGGTGAACATCCGCTTCTTCCTCGAAGGCGAGGAGGAGATCGGCAGCCCGTCGCTCGGCGCCATCATCGACCGGTATCCGGATGCGCTGGTGGGCGATGCGATGATCTCGGCCGATGGCGGTCGCGCCAGCACGACGCTGCCCACCATCAGCGTCGGGTCGCGCGGACTGACCGCGCTGCGCTTCACCGTCCGCACCGCGTCGAAGGACATGCATTCCGGCCGCTATGGCGGGTCGGTCCGCAACGCCAACCACGAACTCGCGCGCCTGATCGCCTCCCTGCACGATGAAGACGGCCGCATCATCGTCCCCGGCTATATGGAAGCCATGGCGCCGATCACCGCGCGCGAGGCCGAGGACGCCGCCGCCCTGCCGGTGGATGAGGCCGAATTCTACGACGGCGTCGGCGCTGCCCCCTATGGCGACGCGCGCTTCAGCATCCGCGAACGCATCACCCTGCTGCCCACCATCGAGGTGAACGGCATGTGGGGCGGCTATATCGGCACCGGGTCCAAGACCGTGCTGCCGTGTGAGGCCCACGCGAAACTCACCATGCGGCTCGGCCCCGACATGGATCCTGTACGCGCGCAGGCGCTGGTGCGCGACCACCTGCTCGCCAAGGCCGCCAAGGGCACCACGCTGTCCTTCGAGGAATCGGGCAACGGCACCCCCGCCTTCACCCTGCGCGAGGGCCATCCGCTGCTCGCCGCCGCCGAGACCGTCATCCGCCGCACCCGCAACCGCGCCCCGGTCCGCGCGCGCGCCGGCGGCACCATCCCGATCACGGCGATCTTCAAGGAACGCCTCGGCCTCGACACCATCACCTTCGGCTTCGCCATGCCAGATGAGGATGTCCATGCGCCGAACGAGTTCTTCCGGCTGTCGTCGCTCGAGGAAGGCCTCCGCGCCTGGCCGCTCCTGCTGAGCGAATTGGGGACGGTGACCCCGGAGACGCTGGCCCGCGGGTAGCGCCCGTTCTATCCGCTTGGCCCCGTGATGGTCGGGGTCAAGCGGCTGTGAGCGCATCCACGAACACGTTGCAATAGCTCGCCGACGTCACCTCAAACACGGCGCGCCGCTGCGTCGCATGGCGCGCCTGCCGTTCCTCGAGCGGCATCTCGAGCGCAGTGTGCATCGCCTCGGCGATGTCGTCCGGGTCATAGGGATTGACCATCAGCGCGTCGGACAGTTCCTCGGCTGCCCCGGCGAAACGCGACAGCACCAGGACGCCGGGGTCGGCCGGGTCCTGCGCCGCGACGAATTCCTTGGCCACCAGATTCATCCCGTCCCGCAATGGCGTGACCAGGCCGATGCGCGCGATGCGGAATAGCCCCGCAAGCTTGGTGCGGGGGACTGTCTGCGTCATGTAGCGCAGCGGCACCCAGTCGAACTGCGAAAAGCGCCCATTGATGTCGCCCGCCAACCGGTCGAGCTCCCGCCGCAACGCCTGGTATTCGGCCACATCTTCCCGCGAACGCGCGGCGATCTGCAGCATGGACACGCGCCGCTGGTGCTGCGGGAAGCGCTTGAGCAGCCGCGCAAATCCATCGAAGCGATTGGGCAGCCCCTTGGAATAATCCAGCCGCTCGGCGCTGATCGCGAGGTCGCGCCCGGCCAGG
Organism: Acetobacteraceae bacterium; assembly: GCA_022842185.1. Lineage (GTDB taxonomy): Bacteria > Pseudomonadota > Alphaproteobacteria > Acetobacterales > Acetobacteraceae > Neoroseomonas. Next base: position 13,251 of record JALHQB010000036.1, read on the forward strand.
CTTTCGCGCAGGCGCTGGATATAGGCGGTGCTGACTGTCCGGGCCGCGATCCGGGCAAAGCCGGCAGCATCGATGCCGATCGGATCGGCGATGGCGCGGACCCGGCGGCCCTCCGTCACCACGTCATCGCCCTCGACCGCGAAGCCGATGAAGCGGTGCGCGCAGTCGAGGAAATCGGCGAGATGCGTGCGCGTCTGGAAACCCACCACGTCATAGGTGCAGAGCGCGTGCAACAATTCGCGCGCCGGCGGCAGTGCCTCCAGCACCGAGGGCGGCACGAAGGGAATGTGCAGGAAGAACCCGATCCGCCCGGCAAACCCCCGCGCACGCAATGCGGTGGCGAGGGGAATGAGGTGATAGTCGTGCACCCAAATGACATCGTCGGGCCGCAGCAACGGCACGAGTGCGGCGGCGAAGGCCTCGTTGACGGAGAGGTAGCCGGCGAAATCCTCCCGCGTGTAGCGCATCAGGCCGAGCCTGAAATGCAGCAGCGGCCACAACGACGAATTGGCGAAGCCGACATAGAAACGGTCGTAATCCTCCGACCCGAGGTCGATGGTGGCGTATGTCACGCCGTCGCCCTCGGTCATCTCGGGTACCGAGCCGGTCTCCTCGGTGACGCGCCCCGACCAGCCGAACCACAGCGTGCCGGGTTCGACAAAGGATTGCAGCGCGACCGCAAGCCCGCCCGCGCTCACCGCCCCGCGGGTGCGTGGCGGTGGCACACGGTTGGATACGATCACGAGGCGCGCCATAGCCCTTCCTCCCATGTCCGGGACAGCCGCATGGCCGACAGGATCAGCCCGACCTGCGAATAGGTCTGCGGAAAATTGCCCCATAGCGCGCCGGTTGCCGGATGCACGTCCTCCGACAATAGGCCCACGGGGTTCCGCCACGCGAGTGCGCGTTCGAACAGCGCGCGCGCTTCTTCCTTTCGGCCGATGCGCGACAGGGTGTCGATGTACCAGAAGGTGCAGACCAGGAAGCCGACCTCCGGCGTGCCGAAATCATCGGCATGGTCGTAGCGCAACACGATGCCATCGCGGACCAGTCGCTTCTCCAGCACCTCGACCGTCTTCAGGAACAGCGGGTCGGTGGCGCGGATCAGGCCGAGTTCAGCGAGCAGGAAAGTCGATGCGTCGGCAACGGCATCCCCGTTCAACACGCCGGATATCCAGCCTTCCCCGGGTACTGTCGCCGCATCGAGGATGCGCTGTCGCAACGCGGTGGCGCGGCGTTCCCAGTCAAGCCGTTCCTCCTCCAGACCGAACAATCCGGCGATCGCGCCAAGCCGATCCAGCGCCGCCCAGCACATCGTGGCCGAATGGGTGTGGGCGGCCGCCCTGCCGCGATATTCCCAGAGACCCGCATCCGGCTCGAACGCCGCGGCCTCCGCCTGGTCACCGATCACGACAAGTTGTCGGTACAAGGCAAGGTTGCCCGTGCGTGTCAGGCGCTGGTCATGGAACAGCTGCGTCGCGGTCATGATGATCGCGCCATAGCCGTCGTTCTGGCGCTGGGACACCGCGGCATTGCCGATGCGCACCGGCCCGTCGCCGCGGAAGCCGGGCAGCGCCGTGGCGATGCGTTCATCCATCAGCGTGCCGGGGGCGATCGGAAACAGCGGCGGGATCGGGCCGGCGGTGCCGTCCGGCACGGCATCCATGATGAAGCGCATGAAGTCTTCCATGGTGCGCGTCGCATTCAGGCGGTTGAGCGCGCCCACCGTGAAGAACGCATCGCGCAGCCAACAGAACCGGTAATCCCAGCAGCGGCCGCTTCCCGGCGCCTCGGGGATCGAGGTCGTCAGGGCCGCGACGATCGCCCCGGTATCCTCGAAGGAACAGAGCTTGAGCGTGATGGCGGCGCGGATCACCGCCTCCTGCCAGTCGAAAGGCAGGTTCAGGCCGCGCACCCAGTCGAGCCAGTAGCTTTCGGTCTCCGCCAGCGCCTGGCGGGCCACGGCATCGGTGCTTTCGGGCAGGCTTTCATCCGCGCCGAATACCAAGTTCACCGGACGATCGAGGCCGAACTCCGCTTCGTGCGAAACGTAGGACAGCGGCGCGTCGGTCGTCAGGCGCAGCACCGTATCCGCGCCGAAATAGCGGATGTGATTGCTGCCGAGGCTGGTCCGCCCCGCATCGGCCCCATAGGCGAAGGACGGGCGCACGCGGATGCGAATCCGCGGCCGCCCGCTGACCGGCTCGATCCGGCGGATCAACATCGGGGGACGGTAGGTGCGGCCGAAGCGCCGGAAGCGCGGCGCAAGGTCGAGAATGCGCACCCCGCCGCCGCTGGCATCGGTCAGCAACGTTTCGACCACCGCGGTATTGCGCAGGTAGCGCTGGCTGCTGGCCTGCTGGTCGTGCAGCAGGACATCCATGAAGCCGCGCTCGGGATCCGCGCCGCCAAGCAGGGCGTTGAAGACGGGTTCCCCATCGAGGCGCGGGAAGCAGAACCAGTCGTGCCGGGCCGTCGGAGATATGAGAGAGGCAACGGCGCAATTCCCGATGACGGCACGATCAAGGCTTGGCATGCGGCAAAGGCTCCTGTGGCAGTCGCGCGGCGGCGCGTGCGATCCAGGCGCGGACCTGCGCCGGGCCGGCGGTGAAATCGCGGCCGACATGCAGGCCAAACCCGCCGAGGCGGCGTGCGGCGGCCATGCCGTCCTCATCCGTCACGTCGTCCCCGACGAAGACCGGACGGCGACCGGAGAAGGGTGCGTCGCGCATCAGCAGGTCCACCGCCCGGGCCTTGGTCGCGCCCCTTGGGCGAATTTCGAAGGCCATATGGGCAGGCAGCACCGCGAAGCGGTCTTCATGACCGGCAATCAGGTCCCGGAGCGCTGCATGCGCGACATCCCGGTATTGCGGCGCGGCGCGGTAATGCAGCGCGAGCCCATGCGGCTTGGTCTCGAGCAGCACCCCGTGCCAATCGGCCGTGTCGTGGGCGATGCGCTCGATCCAGGATGGCGGCATGGCGTCGATCGACCCGGATGCGAGGTCGCGACCCGTCGCATCCCGCAATTCGGCGCCATGGCCGAATCCACCCGGCAGGGTGAGTGGCGCGAGAAGGCGGTCGGCAGTCTCACGCGCCCGCCCGGTCACGACGGCCAGCGCGCCGGATAGTCGCTGCCGCAACAGCGACAGGTCTTCGATCAATGCAGACGGAACGTGGACAGCATCGGGGGCGGGCGCCAAATCGATTAGGGTGCCATCGAGATCAAGGAAGAGCGCCCAACCGCCCTCGATTTCGGGAACACTGACATTTGTCACTTCGGCACTATAGCCGCTGGCGGCGTGAATCACACCCGTTGGGCGGCATTATGACGCGATGTTCTGCCGATGCCGGGCACAAACCAAAGGATGGATGGCGCGCCCGGGAAGATTTGAACTCCCAACCCCCAGATCCGAAGTCTGGTGCTCTATCCAGTTGAGCTACGGGCGCAGACCCGCGTGGCTGCGTCGCGGGATATGTATGGGAAGTGGGATGGCGCGCCCGAAGAGATTCGAACTCCTGACCCCCAGATTCGTAGTCTGGTGCTCTATCCAGCTGAGCTACGGGCGCCTGGCCGCCACTGCGGCGCGGCCGGGGAAATAGCGGAGGCGGCGGCGGGGCGCAACCCCTCCGCCGCCAAAGTTTCACGCGGCGAGCTTGTCGAGTTCCCGCACCACAGCCTCACCCATCACGGAGGTGCCGACGCGGGCCATGCCGGACTGCATGATATCGGCCGTGCGTAGCCCGCCCGACAGCACCTTGCCCACCGCGTTCTCGACCAGCGTGGCGTCTTCCTCCATGCCGAAGGACCAGCGCAGCAGCATCGCGAAGGACAGGATCTGCGCCAGCGGATTCGCAATCCCCTTGCCCGCGATGTCGGGGGCCGAGCCATGGATCGGTTCGTACAGCGCGTGGCGCTTGCCGGTGACCGGGTCCACCTCACCCAGCGTCGCCGAGGGCAGCATGCCCAACGAGCCGGTCAGCGCCGCCGCCAGGTCCGACAGCACGTCGCCGAACAGGTTCGACCCCAGGATCACGTCGAACTGCTTGGGCCGCGCGCAGAGCTGCATGGCGCAGTTGTCGGCATACATGTTCTCGAGCTCGACATCGGCGTATTCGGCCTTGTGGACCTCGCCGACCACCGCGCGCCACAGGCGGCCCGACTGCATGACATTGGCCTTCTCCACGCTGGTCACCTTCCGGCGACGCTGGCGCGCGAGGTCGAAGGCCACGCGCGCCACGCGGGCGATCTCGTCTTCATGGTACACATCGGTGTCGAAGCCACGGCGCTTGCCGTCGGACAGCGTCTCGACGCCACGGGGTTCACCGAAATAGATCCCGCCGGTCGATTCGCGGACCACCATGATGTCCACGCCGCGCACGATGTCCGGCTTCAGGGATGACGCATCGACGAGAGGGTCGAGCACCACGGCCGGACGCAGATTGGCGAACAGGCCGAGATCCTTGCGCAGGCGCAGCACGCCGAGTTCGGGGCGTTGTTCGAACGGCAGCCCATCCCATTTCGGGCCGCCCACCGAACCGAACAGCACGGCGTCCACGGCCTTGGCGCGTTCGACCGTCTCATCCGAACAGGGGGTGCCATCGGCATCGATCGCCGCCCCGCCGACCAGGCGTTCCTCGATGTCGAAGGAAACGGCACGGCGGCGGTCCATCCAGTCGATGACGCGGCGGACTTCGCGCATCACCTCGGGGCCGATCCCGTCGCCGGGCAGGATGAGGAGCTTCTTGTTGGACGGCATGTGTCAGGGCGTCTCCAGGAAAAGCGGGAGACGCCCCGGGAGGACGCCGCCCGGGTCAGTATCAGGTCAGGCGTAGAGCCAGGGCTGGGCGGCCTTCTGCTTCGCCTCGAAGGTGTCGATGGCGGGCGCGTGCTGCATGGTCTGGCCGATATCATCCAGGCCATTCAGCATCAGGTGCCGGCGCAGCGGATCGATCTTGAACGGGATTTCTTCCCCATTCGGGCGCACCACGACTTCGCGTTCCAGATCGACGGTGACGCGGGCGTTGGGGCCCATCTTCGCGTCCTCGATCAGCTGCGCGCAGACCTCCTTGGGAAGCCGCACCGGCAGCACGCCGTTCTTGAAGCAGTTGTTGTGGAAGATGTCGGCGAAATCCGGCGCGATGACGCAGCGGATGCCGAAATCCAGCAGCGCCCAGGGCGCATGTTCGCGTGAGGAGCCGCAGCCGAAATTCTCGAAGGCGATGAGGACCTCAGCCTTGCGATACGGCTCCTGGTTCAGCACGAAATCCGGGTTCTCGGACCCGTCTTCCTTGTAACGAAAGTTCGCGAAGAGGTTCTTCCCGAAGCCCGACCGGCTGATCGACTTCAGGAAGCGCGCGGGGATGATCTGGTCGGTATCGACATTCGCCTTGGGCAGCGGCGCTGCGATACCGGTCAGCGTGGTGAAGGCCTGCATCAGATGCTCTCCTTCGGCTGGTAGTCGCGCACATCGGCCAGGTGACCCGACACCGCCGCCGCCGCGGCCATCGCCGGCGAAAGCAGGTGCGTGCGGCCCCCGGGACCCTGGCGGCCTTCGAAATTGCGGTTGGACGTGCTGGCCGAACGCTGGCCTGGCGTCAGCTTGTCCGGGTTCATGCCGAGGCACATGGAACAGCCGGCCTCGCGCCACTCAAAGCCCGCCTCGCGCAGGATGCGGTCGAGGCCCTCGGCTTCGGCGGCCTTCTTCACCAGCCCCGAACCGGGAACCACCATGGCGCGTACGCCATCGGCCACGCGGCGCCCCTTGGCGATGGCGGCGGCGGCGCGGATGTCCTCGATGCGGGAATTCGTGCAGGACCCGATGAAGACCACATCGACCTTGAGATCCTGCAAGCGCTGACCCGGCGTCAGGCCCATATACTGGACCATGCGCTCCATCTGGGCGCGCTTGGCCTCGTCCTCGATATCCGCCGGGTTGGGCACCACACCGGTGATCGGCAGCACCGCCTCGGGGTTGGTGCCCCAGGTGACCTGCGGCGCGATCTCATGCGCGTTCAGCCGCACCACGGTGTCGAAATGCGCGTCGGCATCCGATGGCAGCGTCTTCCACCAGGCGAGCGCGCGTTCCAGCGCCGCGCCCTTCGGGCCGTCCGGCGTGCGCGCGATGTAGTCGTAGGTGGTCTGGTCGGGCGCGATCAGCCCGGCCCGCGCACCACCCTCGATCGCCATGTTGGAGACCGTCATCCGCCCGGCCATGTCGAGGTTGCGGATGGCGTCGCCGCAATATTCGATCACATGGCCGGTGCCGCCGGCGGTGCCGATCTTGCCGATGATGGCGAGCGTGATGTCCTTGCCCGAACAGCCGACGGCGAGATTGCCCGCCACCTCGACCTTCATGTTCTTCGCCGGCTTTTGCAGCAGCGTCTGGGTGGCGAGCACATGCTCGACCTCCGACGTGCCGATGCCGAAGGCCAGCGCACCCATCGCGCCATGCGTGGAGGTATGGCTGTCGCCGCAGACGATGGTCATCCCCGGCAGCGAGCGGCCCAGTTCCGGCCCGATCACATGCACGATGCCCTGCCGTTCATCGAGCAGCGGGATCAGCGGCATGCCGAATTCAGCGGCGTTCTTCTGCAGCGTCTCGACCTGGAGGCGGCTCTCGGGATCGACAATGCCGGTGTAGCGGCTGTCATCGGTCGCGATGTTGTGGTCGATCACGCCCAGCGTCGCATCCGGCCGGCGGATGCCGCGCCCGGCCGCGCGCAGCCCGTCAAAGGCCTGCGGCGTCGTGACTTCATGGGTCAGATGGAGGTCGATGTAGAGCAGCGCCGTGCCGTCCGGGAGGGTATCCACCACATGGGCGTCCCAGATCTTGTCGAACAAGGTGCGCGGCTTTTGCGCTGACATCGCTTTCTCCCGATCGGTCAGTCCAGGGCGCCGCGCGGATCGCGGCGCCCCTTGGATACTCAGCCCTCGGCGGCCGGCGCCGCGGCGGCGGCGGCCTTCGGGGCGGCGGCCTTCATCGGCAGCTTCTCGGCGATGCGCGCCGACTTGCCGGTGCGGCCACGCAGGTAATACAGCTTCGCGCGACGCACCTTGCCGCGGCGGACCACCACGATCTCGGCCACATTCGGCGAATACAGCGGGAACACGCGCTCCACGCCTTCGCCATAGGACAGCTTGCGGACCGTGAAGTTGCTCTGCACGCCCTTGTTGTTGCGGGCGATCACCACGCCCTCATAAGCCTGGACGCGGGTGCGCTCGCCTTCGACAACCTTCACCATGACGCGCACGGTATCACCCGGCGCGAAGTCCGGGGTGGCGCGGGTGGCGGTCAGGCGCGTGAGCTGCTCGGCCTCGAACTGCTGCAGCAGGTTCATGACAGTATCCTTTCGTTCGTTCGTTTAGGCGGCAGCGGGGTGGCGGGCAATGGCCCCCGCGCCGCCGTGCATTGCGTCATGCCGGGCCCACAGATCAGGCCGGCGTTCTCTCGTGATCTTCTCGCTCTCGGCACGCCGCCAGCGGGCAATCTCCGCGTGGTGGCCCGAGAGCAAAACATCGGGGATGGTCCGGCCCTGCCATTCGGCGGGCCGGGTGTAATGCGGGTATTCCAGCAGGCCCTCGGCGCCGTGGCTTTCCTCGGCGGCACTGTCGGCCGCGCCCATCACGCCGGGCAGCAGGCGGATGCAGGCATCCAGTAGAACCAGCGCCGCCGTTTCCCCACCGCTGAGGACGTAGTCGCCGATCGACACTTCCACCATGTCGCGCGCGTCGATCACGCGCTGGTCGATGCCTTCGTAACGGCCACACAGCAGCACGCAGCCTGGACCTTCGGCCAGCGAACGCACCATGGACTGGTCCAGCAGCCGGCCGCGCGGGGTCAGGTAGATCAGCGGGCGGGTATCGCCTTCCGGCATCACCCCGCCGATCGCCGTGTCCAGCACATCCGGGCGCATCACCATCCCTGCCCCGCCACCGGCCGGCGTGTCATCGACGGTGCGATGACGGTCGGTGGCGAAGGAACGAATGTCATGCGCATCCAAGGCCCATGTGCCACCGGCCAGTGCGCGGCCGGCCAGGGACAGGCCGAGCGGACCGGGGAACATCTCCGGGAACAGCGTCAGGATGGAGGCGCGCCAGGTCATTCGGCGCCCTCCCCCGGCTGCGGCTGGACGATGACCTCATCGGGCGGCACCACGATGACGCGACCACCGGCGATGTCGACCACCGGCACAACCGCCTTGGTGAAGGGCAGCAGGTGCTCCGCCCTCTCGCCATCGACGATCATGAAGGCGCCGGCGCCGTGATCCTCGACCGCGCGGACGGTGCCGAGCGCCTCCCCAGCTTCCGTGACGGCCGCGAGGCCGATCAGGTCGGTCAGGTAGAACTCGTCATCCTCGGGCGGCGGCAGGCGGTCGCGGTCCACATACAGTTTCGTGCCGGTCAGGCGCTGCGCGGCGTCACGGTCGGCCACACCCTCGATGGCGGCGATGTCGCCGCCCTTCAGCGTGATGGCGTAGCGCTTGGCACCTGTCTCATCCGTCAGCGGCGAATAGGCGGCGATGGCGGCGGGCGCCTCGGTGAAGGCGCGCAGGCGCACGAGTCCGCGCACGCCATGCGGCCGCCCGATCTCTCCCACCATCACGCGCTTCACCGCCACGTCACGTCACCCCGCTGCCTGGTTCAGCCGGCCGCGGCGGCGGCGGCGGCAGCGCGTTCCTGCGCCTTCTTCTTCGGCGCGCCCTGCTTCGGCTGCTCGGCGAACACCGGCATCGGGGCCAGGCCGGCCTTGCCGAGGAACTTCGCGACGCGATCGGTCGCGACGGCGCCCTGGCTGATCCAATGGGTGATGCGCTCATCCTTCAGGCGGATGCGGTCGGCGTGTTCCGACGGCAGCATCGGGTTGTAGGACCCGACCTGTTCGATGAAGCGGCCATCGCGCGGCGAACGGCTGTCGGCCACCACGATGTGGTAGTAGGGGCGCTTCTTCGCACCGGCGCGGGAGAGGCGGATCTTGAGGCCCATGAGGCTTCCTTTCGTCGTATCTCTAGAGCGTGATGGCCGCAGGTGCGAATGCACCGAAGGTCTGAATCACGCGATGAAACAAAGGGTTGGAGCGTGGTTGGTGAACGAATATGAACCGATCACGATCTAGAACGGTCGTTTGTTGGCCATGCCGGGGAGAAGCGAGGCAAGCCCGCCGCGCATCATCCCTTTCTGGCCCATCTTGCTCATCCGCTTCATCATCACGGACATGTCGTCGAACTGCTTGAGCAGCTTGTTCACTTCCTGCACGGAAGTGCCCGAACCGGCGGCAATGCGCTTCTTCCGCGACGCCTTGATGAGGTCCGGGGTGCGCCGCTCCCGCGGGGTCATCGAGCTGATGATCGCCGCCTGACGCCCGAGGATGGACGTATCCAGATTGGCGTCGCCCAGCTGCTGTTTGATCTTGCCCACGCCGGGCAGCATGCCGAGGATCCCCGACAGGTTCCCCATCTTGCCGATCTGCTTGAGCTGGGAGGCGTAGTCTTCCAGCGTGAACTGGCCCTTCTGCATCCGGGCCGCGAGTTTCTCGGCCTCGGCCTGGTCGATATTGGCGGTCGCCTTCTCGACGAGCGAGACGATGTCGCCCATGCCGAGGATGCGGGACGCGATGCGGTCGGGGTGGAAGTCTTCCAGCGCGTCGAGTTTCTCGCCCGCGCCCAGCAGCTTGATCGGCGCGCCGGTGACCGCGCGCATGGACAGCGCCGCACCGCCGCGCGCATCGCCATCGATGCGCGTCATGACAATGCCAGTGACGCCAACCTTGTCCTGGAACGCCTTGGCGGTGTTGACCGCGTCCTGGCCGGTCATGGCGTCCACGACCAGCAGCGTCTCGTGCGGGTTGGTGGCGAGTTTGACCTGCGCCACCTCCTCCATCAGCGCCTCATCGATCGCCAGCCGCCCGGCGGTGTCGAGGATGACGACATCGTAGAGTTCGCGCCGGCCGACATCCATCGCGCGCATGGCGATCTGCATCGGGGACTGCCCGGCGATGATCGGCAGGGAGGTGACTTCCGCCTGCTGCGCCAGCGTGGCCAACTGCAACTGCGCGGCCGGGCGGTGCACGTCGAGCGACGCCAGCAGCACCTTCTTCTTGTCCCGCGTGCGCAGCCGCAGGGCGATCTTGCCCGAGGTGGTGGTCTTGCCCGACCCCTGCAGCCCAACCATCAGGATCGGCACCGGGGAGGCCGCGTTCAGGTCGATTCCGCGCTTGCCGTCATCGCCGGCACCGCCGCCGAGGGCTTCGACCAGCGCGTCGTTAACGATCTTGATGACCTGCTGGGCGGGGGAGACGGAGCGGATGACCTCCTGCCCCACGGCGCCTTCGCGGACCTTGTTGACCAGGTCGCGCACCACCGGCAGCGCGACGTCGGCCTCCAGCAACGCCACGCGGACTTCGCGCAGCGCTTCGGTCACGTCGGCTTCGGACAGCGCGCCGCGGCGGCGCAGCCGGTCGAAGACCCCGTTCAACTTGCTGGAGAGTGCCTCGAACATCGGGCGGTCCGTTCAGTCCTTCAGTCGCGTTGCGGTTGCCCCAAACGATTTCGCGCCGCTGCGCGAGTCTTCGCGGAGCGGCGGTGCCAACCCCATCAGGGGGCCGACATACGGTTCAGGGCGAACCAGTTGGATGGGCGTTTAGCGCCGAGCGGCCCGGCGGGTCAAGGTGAACCGATGGGATGGGCGGACGGGTGCTCATTTCGCGGCGACGATGGCCGTGATGTATGCTGTGTCTCCCCCAAGGCCATCCAGCATGCGTACTGAACAAGGCGTTCTCAAGGTTTCGATCGGCGTCACCATCTTTGTCGCCACCTTCGGCATCGTCTTCGGGATCGTCTCGCGATCCTCCTCCATTGCCTTCGATGGCTTCTACTCGCTGATGGATGCGGGGATGAGCATCCTGGCGTTGATCGTCGCCCGACTGATCACCGGCTATGCCGCGGACACGATCCAGCCCAGCAAGTTGCGCGACCGGTTTTCGGTGGGCTTCTGGCATTTGGAACCGATCGTGCTCGGCGCGAACGGGATGCTGCTGATGGGCGTGTCGGCCTATGCCCTGGTCAATGCCATCGGCAGCGTGCTGGCCGGCGGGCACCGGCTGCTGTTCGACTTCGCCATCATCTATGCGGTGGTGACGCTGATCGCCTGCCTGACGATGGCCACCTATGGCAGGCGGGCCAACCGGGCGATCCGGTCGGAGTTCATCGCGCTGGATGTCACGGCCTGGCTGATGTCGGCGGGGATTACGGCGGCGCTGCTGGTCGCCTTCATCGGCGGGCTGCTGATCCAGGGCACGCGGTACGACTGGATCACGCCCTATATCGACCCGGCCGTGCTGGCGCTGGTCTGCCTGGTGCTGATCCCGATGCCGATCAGCACGGTGCGGCGGGCGCTGTCGGACATTCTGTTGATGACGCCAGATTCGCTGAAGGCGCAGGTCGATTCCGTCGCGACCGCGGTGGCGATCCGCAACGGGTTCCTGTCGTATCGCGCCTATGTCGCCAAAGTCGGGCGTTCGACTCAGATCGACCTGTATTTCATCGTGCCGCACGGCATGCCGGCGAAGACGATTGAGGAATGGGACCAGCTGCGGGATGAGATTGGCGAGGCCATTGGTGGGGATGATGCGAATCGTTGGCTGACCATCCTGTTTACGGCGGATGTGGAGTGGGCGGAGTGAGGGCAGCGGCTGCAACGCCATTTCCGCTTTTGCGGACGGCAGGTTCAGGTCTCGTCCCAATATTGGGCGACCGCACCTGTCTCCGGCCCCACCCTCCGCAGCACCAGCCACATTGATATTTCGTCCTCATCCTCGGCGCAGCGGAACTCGATAGCGTAGCCGTGCGACGTTTCCGGTTCGCCATCGGCCATGCGCCGGGCGATCTCCAACAATCGCGTCATACCGTCGCCTGGCATGCTGTTCACTGCCTCGACCAACACGACCGCCTCAGCCATCGCGATTTCGGCGAGAGCGAAGAAGTGGGCCGCCGCGCCAAGGTCGCCTGCGGCGGCCGCGGCCTCAGCCCGGTCAAGGTGGCCCCACGGCACGGAAAAACTTCGCCATCGTGGTTCGGTGGCTTCCCAATCCAACCAGGGTGACAGGGCGAGCGACATGCCGACACGCTGCAAAAAGGCATGGCGTATCGTCAACACGAAACACACCGGCGCATCCAAGATGCGCAGGGGTCGAAGTTATAGTAATATCGTCAAAAGAGCGCGCCCTATAGAAATGCCTGACGCGCCTCTAAAACACAAAGTTCAATATACCGGGGAGGGCCGCACCCTCCCCATCCGTCACTTCGGCGACAACACCATAATCATCTGCCGGTTCTCCATGCGCGGGAACTGCTCGACCTTGGTCGTCTCGGTCAGTTCGTTGCGGATGCGCTCCAGCACCTTCGCCCCAAGATCCTGGTGCGCCATTTCGCGGCCACGGAACCGCAGCGTCACCTTCACCTTGTCGCCTTCCGAGATGAAGGACTTCATCTGGCGCATCTTCACATCGTAGTCATGGTCATCAATGTTCGGACGAACCTTGATTTCCTTGATCTCGACGACCTTCTGCTTCTTCCGCGCCTCGTTGGCCTTCTTCTGCTGCTCGTACTTGTATTTGCCGTAATCGAGGATCTTGCAGACAGGCGGAACGGCGTTGGGCGAAATCTCAACCAGGTCGAGGCCGACGTCATAGGCGCGGATCAGCGCGTCGCGCGCGGTCAACACGCCCTGCATCTCGCCATGCTGGTCGATCAGGCGCACCTGAGGGACGCGAATCTCGTCATTGATGCGCGGGCCGTCGCGGGTCGGGGCCTGGGCGGCGGGCGAAGGGGGTCGGGCTATTGTCGTCTCCTGTGGCGGTTTCGGCTCAGTAACGCGGATATATGGAACGGCGGGCGCGCCGCCGCAACCATGAAGGTCGTTTCAGCCCATCAGGTCGGGGGGCGTCGCCTCGGCCTTCAGCCGCGCGACCGCCTCGGCCAGTGGCAGCGTCTCCTGCTCGCGGCCCGGCAGGCGGCGCAGGACGATGCTGCCTTCCTCGGCTTCCCGGCGGCCGACCACGGCCAGAACCGGCACGCGCTGGTCGATATGGTCCACGACCTTGCGGTTGATCTTCTCGTTCCGCAGGTCGAGCGCCACCGCCACCCCGGCCTTCTGCAAGGCCGCCGCGGCTTCGCGCGCGAAGTCGTCGGCATCGGATACGATGGTGGTCACCACCACCTGCACCGGCGCCAGCCACAGCGGGAATCGCCCGGCATGCTGTTCGATCAGGATACCGAGGAAGCGCTCGAAGGACCCCAGGATGGCCCGATGCAGCATGACGGGGCGCTTGCGGGACCCGTCCTCGGCCACATACTCGGCGTCCAGGCGGTCCGGCAGCACGAAATCGACCTGCAAGGTGCCGCACTGCCAATCCCGGCCGATCGCGTCGCGCAGCACGAATTCCAGCTTCGGGCCGTAGAAGGCGCCCTCCCCCGGGTTCAGCTCGTACTCCACATTGGCGATGCGGCAGGCTTCCTTCAGCGCGCCTTCCGCCTGATCCCACACAGCATCGGAACCGGCGCGCTTGGCGGGGCGGTCGGAGAACTTCACGCGGAACTCGGCGAAGCCGAAATCGCGATAGATGGACGACAGAAGTGCGACGAAGCGCACCGTCTCCTCCGCGATCTGGTCTTCCGAGCAGAAGATATGCGCGTCGTCCTGGGTGAAGGACCGCACGCGCATGATGCCGTGCAGCGCGCCGGACGGTTCATACCGATGGCAGGCGCCGAATTCCGCCATCCGCAGCGGCAGTTCGCGATACGACCGTAGGCCCTGGTTGAAGATCTGCACGTGGCAGGGGCAGTTCATCGGCTTCAGCGCCAGGACGCGATCCTTCTCGGATTCATCCTCGACGGTGGCGATGAACATGTTCTCGCGGAACTTCTCCCAATGGCCGGAGGCTTCCCACAGTTTCCGATCCACCAGCTGCGGGGTCTTCACCTCCTGGTAGTCACCGATGTCGAGCCGCCGGCGCATATAGGCTTCGACGGTGCGATACAGCCGCCAGCCCTTGGGGTGCCAGAACACCGACCCGACCGCTTCCTCCTGAAGATGGAACAGCCCCATCTCCTTGCCGATCTTGCGGTGGTCGCGCTTCTCGGCTTCCTCGATCTGCAACAGATGCGCGTCGAGTTCCTTCTGGTCCCGCCAGGCGGTGCCGTAGATGCGCGACAGCATCGCGTTGCGGTGATCGCCGCGCCAATAGGCCCCGGCCACCTTCATCAGCTTGAAGGCGCCGCCGATGTCGCCGGTGCCGCGCATATGCGGGCCGCGGCAAAGATCGATCCAATCGCCCTGCTTGTACAGGGTGATGGTCTCGCCGGCGGGCAGGTCCTGGATCAGCTCGACCTTGTATTTCTCGCCCTTGTCCTGGAACAGGGCGATGGCCTCATGGCGGCTGGTCACGATGCGCTCGAAGCCGGCGTTGCGCGCGATGATCTCGCGCATCTTCGCCTCGATCGCGCCGAAATCCTCCGGGGTGAAGGGCTCGTTGCGGGAGAAGTCGTAATAGAAGCCGTTCTCGATCGACGGGCCGATCGTCACCTGGGTGCCGGGGAACAGTTCCTGCACGGCTTCCGCCAGCACATGGGCGGTGTCGTGCCGGATCAGCTCCAGCGCCTCGGGGTCCTTCCGGGTGATGAAGCGCACGGCGGCATCGGATTCGATGGTCCGCGCCAGGTCCTGGGTCGCGCCATCCACCTGCATGGCCAGCGCGGCCTTGGCGAGGCCCGGCCCGATCGCGGCCGCGACCTGCGTGCCCGTCACCGGCCCATCGAAGGACCGGACGGAACCATCAGGCAGGGTGATCGCGGGCATCGGGCATCCATCTCATCGGGGGTAAAAGCGGGCGCGGACCATGGGGATCGCGCCCCGCCCGGTCAAGCCAGACGCGCCACCGCGGCGGCCACATCGGCCGAATCCAGGCCCGAAAGCGGCACATGGCGCAAGAAGGTGGCGCGCGGGCCACGCGGTGCGCATAGCGCGGGGTCGCTGTCCTCGCCGAACAGCGCCAGGGTCGGGCAGCCGCAGGCAGCCGCCAGATGGGTCGGTCCCGTATCATTGCCCACGCAGAACGCCGCCCGGCGAGCCAGCGCCGCGATATCCTCCAGGCGCGTCCTGCTGGTCAGGTCGATGCCCTGCGGCGCGGCAGCCAGGATGGCGGCGGCGAGCGGCGCCTCCGCCGGCCCGCCGATCACCACCGCCGGCATCTCCAGCCCCGCCGCCAGGGTGGCGAACCGCTCTTCCGGCCATCGCTTGGCGGGCCGCCCGGGGGATGCCCCGGGCACCAGCAGGCAGAACTGCGGGGGAAGCCCGAACTGCGCGACGTCGGCGTCCAGCCAGGACAGGTCCGGGTCCGGGAAGTCACGGATGCCCGCCATCTCCAACTGCTCGCGCTGGCGTTCGACCGTGTGCATCAGGTCGCGCCGCGGGTTGGCATGCGGGTGCGACGCGCCCCGAGCGATGCCGGACCATTCAGCCCGTCGCCCGACGAACCAGCGATATCGCGAAGATCGCGTCGAGGTCTGCAGGTCATAGACGCGATCGAACCCGCCGCCGCGCAGCCGGCTGATGAGGCGCAGGACGCCCGGCACGTCCGTCCAGTCCGGCCGGCCATCCTCCCACACCTCGTCGAACCAGGGCGCCATCCGCGCCAGCGGCGCGTAGGGCCTGGTGGTCAGCAGCGTGATCCTCGCAGCCGGATGATGCGCCCGGATCGCCGCGAACGGCCCGAAGGCCTGGGCGAAATCCCCCAGCGCCGCGAGCTTGATGACCAGCACGCGCGTCACAGCAGCTCGCGATACACGTCGAGCGTCGCCGCCTGCATGCGCGCCATCGTGTAGCCTTCCAGCACCGCCGCCCGTGCCCGCGCGCCCGCCGCAGCGCGCGCGGCGGGCGACATCGCCAACACATGCGCGATCGCCGCCGCCAGCGCGGCCGGGTCGCCGGGCGGCACGCGCCAGCCGGTCACGCCGTGCTCCACCGTCTCGGTCGGGCCGCCGAGGTCGCTGGCAATGACGCAGCGTTCCATCGCCTGGGCCTCGATCACGGTGCGGCCGAAGGCTTCGGCGTCGGTCGAGGCATGCACGACCACATCGGCCAGCATCAGCGCCGCTGGGACATCCGCCGCGTGGCCGACAAGCCGCACACGCCCGCCCAGGCCCAGGGCGGCGATGCGGGCACGCAATTCCTCCTGGAAGGCGGGCTTGGCGCCGGCATCGCCGACCAGCAAGGCCTGCGCGTCACCGGGCAGGCGGGCCATGGCCTCGACCAGCACGCCCTGCCCTTTCCACCGCGTCACCCGACCCGGCAGCATGATCACGGGCCGCCCCGGCACCACCCCCCAGGCCGCGCGCAAGGCCGTGAGCCGGTCCGGTGCCACGGCCGTGGGGTCGAAGCGGCGTTCATCGACGCCGCGCGGGATGATGCGCAAACGGTCCTCGCCCACGCCATGGCGCGCGCGCACCACGCCCGCGATGAAGCGGCTGATCGCGATGACGCGGTCGCCCCGCGCCATGACGGAATTGTACAGCCGCTTGCCGGGAAAGCCCTCATTGTAGGTGCCGTGGTATGTCGTGACGAATGGGGTGCCCGTGCGCCGCGCGGCCAGCAGCGCCGACCAGGCCGGCGCGCGGGACCGCGCATGCAGCACATCCACCGCCTCCGCCCGCGCAAGCGCCGCCAGCCGCCCGGCGTTGCGCCAGATCCCGCCCGGCGATTTGGTGTCGAGCGGGAGGGTCACGTGCCGCGCGCCCAGCGCCTCGAGCGCCGGCACCAGGGGACCGCCGGCGGAGGCCACGATCGCACGGCCCCCGGCGGCGACCAGCGCCTGCGCAATCTCAAGCGTACCGCGCTCGACGCCGCCGGAGACGAGCGAGGGCAGGACCTGCAAAACGATGGGCGAGCGGGCGGCCAGATCACTGTTTCCTGAACTGGATATTGTCGCGTTGCGCGGACTGCCGCAGTGCAGCACGGTGGGACTTGCGCGGATCACGCGATCGACGCAAGTGGGGTTCATGTCCACCTATTTCATGGCGATGCTGCTGCTTTCGGCAGGAAGCTTCATCCGCACGCGCTCCGAAGCCCCCGAAATGCGGCCAGCATCCGCCGCTTCGGACATGGTCTGGGGGCTGGCCGCACGGGCATCCTTCTGGAT
Organism: Acetobacteraceae bacterium; assembly: GCA_022842185.1. GTDB lineage: Bacteria > Pseudomonadota > Alphaproteobacteria > Acetobacterales > Acetobacteraceae > Neoroseomonas. The sequence goes on from JALHQB010000036.1 coordinate 30,440, forward strand.
GTGGCTCGCGCTCATCGTCTGGGGCTTCGTGACGTATCACTGGTCGCAGCCGGTGGCGGCGGTCATGGCCTCCCTGGCGATCAATGCCTTGATCGCAATGCGCGGGCCGATGCGGACCTGGCCCGGCCTGTCCCTGATGTTCTGCGCCGCGGGGCTGCTCTCCGGGACGGCCGTCTTCGTCCAGTAGCAGCCCGCCCCGCCGCCGGTCAGCCGACCGGTGGCAGATGCAGCGCGACGACCTCGCCATTCTGGCCATCCACCGCCGGATAACGTTCGCGAACCGCGGGGTCGTGGCCGGGGATCACGCGGTTGTCCTCGCCGCCCGCCAGTTTCTTCGCCCGCCGCCAGCCCGCCGCCATGGCGCCCAGGTCGAAGATGATCGGGAACGGATTGCCCGCCAGCGCATTGGAATAGAAATGCATGGCGTCGGAGGCGATCACCACCGGCCCGCGCGCCGTTTCCACCCGCACCACCTGCAAGCCGTCCGAATGGCCGCCGACGCGATGGACGGTGACGCCCGGCGCGATCTCGGCATCGCCATCGTGGAATTCAACGCGGTCGGCATACAGGGCCTGGACCATGGCGACGACGTGCGCGGCCTCGAACGGCATCCGGATGGCGTGGACGCACATGTGGCGGCCCACCGCGAAATGCATCTCCCGTTCCTGGAGGTGGAAGCGGGCGGCCGGGAAGATGTCCAGGCTGCCGGCATGGTCGTAGTGCAGATGCGTGATGATGACGTCCTGCACCTTCGCCGGGTCGGTACCCATCGCGGTGAGGCATTCACCGACCGAACGCGACAGTTTGCGGCCCCGCTTTTCAGCGAGTGCGGCATCGAAGCCGGTATCGACCACGATTTCCCGCCCGTCCGGCCCGCGCAGCAGCCAGACGAAATAGTCGAGCGGCATCGCCTCATGCGGGTCGGGCACCGGCAGCAGGTGGTTGGACTGCGCCGTGCGTTCATGCCGCCCGTAGCGGATGGCGTAGGCTTCCCATGTCATTTTTCGACATTCCCCCCAAGGACGGTGCCGGACAGCTGTTCGGACAGTTTGGCCACCGCGGTGTGATCCGCGCCAGGGCCGAGCAGCGCGGCGGCCGAAGCCCACATCTCCCGGCACAGCGCCGAGAAGGGGGTCGGCGTCGCGGTCTCACGCCCGACTTCCAGGGCGATGGACAGATCCTTGGCCATCAGATCGAGGCCGAAACCGGCATCGAAGCGACGCGACAGCACGTATTCCTTGAACTTCTTCTGGGTCGAGTTGTTCATGCCCGTGCTGGCGTTCAGCACATCGACCATCTTGGCCGGGTCCAGCCCGAATCGCTGGCCGATCAGCAGCGCCTCGATCCCGATCAGGAAGCCGCCGGCAGAAACGAGATTATTCAGCGCCTTCATCGCCTGCCCCGCGCCGATCGGCCCGCAACGGTGGATGGAAGTGCCCATCGCCTTCAGCACGACGTCCGCACGGTCCAGATCGGTATCATCGCCACCGGCCATGATGGCGAGCTGCCCGGTCCTGGCGCGCGGCACGCCGCCCGAGACGGGGCAGTCGATCATCGCCACACCCTGCGCCGCCAGACCCGCCGCGATGTCCCGCGTGCGGCCGGGCTGGCCCGATGTCATGTCGATGACCAGCATGCCCTTCGTCAGCGACGGACCGACGGCCTCCACCGCCTCGGCCACCTGCTTCGACGTCGGCACGATGATGACGACGGCATCCGCACCCTGCGCGGCATCGGCCGGCGATGCCGCCGCCTTGCCGCCGGTCTCGGCGGCAAAGGCATCGGCGCGGCCCGGCGCCACATCGGCGACCGTGACGTCGAAACCCGCTTTCACCAGGTTGGCCGCCATCGGCCAGCCCATATTCCCGATGCCCAGGAAGGCAATGCGCTTGATGGCGGCCATGGTCTTACTTCTTCCCCGGAATGGCGCCTTCGGCGATCAGGATTTCATGCGCCGCCTTGAAGGCGTCGAGGCCCGCGGGGATGCCGCAATAGGCCGTGGCGTGCAGCAGGGTCGCCTTGATCTCATCGACAGTGATGCCGTTGTTCAGCGCGCCCTTCACGTGCAGCTTCACCTCCGGGATCTTGCCCAGCGCGGTCAGCATGGCGAGGTTCAGCAGCGAGCGCGTCTTGCGGTCCAGCGTCGGGTCGCCCCAGGCCCAGCCCCAGGCCCAGGCGGTGGTGGCGCGCTGGAACGACATCATGAACTCGTCGGCCTTGGCCATCGAGCCATCGACATATTCGGCGCCGAGCACCTCGCGGCGGATCGGAAGGCCCTTGTCGAAAAGCGCAGAGTCGTCGGACATGCGTTTCATTCCCTGGTTGCGTGTGCGGCGCGCACGCTGGCCCGGCCCGCCCGAACGGTCAACGGGCAGGCCGGCGCCGCATCGTCCACCACCAGATGCCGCGCAATCTGGAATACGGCCTCACCCCCCTGGGGCGAAGCGCTGTGCCCCGCACTGGACGCGATCCTGGTCTGGGCGGCTGACCGCGAGCGCCTTGCCCCGCCGCGACACGCCACCGCCCCCATGCGATAGGTGAGGCAGGAGGACGGCATCCGATGATCTTCGAAGGCTTCACCCTGGAACACCGGGAGGCTGCCGGCGGGCGCTTCCATCTGCGCCGCGGCGGCAATGGCCCGCCCCTGCTGCTGCTGCACGGCAACCCGCAGACCCATGCGATGTGGCACCGCGTCGCGCCCATTCTGGCGCAGCGCTTCACCGTCATCTGCCCCGACATCACCGGATACGGCTTCAGCCACAAGCCGCCGGTCAGCGAGGACCACGCCGCCTATTCCAAGCGGACCATGGCCGCCGAGCTGGTCGCGCTGATGCGCGGGCTGGGCCATGACCGTTTCCAGGTGGTGGCGCATGACCGCGGCGCCCGCGTCGCGCATCGCATGGCGCTGGACCATGCGGATGCCGTGGAGCGGCTGTGCACCATGGACATCATCCCCACGCTCGAACATTTCGAGCGAGTCGATATGAGTTTCGCCATGGGCTACTGGCATTGGTTCTTCCTGGCCCAGCGTCACCCGGGGCCGGAGGCGATGATCCGCGCTGACATCGAACCCTGGTTCGACTTCCACACATCCCGCGAGCCCAAACCGGCGGATTTCTTCCACCCGGAGGCGCGGGCCGACTACCTCGCCGCGCTGCACGAACCCGGCACGATCGAAGCGATCTGCGAGGATTATCGCGCGGCGACCAGCATCGACCTGGAGCACGACCGCGCATCCCGCGATGCGGGGCAGACGGTCCGCTGCCCGATGCTGGCGCTGTGGGGGGCGAAGGGCAGCATCCCGAAATGGTACAACGCGGCGGAGATCTGGGGGCGCTATGCCTCCGGACCGCTTGAGACCGGCGCCGTCCCATCAGGCCACTATTTGGCGGAGGAAGCGCCTGACGTCGTGCTCGCGCGGCTGGACGGCTTCCTCACGCGATAGGCGCATCCTCCTCCGGCAGCACCAGATGCAGCCGGTTGCGGCCATCCGCGGTGCGTTCATAGGCCAGTTCCACGGCGATGCGCCGCACCAGCGGCAGGCCGAGACCGCCGATCGGCGCCTCCCGCACGCTGGCGGGTTTGGGCGGCATGACGGCGGTGGTCGGATCGAAGGCGGCGCCGCGATCCTCGAAGGCCAGGCCGCACGTGGCGCCATCATGCCAGGCAGTGACGACGACCTCGGGCGTGGCGCCAGCGGCGAAGCCATGCAGCAGTGTGTTCAGCGCCAATTCCTCGACCAGCAGTTCGGCCCGCGCGGCTGTGCGCGGGCCGGCACCGCGCCGGCGCAGAAAGCCCGAAACGGTCCGCTGCGCATCGCGCAGCGCGTCGGTCCCGCCACGCAGGACGATGCGAAGATCACCCTCCACCACCTGCGGCAGGGTCACGCCTGGATCTGGGCCAGCGCCGCCGCCTCATCCGGCATGACCGGGATCAGGTCATCGAGGGCGATGGTGCGGAACACCTCCGCCACCGCCGGCTGCGCACCGAAGATCACCAGCTTGAAGCCGCCCCGGTCCGACACGCGCGCGGCGGCGATCAGCATCCGGATGCCGAGCGAGCCGACAAAGCTCACGCCGGTCATGTCGACCAGGACATGGCGCTGAGCCGCCCGCACTTGTGCGCCGAACGCCACCTCCACCTTCTCGGTCCCGCCAGCGTCCAGCCGCCCGGTCAGACCCAGCCGCTTGGGTGCCCCCGCGACATCGACCACCACCATGTCCATCAGCTGAATCCTCCGTCGTCGCGCGATTCGGCGTGACATCGCATGCGCGTCACACGAAATCGAGTGTCACCAGCGACACGTCATCATCAAGCGGTCCGGCCCGTGAAGCATTGCGCACGGCGCGCCAGAGCCGTTCGGGTTCCGCCAGGCCATGCACCGGCGGGGCCGCCAGGACCGGGAGGAAGTCGCCGATCGTCAGCTGCAGCCCGTCGGGGGTGATGACCTCGAAGGCGCCATCGCTGAACAGATGGAGCCTGGCCCCCGGCGGCACCACGACCTCCGCCCGGCGATACGGCCAGTCCGGCGCCAGCCCGACGGCCGGGTTCTTCACCCACAGCGGATGCGGCGCGGCATCGCCGGGCACCATCATGAAGCCGGGGTGTTGTCCGGCGCAGCCAAAGCCCAGGATACGCGTCCGGACGTCATAGACCCCGTACCAGATGCTGAAATACAGCCCGCCCTGCCGATCCATCTGGAAACGGTCATTGAGCGCCGCGAGCACCGAGGCCGCATCGGTGAAATCCGTCCCCGGTAGGCTGTGCACCCGCAGCAGGTTCATCACCGACGCGGCCAGCAACGCCGATCCCACCCCATGGCCCGACACATCGAGCAGCCAGGCGGCGAAGCGGTTCTCGTCCAGCCAGCCATAGCCGAAGCCGTCCCCGCCGATATTGGTCGAAGGTACGAAGCGCCAATCGGCCCGCACCGGGCCATCCGCAAGCGGGGGTGGCAACAGGGCCGCGACATAGCGGCCCGCGCGGGCGAGGTCCTTCTCCACCTCCTCGGTGCGGGCGAACTCCGCAGCGCGGCCGCTGCGATAGACCAGGGTGAACGGCCCGAGCGCCAGACGCGCACCGGACGCCAGGCGCTGCGGACCATCCGCCCGGCGGCCATCGACGATGGTGCCGTTGGTGGAACCCAGATCGGTGACGACCGCCGCCCCGTCCTCCAGCGCGATGATGCAATGACTGCGGGAGACGTCACCCGACGGCAGCACCACATCCGACTGCGCGCCGCGCCCGATGGTGAGCGGCCCGGGGCCGATGGCGACGCGCCGGGCGGGCTCGCCCTCGGCGGCATCGATGTCGAGCAGATGGACGATCGGTTCCGCCACCGCCGCCGGCGCGGCGCGGCGGAGCATCGTGCGTTCCTCCTCCGGCGGGTGGCGTTCCGTGGCGTCGCTGGTCACGGCACGAGGCCCAGCGCCTGGAAATCCACCACCCAAGGCAGGTCGGTGTCCTCGGTGGTGGCGCCCGCGGCGGTGATCATTGCATGCGCCTGGCCGCGATGATGGGTCTGGTGGTTGAAGAAGTGGGTCACGGTGATCCACAGCGGCATGGACACCTGCCGCTGCGTGGCGCCGGAGAGCCAGACCAGCGGCGCGGCGAGGCGCGATTCCGTCAGCCCGCCGGCCCAGGCAACGATGCCGGCATCGGCCTCCAGCCGGGCCGCCTTCATCATCGACCAGTCGGCGAGCAGTTGCGGGCTGTCCTTCATGGCGACCTGCGGCTTCTGCCAGCCGTCGAAGCGGCTCATCCAGGTCGTGTCGCCCCACACCAGGTGGCTGAGCGTGCCGTGGATCGATCCCCAGAAGCCGCCACGGTCGGCGCGGCGCGCGGCATCGTCCAGCGTGTCCGCGGCGGCGTAGAGCCGGCGGTTCATCTCGGCATTGTACGCCGCCATCATGCGGCACCAGTCCGGGCTGATCATCGGCGGAGCCTCCGGGGTCAGAGCGCCTTCCACAGGAAGACCGTGTCACAACTGCGGCGCTGCGCATCAACCTCGAAATCCGGGATGCGGCCAAGTTCGGTCCAGGCTTCCGCCCGGTACAGCGATTCGGCGGCGCTGCCGGCCCGGGCATCGAGGGTGACCAGCCGCCTGCCATGCGCGCGCGCCGCCTGTTCCGCGCGGCGCATCAGCGCACGCCCGATGCTGCGCCGGCGCGCCGCCGGATCGACCATCAAGGTGCGGATGGAGGCGACCTGCGGCGTCGTCTCCTCGGTGGCGAGATCGAGGATGACGCTGCCGGCGAGCCGTCCGTCGAGCCAGGCCACAAGCAGAACCCGGTGGCCCGCCGCCACCGCGGCCGAAGTCGCCTTCCAGAAACCCAGCGCCCGGTCGCGCGACAGCGGCGGCAGGAAGGTGAGCGAGGCGCCATCGGCGACGCAGTCGGTCAGCAGGGCCGCGAGCCGCCGTTCGGCGCTGGCGGCACCGGCCGCGTCCAGGGCTTCGACCACCAGCCCCGCCGCCGGCTTGGTGTAGCGGAACTCCAGCGAATTCGAGATGTCGTCGAGGATGCGGATCGATCCCTGCCGGACATAGCCGAACTTCTCGTAGAAGCCATGCGCGCGGATGAAGCGCGTGTCGGTCCACAGGATCATGCGTTCGGCACCCGCGGCGCGCGCATGCGCCTCGGCGGTGTCGAGCAATGCTGCCGCCAGGCCGCTGCCGCGCGCGGCGGCATCGACATACATGCGGCAGATCTCCCAGGCCGCGTCTTCCTTCAACGGGCGCGTGCCGATCATGCCGACGACACGGCCATCCTGTTCCGCGACCCAGAGCGCGCCGCCCTGGTCGCGGAAATAGGTGGCGAGGGCGCGCAGTTCCGGCACTTCACCATCAACGTCGAGAATGCAGCCGGGGTATTCGCCCCAGCAGGCGCCGATCAGCGCGATGAAATCGGCGGCGTCGGTGTCACGGCCGGGGCGGATCATGCGACTGCGCGAAGGTTGGAGGGGCGCTGCCCCTTCAAGCCACCCCGCCAGGAGGCAACGGCCTCCTGGACCGTGGGGACTTGGCGCAAGCCTACGCGGAGCGTGACAATTGAGGTTTCCAAAGGCCTTAAGCCTTTGGTGGGGTGAGGTTTGGAGAGGGGCAAAGCCCCTCTCCAAGGCACCGCCGGTCGCGCGCAGCGATCACGCCAGTTCCCGGCAGAATTCCTGGATGCGCTCGCAGGCCTCCCGCAGGCTGTCCATGTCCGTCGCGTAGGAGATGCGCAGATAGGGCGACATGCCATAGGCCGACCCCTGCACCGCGGCGACGTATTTTTCCTCGAGCAGCGCGAGGGCGAAGTCCGTATCCGTCTCGATCTTCTTGCCCGCCTTGCTGGTCTTGCCCAGGCAGCCAGCAATGTTGGGGAACACGTAGAAGGCGCCTTCGGGCTTGTGGCAGGCGATGCCCGGGGCGGCATTCAGCATGTCCACCACCATGTCGCGCCGGCGGCGATAATCCTCGGCGCGCTCGCGCACGAGGTCCTGCGGTCCGTCCAGCGCGGCGGCGGCGGCGGCCTGGCCAACGCTCGAAACGCCTGACGTCGCTTGGCCCTGCATGTTGACCATCGCCTTGATCAGCGCCTTGGGCCCGCCGCAGAAGCCGATGCGCCAGCCGGTCATGGCATAGGTCTTGGACGCGCCGTTGATCGTCAGCGTGCGGTCCTTCAGTGCGGGCTCGACCTCGGCGATGGTGCAGAATTCGAAGCCGTCATAGACGAGGTGCTCATACATGTCGTCGGTCATGACCCAGACATGCGGGTGCTTCTTCAGCACCTCGGCGATGGCCTTCATCTCCTCCCGCGAGCAGGCGGCGCCGGTCGGGTTGTTCGGGAAGTTCAGCATCACCCACTTGGTCTTGGGCGTGATGGCGGCTTCGAGATCCTCGGGGCGCAGCTTGAAGCCGTTGTTCTGCGGGCAGGACACCAGCACCGGCTTGCCGCCGGCGATCTTCGCCATGTCGGCATAGGAGATCCAGTAGGGGGCGGGGATCACGACCTCGTCGCCCGGGTCGAGCGTCGCCATGAAGGCGTTGAAGATGCACTGCTTGCCGCCATTGGCGACCATGATCTCATCGAGCGCGTAGTCGAGGTTGTTGTCGCGCTTGAATTTGCGCTGCACGGCGGCCTTGAGGTCCTTGCTGCCATCCTGCGGCGGGTATTTGGTATCGCCGGCCAGCGCAGCCTTGTGCGCAGCTTCGATCGCATGCGGCGGCGTCGGGAAATCGGGTTCCCCGGTGCCGAGGCTGATCACCTTGATGCCTTTCGCCGCGAGTTCACGCGCCTTCATCGTCATGACGACGGAAGCGGAGATGGAAACCTCGTTCATGCGGGCGGCGAGAGCTGGCATTTTCTTTCCTTGTCCGTTCGGGAGAGCGGTTTGGCGAAACTAGATCAGATCGGGACCGGGCGAAATCACCTGGCCCAGGGAAGGTGTCGCGCCAGGAAGTTCGATGGCGGTCCAGCGGCTTCAATGCGGCTGCATGTTCATGGAAGACCGCGCGGCGCCACCCTGGGCGGGGCGTTCATAGAGCCAATCGAAATCCTGTTCGCCGGTGCGGATGAAGCCCTGCTTTTCCCAAAACCGATGAACCGGGCTGCCCTTCAGCACCTCGATCCGCAGCGGCACCTCGGGGTGACGCGCCGCGACGGCCAGGAACACCGCCCTGCCCAGTCCGCGCCCCTGCGTTTCGGGTTCGAGGTAGAAGGAATGCAATTCCACGTGGCCGGGCGCGCCGACGGCGGCGATGCATCCCACGAGACGACCATCGCATTCGATGGCCGACAGCGTGGCCGGATCGAAGCCGGCCCGCATCCGGCTGCGGCGCCGTTCAGGGTCGAAGCGGCCGACGCGATCAAGGTCGGCGCGCAACACACGAATCGACAGGTCGAGGAGCGGTTCGAAATCCGCCTCCTCGACCGGACGCAGCGTGAACGCCGCGCTCACGTCATCCCGGCGCAGAACTTCTGGATCCGCCCACAGGCTTCCTTCAGCGCCGCGTCCGACGTCGCGTAGGAAATGCGGAAATGCCCCGGCGAGAGGAACGCTGCGCCATGGACGGTGGCGACGCCGGTCTCCTCCAGCAGCGCGATGGTGAAGTCCTCGTCGGATTCGATCTTCTTGCCGCCCGCGGTGGTCTTGCCGATGCAGCCGCGCATGTCGGGGAACACGTAGAAGGCGCCCTCGGGCTTATGGCAGCGCAGGCCGGCGCAGGCATTCAGCATGTCCACCACCATGTTGCGGCGGCGTTCATAGACCACGCGCATCGCCTCGATGCTCTCCTGCGGGCCGGCCAGCGCCTCGACGGCGGCGGCCTGGGAGATCGAGGAGGTGCCCGATGTGGACTGGCCCTGCAGCTTGTCCATCGCCTTGATCAGCGCTACCGGCGCCCCGGCGAAGCCGATCCGCCACCCGGTCATGGCATAGGCCTTGGAGCAGCCGTTCATGGTCACGGTGCGGTCGCGCAGGCGCGGCTCGACCTCCAGGATGGTCGCCACCTTGAAGCCGTCATAGACCAGCTTCTCATAGATATCGTCGGTGAAGATCCAGACATTGGGGTGCTTCATCAGCACATCCGTCAGCGCCTTGATCTCCGCCGCGCTGTACGCCGCTCCGGTCGGATTGCATGGGTTGTTCAGGACCAGCCACTTGGTCTTGGGCGTGATCGCGGCTTCGAGCTGTTCAGCCGACATCTTGAAGCCTGCATTCTGCCCGCACTGCACGATCACCGGCTTGCCTTCGGCCAGTTCCACGATGTCGGGGTACGACACCCAGCACGGGGCGGGGATGATCGCCTCGTCGCCCGGATTGATGGTGGCGAGCAGCGCGTCGAAGATCACCTGCTTGCCACCGGTGGAGACGATGATCTCCTCCGGCTTGTAGTCCAGGCCGCTGTCGCGCTTGAACTTCTCGCAGACGGCCTTGCGCAGTTCCATCGTGCCGGCGACATCGGTGTACTTGGTCTCGCCGCGCTGGATGGCGGCGATCGCCGCGTCCTTGACGTTCTGCGGCGTGTCGAAGTCGGGTTCCCCGGAGGACAGGCCGATGATGTCCTTGCCCGCCGCCTTCAATGCGCGCGCCTTGCCCGTCATCGCGATGGTCAGGGAGGGTGAGATCCGGTTGAGGCGATCGGCGATCAGGGTCATGGCAGTCCCGGCTGGTTCTGGGGAGGGGCGGACCCTAATCCCGCCCTCCCCCGCCATCAACCCGGCTTCGGCACAACCCGGACCCGCGTCCGGGCATGCGGATGGCGGTTCAGTCGCGCCAGGGCTTGCGCGCCCAAATGGCGCGCAGCCGCGCATCCTCGTCCAGGAACAGGCGTTCCTGCGCCTGGGCGGTCATCGGCCGCAACGGCAGGTTCAGCCGCGTGGCGTCAGCGATCCAGGCCGGGTCTGCATTGGCCTCGGCGATGGCGGCGCGCAGCGGATCACGGATCTCCGCCGGCAGATTGGGTGGGGCGACCAGCCCCCGGGTGGACCCGCCGAGGACGGCGAAGCCCAATTCCCGGAAGGTCGGCACCTGCGCGGTCCCGGCCCAGCGCTCCGGCCCGCCCTGCGCCAGGGCCCTGACCAGGCCCTCGCGCATCAACGACAGCCCCTCGCTCATGTTGAAGGATCCGACATCGATGCTGCGCGACAATACGCCGGTGATGATCGGCGGCGTGCCGTTGAACGGCACGTGGGTGAATTCGGTCTGCGTCGCATCCTGCAGCGCCAGCACCAGCAGGTGGTCGTCGCTGCCCACCCCGGCGGTGCCGATCGTCACCTGCCCCGGCCGCGCCTTCGCGGCGGCGACGAGGTCCGCGACGCTGGCGATCGGGCTGTCCGCCTTCACCCACAACCCGCAGGGGTCCTCGATGACATTGCCCAGGAACGTGAAGTCCTGCACGCGATAGCGCACCTGCCGTTCGATCGGCAGGGTGATCGAATTGGGCGCCTGCGCGGCGCCGATGGTGAAGCCATCGGGCGCGGCCTGGGCGATGCCCTCGAAGGCCTGTTGCCCGCCGGCGGTGGGACGGTTGACCACGACGAAGGTGGCGCGTGGCAGACGCTGCTGCACAAAAGGCAGGATGGTACGCGCCAGGATGTCCATGCCGCCGCCCGCCGGACCGGGTACCAGCACCTGGATCGGCCGGTCCGCCGGCCAGGCGGCATGGGCGAGCCGAGGCAGGGCGAGGCCCGCGGCAATGGTGCCGAGCAACGGTCTGCGTCGCATGCGCTTCTTCCCCGTATTGCGGCCTGTCCCGAACCGGGCGGGCCGTCGGCCGGGATCATGGCGCATCGGCGCCGGCACGCAACGGCGGCGCGCGCCCACATGGATTCAGTGGAACCGTTGACGCGGTGGCACCGCCCACCGCCCGTTCACCATCATGGCGGCAGAGCTGCCGCATGCATCGGCATCCATCATTCCCCGCGCGGTCGCGGCCGCAGCAGCAGCGTGGCCAGGGCCAGCATCGCCCCGACGCCGAGGACCACCACCGCCCCCAGCGCATTGACCTCCGGCGTCAACCCGCGCCGCAGCATGGCGAACAGCGCCATCGGCAGGGTCGTCCCCGCCGGGCCCGACACGAAGGATGCGATCACCACATCATCGAGCGACAGGGTGAAGGCAAGCAGCCAACCCGCCCCCAACGCGGGCGCGATCAGCGGCAGGGTGATGGTGCGGAAGGCCGTGAAGGGCGTGGCACCGAGGTCCATCGCCGCTTCTTCCAGGCTGCGGTCGGTCTCGGCCAACCGTGCCTGTACCACCACCGCGACGAAGGCCGCGCCAAGCGTCGCATGCGCCAGCAGCACGGTCAGCGCGCCGCGCCCCTGCGGCCAGCCCGTGGCCCCTTCCAGCGCCACGAACACCAGCAGCAGGGACAGGCCGGTGACGACCTCGGGCAGCACCAGCGGCGCACCGATCAGCATGCCGAACAGGGCGCGACCGCGGAACCGGCCGAACCGGGCCAGCGCCCAGCCCGCCGCGCCACCCAGCAGCACCGCCAGGGTCGCCGCCCCGGCCGCGATGCGCAGCGACAGGCCCGCGGCCTCGACGATGCGTTCATTCCCCGCCAGCGCCGCGAACCAGCGCAGCGAAAAGCCGCCCCATTGGAAGGGAATGCGATCGGCGCTGAAGGCGTATCCCACCAGCAGCAGGATCGGCAGCCAGAGGAAGACGAAGCCCGCCGCCATGGCGGCGCCGGTGAAGCGCCCGCGCCTCACGCCCGCGCGCCCAGCCGCTGGAACAGGCGGATCGGGACCAACAGCAGCGCCAGCAGCGCGACGGCCAAGGCGGCCGCCACCGGCCAGTCACGGTTCTGGAAGAATTCCTGCCACAGCACCCGGCCTACCAACTGCGCCTCCGGCGGCCCCATCAATTCGGGTATCACGAACTCGCCGGCCGCCGGGATGAATACCAGCAGGAAGCCGGCCGCGGCGTCCGGCGCGGTGACCGGCAGCGTCACGGTGAAGAAGATCGTCGCCGGCCGCGCGCCGAGATCCGCCGCCGCTTCCCCCAGCGCTGGGTCCAGCCGCAGCAGCGCGGCGAACAGCGGCAGCACCGCGAAGGGAAGATATGCATGCACCATGCCCACCAGCATCGCGCCCTCGGAATAGAGCAGCGGCAGCGGCGCATCGGTGATACCAGCCGCCATCAGCAGCCGGTTGATCCAGCCTTCGTCGCGCAGCAGCCCGATCCAGGCGCCGACCCGCAGCAGGAAGCCCGTCCAGAAGGGCAGCATCAACAGCACCAGCAACAGAACGCGGCGCCTGGGCGCGGCGCGGGCGATCCCGATGGCCATTGGATACGCGACCAGCAGGCAGCACGCCGACGTCGTGACCGCGACACGCAACGCCGTCAGCACGGCGTCCAGATAGTAGGCATCCTCGACCAACGTGGCGAAGCCGGTCGGCGACAGGGCAAGGCGAAAAGGCGGGATGCCCGAATCGGCCTCGGCCAGGGCGATGACCACAAGCGCCGCCGCCGGCGCGGCGACCAGGACCAGCAGCCAGGCCCAGACGGGTGCGAGCACCAACCGCCTCACGACGCGAGCGCCACCACATCGGCCGCATCCCAGCCCACCGTCACGGTGTCGCCGCGCGCCGGCGGCGCGCCGTCCTGCTCAGCATGCAGGACACGCAGCGTCGCGGCGCCTGAAAGGCGCAGCACCAGCAGCGTGTCGTCGCCGCGGAACGCCGTGTCCTCGACGATGCCGGTCGCGCTGTTCGCACCCGAGGCACCTGGGGCGATGCGGATGCGTTCGGGTCGTATCGCCACGGCAAGACTGTCGCCGCCAATCGCCCCCGCGAAGGTGATGCCCGCCACCGCGCTGTCGAAGCCGCCACCCATCGCGCGGCCTTCGAACACATTCGCAGCGCCCAGGAAGCGGGCGACGAAGCGGCTCGCCGGGCGTTCATAGATCGCGCGCGGCGAGCCCACCTGCGCGACACGCCCGCCATCTAACACCGCGACGCGGTCGGCCAGCGCCAGAGCTTCCTCCTGGTCATGCGTCACCATCACGAAGGCCGCCCCGGTCTGGCGTTGCAGGGCGCGCAACTCGAAGCCCGTCCGCTCGCGCAGCCCGGCATCCAACGCGCCGAGCGGTTCATCGAGCAGCAGCAGGCGCGGGCGCATCACCAGGCTGCGCGCCAGCGCCACACGCTGTTGCTGCCCACCCGAAAGTTGATGCGGCCGGCGGCGGTCCAGCCCCGCCAGCCCCACCATGGCCAGGGCATCCGCGACCCGGCGTGCCGCTTCCGCCTTGGCCACGCCGCCGCGGCGCAGGCCATAGGCGACGTTGTCCGCCACCGACAGATGCGGGAACAGCGCATAGGATTGGAACATCATGTTGATCGGCCGCGCCCAGGGCGGGGTCGCGACAATGTCAGCGCCATCGAGCAGCACGCGGCCGGCATCCGGCGCCTCGAAGCCCGCGATGATCCGCAGCAGCGTGGATTTTCCCGACCCCGATCCACCAAGCAGCGCAAAGAACTCCCCGGGCGCGATATCGAGGTCCAGCGCGTCGAGCGCCACCACCGCGCCAAAGGCCTTGGTGATGCCCCGGGCGCGCAGCAGCGCCGCCGGCCCGGCGCCGGTCACGTCACCGCCCCGCCTTGAAGCGCGACCACAGGCGCGTGCGCAGCCGCTCCGCCTCCCGCGGCGGCGTGCCGGCGACGAAGCTGCGCGACAGCGCCTCTGGCGAAGGGAAGACGTTGGGATCGCGGCGCACCGCTTCATCGACCAACGGCCGGCTGGCGGGCACCGCGTTGGGGTAGCGGACCTGGTTGGTGATGCCGGCCATCACGTCAGGCTGCAGCAGGAAGTCGATGAAGCGCTGCGCATCTTCCGGGTTCGGCGCATCGGCCGGGATCGCCAGCATGTCGAACCACAGCTGCGCGCCCTCGCGCGGCATGACGTAGCCGATCTCGACGCCACGGCCGGCCTCGCGCGCCCGCGCGGCGGCCTGGATCACATCGCCGGAATAGGTGAGTGCGACGCAGGCCTCCCCCGTCGCCAGCGCGTCGAGGATGGAGGAGGACGCGATGATCGCCCGCACATGACGGCGAATGCCCATCAGCGCCTGTTCGGCGGCGCGCAGGTCCTCGGCCGCATTGCTGTTGGGATCACGTCCCAACCAGCGGAGCACGGACGGGATCACATCCGTGGGGCTGTCCATCACCATGATGCCGCAGCGCGCGAGCCGCGCCGCGTTCTCGGGCTTGAGCAGGATATCGAGGCTGTCGAGCGGCACATCGGGCCCGAGCGCCGCGCGCACCCGGTCCACCCGGATGCCAAGACCCACCGTGCCCCACAGGTAGATCGCGCCATGCCGGTTGCCCGGGTCGATCGCCGCCACTCGTTCCATCAGCACGGGATCGAGCTCGCGCCAGTTCGGCACCGCCGCGCGGTCGATCGGGCGCAGCGCCCCGGCGCGCACCAGGCGGGCGAAGGTCGGCTCGCTGGTCGGCACCACGATGTCATAGCCCGAACGCCCGGCCGACAGCCGGCCCTCCAGCGTCTCCAGGCTGTCATAGACGTCATAGCGGACACGGATGCCGGTCTCCCGCGTGAAGCGGGCCACCGCAGATGGGTCGATGTAATCCGACCAGTTGTAGACTTTCAGCACGCGATCCTGCTGCTGCGCCAGGGCGGGCAGCGACAGCGACAGCAGGGCAAGCAGTGGCAGCAGGCGTCGGAACATCGGCGCGGCCCCTCGGACGGCATTCGGCGGATCGGCTGACAGTAGCGACGCATGCCGCGGCTGCCATCCCCCGGACTGCGTGCGGGTATAGGATTTTTAGCCTTGACGTTCTGTATTTGTTCCTGTAGTCACACGACATCACCGGGCGAACTGCGTCCGCGCCCCATTCCCCTCGACAGCCCGAAACATCACCCGCCCCGGCGGAAGGCCCCCGCCTTTCGCCCCAGCGCGCGAGGAGTCCTGCATGCCATTCCTTTCGAGCGGCCTTTCGGCACTGACCACGGCGAACGGCTTCACCCTGTGGCACTACCGGACCGATGATGACCGGGCAACCGTACTCGCGCCCGGCTATTTCGCGCCGGCCAGCGCGCAGTTGCTGCCCGGCGACATCGTCATCGTCCAGGCATCGGATGCCACGGCCCTGGTGCCGATCCAAAGCGGCTCCCTGGCCGGTGGCGGCGTCACGGTCGATGGATCGGGTGGCGCGCCCGCGCTGCTGCGGTCGGCGACGCTGCTGGCCAATGTGACGGTCTCCGCCACCGCCATCGCCCGGGCGCTGGTGCTCGACGCGCCGCCGGCGCCACTGCTGCCCGGCGAGGCATTCACGGCGGGCGCGACCGTCACGGGCCCGATCACCCAGGTCACCTTCTTCTTCCGCACCGCGACCGGCACGGAGGTGGCCCCGGCGCAGACGGTGCCGGTGCTGGCCGGGCGCGCGCAGGCCGGATTCACCGCGCCTTCGCCCGGCGGCGGCCTGAGGGTGCTCGCGGTCGATGCCGCCGACCCGACGCATTTCGTCCTGTCGCCGCCTTTCGCCGTGTCCCAACCGCCGCGCCTGCTGGCCGAAGCCGGCGGCACGCTGCTGCTCGAAAGCGGCGCCCAGCTGATTCTCTAGAACATGGTCGGTTGGCCTTCGTACACCGGTCACGCTCTAGGCCTTTGATTTATCGTGTGATTCAGACCTTCGGTGCGTTCGCGCCTACGGCCATCACGCTCGGGAGCGGATCGCGCCTGACACTCCGTCAGGCGCGTGAAGATGCTCGACCAAACAGAGCTTCGAGCGTTTTGCGCCAGCACGGTCTGGCGCCGAACGCTCTGGACGAGCGGCGCGCGCTCGGCAGCGACCAGACAAGCCGATCCGCGCGATCGCCAGTGGCCGCCGCCCCCTCCCGACCCTGCCCCCCCTGACGGAGACTTTCATGTCCGACACCAAGATCAGTGCGCTTCCCGCGATCGCCGCGGCGGCGGATGCCGACCTGCTGCCGATCGTCCAGGGCAGCGGCGGTTCCGCCGTCACGCGCCGCACCACCATCGCACAGCTGCGCAGCGGCATCCTTGCCGACCGCGCCTATCACGTGCGGGATTTCGGCGCGGTCGGTGACGGTATGACCAACGATGCGCCGGCGATCCAGGCGGCGATCGACGCGATGAACGCCGCCGGCGGCGGAATCCTGGAATTCGGCCCCCGGACGTACCGCATCGCCAGCGCCGTGGTGGTGGACAGCGTGTCGATCGTCTTCCAGGGCGCGGGCTTCACCGAAGGATCGGCGATTGCCGACGGCACCTGGTTCCGCATCGACACCACCGGCTTCACCCCCTTCACCTTCACCGGCACCGGGGCGCGCGGATCGTCGGTCCGCGACATCGCGGTGCGCCAGACCCACACCGCCACGCAGGTGCCCGGCTGGGCGCCGACGAATTATGATTTCGTCTTCCGCATCCAGGATTGCCTGGGCTCGGTCGAGTTCAAGAATGTGCTGCTGGTCGCGGTCAACCGCGGCGTCTGGTGCGACAATTCCGGCCGGCTGAACATCGAGAGTCTGCGCGGGCAGGTCTTCACCACCGGCATCGAGATCGACCGCGCCTTCGATACCTCCCGCATCCAGCACGTCCATTTCTGGCCCTTCGGCACCGCGGATGACGATGTGGTGCGCTGGCAGCAGCAGAATTGCGATGCGGTGGTGCTGCGCCGGGTGGACGGCATCTTCATCGACGACGTCTTCACCCTCGGTGCGCGATCGGTGCTGCGTTTCGCATCCTCGGTCTCGGGCAGCACCACGAAGTTCTATCTCGGCAATCTCTACGCCGATTTCGTGCTGTATCCGATCTGGGTCCAGGCCAATGGTGTCACCGGCCAGATGGCCAGCGTCACCACCCAGTCTGAGTTGTTCAATTCCGGCGGCCAGCCGCTGGTCGGCGGCAACGGCATTCGCATCGATGCCAACAACGTCCGGCTGCAGATCGGCAACCTGCGCATCGACGATGCGGAGAGCAATGCCATCCGCGTCAACGGCAGCGGCAACCGCCTGGACATCTTCTCCCTCCGCGCGGAGTACTACAATCGGCTGAACGACGGCTCCGCGGCGATCCACGTTTCCAATGTCGCGACCGGCACGCCCAACACGGTGCATCTCGGCTCGCCTGCCATGCTGGGCAACGGCAATTCCGGACCGCTGGTGAACAGCGGCACCAACGGCCATGTCGCGCTTGGAGCACCGGCCGGCCGTGTCGAGCGGCCAGGCGTCATGGTCGGCGAGGACAGCACCGGCCTGTTCAGCCCGGCGGCGGGCGAACTCGCCGTCACCACCGCGGGGTCCGAGGCGATGCGCGCCACCGCCGCGGGCACGGTGACACTCGGCGGACCGACGGCGACGGCCGCCTTCTCGGTCTCGCCTGCCGCGAGCAACGTCAACCGCGTCCGGGTGACCGGCGCGGCGACCAACGGCAACCCGACCATCGCCGCCGATGGGACAGACGCCAACGTCAACCTCCAGGTCGCCGCGAAGGGCACCGGGACAGTCCGGCTGCTGGCGCGCAATACCGTGGTCATCGAAGCCGCGCCGGCTTCGGTCACGCCGGTGAACTACTTCCGCATCCTGTCGCACGGCGCCGGTTCCGCACCGCAGATCAATGTCGGCGGGTCGGACACCAACATCGGCATCAGCCTCGTGCCCAAGGGCAATGGGCTGGTCTCCACCACCGCGCCGTTCCAGTTGCCGGCCTACACCCTCGCGACCATGCCCGCGGCGGCGAGTTGCCCGCGCTGCCTGATCTACGTCTCGGACGGGACGGCCAACAAGCGCTTCGCGGTCAGCGACGGTGCCAATTGGCGCTGGCCGGACGGCGCGGTGGTGAGCTGAACCCAAACCAGGCGAAGGAGACACAGCGATGACCGCGCTCACCGACTACGCGAAGAACCTGCTCGCCCGATCCCTGACCGGGCGCCAGCCCGCCCTGCCGACCGACGTCTGGGTCGGCCTTGGCACCGGCGGTGCCGACGCCGCCGGGCTGACCGGGGAACCAGGCACGGCGACCGGCTATGCCCGCCAGCCGGTATCCTTCACCGGCAGCGGCACGCAGCGCAACGCCGCGGCGCTGCGCTTCGGCTTCACCGCCGCCGCCGGCACGCTGACCCATGTGGGGCTGTTCGATGCGCTGTCGGGCGGCAATGCGCTGGCCTGGGCTGTGCTCGGGTCCCCCGCCACGCTGGGGAGCGCGGGCAGCGTCACCATCCCCGCCGAGAGCCTGACCGTGCTCGCGGACTAGATCGCCCGGGGTCACGCAGGGCTCCAGACACCTCTCTAGCAGGCTGCTGAAATTCCCTCTCGCGACTGACGACGGATCGTGATTCGCTTGCCCTGTTGGAGGGCGAGATCGGGATGCGCGGCAAGGACGAGGTGCGGGGTTCGCTGTTCAGCT
>JALHQB010000037.1 GCA_022842185.1 Acetobacteraceae bacterium
AGCCCGGCGGCGGACCGCCGGGGGGACGGCCAGCAGCGGGGCCACCGGCCGGCGCAGCGCGGTGACGCGTCGGGCATGAACATCTCGGCCCCCTTCATCGCGCGACCGATCGCCACCTCGCTGCTCGCGATCGCGGTGCTGCTGGCGGGGATCTACGGCTATCTGCGCCTGCCGGTCTCGTCGCTGCCGGAGGTCGATTTCCCGACCATCCAGGTGACGACGCAATTGCCCGGCGCATCCCCCGACACCATCGCCGTGCTGGTCACGGCATCGCTGGAACGCCAACTGGCGCAGATCTCGGGGCTGAACGAGATCGTGTCCGTCAGCGGGCCGGGCGTCAGCCGCATCACGCTGCAATTCAACCTCGGCCGCGACATCGACGACGCGGCGCAGGATGTGCAGGCGGCGATCAATGCGGCACGCGGGACCTTGCCATCCTCCCTGCCCTATCCGCCGACCTATGCGAAGGTGAACCCGGCCGATCCGCCGATCCTGACGCTGGCGCTGACATCGGACACGCTGCCGGTCGCGCGGCTTTCGGATGCGGTGGACACGCTGCTGGCGCAACGCCTGGCGCAGGTCGGCGGCGTCGGGCGCGTCGCGGTGCAGGGCAACATGCGGCCGGCGGTGCGGCTGCAGGTCGATCCACGCCGGCTGGCGTCCTACAATCTCGGGCTGGAGGACATCCGGACCGCCATCGCGGCGGCCAACGTCGCCGGGCCGAAAGGGTCGCTGGACGGACCGCAGCAGGCGTCCGCCGTCATGGCGAACGACCAGCTGACCACGCCGGCCGCCTTCGCGGATCTGGTGATCGCCTGGCGCGGCGATGCACCGGTGCGCCTGCGCGATGTCGGCGCGGCGGTCGAGGATCTGGAGAACACGCTGACCGCGGCCTGGTTCAATGGCCGCCCCGCCATCCTTGTCGATGTGCAGCGGCAGCCCGGGGCGAACATCGTCGCCACGGTCGCGGCGGTGCGCGCGCAGTTGCAGACGCTGGAACGCGCCCTGCCCGCCGGCACGGAATTGTCCATCGTCGCAGACCGCACCGAGATGATCCGCGCCTCGGTGGCCGAGGTGCAGCTGACGCTGGTCATCGCCATCGTGCTGGTGGTGCTGGTGATTTTTCTGTTCCTGCGGACGGTGCGCGCGACCATCGTCCCGGGCGTGGCGCTGCCGCTGTCCATCGTCGGCACCTTCGGGGTGATGGCGCTGTTCGGATACACCATCGACAACCTGTCCCTGATGGCGCTGGTCATCGCGACGGGGTTCATCGTCGATGACGCCATCGTCATGATCGAGAATGTCGTGCGATTGGTGGAGAAGGGCCTGCCGCCGCTCCAGGCCGCCTATGAAGGCGCGCGGCAGATCGGCTTCACCATCGTCTCGCTGACGGTGTCGCTGATCGCGGTGTTCATCCCGCTGCTGTTCATGGAAGGCGTCGTCGGGCGCCTGTTCCGTGAATTCGCCATCGTGCTGTCGGTGTCGGTGCTGGTGTCGATGGTGATCTCCCTGACCCTGACGCCGATGATGTGCGCGTATCTGCTGCGCCCGGCCGAGGAGGAACGCCCCGGCCTGGTCAATCGCGCCTTCGAGGCCGGCTTCGAGGCCTTGCGCCAGGCCTATGCGCGCAGCCTGGCCTGGGCGCTGCGGCGCGAAGCGCTGATGCTCGCCCTCGCGGTGGTGACGCTGGGCGGGACGGTCTGGCTCTACGTCGCGATGCCGAAGGGGTTCCTGCCGTTGCAGGACACCGGCATCATCGCCATCACGACGGAAGCGCCGCAGGATGTGTCCTTCCGGCGGATGACCGACCTGCAGCGCGGCGTCGCCGACATCGTCTCGCACGACCCGGACGTGGCCTCGGTGGCCTCGGTGGTGGGGGCCGGCACGATCAACCCGGCCCAGAACACCGGGCGGCTGACCGTGGTGCTGCGCCCGCGCGGCGATCGGCAGGCCAATACGCAGGCGGTGCTGGACCGGCTGGCGCCGCAGATCGCGGCCCTTCCGGGCATCGTCACCTATCCGCAGGTGGTGCAGGACATCCAGATCGGCACGCGGGCATCCAGCACGCAATACCAATACACGGTGATGGACCCCGCCGCGACGGAGCTTTCCGTCTGGGCGCCCCGGTTGCTCGAGGCGCTGCGCGCGCTGCCGGAACTGCGTGATGTCGCCACCGACCAGCGCGACGACGGGCTGCGCCTGGCGCTCGACGTTGATCGCACGCGCGCCGCGCGGCTGGGCGTGACGATGCAGGCGATCGACGACACGCTGTACAGTGCCTTCGGCCAGCGGCAGATCAGCACGATCTACGGGCAATCCAACCAGTATCGCGTGGTGCTGGAGATCGACCCGGCGCTGGCCAACGACCCGGCGATGATCGGGCAGCTGCGCGTGCCCGGCAGCAGTTCCGTCACCGCGAATGGCAGCACGACGAATGTCTCGGCACAGGTGCCGCTGGCCGAGATCGCCACCATCACCCGCGTGCCCGGCCCGCTGACGGTGACGCGGCAGGACCAGTTCCCCGCGGCGACGATCAGCTTCAACCTCGCACCCGGCGCTTCGCTCGGCGATGCCGTCGCAGCCATCACCAACGCGCAGCGGCAGCTCGGCATGCCCGACACCATCGCCGGGAGTTTCGGTGGCGACGCGGCCGAATTCACGCGGTCCCTGGCCGGCCAGGGATGGCTGATCCTGGCGGCGATCGTGGTGATCTACATCGTGCTCGGCGTGTTGTATGAAAGCGTGATCCACCCGATCACCATTCTCTCGACGCTGCCATCGGCCGGTATCGGCGCATTGCTGGCGCTGTGGATGTTCGGGCTGGACCTGTCGGTGCTCGGGCTGATCGGCATCGTGCTGCTGATGGGCATCGTCAAGAAGAACGCGATCATGATGATCGACTTCGCCATCGAGGCGCAGCGCGAACATGGCATGACCCCGCGCGAGGCGATCACCGAGGCCTGCCTGCTGCGCTTCCGCCCCATCATGATGACCACGCTGGCGGCCATCCTGGGCGCAGTGCCGCTGGTGGTGGGCCATGGCGCGGGCAGCGAGCTGCGCCTGCCGCTGGGCATCTCGGTCATCGGCGGGCTGCTGCTCAGCCAGGTGATCACACTCTACACCACCCCGGTCATCTACCTGGCGATGGAAGCCCTGCGCGCCCGCGTGTCCGGTCTGGTCCACCGCCCGCGGGCGCAGCCGGCGGAATAGCGGCATGGCCATCTCCGCCCCGTTCATCGCCCGGCCCATCGGTACCTCGCTGCTGGCGATCGGCCTCGCCCTGGCGGGGTTCGTGGCCTATTTCAACCTGCCGGTCGCACCGCTGCCGCGGGTTGATTTCCCGACCATTGCCGTCAGCGCCAGCCAGCCCGGCGCCGACCCGATCATCATGGCGTCCTCGGTCGCGGCACCGCTGGAACGCCGGCTCGGCGAGATTCCCGGCGTCACGGAACTCACCTCCACATCGAGCCTGGGTTCGACCAACGTCATCGTGCAGTTCGACCTGTCGCGGTCGATTGCCTCCGCCGCGCGGGATGTGCAGGCGGCGATCAACGCGGCGGGGCCGGACCTGCCTTCGGGGCTGACCTCCCCGCCATCTTTCCGCAAGCTGAACCCGGCCGATGCGCCGGTGCTGATCCTGGCGCTGACGTCGGATACCGTCGCGCCGGGCGTCATCTATGATGCTGCGGACAGCATCCTCGGCCCGCGCATCGCGCAGGTGCCGGGCACCGCGCAGGTCGGCCTCGCCGGTGCCGAACAGCCGGCCATCCGCGTCGCGGTGGACCCGGCGGCGGCCACCGCGGCCGGCGTGTCGCTGGACGAGATCCGCCGTGCCATCACAGCCGCCAACGTCAACCAGGCGACCGGCGTGATCGATGGCGACGCGCAGGCCGCCACCATCATGGTGAATGACCGGCTGACCACGGCGGGCGAATTCGGCGGGGTCATCATCCGCCGTTCCGGTGATGCGCTGGTCCGGCTGGATTCGGTCGCGCGCGTCGAACTGGGCGCGCGGGACCGCCGGCAGGCGGGGCAGTACAATGGCCGGCCCGCCGTGATCGTCACGGTGTACAAGCAGGCCGATGCCAATGTGCTGGAGGTGGTGGACAATATCCGCGACCTTCTGCCGGCGCTCCAGCGCTGGATGCCGGCGGGCATCGACGTCACCATCATGCGCGACCGGTCCCAGACCATCCGGGCCAGCGTCAAGGAGGTCGAACACGCGCTGCTGATCAGCATCGTGCTGGTGGTACTGGTGGTCGCGGCCTTCCTGCGCCGTCCATCGGCGATCTTCGCCGCGGGCGTGGCGGTGCCGCTGTCGCTGCTGGGCACGCTGGGCTGCATGTGGCTGGCCGGATTCTCGCTCAACAACTTCACGCTGATGGCCTTGACCATCTCGGTGGGCTTCGTGGTGGACGATGCCATCGTGATGATCGAGAACATGGCCCGCTTTACCGAACGCGGCATGAAGCCGATGCAGGCGGCACTCGAAGGCGCGAAGCAGATCGGCTTCACGGTTGTGTCCATCAGCCTGTCGTTGATCGCGGTGTTCATCCCGCTGCTGTTCATGGGGGGCATCGTCGGGCGGATGTTCCGCGAATTCGCGGCCACGCTGTCGATCGCGGTGGTCATCTCGGCGGTGATCTCCCTGACCGTGACGCCGATGCTGGCGGCGCATCTCGCCGGCGCCGCTCCGCGCCCGGCCGGCTGGTTCGGCCGGACCTTCGAAGCCGGGATGGACCGGCTGGTTTCGGGCTACATGCGGTCCCTGGCGGTCGCGCTGCGCTGGCGGCGGTCGATGCTGGTGTTCACCGTCGCGCTCGTCGGCCTGACGGTCTGGCTCTACACCATCGTGCCGCGCGGCTTCTTCCCGGACCAGGACAGCGGGCTGATCTTCGGCTCCGCGCAGGCGCAGCCGGACACGTCCTTCCAGCAGATGACGGTGTACCAGCAGCGATTGATGGATGTGATCCGCGCCGATCCGGCAGTGGAGAATGTCTCGGTCGCCGTGGGCGGCGGTGGGTTGTTCGGGTCATCGGGTTCGGTGCGACTGCAATTGACGCTGGTGCCGCAGTCGCAGCGGCCCGGGGTCACCGCGAATGACGTGATCAACCGCCTGCGTCGGCCACTCGCGGGGGTGACAGGCGTGCAGACCTTCATGCGCCCGGTGGCGGACATCGTGGTGGGCGGCCGCCAGGGCAATGCGTCCTACCAGTATGTCCTGCTGACGCCGAACGTCGAGGAGCTCTTCACCTGGAGCGAGGCACTGGTCCGCCAGCTGCGCACCGTGCCGCAGGTCGAGGACGTGTCGAGCGACCAGCAACGCACCGGCCTCGTCTCCCGCCTCATCATCGACCGTGATGCAGCGGCGCGGCTGGGGGTGTCGGTCACGGCGCTTGGCACCACGCTGAACAACGCCTTCTCGCAACGCCAGGTCTCGACCATCTATCGCAGCCGCAACCAGTACCGCGTGATCCTGGAAATCGACCCGCTGCTGACGGAATCGCCCGACAGCCTGGCGCGGATCTTCGTGCCCGGCCGTGATGGGCCGGTGCCGCTGGGCGCGGTGACAACGCTTGAACGCGGCATCTCCCCGCGGTCCATCACGCATCAGGGGCTGTTTCCCGCCGCCACCATCACCTTCAACCTGGCGGCCGGCGTTTCGCTGGGGGAAGCGGCGGCGGCGATCGAAAAGGCCGCGCTGGACATCCAGATGCCGGCGTCCGTGCGCGGTGAATTCGCCGGCAATGCGCGCGCCTTCCAATCCTTTCAGTCGAGCCTGCCCTTGCTGATCCTGGCCGCGGTGCTCGCCATCTACATCGTGCTTGGCGTGCTGTACGAAAGCCTGATCCACCCGCTGACGATCCTTTCGACCCTGCCCACCGCGGGGATCGGCGCGCTGATCGCGCTGCTGGTGACGGGCCTGTCCTTCACGATCATTGCGCTGATCGGCGTCATCCTGCTGATGGGTATCGTCAAGAAGAACGCCATCATGATGGTGGATTTCGCGCTGGAGCATGAACGGGCGGGCGGCCAGGGCGGCATGGAGGCCATCCTTGAAGCCTGCCGCGAACGGTTCCGGCCCATCCTGATGACGACGCTGGCGGCGCTGTTCGGCGCCATTCCGCTGGCTCTCGCGACCGGCCCGGGGGCCGAGCTGCGGTCGCCGCTGGGCATCACCATCATCGGCGGGATGATCCTGTCCCAGGTGCTGACGCTGTACACCACGCCGGTGGTGTATCTGGCGCTGGAACGGTTGGCCACGGCGCGGCGGGCGCCTCGGCGACGGCTGATCGGCCTGCACCGCCCTTCCTGACCCGGCGGGACGATGGAAGGCATATCGATCCGCGGCGCCGCCCATGCAAAACTGCGCGGCCTGGCAGGAGACGCATGATGACGGCGACAGTGATCGAACGCGGTACCTCCCGCCGGCGCATCGAGGATGACCGTTTCCTGCGTGGCGCCGGCCGCTTCGTGGACGACATCGCAACGTCCGGCGCGCTGCATGGCTTCGTGCTGCGGTCGCCACACCCGCATGCGCGGATCGTGTCGATCGCCACCGCCGCCGCCGCCGCGATGCCGGGCGTTCGGGCGGTGCTGACGATTGCCGATCTGCAGGCCGAACGCATCGGCCCGCTGCCCTGCATCAGCAAGGTGGCGACCGATGCGCCGCTGATCATCCCGGCGCGGCCGGCCCTGGCCGATGGCGTCGTGCGCCATGTCGGCGACCCGGTCGCCTTCGTCGTCGCCGATACCCAGGCCGAGGCGCGCGACGCCGCCGAAGCGATCGAGGTGGATTACGACACCCTGCCCGCCATCACCGACGGCGCCGCCGCGCTGGCGCCGGGCGCACCGCAATTATGGCCTGAGGCCCCGGGCAACCTGTCCTACCGGTTCCAGAAGGGCGATGCGGCGGCGGTCGAAGCCGCATTCGCGCGCTCGGACATAGTCGTCTCGCTCGATCTGGTGAACAACCGCGTCACGGCGGCGCCGATGGAACCGCGCGGCGCGATCGGCACGCATGACGCCGCGACCGGCAGCTTCCTGCTGGAGGTCAGCGGCCAGGGCGTGCATTCGATTCGTGACCAGCTTGCCGATGCGGTGTTCCGCATCCCACGCGATCGCGTGCGGGTGGTCTGCCCCGATGTCGGCGGCGGCTTCGGCGCGAAGAACTTCCTGTTTCCCGAATATGTGTTGCTGCTGTTGGCGGCGCGGCGGCTTGGCCGGCCGGTGCGCTGGCTGTCGGAACGGATCGAGGATTTCCTGTCCACCGCGCAGGGGCGCGACAACCGCACAAAGGCACAGCTCGCGCTCGATGCCGAGGGCAGATTTCTGGGACTGAAGGTCGAGACCGTGGCCAATCTCGGCGCCTATCTTTCGACCAGCGGGCCGGGCAGTTCGACCACGGCGCCCGGCACGGCGATGGGTGGGCTGTACGACATTCCTGCCGTCCACATGGATGTGCGCGGCGCCTTCACCAACACCGTGCCGATCGACGCCTATCGCGGCGCCGGCAAGCCCGAAGCGAACTACATCATCGAACGGCTGATCGACCTCGCCGCGCATCGCACCGGCCGCGATCCGCTGGACCTGCGGCGGCGCAACCTGATCGCCACCTTCCCGCACCGCACCGCGATGGGCGTGACGATCGATTGCGGCGAGTTCCACGCCAACATCGACCGCGTCCTGGTCGCCGCCGATACCGGCGGCTTCGCGGCGCGGCGCGCGGCATCCAAGGCACGCGGCATGTTGCGCGGCCTGGGCGTCGCCTGCTTCCTGGAGACGTCGCGCGGGGCGCCCGGCGAATGGGCCGCGGTGCGGTTCGAGGCGGATGGACAGATCGCGCTCGCGCTCGGCACGCAGTCCAACGGCCAGGGCCACGAGACGAGCTTTCCGCAGGTCGCGTCCGATCTGCTCGGCCTGCCTGTCGGCATCTTCCGGCTGGTGCAGGCCGATACGGCGCAGGTCGCGCGCGGCCAGGGCCATGGTGGCGCGCGGTCCCTGCACATGGGCGGGGAAGCGCTGGTACGCGCCATCGACGCCGCGCTGGCCAAGGCCCGCGCACTGGCCGCGCAGCTGCTGCAATGCCCCGAGGCGCAGCTGGACTTCGCCGATGGCCGCTTCAGCGTGACGGGCGATACCGCCGGACGCGGCATCGGGTTGCTCGACGTCGCTCAGGCGGCGCGCGAATCGGGCGGGTCGATCGATGCCGAGGTGGACAGCGATCTCGACCTCATCACCTTCCCCAATGGCTGCCAGGTGGCGGAGGTGGAGATCGACCCCGACACCGGCGCCGTGCGGCTCCAACGCTATGTCGCGGTGGACGACTACGGCACGCTGATCAACCCGATGCTGACGATCGGCCAGGTGCAGGGCGGCCTCGCGCAGGGCATCGGGCAAGCCTTGCTGGAGGAAGTGACCTACGACGAATCCGGGCAGATCCTGGCGGCCTCGCTGATGGATTACTGCCTGCCGCGCGCCGAGGATCTCCCGCCTCTCGAGGTGACGTGCATCGAGGTCCCGACGGATTCGAACCGGCTGGGCGTGAAGGGATCGGGGCAGGCCGGTTGCATCGGCGCGCCGCAGACGGTGATCAGCGCGGTGCTCGACGCGCTGGCGCCGTTCGGCATCGAGACCATCGACATGCCCGCGACACCGGAGAAGATCTGGCAGGCGATGCGCAACGCCACACGTTGACGGCGCAGCAACGTCATGGAACTGCGCCATCTTCGCTACTTCGCCGTGGTGGCCGAGGAACTGCACTTCAGCCGTGCGGCCGAACGCCTCGGCATCTCACAACCACCTCTGAGCCAGCAGATCCGCGCGCTGGAGGATGAATTGCAGGTCCGGCTGCTCGACCGTACCAGCCGCACGGTGGAACTGACCGAGGCCGGCCGGCTGTTTCTCGTCGAGGCGCGCGCGACGCTCGACCAGGCGGACCGGGCGCGCCAGACGGCGGCGCGCGCGCATCGCGGGGAGATCGGCGAGTTGACCGTCGGCATCTACCCCTCCGCCTTGCTGGCGGAACCGGTTGCGGCCGCCATACTGGGCTTCCGACGCCGACATCCGCGCGTGCGCCTCGTGCTGCGCGAACGCGCCGTCTATGCCGCGGTGCGGGAGATGGCGGGCGGCAGTCTCGACGTCGCCTATCTGCGCTATGCCACCCGGCCGGAAGTCCCGCCCGGCTTTGCGCTGACCGAGGTGATGCGCGAGCCCCTGATGCTGGTGGTGCATCGCGATCATCGCCTCGCGCAGCGCGATGACCCGGTGCCGCTCGAGGAATTGGCGCAGGAACCCTTCATCCATTTCTCACCTCGATCCGACAGCGCGCTGCATGAACACGTCGCCGCGCTGTGTTCGACGGCCGGCTTCGAACCGCGCATCGAACAGGAGGCGAACCAGAATGGTTCGATCCTCGCACTGATCGGCACGGGGATCGGATTGTCGATCCTGCCGCGATCGTTGTGCCGATTGAGCCTGCCGGAACTGCGCGTGCTGCCGATCGCCAATCCCGGTGCGGTATCGCGCATCTGGATGGCGCATCGCCGGCGCAGCGGCGGCGCACTGCTGCAGACGCTGGTGAAACTCGCCACGGCGCAACGACAGGAACGGAAGGACATCACGACATGAATGCGATGGACGAACTGGCCGGCGTCAGCGGCGTCGCCTACATGGATGGGCGCTACATGCCGTTGGCGGAGGCCTCCATCCCGATCGTCGATCGTGGCTTCCTGCGATCCGACGTCACCTATGACGCGCTGCATGTCTGGAAGGGCCGCTTCTTCCGCATGCAGGACCATATCGACCGGTTTCGCGAATCCATCGCCGGGCTGCGCATGGCGCTGCCCCACACCGATGACGAGTTGCGCGACATCCTGATGGAATGCGTCCGCCGCACCGGACAACGCGACGCCTTCGTGATGGTGATGTGTTCGCGCGGCGTGCAGCCGGCCGGCACACGCGACCCGCGACTGTGCCGCAATCGCCTGTACGCCTATGCGCAGCCCTTCCTGTGGATCGCCAATGCGGAGCAGCGGCGCGACGGGTTGCGCATGATCCTGTCGAAGACCCAGCGCATCCCGCCGGAATCGCTCGACCAGCGGATCAAGAATTTCCATTGGCTGGACCTGACGATGAGCCTGTTCGAGGCCTATGACCGCGATGCCGCCGTGACCATCCTGCCGCTGGCCGATGGCACCGTGACCGAGGGACCGGGCTTCAACATCTTCATCGTCAAGGATGGCGTGCTCGCCACGCCCGATCGCGGCATGTTCGAAGGCATCACGCGGCGCACCGTGATGGAGGTCGCCGCGGATCTCCAACTGCGATGCGAGACGCGCCCGGTGCGTGCCGAGGAGGTCGCCGCCGCGGATGAGATCTTCACCAGCACCACCGCCGGCGGCATCACGCCGGTCACCTGGTATGAGGGTCGCCCGGTTGGTGACGGCAAGCCAGGCGCGCTCACCACCCGCATCCACGACCTGTACTGGCGCCGCCATGACGATGACGCCTTCTGCACGCCGGTGACCTACGACGATTGATGGCTGGTCCGCGAGTGTCGTGGATACGCCTCCCGAATCACCAAGCGACGTTCGGCATGCGGCGCTGGCTGCGGGGGCAGGTCGGACCGCGGCTGACGTCAGGCGCGGTCAGCTGCGAGCAAGGCGCGCAGCCTGCTGCCCAATGCTGTCAGGACACGGTCGGCGGCGTCGATCTCCCCGCTATCCAGCCCCTCCAGAAGCCGGTCGTTCAGGGCACGCCCGACTTCGATCATGCGTTCCAGAACGCGGCTGCCGCGACGCGTGACAAAGACGCGGTTCAGCCGGCGGTCCGCGACATCCGGGCGGCGGGACACCAGCCCCGCCGCTTCCAGCCGCCCGACCATCGCGCCGGTGGCGACCTTGCCCAGCCCCATCAGCCGCGCGAGTTCCGCCTGCGTCAGGCCACCGGCCGGGTCGTGCCGCGTCAACTGCGCCAGTGCCCACCACTGTGCGCGCGTCACGCCGAACGGCTTCATCGCCTGGTCGAACATCGTCTGGCGCAGGCGGGACACGTCATGCACCAGGAAGCCGATGCGGAAGCCGGTGTCGCGCACCGTCCGCTTGCGCTGCGGCGCCACGTCGTTCACGCGCGCGGCAAGCCGACAGGCGGGGTCACGCTCAGTAGGATCGGGGCTGGCCGAGCACGCGCTCGGCGATGAAGGACAGCACCATCTGTTCGGAGACCGGCGCGATGCGGCAGATCAGCACCTCCCGCAACAGGCGTTCGACCACGTATTCCTTGGCGTATCCCATGCCGCCATGGGTCAGCACGGCCTGCAACGCCGCATTGTGCCCGGCGCGTCCGGCGAGCAGCTTCGCCGCATTCGCCTCGGCCCCGCAGGGCTTGCCGGCGTCGTAGAGCCAGGCGGCCTTCATCGCCATCATCCAGGCCGCTTCCAACGCCGTCCAGCATTCCGCCAACGGATGCTGGATCGCCTGGTTCTGGCCGATCGGGCGGCCGAACACCACACGATCACGGCCATAGCGCGCCGCGCGATCCAGCGCATCCTGCCCGATCGCCACGGCTTCTACGGCGACCAGCACACGTTCGGGATTGAGGCTGTCGAGGATGTAGGAGAATCCACGGCCTTCCTCGCCGATGCGGTCCTCATCCGGGATGAACAGGTCGTCGATGAAGGTCATGTTCGAATCGACGGCGGCGCGGCCCATCTTCGGGATGCGCTTGATCTCGACCTTGCTGCGGTCGATGTCGGTGTAGAACAGCGTGATGCCGTCGGACGGCTTGCGCACATCCTGCTTCTTCGTCGTGCGCGTCAGTAGCAGGATCTTGTTGGCGACCTGACCGGTCGAGGTCCACATCTTGCGCCCATTCACCCGGTAGCCGCCCGCGACCTT
The DNA here is from genome assembly GCA_022842185.1 of Acetobacteraceae bacterium. Lineage (GTDB taxonomy): Bacteria > Pseudomonadota > Alphaproteobacteria > Acetobacterales > Acetobacteraceae > Neoroseomonas. The sequence continues at coordinate 11,898 of JALHQB010000037.1, forward strand.
GGTGGCGAAGGTGGTGATCGAGGTGGTGTCGAGCCCGGCATTGGGTTCGGTGACACCGAAGCAGGCCTGGTCCGAGCCGGCGATCAGCGGCGGGATCCAGCGCGCCTTCTGGTCCGGCGTGCCGTGCACGACGATGGGATGCGGGCCGAACATGTTGATGTGGATGGATGATGCCGCCGCCATGGCGCCGCCATGGCGGGCGACGGTGTGCATCACCAGCGCCGCTTCCGTCACGCCCAAGCCGGCGCCGCCCTGTTCCTCGGGCATGGTGATGCCGAGCCATCCGCCATCGGCCATGGCGCGGTGGAATTCACGCGGAAAGCGCGCCTCATCGTCGCAGGACCGCCAATAGTCGTCGCCGAAGCGGCGGCAGACGGCGGCGACGCCTTCGACGATCGCTTCCTGTTCAGGCGACAGGCCGAAATCCATGCGTTCCTCCGCGGGTTCTTGCGCGATGATCGTACGCATGCTTACCATTTGGCAAGGGAACGAAGGACGATCGCGTATGGCGCCGGTGCGGATCACCCACGGTTCCTCGGGTAACGGCGCATGACACCGCTGCTGACGGGCCTGCGCGTCCTCGACCTGACCACCGTCATCTATGGTCCGTTGATCGGCCAGGTACTGGGCGACCTCGGCGCCGATGTCATCAAGGTCGAAGGACCAGAAGGCGACCTTGCGCGCAACATCCAGCCGCGCGGGCCGCAGGGCGACAGCGCGATCTTCGTCTGCAACAACCGCAACAAGCGCAGCATGGTGCTGGACCTCAAGACCCAGGCCGGCCGCGACGTCTTCACCAAACTGCTGCGCTGGGCGGAGGTCTTCGTCCACAACATGCGCCCCGCCGCGATTGACCGGCTGGGCTTCGGCTTCGCACCGGTGGCCGCGATCAACCCGGCGATCATCTATTGCGCGGCGGTCGGCTTCGGCAGCGGTGGCCGTTATGCGGGGCGGCCGGCTTTCGACGACGTCATCCAGGCCGCCGGCGGCATCGCCGCGCTGCCATCCTATCGCGGCCAGGACCCGGCCTATGTGCCCGGCGTGATGGCGGATAAGCTGGCGGCGCTGACCGCGACCTACGGCGTCATGGCCGCCATCGCAGCGCGCGGCCGCGGCATGACCGGGCCGATCGAGGTCGAGGCGGCGATGTTCGAAGCCATCGCGGCCTTCGTGCTGAACGAACACCTCGCCGCGGCAACCTTCGGCGGCACGCCGGAGGATACCGGATACCACCGCATGTTCGCCCCTGATCGGCGCCCCTATCGTACGCTGGATGGCTGGATCGCGGCGCTACCCTATACCGAGCAACAGTGGCGCCGGCTGTTGGCGTTCACAGGCCGCCAGGATGTGATCGCCGCAGCGTGGTTCGCCGACCCGGGTGAACGCAGCGCCCATGTCGGCGAACTCTATTCGGTGCTCGCCGAGGAAATGGCACGGCGCGGCACTGAGGAATGGCTCGTTGCCCTGCAGACCCTCGACATTCCACACGCGCGGGTGAATCGGCTGGAGGACCTGCTGCGCGATCCGCATCTGCAGGATGTCGATTTCTTCGCCCCGAACGGCACGGGCCAGGCGCGCGCCGCGCGGCAGCCTGTGGTGTATCCGGGCCTGCCCGCCCGGCCAGACCTGCCGGCGCCGGTGCTCGGCGCGGATACCGCAGCGGTGGCCGCGATGCTCGGCTATGGCGCGGACGACGTCGTGGCGCTCCGGGCCGCCGGCGCGTTCGGCGCGCCGTCCTGACTGCAGCTACCGGTACCGGAATTTCAGCGCCCCGGCCTGTTCCGAACCGCATATGCCGAGGATACCATAGGCGCGGCATTCAGCCCGCGCCGCCCGGCGCATCGGCCACCGGTGCCGCAGGCCCAGGCCGCCCAGTAGGAGGCACCGATGACCGCCGACCGCAAGATCGCCCTCGCCATCCTGGTGCACGCCACCGGATACCACGGCGCGTCCTGGCTGCACCCCAGCACCGACGCCACGGCGTCCACCAGCATCGACTGGTACCGCGACACCGCATTGCTCGCCGAACGGGGTCTGTTCGACCTGTTCTTCATCGCCGACACGCCAGCGGCGCGCACCACGCAGCTTGAAGCCTATAGCCGCTTCCCGATGTTCATGAACGTGTTCGAACCGATCACGCTGCTCTCGACCCTGGCGGGCCTGACGAAGCACATCGGCCTGGGCGGCACGGCGAGCACGAGCTTCTCCGAGCCCTACAACATCGCGCGGCAATTCGCCTCGCTCGATCACCTCAGCCGCGGGCGGGCGGCGTGGAACGTGGTGACCTCGGCCAACGACTTCGCGGCGCGCAATTTCGGACAGGACAAGCTGGCCGCGCATGGCGATCGCTATGATCGCGCGCGGGAATTCGTCGAGGTGGTGCAGAAGCTGTGGGATACCTGGGAAGACGACGCCTGGATCCGCGATCGTACGCGCGGCCAGATCTTCGACCCGGCGAAGCAGCATCCGGTCGAACATGACGGCAAGCATTTCAAGGTACATGGCGCGCTGAACATCGAACGCACGCCGCAGGGCCAGCCGGTCATCATCCAGGCCGGTGCATCCGACACCGGCCGCGAACTGGCTGCCGAGACCGCCGAGATCGTCTTCGCTTCCGACAGCACCATCGAAAGCGCGCGCCGCTTCTACAATGACCTGAAGGGTCGCATGCCGCGCCATGGCCGCGATCCCGACAGCCTGAAGGTGCTGGCCGGCAAGCCTACCATCCTGGCCGACAGCGCGCAGGAAGCCGAGGACATGTACCAGACGCTGCAGGAGATGATCCATCCGATCGTCGGCAAGATGCGGCTGGGCATGGACCTTGAAACCGACCTGTCGGACCTGCCGATCGACGAGCCGATCCCCGAGGATCGCATCCCGAAGAACGCGAATTTCCACAAGGGATACTTCGACCACATCGTCGGCATGATCCGCGAAGGGCTGACGCTGCGTCAGCTGTATCTGCGGTATGAACGCGGCAACAAGACCTTCCGCGGAACGCCGGCGCAGATGGCCGACCACATGGAGGAATGGTTCACCGGCGGCGCCTGCGACGGCTTCATGATGACGTTCAGCCTGATGCCGGGCGGCCTGGCGGCCTTCGTCGATGGCGTGGTGCCCCTGCTGCAGAAGCGCGGCATCTACCGCACCGCCTATGAAGGCACGACGCTGCGCGACCATCTGGGGTTGGCGAGGCCGGCCAACCGGCATGTGGCGGCGGCCAGTCCGCTTGCCGCCGCGCAATAACGCATGTGGCGACCACGCCGGGGCTGCTGTTCTTGTCGCGATGCTGTCGATCGGCCTGCGCCATGACGACAGCGGCGCCTGGTCGCCATGCGGCCGGCGCGCCGGTCTACGCGCGCATCATCGCGTTCAATCAGTCTTCAGGATCTTGATGACGCTGGTGAAGGCGAGCGGCTTTTCGAAACACGGCACATCCGCGAAGCGGCTCGGCAGGGCTGAACAATCGTAGCCGGTGACAAAGGCGATGCGCGCCCCGCGCCGGAGCAAGGCGTCGGCGACCGGATACACCTTCTCCCCGCGCAGGTTGATGTCCAGCACGGCCAGATCGATGGTGCCGCCCGATCCGACGAAGTCCCAGGAATCGGCGAGCGAGCCGCATTGCCCGACGATCCGCGCGCCTTCGGCCCGCAAGGCCGCGCACAGATCCATCATGATGATGTAGTCGTCCTCGACGACAAGGACATTCAGTTCCTTCCGCAGCCCACGTCGGCCGGACGCGGCATAGGTCGAATGAAAACGGGGCCACATCGCGCTTTCGCGATCGGGCCAGGCTGCCAGCATCGGAAGCGCACGCGCACTCGACGAAAGCGTCACGGTCTCCAGCATGCTTGTCGCCTCCTGAGAATGCCCGACAAAGAGCGCAGGCGCTGGCAATCGCCACAATTCACAAACCTGTGGCACGCCACATCCCATCATGGGAACACCGAACGCTTGAAACACCGAAGGTTGAACGGTTTTCCGATGTTCATGACATCATCAAAATCTTGCCGGATCGATCCACGATCGTATCCGGTTGCGAAGACGAATGGGACATTTTGTGCCCGCAGAACCTCCGCCACAGGATAGGCGGTTCCGCCGAATTCCAGATTGATGTCGAGGATCGCCGCATCCAGCGGCGGCACCGCATCGCGAATCAAGGCCAGGGCGCGTTCCACCGTGGCTGCGGGGCCAATGACGGTCGCGCCGAATTTTTCGAGGCTGCGCTTGAGATCGGCAGCCAGCAGGTACTGGTCCTCGACCACCAGGATCCGCTTGCCGGCAAGACCTTCCACGACCGTGGCCATGTCCTACGCCTGCGCCTCCTTGAAGCGTTCGCGCGGCAATTCGATCGTACAGCGCACGAAATTCTCCTGGATCTCATAATTCGTCTCGGCGCCCATCGTATAGGGCAGCGCCCGCTCGATGAGTTCCCGTCCATACCCGGCACTGCCCGGTGATCGGGCTTTCTCCAAGGTCTGGATGCCCTCCTCCAGCCATTCTAGCCGCAGGCGATCACCGCTCGGATGCGGGGTGATGCGCCATTGCACCGAAAGACGTCCGTCCGATGACGCGAAGGCTCCGTATTTGCGGGCATTGATCGACAATTCATGGATCGCCAATGCGAAGGTCTGTACGTCGCGGCTGTCGAGCACAATGGTCGGCCCCTCCAGCGTCACCTTCTCTCGCGCCGCCGGCACGCCCAGGGCATTCAGTTCCGTGCGGATCAAAGTACCGATGGTGATCGGCTCGTAGTCGGACCGTGACAACAGCCCCTGGACACGGGACAGCGCGGCGAGCCGATCGTTGAATTTGTCCTGGAAGACATCCAGGTCCTTGGCGGAATCTGCCGTCTGCCGGGCGATTGATCGCACCACGCCGATCAGGTTGCGGGTGCGGTGCTGCAACTCGGCCACCATCATGGATTGCTGTTCCTGCATGCGGCGCAGGTCATCCACGTCGGTCGAGGTACCAAGCCATTCCTGGACATCGCTCTGGGCATCGACCAGCAGCGCCGCGCGGGCCTGGAACCACCGATAGGTCCCGCTGTCGACGCGGCCGATGCGGCACTCCACCTCGAAGGTGCCGTTCCGGCCCGCTTCATTCCAGGCGTTCATGACATCGGCGCGGTCATCGGGATGGATCGCCTCCAGCCACCCCAATCCGCGGCTTTCCCGTTCGGTCTGCCCGCTATAGGCGTGCCATTGAGAACTCGACCATGTCCAATGGCCGTGGTTCGTGGCCATCCACACGAGTTGCGGAACGCCTTCGACCAGGACGCGATAGCGACGCTCGCTTTCGCTCAGCGCCGCTTCGGCCAGCTGCCGCGCCGTGGTGTCGGTCGCCGTACCCAGCCACTGCGTGATCTGACCTTCCGCATCGAGCAGCGGGACGGCGCGGGAATGCACCCAGCCCACGCTGCCATCCGCACGCGTAACCTGATGCTCGAGGTCGAAGATCGATTTTTCGGCGATGGCTTTCTGGATCATGGCGCGCACCCGCGGCTGTTCGACCGCCGGAATGTAGATCTCCAGCCAGGATCGGTTCGGGGCTTGCGTATCGGACAGGACCTGCCCGCCATGCAGCTCGTGCATCTCGGTCCAATCGGCACTCATCCGATAGACGACGTGGACGCTCACATCGACCAGGGCACGAAGCTCGCGCTCGGATTGCCGCAGGCGCGCTTCCGCCACGTGAAGGGCCGAAACATCGATGATCGTCAGTACAGCGCCGTTGATGCGGTCCTCGGCGGTACGGTACGGCCGGAGCCGGATCGCGTACCACTTGCCGTCGCGGCTCCTGACCTCCCGATCCAGCGGCGTGAGCGTGCGCAGGACCCGACGCACGTCCTCCTCCAGCTCGTCATACAACAGCCGATGCGTGAAATCGGTGACGTGCCGCCCAGCATCATGGGCGGTGATATTGATCAGGTCAGTGATCGGCGGGGTGAACAGCCGGATCCGAAGATCCGTATCGAGAAACAGCGTGCCGATATCCGTCGCCGCCGTGATGTTCTGCAGATCGTTATGGGCGGTCGAGATGCCTTCCAGCTTGATCTTCAACTCGGCATTGACGGTCTGCAGTTCCTCGTTGATCGATTGCAGTTCCTCCTTCGAGGTCTCCAGCTCCTCGGCGGTGGATCGATACTCTTCATTGATGGACTGCAATTCCTCATTCGCCGTGCGCAGGTCCTGCACCGTGATGTCGTGCGCGTGCTGGCTGAGAACCAGGGCCTCCTGCGCCGCCTTCAACTCGCCGTGCAAACGCCGGCTTTCTTCGGGCCGCGCCTCATGCTCCGGCAGGTCCGAAGCCTCCGGGGCCGCCCCCGTATCGAGGAACAGCACCAGGGCGCGCGTGACATCCCCAGATGCCGGCGGCGCCGCCTGCACATGCAGGGATACCAGGCGTGTCTCGCCCCCGAGGCTGACCTGCGCGGGATAGGTCAGCGAAGGTTCATGCATGAAGGCCCGACCGAGTGCGAGCTTCAGGTCGAGACGCAGTTGCGGCAGCACGATCGAGGGCAGGTTGTTGGACACCGGCCCCGCGGAATGCAGCAGGAACCGCCCCGCCGATGGCGACAGGTGCAGGATGTTGTAGTTCTCATCCACCAGGGCGCTCGGCGGCGACATCTGTTCCAGCGCTTCGGCATGCATGCCGGCGAATCGCTGCGTGAATTCACCCGGTACGGCGATCGGCGCCGACGGCGCGTAAGCAAGCCGTTCCACCCTGGGTGCCTGGGGCAGTACCGGCAGCGGCAGGGACACGTCGCGCTTCGACCGGTACAGCCGCGCCTCCCGACTGAACGTCGAGAATTGCGAGGACATGCTCTCGACAGCCTCGGCCGACCCAAGGAACAGATAGCCATCCGGCTTCAGCGCGTAGTGGAACACCGAGCAGACCTGCTGCTGGACCGCGCGCTCAAGGTAGATCAGCAAATTGCGGCAGGCGACAAGGTTCAGCCTGGTGAATGGCGGGTCCTTGAGAACGCTGTGCGACGCGAAGAGCATGAGGTCGCGCACCTCCTTCTTGACGCGATAATGCGACCCTTCATCGGTGAAGAAGCGCTTCAGGCGTTCCGGCGATACATCGGCTTCGATCGATCGTGGATACCGTGCATCCCGCGCATGCATCAGCGCAGCTTCGTCAAGGTCGCTGGCGAAGATCTGGATGGGCACGACCACGTTGCGCCGCTCCGCCTCCTCCAGCAGCAGGATCGCGATGCTGTAGGCTTCCTCACCTGTCGCGCAGCCGGCGACCCAGACCCGAAGGCCGGCATCGTCGGCGGCATCGAACATCGAAGGGATCGCAAGTTCCACCAGGCTTCGGAAGGCATCAGGATCGCGAAAGAAAGTCGTCACCGAAATCAGCAGGTCGGCGAAAAGTTCCTTGGCTTCCGCCGGGGCCGACCGCAACAGCTCGAGGTAATCCGACAGGCTGTCCACGCGGGTAACCTGCATCCGCCGCGCGATCCGGCGCAATACCGTCGCGCGCTTATAGCTCGAGAAGTCATGCCCCGTGCGATCGCACAGCAAGCCGATGATGCGGCGCACGTCGTTGGCGTCGGCGTCCGGGTCCAGCGATCGCACCGCTTCCTTGCTGTGGGCGACGTCGGCGACGCGCTCCGCCAAGCGTGGAATGGTCCCGATGAAATCCGCCGCGCCGGTGGCGATCGCCGCCTGCGGCATGCCGGGGAATGGGGCTTCTGCGGGTTCCTGCACCAGGATGATGCCGCCGGATTCCTTGATGGCGCGCACGCCCACGGCGCCGTCCGAACCCGCTCCGGTCAGGATGACCGCGATGCCGTCGCCGCGGCCATGCGCGATGGATTGGAAGAACCGGTCGATCGGGGCGCGTTGGCCCCGCGGTCCGGAGAATTCGCGGACGGTGATGGCATCGCCGCTGATGACCAACTCACCTTCTGGCGGAATGATGTAGACACAGTTCGGCTTCAGCGTGGGTCCGTCCTTGACCTGATGCACACCCATCGTCGTGCAGCCGCCCAGGATCTGCGCCATGGCGCTCGGATGGTCGGGCGCGAGATGCAGGATGACGACATAGGCCAGGCCGAGATCCGACGGCAGCAGGCGGAAGAAGCTCTGCAACGCCGCGACGCCGCCCGCCGACGCCCCGATCGCGCAAACGGGCGTATAGGCGTTGCGTCTTGGGACCTCGTTTGGATTGTCGTCGGGCATTGGGCGTAGTCCTGCTCCATCGGGCGCCGTGTAACAGGAGTCCTAACACCGTTGCATGGCGCTTTGTTGCCCGGAACCGTACCACGCGGTGCGCGACCTTCACGGTATCACAGCAAGGTTTTCCGCGTGCGACGGCACGGGCACTTCAAGTTGAGCGTTCCACCGCGGCAACGGCCGCGCCGCCTTCCCACACCGTGCAGGGGCTGTAGCATGGCGGCCCCGAGGGGAAGGAACGCTGTCATGGCTGGCCCGCTGTTGTTCACGCCGATGCAGATCAGGGGCGTGACGCTGAAGAACCGCGTCGTCGTGGCACCGATGCACCAATACGCCGCGCAACGCGGCTTCGCGACGGAATGGCATCTGATGAATGCCGGCCGCTATGCCGCCGGCGGCGCCGGGTTGATGATGGTGGAAAGCACCAAGGTCGAGCAGCGCGGCTGCGGCACGCTGGGCGACCTCGGCCTGTGGGACGACGCCTTCGTCCCGGGCCTCGCGCGCATCGTCGATTTCATTCGCGCGCAACATTGCGTGGCGGGCATCCAGATCGGCCATTCCGGGCGCAAGGCGCGGCGCTTCCGCCCTTGGGAGGGTGGCGCGCCCCTGACGCGTGAGGCGGCGGGGGATGAAGCGTGGGATGCCTGGGAACTGGTCGCGCCATCGGCGGCGCGGTCGCCGGAAAGCGACCCGATGCCCCGCGCCCTGACGCGCGCCGAAGTCCAGGACATGGTCCTGGCCTGGGGCCAGGCCGCGCGCCGCGCCCATGATGCCGGCTTCGAGGTGCTGGAGATCCATGGCGCGCATGGCTACCTGATCCACCAGTTCCTCTCCCCCTTCTCGAACCAGCGCAACGACGAATATGGCGGCGACGAGATGGGCCGCATGCGATTCTGCATCGAGGTGGTGGAAGAAGTCCGCCGCCACTGGCCGCAGGACAAGCCGCTGTTCCTGCGCCTGTCTGTTGAGGACGACGTCGGCTGGGGGCCGGCCGAGAGCGTCGCATTGGCGAAGCTGGTGAAGCCGAAGGGCATCGACGTGATCGACTGTTCATCGGGCGGCATGTCCGGCGCGCCGGTCACCAGCGCCGGGCCGATCGGATATGGCTACCAGGTGCCCTATGCCGAAAGGCTGCGGCGGGAGGCCGGCATCCTGTCCATGGCGGTGGGGCTGATCGTCCATGCCGATCAGGCCGAGGGCATCCTGCAGAAGGGGGAGGCCGACCTGATCGCGCTGGCGCGGGAGCTTCTGTACAATCCGAACTGGCCGATGGATGCGGCGCAGAAGCTGGGCGTCGATCCACGCTTCGCGCTGGTGCCGCCCGCCAGCGCGTATTGGCTGGAAAAGCGCGCGCGCCAGGTCAGGACGATGGTGCCCAGCACCTATCGCGAAACGCTGAAGGCCTGACCCTCCAATTCCCACGACTGCAAGGATATTCAACCCGTGACATCCACGCCGCTTTGGCAACACGCCGCCACCGACCTCGCTGCCCTGATCCGATCCGGCGAGGTCAGCGCGACCGAGGCGGTCCGCGCTTCGGTCGAACGGATGCATGCGGTCAATCCCGCGCTCAACGCCGTGGTGACCGACCTGGCGGATTCGGCGCTGGAACGCGCCAAGGCGCTGGATGCCCAGAAGGGCCCCAAGGGGCCGCTGCATGGGGTGCCGATCACCATCAAGATCAACATCGACCAGACGGGCCAGGCGAGTTCGAACGGCGTTGTCGCCTTCAAGGACATGGTCGCGCCGGGCGATGCGCCGCTGGTGAAGAACCTGCTGGATGCCGGCGCCATCGTGATCGGGCGGACCAACGTCCCGGAATTCTCCCGCCGCTGCTGCACCGACAACCCGATCTTCGGCCAGACCTGGAACCCGTGGGGCCGGCATGTCAGCCCGGGGGGATCCTCGGGCGGGGCGGGTTCGGCGGTGGCGGCGGGCATCGGCGCGCTGGCGCATGGCAATGACATTGGCGGGTCTCTGCGCTTCCCGGCTGCCGGCAATGGCGTGGTCACGGTCAAGCCCGGCGTCGGGCGCGTGGCGGTGTACAACCCGTCCCAGACCGCCGAGCGCGGCATCCTGGCGCAGCAGATGTCGGCGCAGGGGCTGCTGGCGCGGTCGGCGCGGGACCTGCATCTGGCGATGCCGGCGATGATCGCGCCCGATCCGCGCGACCCCTTCCATGTGCCGCTGCCCTGGCGCGGCCCGGCGATGGACGGCCCGATGAAGGTCGGCTTCAGCCTCGATGCACCGGACCTGCCGCTGCACCCTGAAGTCGCGAAGGCCTTGCTCGCCGCGCGCGATGCGCTGGCCGATGCCGGCTATGTGGTCGAGGAGGTCACGCCGCCATCGCTGCGCGAGATCGCCTTCGAAGGCCGCCAGGCGCTGATGACCGAAAGCTATCACCTGATGGCGGAGGACATCGCGAAATACGGCTCCCCGGCCATTGTCAGCGTGTTCGAGCAGAACTACCGCCGCACGCCGACGGTCGAGATCAAGCCGATGCTGGAGATGCTCGCCCGCCGCACGTTCTATGCGCGGCAATGGTCGGTGCTGATGGCGGAATACCCGCTGTTCCTGTCCCCCTTCCTGCCGGTGCCCTTCTACGCGCCGGGCCGCGACGCGGAAGGCGCCGAAGGGCTGCGCGAGAGCATCGGCCAGGGGCATTGGTCAACGTTGGGCAATTACCTCGGCCTGCCGGCGGGCAATGTGCCGGCGGGGCTGGGCGATTTCCCGGAAGGGCCGAAGCCGATCGGGGTGCAGATCCTCGGCCAGCGCTGGCGCGAGGACCTGGTGGTCGATGCGATGATCGCCATCGAGGATCGGCTGGGTACGCTGTCGCAGCAGCTCTGGGCGCGGATGGGCTGACGGTGCGCGCGCTCTGCCTTGGCGGGCTGGTCTTGCAGATGCCAGCCTGCGCTTGGAGATACGGGTGTATTCGTGCCGCCGTGATGGCGACCATCCTCGGCGCGTTCAGGCCATGAGGCTCTGTGGGTCCCCAGGGGCCCGCGGAGCCGAACCCGCAGCCTTTGCCGCTTGCACATGGCCGGACGCAGTCCGCGACGGCTGCGAAGGCATTGTATGCCCGCCGCCGGACTCGAACCGGCATGACCTTGCGGTCTGCGGATTTTAAGTCCGCTGCGTCTACCATTCCGCCAGGCGGGCGCACTGCCTTTCGGCCGCGACGTCAGGGGGAGTATCGCCCCTAGGCTCCAACGTCGATAGGCCCCTCACCGGGCACCTCGATCCGCCTTGGCGCCAACAACGCCAGCCCGCCATCGCCGTCCGGCGCCAGCGCATGCAGCCAGAAATACCGCGCCTCGCTGTCCAGCGCGCCCATGACCGGCGAAGGCGCGGACACGATCCGCAACCCCCCGCTGCGCCCCATCCAATCCAGGTGCCGGTGGCCGTGCATCACCACAATCCGCCGCGCATGCCGCCGCAATCGCCGCAGCACCCAATGCCCATTCACCAGCGCCGTACCGAGGCGGTCCGCCAGCGAAGCGCCCGGCCGAGGATATTCAACAAGGTGATGATGCATCGCCACCAGCCAGCGCGCCTGCGGCCATTCGGTCATCGCGGCTTCGGCCGCGCGCAACTGCGACATGCCCAGGATGCCAAGCGCGTTGGTGAAGGAGAAATGCGTCTCCGCATTGGAATCGAGCAGGACCACACCCAACCCATCGGGCGTCGGTGGCGGCGCGATCAGCGGGAACGCCTCGTTCCACGTCGCGCGCGCGGCCAGCCCCGCGCGCAGCCCGCCATCATCCATGAAGCGCGCCAGCGTCGCCCCACGGCCATCCTGCGTCAGCCAGGCATCCAGAGTCGGCCCGACGCGCTGCGTGTCGTGATCCACCACGCGCACGCGTCGGCCCTGCAACCGTGCCATCGATGACAGGAAGCGCAGCCGCCGCAGCGGCCCACCGGGCGCGATCGGCAATTCCAGCCGCGACGGATTGGCGCGATCGACGATGTTCACGTCATGGTTGCCCGGGATGACCAGCACCCGATCGCGCAGCGACGGATGGCGCGCGATCGCATCCTCGAAGGCGATGAACTCCGCATTGCGCGCGGCGTCCGTGATGTCCCCGGTGATCAGCACGACATCGATGCGCTGCCGCGCGTCCTCGGCCTCCAGCAAGTCCAGCACGCGATCCAGCCGGGCATTGCCGCGCGGCCCGTCGCGGCCGCATTCCAGGCGGAAGCCGAATTCATCGCCCACGATGTGGATGTCGGACAGATGCGCGACATGCCAGCGCGGCTCACCGGCATCGGGCGGGCCGATATCCTCGGGCGTGCCAGCCAGCGCCTCGGCCATGCTCCAGGCCGGCGCGCCGATCATCAGATAGACCGCGATCACCCATATGCCGTTGCGGATGGCATCCAGCGCGATGCCAACAAGGTCGCCGGCGCCGAAGGCCGTAACGCGCAGCGTGGGCAGCGGCCCGGCCCACCAGGCAACCAGGGCGCCCATAACGGCGATCAGGGCACCCGCGACAAGCCCCGCATCGCGCCGCGTCGCGGCCAGTGGCCGACCAGGCGCGACGGTCTCCAGCGCCAGCCGCGTCGCTTCCCGCAGCGCGGTGTAGAGCGGTTGCACCAGCCCGGCATTCAGCGCCCAGAAATTGCGCTCAACGACGCGAAACAGCACCCGCCCCCAGCGCCAGGCCGCAAAACCGGCAATCACCGCGAAGCCGATCAGCGCGGCAATCAGGCCGAAGCGCGCCACGCCATGCCAGGCGGCCTCCGTCAACCAAAGCACCGCCTTGGGCGCCGCACCAAGCAGCAGCGCCGGCACCACCAGCAGCATCACCGCGGCCAGCGCGAGTTTCGGCAGGCTGATCTCCAGCAGCATGCTCGACGCATGGCGGAACAGGGAATGGCGAGAGGTGGAGGACGCGTCGTCCTCAAGGTCGCCGTCGCGGGGGTCGGCGAAACTCATGGGCGGGCAGGTCCCTGGAAGGGCTTTGGCCCATGCGCGACCAAACTGCTTGTAGAGGGGTCATTGGAGAAGGGCTTCGCCCCTCTCCAAGCCTCACCCCACCAAAGGCCTAAAGGCCTCTGGACTCCTCGTATTGGTGCAGGGCGAACACGGTCATCATCATCGGGCGAACGGCTGAATCCGGGCGGCGGTCCTGGCCACGATGCCCGATGCCAAGTGGAGGATTCCAAAGGCCTTAAGCCTTTGGTGGGGTGAGTTCGAGAGGGGCAAAGCCCCTTTCGATCCGTCACGCCCCGTCACGCAGAATCCGCCGGCAATGTACCAGCGCAGCTTCCAGCAGATTGTCCGTCGCCTCCGGCGTGCGGAACGCGGAATGGGATGTCATCGACACATTCGCCAGCGCCGCGATCGGGTGCCCGGCCGGCAGCGGTTCCTCGACGAACACATCCAGCCCCGCGGCGCCGATGCGGCCCGACCGCAGCGCCTCGATCAGCGCGGGTTCATCGACGATGGCGCCGCGCGCGGTGTTCACGAACAGCGCGCGTGGCCGCATCTTCGCCAGGCGTTCGGCGGAAAGGAACCCGCGCGTCTCATCATTCAGCAGCAGATGCAGTGACACGACGTGGCTTTCGGCCAGCAGCGTGTCGAGTTCGGTGAAGGTGACGCCGGGATGCGTCTTCGGCGTGCGGTTCCAGGCCAGCACCTTCATGCCCGCGCCGTTGCACAGCCGCGCCATCTCCGCGCCGATACCGCCGAAACCGATGATGCCGACGGTCTTGCCGGTCAGCTGCATCCCTTCATCGCGCGGCCAGCCGCCGCCGGTCATGGCGTGATGCGTCGGGCCGATGCCGCGTGCGGCCGCCCACATCAGGGCGAAGGCCATTTCGGCCACCGCGGTGTCGCCGTAACCCTTGATGATGTGGACCTTCACGCCGCATTCGGTTTCCAGCGCCTCGGGGTCCATGTAGGACCGCGCACCGGTGCCCAGGAACACGATGTGCTTGAGGTCCGGGCAGCGCTTCACGACATCGACCGGGAAATGCGTGTGGTCGTCGATGGCGATCTCGACGCCCTTCAGCAGCGCGGGCAGTGCCTCGGGCGAGATGTCGGGGTCCTCGTGGATCGCGACGGGCAGGTCATCGGCGCGATGAAGGCGGCGCATGATGTCGGCGAGGGAGGCATTGGCATCGACGAAGGCGGCGCGCATCGGCTTCTCTCCTGTTCACACATCCGCGGCGTGCTGCGTCAGCGCCGCCTCATTCCACACGATGCCCATGCCGGGCCGGTCGGGCACCTGCGCCATGCCGTCGCGGATCACCAGCGGTGTCTCCAGCAACGGCGCTGCCACGTCCAGGTGTTCCAGCAGATGCGCGGTCGGCGTCACATTCATCAGATGCACGCTGGCCTCGATGAAGATGTGGGATGACATCGGCACGCGATGCGCGGCCGCGATCGCCGCCGCGCGCTGCCAGCCGGTCACGCCGCCGATCTTCATCGCATCGGGCATGCACAGATCCACCGCGCCGGCCGCCAGCGCGCGCTGCATCGAAGCCGGCCCCCACCAATTCTCGCCGCCCTGCACCGGCACGGTCAGCCGGCGGGACAATTCCGCCAGCCCGGCATCGTCCTGCACCGGCAGCGGTTCCTCCAGCCAGCGAATGTCCAGTGCTTCCAGCGCGCGACCGCGCCGTTCGGCCTCGGGCAGGGTCAGCGCCTGATTGTAGTCCACCAGGATGCCGACCCCATCGCCCACCGCATCACGCACGGCGCGCACGGTGTCGAGGTCATCATCCAGCCGCGCATGGCCGATCTTGAACTTCACCCATCGCGCGCCGAGGCTCGCCACCGCCCGCCCCGCTTCTTCCGCCAGCATCGCCGGCCCCCAGCCGCGCAGGGAGGCATAGATCGGCACAGGCCTCGGTTCCCCGCCCAGCAGCGCGCAGAGCGGCAACCCGGCGTGCACCGCCAGCGCATCCCACAGCGCCATGTCGATGCCCGACAACGCGATCTGCACCAGCCCCTCGGTGCCCAGGATACGCCCGGCATCATGCAGGTCCCGCCAGATCGTCGCCGGCGCCAAAGGCCGGCCGACCAGACCGGCGCCGAGGCTGCGCGCCAGGGCCGCGGTCGGCCCAAGCGCGGCCGGCGTGTAGGGAAACACATAGGACGTGCCGGCAGCACCGCACGCCGTCCGCACATCCACGATCACCAGCGGCGCGCGCGGGATCACGTTCAGGCTGTTGCGCAGCGGCGGGTCGAGCGGCGCATCCACCGCACGCACGCGGATTTCGGCAATCACCGGCAACGGCATGGCGGGCGTTCCTCCTGCCCGCGATCCTGCCCGCGCGTCAGTGCTTCGTCGAGGCATGCGCCTCCATCAACGCGACGTTCAGCTCGGCCCCGAGCAGAACGACATAGACGGACACCCAGAACCACATCAGCAGCACCACCACGGCACCCAGCGGCCCGTACATCAGGTCATAGGTGGCGAAGTTGGACACATACAGCGTGAAGCCGAAGGATGCCGCCGCCCAGATCACCGTGGCGATGATGGCGCCCGGCAAGGTCCAGACCAGCCCGGGATGCGCCCCGGACGGTCCCAGCCGATACACCACGATCAGCCCGATGAAGACGAACAGCAGCAGCGTGCCCATCGACAGGCCGCGCAGAGTCCAGGCCTGGGGCGAAGGCAGGCCGAGCAGCGCCGCGACGCCCGGCAGCGCCACCAGTGACGCGATGGCCAGCGTCGCCGCCATCGTCACCCCCAGCGTGATGCCGATGGCCAGCGAATGGTAATGAAAGAAGCCGCGCGTCTCCAACGCGTTGTGCGCCATGTTGAGCGCCCCGAGCATGGCCCGCGTGCCGGCCGATGCCGACCAGATCGCGACGGCGCCGGAGACGATGGCGCCCCAGTTCATCACCGGCCGAGGCTGCGCGACCAGCGCGTGCAGCCGGTCCGCGATCAGGGCGAAGGTGTCGGGCGGCACCAGTTCACGCAGCACATCCAGCTGCGGTTCGACGGTGGCGCTGTCGAAGGCCAGGCCATAGACCAGCACCAGCAGGAAGATGCCCGGGAACAGCGCCAGCATGGCATAGAAGGCGCAGCCCGCGGCGGTCAGGGAAATGCGGTCGGACGCCGCCGCATACATCACCCGCCGGGCGATGGCGATCGCGCCGCGCCTGCGCGATCCCGGCCGGCGAACTGGCGGCATGACATCCATGCGCCACTGCTAGAGCAGATCGCGATCCGGTGGAATCACCCAGGACACGGCGACCTGTCGCGCCGGATCACGGTTCCGCTGTCGTCGCGGCGGCCACCGGCGCATCCTGCCGGGTGGTCGCAGCCCGCAGCTCCAGCGACGTGATCCGTCCATCCTGGTCGGTGTCCAGTCGCTGGAGCAGGGCGGCGAGCGTGTTGCTCGTGGGTGTCCCCGGCCCTGCCATGTTGGCGGGGCGGTGCTGCAGGTTTTGCAGCGTGGCGGCGAAATCCTGTCGTCCGCCGGCGGCCTGGAGCCGAGCCGCATCCTGCTGGCTCTGCATGCGGATCGCCCGGATCGCCTGGGGGGCGGTGGGGGTCCGTTCCGGGATGATCTGCATGGCCGCGTACTCCGTGTTGGTCTGCTACCCGTCCTTCTGTCGGGCCACGCCGTCCTGGCGCAGGCAGGACATTGCAGCCGCCGTGCCAGCGCCGCCGCGGGCGGCGTCAATCCAGGCCCGGCTCCAGCCGCGCGAAAGTCAGTTCATGCTTGTTGTTGAAGCCATGGAACACGCAGGCCCCTGGAATCGCAGCGAATTCCGCTGCCGCATCGTGGTCCGTCTCGCCCTGGAACTTCAGCGTACAGACGATGTTCCGCGCCGCCCCCGCCTCGATCCAGCGTCGCACCAGGCCGAGCAGGCGGTCCGGGTAGCAGATGATGTCGGAGAACAGCCAATCGACCGGCATTTCCTGCCGGGGTTCCATGCCGAAGGCGCTCTCCTGCCGGCAGGAAACGCCGGGCATCGTGGCGATGGCCGGGTCGATCGGCGCCTTGTCCACCGCCACCACCTGCGCGCCAAGACGCGCCAGCACCCAGGTCCAACCCCCGGGTGATGCGCCGAGGTCCAGGCAGGTCTCGCCCGCCCCGGGATGGCGGCCGAGGCGCGTCAGCGCCTCCCACAGTTTCAGGTATGCGCGCGATGGCGGGCCTTCGCGGTCCTCGGCGAAATGGACTTCGCCATTGACGAAGGGGCTGGTCTTGGTCGGGCTGGCCAGCATCCGGTCGGGCGCCAGCAGCGTCCAGGCGCCGAGATGCCCGGTCGGCGCGGGTTCGGGAAAAACCAGCGGACGGGCCTTCACCGGCGGCAACCGTTCGGCCAGCAGCGCGGATCGGCGATGATGCAATAGCGGAAAATGCGCCCAGTTGCGTTGCATGGCCCGCAGCGCATCGGCGCCCGCCTTGACCGAGGGCATGGGGATCTCCCGCGGGTCGGTCCAGGTGTCCAGCGCCCAGGGGGCGGCGACCGGCGCATCGGGCGAAAGAGCCAGCCGTCCGTGCCAGGCATCGATGCGCGCGCCACCGCGGCGCAGATCCTCGGTCAGGTCGGCCTCGAAACCCTCGGCGGCGAGGTAGGCGGCGCGGATCATCGCCGCAGGGCCGCCAGGCCGAGCAACGCCCAGCCAGCCATCAGGGTCATCCCCCCGGCCGGGGCCACCGGGCCGAGCGCCGGGCGGCCCAGCACCCCCCACCACACCGCGCCGCAGAACAGCACCGTGCCGATCGCGAAGGCCGCCCCGGCCAGATGCGCGAGGCGGCTGCCGCGTTCGGCCATAAGCCCCGCGGCGATGAGCGCGAAGGCGTGCCAGCCCTGGATCATCAGCGCGTTGTCCACCGCCCGGCGTGGCCCCGCGGCGAAGCCGGCGGGCGCGCCATGGGCGGCCCAGGCCGCGAGGGCCACGGCGGCGAGGCCCGTCAGGGCGCCTAGGAACAGCCAGAGACGATTCATGGGTGGGACATAGACCATTGGACCCGAAAAACGAGCCCTCGGCGTGGCGGGCGACCATCAGGGCGCGCGGCCTGGCGGCCCTCGGAGCATTCTGCAGGTTCGGCTTGATCGAGTATCGTCACGCACCCCGCCGATGCCAGTCCGGCGCGGTCGACTCTACGCCCGGCTGAACAGGCGCCGGATGCGGTCGGCCGCTCCCGCCATGCGACGGCCCAACGAAGCCTCCATCGCCTCGACCCGGCCGACATGCTGGGGCCAGCGGCCCGCCACCCAGCCCCACCGCCGCGCCGCCCAGATATGCTGGTCGCGCAGCACAAAGACGCCCAGCACCAGGAACAGGAATCCCTGCAGAAAAGGCAGGACGCAGCCGAGCACGCCGAGGACGAGCAGCGACCAGCCCGTCGCTTTGCGGGAGACCGAGGGACGCAGGATGATCATGGCGGCGCACATGGCCCGCGTCTTCGCCAGGTGCAACCGGGGCGCGGCTGGGGTTTGCGGGGAGGCGGTGTCTCGGAGAGGGGCGTCGCCCCTCTCCGAACCTCACCCCACCAAAGGCTTAAGGCCTTTGGAAACCTCCACTTTGGTGCTGAACGCCGGGGGGCGGTACCAACACAAATGCTCCATTCTCGGTACTGGGCCGGGCAGGGACCGCCTTGCATGACAAACGCCAAAATCCCGCGGTCCAGGGACCCGTCGGTCCCTGGCGGAGTGGTTTGGAGGGGCAGCGCCCCTCCAATTCGATACCTCACCGTACACGCACCGCAATGCCGGCATAGCGCCCCTCCCGGTGCGACGGCTCGGCGCAGGGCGTGACCAGCCGCCTCGGGCAAGGCGGCCGGCACACTTCAGATGTGCACGGCCTTGTCCCAGGCGGCGAGCGCGGCTTCCTTCACTGCCTCATTCAACGAGGGATGCGCGTGGCTGGTCCGCGCCACATCCTCGGCGCTCGCCCCGAATTCGATCGCCAGCGCGATCTCGGCGATCAGCGTGCCCGCATCCGGCCCGATGATATGCGCGCCGAGCACCTTGTCCGTCGCTTTGTCGGCCAGGATCTTCACGAAGCCGTCCGTCGCGCCCATCGCCCGCGCGCGGCCATTCGCCGTGAAGGGGAATTTGCCGACCTTGTAGGCGGTGCCTGCGGCCTTCAGCGCCTCCTCGGTGGCGCCCACGGCGGCGACTTCCGGCCATGTGTACACCACGCCGGGGATGGCATCGTAGTTGATGTGCGGCTTCTGCCCGACCAGCATCTCCGCCAGCGCGTAGCCTTCATCCTCGGCCTTGTGGGCCAGCATCGCGCCGGTGATGGCATCGCCGATCGCGTAGATGCCGGGGATGTTGGTGGCGAACTGCGCGTCGGTCTTGACCCTGCCGCGTTCGTCCAGCGCCACGCCCACGGCATCGAGGCCGAGTGCCGTGACATAGGGCCGCCGGCCGATCGCCAGCAGCACGACATCGGCGCGCAGTTCCTCGGCATCGCCGCCGGCCGCGGGTTCGACCTTCAGCGTCACGCCGGTGGCATCGGCCACCGCGCTGGTGACCTTCGACTTCAGGCGGAACTTGAAGCCCTGCTTGGTCAGAAGCCGTTCGAACTGCTTACGGATCTCACCATCCATGCCGGGCAGGATGCCATCGAGGTATTCGATCACCGTCACCTCGGCGCCCAGGCGGCGCCAGACGGAACCCAGTTCCAGCCCGATCACCCCGGCGCCGATCACCACCATGGTCTTCGGCACTTCGGCCAAATCCAGCCCGCCGGTGGAGGTGACGATGCGCGTCTCATCGACCTCCACACCCTTCAGCGGGGTGGATTCCGATCCGGTGGCAATCACGATGTGCTTGGCGGCATAGTCGGTGCCGGCCACATTCACGGTGCCCGGCGCGGTGATCTTCCCTTCGCCCTTCAGCCAGGTGACCTTGTTCTTCTTGAACAGGAACTCGACGCCCTTGACGTTGGCGCCGACGACCTCGCCCTTGCGCGCCTGCATCTTCGCCAGGTCCAGCCCGACCTGGCCGACGATGATGCCCTGTTCGGCCAGATGGTGCGACGTCTCCTCGAACACTTCCGAGGAATGCAGCAGCGCCTTGGACGGGATGCAGCCGATGTTCAGGCAGGTGCCGCCCAGCGTCTCCCGCTTCTCGACACAGGCGACCTTGAGGCCCAGCTGCGCGGCGCGGATGGCGCAGACATAGCCGCCGGGGCCGGCGCCGATCACGATGACATCGAAGGTTTCGGACATGAATCGGTGGTCCTGCGCTCGGGTTCTGGAATGGCGGGCGGAAACTGCCCCTGCTGCGATGCGGGATCAAGGCTTGCGAAACCACTGGGAACGGCGCCGGGCCTTGCCTATCCTCTGCGTCATATGGGCAGGCACCGCCAGATCTGCCGCCCGGAGGAGGAATGTTCGATGACTGACCGGAACCCCCGTGGCCCGAACGCCACGCGTCGCCTTCTGATCCTTTCGGGTGCGGCAGCGCTTGCCACGCCGGGCATCGCCCGCGCCCAGCCCCGCTACCCCGACCGGCCGATCCAGCTTGTCGTGCCCTGGCCGGCCGGCGGCTCGGCCGATGTCCAGCTGCGCTCGATCGCCGATATCGCCACCCGCACCCTGGGCCAGCCGGTCGTGATCCAGAACCGGCCGGGTGCCGGGGGGACCCTCGGGCCGATGCAGGTGGCGCAGCAGGGCCGCCCGGATGGCTACATGCTGACCCAGATGCATCTTTCGGTGCTGCGCCGGCCATGGATGATGCGCACTCCGCAATGGGACCCGGTGGCCGATTTCACCCACATCATCGGCATGACGGGCTGGCTGTTCGGCTGCGCCGTCAAGGCCGACAGCCCGTTCCAGACCTGGCAGCAGATGATCGCTTATGCCCGCGCCAACCCGGGCAAGCTGAACTTCACGACCTCGGGCATCGGCACGACCAACCACCTGGCGATGGAGAGCATCCAGGAAAAGGAACGCGTGCAGCTCACCCACGTTCCCTTCCGAGGTTCGAACGAGGCGGTGACGGCCGTGCTCGGCGGGCAGGTGGAGATGGTCTGCGACAGCTCCACCTGGGCACCCTTCGTCGAGAACGGGCAGATGCGCGCCCTGTCGGTCTGGACCGCCGAGCGCGTGCGCCGCTTCCCCACCGTGCCCACGCTCGTCGAACTCGGCTACGACCTGACGGTCACCTCGCCCTATGGCGTGTCCGGCCCGAAGGGCATGGATGAAGGCGTGGTGCGCGTGCTCCACGACGTGATGAAGGACGCGCTGATGACGCCGGAGAACACCGACGTCCGATCCCGCTTCGACATGCCGCTGGTCTATCAGGACACCCAGACCTACCGCGCCTTCATCGCCGAGCGTGTCGAATACGAGAAGGCCATGGTGCGCCGCCTGAACCTGTCCCTCGACGGCTGAGGGCGGGCACCATGATCGCGCGACGCATCCTCCTCGCCGGGGCGGCGCTGCCGCTGCTGGCGCGGCCTTCGCTCGGCCAGGGGCGGTTTCCCAACCGCCCCGTGCGCTTCCTGATCCCCTGGGCGCCGGGCGGCACGCTCGATGGCTTCATGCGGTTGCAGGCCGAGATATTCCAGCAGGAATTCGGCCAGCCGCTGATCATCGAGAACCGCCCCGGCGCGCGCGGCACGCTGGCCGCGATCCAGCTCACGTCGCAGGCGCGGCCGGACGGCTACACCATCGCGCATCACCATCTTTCGGTGCTGCGCCACCCTTTCCTCACGCGGCGCCCGACCTGGGACCCGGTGAACGACTTCACCTACATCATGCAGCAATCGGGCTTCGTCTTCGGCCATGTGGTGCGTCCGGATTCAGGGTGGAATTCGCTGGCCGACCTGTGGGCGGCGGCGCGTGCCAAGCCCGGTGAACTGACCTACGGCACCTCGGGCATCGCCACCTCCAACCACCTCGCGCAGGAAGAATTATGCGAGCGGGAGAATGCGCCGATGCTGCACATCCCGTTCCGCGGGACCAGCGAGAACATCACCGCGCTGCTGGGCAAGCAGATCGATTGCATCGCCAATTCAAACGCCTGGCAGCCGGCCGTCGAAGCCGGGCAGTTGAAGCTGCTGGCGGTCTGGACGCGCACCAGGCTGCGATCCTTCCCCGATACGCCGACGCTGCTCGACCTCGGCTACGGCATGTCGGTCACCTCCCCCTACGGCATCGCCGGGCCGAAGGGGATGGACCCGGAGGTGACGGAGTTCCTGCACCAGGCGTTCCACAAGATGCAGATGAGCACACCGATGCAGGCCTATATGGCGCGTAACGACATGCCCGACGAATACCTCGGGCCGGCGGCCTATACCGCCTTCGCACGCGAACGCGCGGTCTATGAGGATCGGATGGTGAAGCGGCTGAACCTCAGCATCGACTGAGGGTTGTTGGCGTGCGGATTGAAGAAGCGCGGCACCGGATTTGCGTGGCACCATGCAGTATGGGCGACGCCATAGGTTCGAAGATTGGAGGGGCGCTGCCCCTCCAAACCACCCCGCCAGGGACCAACGGGTCCCTGGACCGCGGAATCTTGGCGTTGGTCACGCAGGGCGTTCAGCACCGAGTCGAGGTTTCCAAAGGCCTTAAGCGTTTGGTGGGGTGAGGTTTGGAGAGGGGCAAAGCCCCTTCCGAGGCACCTCCCGCGCCCCCGCTCCGTCACACGCCCCTCAGGGCGCCCCGATCATGATCGCCGGCATGGTGGCGGTGTCGAACACCACCTGCTTCACGCCTGTCACGCCTTCGGCGAGCACGCGAAGGGCGGTCGCCTCCTTCGCGCCCAGGAAGCCGTGGAACGTCACCACGCCGTCCTTCACGGCGGGAAAGACAAATCGCGTGCTGACCCAGGGTTCCGCCGCCATGCGGGAGAAGAGATCACGCCGGATGCGCGGGTCAGATGCCTCCCCGTCCGTATCCGAGGACACCGGCGCCATCACCGCGCGCAGCAGGTCGGCGCGCGAGACGACGCCGACCAGTTGCTTGCCACGCAGCACCGGCACGCGGCGGATGCGCTTGCGTTCGAGGATCTGCGCCACTTCCTCGACCGTCGTCTCCTCATCCACCGTCGCCAGGTCGGTGCTCATCACGTCGCGCACGCGGCGGCCATGGGCGCGGGCATAAGCCATGGCCTGGTCGGGATGGCCGCCGAGCAAGGCGGCGAAAAACGAGGCGGGCTTGTCCTCCTTGGCCGACAGGCGGCGCATCAGGTCGCCATCCGTCACCACCCCGACCAGCACCCCGGCATCATCGATCACCGGCAATCCGGAAATGCCGCGTTCCGCCATCAGGGCAGCCACGGCTTCAAGCGGCGTCTCGGGCGGAACCGTCACGGGGTCGGCGGTCATGATCTCGCGTGCGCGCATGGCTTTTCCTCCGCTTTCGTGGCGGCAGGGTGGCGCGCAACAGGGCGGCGGCACTTTGATGCGAATCAAGCGCGGCGCGCAAAGCCGCGACGTTCACGCTATTCAAAACTGAATGATTTAGCGTCCGTCACCGGCCCCGCTTCACACGACAGAGAGCCGTGCAGGGGAGCGAGCCGCGGTCGAGCGTTCCCATTTTTCGGGCGCGATGATGGCATGTTGGTCGTTGGACCAGCCTCCGAGGCCAGCACCAAAGTTGACGTTTCCAAAGGCCTCAAGCCTTTGGTGGGGTGAGGTTCGGAGAGGGGCGACGCCCCTCTCCGAGATACCCGGCGAAGACATATCGGCGCCTATGGGGCGGCGCGCCTCAACGCGGCGGAACCGGTGCGCCCGGTCAGTTTCCCGGCCCGACCAGCGTCACTTCGATGCGCCGGTTCTGCGCCCGCCCTTCCGGCGTGCTGTTCGATGCGACCGGGTTGGCTTCACCGCGCCCATCCGCCGAGACGATGTTGCGCGGCACGCCGCCCGAGATCAGTACGTCGGCCACCGTATCCGCCCGGCGCGAGGACAGGTCGAGGTTCGACGCGATGCCGCTCTGGCGCATTTCGCGCGAGACCGGCGTGGTGTCCGTGTAGCCCTCGACGATGACGCGGGTGCTCTGCAGGCTGCGCAGGGTCGGGACCATCTTGTGCAGTTCCTCCCGCGCCCGCGCGTTGATGGTGTATCCGCCCGATGGGAACAGGATGCGGTCGGTCATGGTGACCTTCAGTCGCCCTTCCAGCATCGTGATCGTCGCCTGGTCGGCGGTGTAGCGGGACTGCAATTCGCGATAGGCGCGCTGCAGTTCCTCATACTCGCCGCGAGGCACGCAGGCCGCGATCGGCGCGGCGAGGAGGAGGGGGAACATCTTCAGGAAGTCGCGGCGCATGGGAATCGGTCCTCGGATTCGGGTGCATGCCAGCCCGAACAAGGATTCCCGGTCCCGGCGCCAGCTGACAGCGCCGGTTTACGCCGCCGTCGAAACCATGTCGCCCGGGGAACATCGCGAATTCAGCATCAAGAGGCGAACCGGACAGGTGGGCGATGACCGGCGCCTGCCTGGCCCAGCGGCGAACCGCGCATTGCCGGGGGGTTGGTCAGAGATGTCCGGTGACAGCTCGCACCGGACATGAGACTGCGCCCCAGGGCGCAGTCCCAAACAGACGCTCAGGCCTCGCCCACGCAATCCAGCATGGACGCCGCCAGCGCGTCGGCCGGCGCCTTGCCGCCCCACAGCACGAACTGGAAGGCGGGAAAGAAACGCTCGCATTCGGTGATCGCGATATCGACCATGTCCTCAAGGCTCTCGGCACTCGCGCCCTGCGCGCCGCGCAGCAGGACGGAATGGCGGAAGACGGGCACGCCGTCCTCGGCCTCGATGCCGAAATGGCCGATCCACAGGCGATCATTCGCCAGGGCGAGGAGTTCGTACAGTTTGTCGCGCGCCTCCGCCGGCACCTTCAGGTCGAAGGCGCAGGTGAAGGACATGGCGCTGATTTCGTGCGACCACGAGAAATGCAGGCCGTAGTCGCACCATTTCCCGGGAGCCTCGGCGGCCATTTCCCCGTCCGAACGGCGCTCAAAGGCCCATTCGTTGGAGGCGATGATCTGCTCGAGGATGTCCAACGGGTTGGTCGCGCGATCGCGGTCCAACTGGAGAGAGGCGGACATGCGGCACCTCCTTGCCCTGGAGCGCCGCCCGAGGCCCACAAGATGTTGGGGGCGAATCGGGCGGGCAACAACTAATGGCAGACTACGCAGACGCGAAATGGCGCTGCAAGCCCGCTAAGGTTGCAATGTTGTCTTCAGACGCCGGGTGAAGGTTCCGCGCCAGGGGCCGGAGTGGTGGCTTGCTCCTCCAGCGCGGCGACGCGGGCCTCAAGCGCCTCGACCTGTTCGCGGGCGCGACGGGCGACTTCCATGGCGGCATCCAGTTCCTCCCGCTTCACCAGGTCCAGCTTGCGGATCATGGCCTCGGTCTGGGCCTTGGCCATCTGTTCCATTTCAGTCCGGATGCCCGCCAGCACCGAAAATGCCCCGCCGGCCATGCCGGCGATGTCGTCCATGAATTTCGGGCGGCCGCTGTCGTTGTTCATCGCCTGGTCTCCTGTCTGGGGCGCTCGCCTTGCCGGGCCGTCCCGGGGGGGCCTATACCGCCCGCGCCCCTGCCTCAAGGGCCGGCACGGAAGCGGCGAAACATGCATATTGTCACCGGCGGGGCCGGTTTCATCGGCTCCAACCTGGTCGCCAGCCTCTGCGCCCGTGGCGAGGAAGTGGTGGTGGTCGATCGCCTGCGCCAGGGCCTCAAGTGGCGCAACCTCGCCAAGCACCCGATCGCCGGCATCGTCGCCCCCGACGACCTGCCCGGATTCCTCGCCAAGGCGCCGCCCGTCAGCGCGCTGTTCCACATGGGCGCGATCAGCGCGACCACCGAAACCGATGGCGACCTGGTGGCGGCGACCAACATCGCCCTGCCGCAGATGCTGTGGGACTGGTGCGCGGATGCGGGGGTGCCCTTCATCTATGCGTCCTCGGCGGCGACCTATGGCGACGGGTCGCAGGGCTTCGAGGACGATCTGCGCGCCGAGGCGCTGGCGAAGCTGCGCCCGCTGAACCTTTATGGCTGGTCGAAACTGGCCTTCGACCGGCGTGTCGCGCAGATGCTCGTCCGCAGTCACAAGCGTCCGCCGATGTGGGCCGGGCTGCGCTTCTTCAACGTCTATGGCCCGAACGAGCATCACAAGGGCCGCATGGCCTCGGTGGTGCTGCACAAATACCGGCAGATCATGGCCGGCGACCCGGCGACGCTGTTCGCCTCGGACCGGGACGGCATCGCCGATGGCGACCAGAAGCGCGACTTCGTCCATGTGGATGACTGCGTCGCGGCGATGCTGTGGCTGGCGGGCAACCCACAGGCCTCGGGGCTGTACAACATCGGGTCGGGCCAGGCGCGCAGCTTCCTCGACCTGACGCGGGCGATCTATGCCGCGCTCGGCCGCAATGCCGATATCCGCTTCGTGCCGATGCCCGAAGACCTTCGCGGCAAATACCAGTACTTCACCGAAGCGCGGATGGACCGCCTGCGCGGCGCCGGCTTCGACCACCCACCCACATCCGTCGAGGACGGCGTCCGATCCTACGTCCAGGACGTGCTGGCCAACGCCGAGGACCCCTTCGCCTGATGTTCTTCGCCATTCCCTTCCCGATGATCGACCCGGTGATGGTCCAGATCGGACCGATCGCCATCCGCTGGTACGCGCTGGCCTATATCGCCGGCATCGTGCTCGGCTGGCGGCTGGCGCGGTCGCTGGTGCAGCGCACCCCGCAGGTCGCCACCGCCGAACAGGTGGACGACTACGTCACCTGGGTGACGCTCGGCATCATCCTGGGCGGGCGGCTGGGCTATGTGCTGTTCTACCGGCCCGGCTACTACATCACCCAGCCGCTGGAAGCGCTGGCGGTCTGGCATGGTGGCATGTCGTTCCACGGCGGGGCGCTCGGCGTCATCGTCGCGACCTTCATCTATTGCCGCCGAAATGCGATCGACTGGGTCGCCTTCGGGGACCGCGTGGTCTGCGTCGTGCCCATCGGGATCTTCTTCGGCCGGCTCGCCAATTTCATCAATGGCGAACTGTGGGGCCGCGTCGCCCCCAACGTCCCCTGGGCGATGGTCTTCCCCACGGGCGGGCCGGAACCGCGCCACCCGTCGCAATTGTATCAGGCCGGCCTCGAAGGCATCGCTCTGTTCACGCTGCTGATGATCCTCGTCCGCAGTGAGACGCTGCGCGCCCGGCGCGGCTTCCTGTCCGGCGCCTTCCTCGCCGGCTACGGCGTGGCACGCATGGTCGGCGAGATCTTCCGCCAGCCCGACGCCCATCTGGGGTTCCTGGTCGCGGGGGCGACGATGGGGCAGTTGCTGTCACTGCCGATGATCCTGGTCGGCGGGTGGCTGATGCTGCGGGCGCGGACGGCGGATGCGTGAGGGTCGTTGCCCGGTCGGCGCGGAGAATGGAGGGGCGCTGCGCCTCCAAGCCACCCCGCCAGGAGGCGGCGGCCTCCTGGACCGCGGGTCCTTGGCGCCTTTTCCGGTGGCAGGCATGGCAGCGTCGTCCTTCCGCGCAGCACCAAGGTTGAGGTTTCCAAAGGCCTCAAGACTTTGCGGGGGTGAAGTTCGGAGGGAGCCAACGCCCACCGGGCGGGACGATTGGAGGGGCGCTGCCCCTCCAAACCACCCCGCCAGGGACCAACGGGTCCCTGGACCGCGGGACCTTGGCGTGGTGTCAGGCACGGAGCACTCATCCTGGTATCGACCGACGGCGTTCAGCACCGAAATTGAGGTTCCCAAAGGCCTTAGGCCTTTGGTGGGGGGAGGTTTGGAGAGGGGCGACGCCCCTCTCCAAGGACCACCATCGCCACATAGTCCCGCGCATTGGGCAGCGCCCCTCCAACCTTCGCGCCGATGACCGAACGCCTCGACCACTTCATGGCCCGCGCCGTTGCGGCTTATTACGCCGCGCGCGACCCCTTCGCCGACTTCACCACCGCACCGGAGATCACCCAGGCCTTCGGCGAATGCCTCGGCCTGTGGGCGGCCGTCACCTGGGACGCGATGGGCCGGCCAGACCCGGTGCTGCTGGTCGAACTCGGGCCCGGTCGCGGCACCTTGATGGCCGATGCGCTGCGCGCCGCCGCCGAGATGGCACCCGATTTCCGCGCCGCCCTGCGTGTCCATCTGGTGGAAATCTCCCCCCGCCTGCGGCAGGTGCAGGCGGCGCGGCTCGGCACCGCGGTGGCCGGCTGGCATGACGACATCGCGGGTTTGCCGCCTGGCCCGGCCATCATCATCGGCAACGAGTTCCTCGATGCCCTGCCAATCCGCCAGTTCATCCGCCGCGGCGACGCCTGGCTGGAACGTTTCGTCAGGGACGGCGCCTTCGTCGAAGCCCCAGCCATCGCTGCCCCACCCCTGCCCCCCCAGGCCGAGGACGGCGCGGTGCAGGAGGTGAACGAACCGGCCCGCACCGTGGCCGCGGCCCTCGGCGCCCGCATCGCGGCCGAGGGCGGCACCGCGCTGTTCCTCGATTACGGCCCGGCCCAATCGGCCTTCGGCGACAGCCTCCAGGCCATGGCCGCGCATGGCGTGGCGGACCCGCTCGGCCCGGCGGGGACGGCAGACCTGACCGCCCATGTCGATTTCGCCGCGCTGGCCGAAGCCGGGCGCGGCGCGGGGGCGCGGGTTATGGGGCCGCTGCCGCAGGGGGTCTTCCTGGCGCGGCTCGGGCTTCATGCGCGCTCGGCGATGCTGGCGCGGCTGGACCCGGGCGGGGCGAAGCGCCACCTGTCCGCGGCGCAACGGTTGACCGCCCCGGAATACATGGGACGGCTGTTCAAGGCGCTCTGCCTCTGCCATCCCGCCCTGCCGACCCTGCCCGGCTTCGAGGAACCCTGATGGCCGAATTCGTCACCGCCGCGACTCTTTCGGCCCAGCAGGGCCTGACCCATGGCTTTTTCACCCGGCGCGGCGGCGTCTCGGCCGGCCCCTTCGCCGCGCTGAACTGCTCGGTTTCGTCGAAGGACGACCCGGATGCGGTGCGCGAAAACCGCCGCCGTGCCGCCGATGCGCTGGGCGTGCCGGGCAACGCCCTGGCCGGGCTGACCCAGGTGCACGGGATCGACGTCGCGGTGCTCGATGCCCCTTGGCCCGAAACGGACCGCCCGGTTGCCGATGCGCTGGTGACGCGCCGTCCCGGGCTTGCACTCGGGGTCGTGACGGCCGATTGCGCGCCGGTGCTGTTCGCCGATGCCCGATCGGGTGTGATCGGCGCGGCCCATGCCGGCTGGCGTGGCGCAGTGGCCGGCGTGCTGGAGGCGACGATCGAGGCGATGCTCGCCCTCGGCGCCCGGCGCGACCGGATCGTGGCCGCCGTCGGCCCGTGCATCCGGCAGCCTTCCTATGAGGTCGCCGCGGACCTGCGCGGCGTCGTGGTCGCCCGCGACGCCGCCGATGCGCGCTTCTTCGCCGATGGCGCGCGGCCGGATCGCTGGCAGTTCGATCTGGCCGGGTATTGCGCCGCGCGCCTGGCCGCGGCTGGCGTCGGGGCCGAGGTGACGCCGCACGACACCTTGGCGCAGGAGGATGCCTTCTTCAGCCATCGCCGCCGGACGCTGGCGGGCGGCGGCCCGATCGGGCATCAGCTATCGGCCATCGCGACCGGCGGGTGATACCAGCCATGCCCTACCTCTACATGTTCGGGCTGATGATCCTGCTGACCATGCTCGCGACCTGCATCGCGGTCATCTGACGTGCCACAAACCGGAGTACAGCGGTTGATGTCCTTGTCCTTCCGCGCCCTGCGCGGCGCGGCAGTCGCCCTGGCGCTGGCGTTGCCGGCCTGCGGCGACCTGCCGCAGCCCTTCCGCGGCAATCCGGGAGGCCAGGCGGGCGCGCTGGCGGCGCCGCCGGCCTATCGGCTTGCCGTGCCGGCGCCCGACTCCGCCCTGCTGACCGGGGCGCAGGCCATGGGCTTCGCCGAGACGCTGTCCGCGGCGCTGCTGACCGCCGAAGTGCCGGCCTCCGCGACCGAACCCCTGCCGCTCGACTGGCGCCTGACGATCGAAGCCACCATGCAGGGCAACGCCGTGGTGCCGCGCTATGTGCTGACGGACCCGGATGGCCGCCAGCAGGGCGCCACGCTGGGCAACCGCATCCCGGCGCGGGACTGGTCGGCTGCGAACCCCGAGGTGATGCGCCGCGTCGCCCGCGAAGCCGCCCCGCGCATCGCCGACCTGCTGCTGCGCGCCGAGGCCGCCCGCAAGGGCAATGACCCCGCCGCGCTGGCCGCCAGCGGCCCGCCGCGCATCTATGTGCCCATGGTCCGTGGCGCACCGGGGGATGGCAACCAGGCACTGACGGCGCGGCTGCGGGATGCCCTCGTCACCGAAGGCATGCTGGTGCAGGAAACCGCGCAGGGTGCGCGCTTCGCCGTCACCGGTCAGGTCGCGGTCGTGAACCAGCCCGGCACCCGGACGCAGCGCGTCGAACTGCTGTGGACCATCTCTCGCCAGGACGGAGAGGATCTTGGCCGCGTGCTGCAGCTGAACGAGGTGCCGGTCGGCGTGCTGGACCGGTTCTGGGGGGATGTCGCCTTCGCGGCAGCGAACGAGGCCGCGGGCGGCGTGCGTACCGTGGTGCAGAATGCCGGCGGGTTCCCATCCCGGCCGGGTGCCGCGGCGGCAGGGACAGCCCCACAGGCAGGCCAGGGGCTGGTGCTGCCGCGCGATGCGAATGCGCTGCCGGCGCCGCGGGCCGAGGCGGCGAATTGAACGGGGCGCGTGCTCTTGGAGAGGGGCGCGAAGATTGGAGGGGCGCTGCCCCTCCAAACCACCCCGCCAGGGACCAATGGGTCCCTGGACCGCGGGACCTTGGCGTTTGTCATGCCCAAGAAGGGGTCATCCATGTTGGGCACCGACCGCCGGCGTTCAGCACCAAGTCGAGGTTTCCAAAGGCCTTAAGCCTTTGGTGGGGTGAGGTTTGGAGAGGGGCAACGCCCCTCTCCGATGCGCATCACCGCCACATATCCTCGCGCACGGGGCAGCGCCCTGCATGACCGGGGCGCCAACCCCCCGCCCTACTCCACCCGCACATCCGCCGCGCGGATCACCTCGCCCCAGCGATTGACCTCGGCGCGCAGGAACTCCCCGGTCGCCGCCGGCGGGCGGCCTTCGATGACGAAGCCGAGGTCTTCCAGGCGCTGGCGCATCGCCGGTTCGCGAACGATGGCGTGAATTTCGCGGGCGATGCGTTCGGTCACCGCATCCGGCGTCCGCGCCGGGGCGAGCAGCATGCACCAGGAGCTCGCAGCGAAATCGGGCAGCCCGGCCTCGACGATGGTGGGCAGGTTCGGCGCGAAATCGGGGCGTGTGAGGGTGGCGATGCCGAGCGGGCGGACGTTGCCGCCCTCGAATTGCGGCTTGAGCGTCGAGTAGGTGTCGAACATCAGCCCGATATTACCCGCCATCAGGTCCTGCAGCGCCGGCTGCGTGCCGCGATAGGGGATGTGCTCCATCGTCAGCCCCAGGCGCAGGCGCATCTGTTCCATCGCCAGATGGGCGGTGGCGCCGATGCCGCTGGACCCATAGTTCACGCGGCCGGGGCGGGCGCGGATGTATTCGACGAAGCCCCGGAAATCCTCGGCCGGGATGTGCTTGCTGCCGGCGAGCACCAGCGGCGCCTGCACCACCAGGCTGACCGGCGCGAAGGAGGTCAGCGCGTCGAACGGCATCTTGCCGGCCTGCAGCGTGGCGTTGGCGGCATGGGCTGGCAGCACCATCACCAGGGTGGTCCCGTCCGGCGCGGCGGTGGCGGCCGCGGCGGCACCGACGATGCTGTTCGCGCCGGGGCGGTTTTCGACCACCACGGGCTGGCCAAGCACGCGCGAGAGCGGTTCGGCGACCAGCCGCGTGGCGATGTCGGTGGTGCCGCCGGGCGTATAGGGCACGATGATGCGCATCGGGCGGGATGGGAAATCCTGCGCTGAGGCACGGCCGGCGGCCAGCGGCAGGCCGGCGGCCAGCGCGATCGCCGCGCGGCGGGACAGCGTGTGGTGGAGCGTCATGGATGTCTTCCCGGGCTGTTGTTCGTTGATGCTTGCCCTTCAGGTAGTCGGGCTATCCGCGGCGGGCAAGCCGCGCCGGGCGGCATTGGCGGCATCATGCGCGGCGCGGATCGGCGCCGGCAGCCGGCGGCCCCGCGTGGCGGCGGCCACGATGGCCACGGCTGTGTCGAGCGACACGCGATGCCCGATGGAGACATAGAGCGGCTTGGCGCCGCGCCGGGTGCGGATGGCGGTGCCGATGCATCGGCCCTTCCACAGCAACGGTGCCGTATCGCCTGGTTCCGGGCCCGGCTCGGCTGTCCCCACCAGCAGGGATTTGGCCACGCCGATCGTTGGCACGCCGAGCACCAGCCCGAGATGGCAGGCGACACCCAGCCCGCGCGGATGCGCCATCCCCTGCCCGTCCACCAGCAGCAACTCCGGCTTCACCTGCAACCTTGACCAGGCGACGACGAGCGCCGGCACTTCCCGAAAGCCGAGATAGCCCGGCACGTAGGGGAAATCGGCGATACGCGTTTCGCTTGCGCTGGCGATGGGGGCGTCGGTCACGGCATCGCGCGTGACCACCGCCGCATAGACGCGCTTCGTGGGGTCGAAGCGCGTGTTGGACACGTCGGCACCGCCGATGCGCAGGATGGGCAGGGGCAGGTCATCGACCGTGATGATGCGCGCGGCCATGTCGGCCTGCGCTTGCCGCGCCTGCGCGGTGTCGCGCGGGTGCAGCCAATGCGGTGGTGTGTCCGGCCTCATGGGCCGGACCATGCCATGCTTCAGAGGCTACCGGTGTATCGCAGCCGCGCGAGGAGGGAATGCGACGTGCCGCGGCTGCCGGTCTCCTCATCGGCGTATCGTGCATATTGGTAGCCGAGATCGAGACTGAAGCCGGAACCGAGTTCGCGCCCGACCGATGCCTCGTACCAATTCTCCGCCGGCACCGCGTCGATGCTGCGCTTGCGGCGCAGCTGCTGCCAGGCGGCGGTGGCGCGCCAGCGGCCCAAGCGGTGCTGAATGCCGAGCGTGGTGAAGGTGACGCGGTCGCTCAACGTGGTCTCGGCGGTGCCGGCAATCTCCTCGCCGGTGTCGGCATCGATGGAACTGGTCTCGATGTCGACCCGCGGGCGGCCGCCGGCGTTGCGGAACTGCACGCCCTCGGCAAAGAGCAGCGTCGCCTGGTCGCGATTCCAGCGATGTTCGTATCGCGCCCCGGCGGCATAGCCCCATTCGCGCGCCGTGCCATCGGACCCGGGCGCCAGCGACATCACCGCGAGGTGGTAGGAGAAGCCTGGCAGGAACGGGATGCGGTCGCCATCCAGTGCGACGACGCCGTTGTTGAAGGTGCCGTTGTTGCCCGGCCCGCCCTGCGCCGCCGTGTTGCGGTTGTAGCGTTCATAGCGTTCCGAGCAGCAGCGCCGCGACGTGACGTAGGTGCCGGTGAGGAAGCTGCGGTCCAGCGTGAACACGGCGGCCGAGATGTCGTGTTCGCCGAAGCGCGGATCGGACAGGTAAGTCCAAGTGCCGGCGGCGCCGAGCGATTGGTCCACCAGATAGACCTCATGCGCGCGGACCGCGGTGAGGATGCCGGGGAAGTCGTGGTAGCCGCGGCCGAAGGGGGCGACGAGGATGCCGCCTTGCAGCACCAGCGTGTCGGCCGGCTTGAATTCGGCATAGAGCTGTTCGAGGAAGAGCGCCTGGCGCTGGAAGCCGATGAGGCCACCATCGGGAAAGCCTCCGGTGGAATCGCCCTCCCCCACCGGTTCGGTCGCCAGCACGCCCTGGATGGAGAAATTCTCGGTCAGCGCGAGGCCCATCGCGACTTCGCCGAACAGGAACACGCTGGTGCCGGTGCGGGCCTGATCGGTGGCCGTCGTGGTGCCGACGCCGATCATGCTCATGTCGATCTCGGCGCTGAATTGCGGGAAGCGCACGCCGGCGGCCTGTGGCGTCACCTCCGGCAGGGGTTGCGTCAATGTCGCCGCGGTCTGCGCCGCGGCGGGCAACGTGAAGGCGATCAGCGCGGCGGCGGCAAGGCCCGCGCGCGTCACGAAGCGCCGCCGCGCATCGCGGGCGCGAGCAGCCCGACATTGTGCCGGAACATCGCCTCATATGTCGGGGCCGGGCCATCGGCGGCGGACAGCGCATCGGCGTAGAGCCGGCCGCTGACCGTCACGCCGACCTCGGCCGCGATCCGCCGCAGCATGGCGGGATTGGTCATGTTCTCGAGGAACACGGCGGTGATGCGCTGGTCCCGCATCTGGCGGATCAGGCGCGACACCTCGGCGGCGGAAGGCTCGGCTTCGGTCGAGACCCCCTGCGGCGAAAGGAATTCGATGCCGTAGGCAGCAGCGAAATATCCGAAGGCGTCATGGCTGGTGACGACGCGGCGGCGATCGGCCGGCACGGTGGCGACCTGCGCGCGGACCCAGGCATCGAGCGCGGTGAGACGCGCCCCATAGGCTTCGGCATTGCGCCGATACGTCGCCTCGCCCGCCGGGTCGGCGGCGATCAGCGCGGCGGCGATGTTGCGCAGATAGACCTGGCCGAGCCGCAGATCCTGCCAGGCATGCGGGTCAGGCACGCTGCGCGGGCCGACGCTGTGGGACTGCCGCCGCCCGGCCCCGCCATGGGAGTGGCCGTGGTCGTGGGCGGCCATGGCGCGCGCGGTGATGCTGTCGGTCGCGGTCGCGACAGGACCACGGAAGCCGGCGGCGCCGACCAGCCGGTCCATCCAGGCATCGAAGCCCAGGCCGTTGCGCACCACCAGCCTCGCCTGGCGCAGCGCCGCCACATCCGATGGCCGGGCCTGGAAGCCATGGGCATCGACATCCGGGCCGGCGATGACGCGCAGCGCGATACGGTCCCCGCCGATCTGCGAGGTCATGTCGCCCAGGATGGAGAAGGAGGCGACGACCGGCAGCCGATCGGGCTGCTGGGCCGAGGCGGGGCGGGCGGCGAGCAGCGCCGGCAGGGCGAAAAGGGATCGACGGTTCACGGTGAAGCAACACCTGGGATGTTATAGCATAACACTGCCATCCGCTCCGTGGTCACGCAAGGCCGCCGCTATCGATGTTCAGTCCTTGCGAAACAGTCGCCGCAGCCAGCCGAACACGCCGCCCGACGCCAGATCGCGGCGCCGATGCGTGACATGGGGCCGCCGCGCGGGCGGCGGCAGGGCGGTTGCCACCGTGTGCCGGCCGGCATCCTTCGCGGCCACCAGGCGGCGTTCCAGCGCGATGACGTGGCTCACGGCCTCGGGCGGGGACAGCATGGCGAGTTCGGCGGCCGTGGCATCGGCATCCT
Source organism: Acetobacteraceae bacterium (assembly GCA_022842185.1). Lineage (GTDB taxonomy): Bacteria > Pseudomonadota > Alphaproteobacteria > Acetobacterales > Acetobacteraceae > Neoroseomonas. Next base: position 47,313 of record JALHQB010000037.1, read on the forward strand.
CCCACGCCTCGGACCGGCGCAGGGCATCGATGACGCGCACCGTCTGTTCCGCATCGAGCGGCGGCCCGGAGCGCCACAGCGCCACGGCTTCCTGGCGCCAGGCGCTGGCGAGGTCGGGCTTGGCGGCATCATCGGCCACCCAGGCGGCGTGCAGGGTTGCCTCGGCCGCGGCATGCAGCGCGCCGGTTTCCTCCAGCACATGGCCCCAGGCGAGGAAGCGCCGGGCGAGCGGCGGGTGCCCGGCATCCTGGATCAACGCCCGGAACGGTGCCGCCGAGACGGCCGCAGCGGCACCGGGATGCGCCTTGGTGATCGAGGGCGCGGCGTAGTGGCAATGCGGGCATTGCTGCAGCCAGCGCGCCATTGAGGATCGCACCGGTTCGCCCGGACGCAGGTCGAGGTCCGGCGCCTGCTCGGCAGGCGGCGGTCGGAAAGGGGGTTGCCGGCTCTCTCGTGCGCAGACGCCGCAGACGACCTGGCCGGCGGCGGTGGAACGGGGCTGGACGGAGGGCGTCTCTGCCATGGAACGGACATGTTAGAACAGATCGGGCCGGGGTGGAATCATCAGCGCGGTTGAAGATGCGCGTGCGGGTCAGGTTGCGTTCCGATGCCCTTCGCCGCCGCACGCGCGCGCCGGTCCACCGGATTGCAGCTTCTGCAACCGTTGCACCATTGCAGTGTGGCGCAGGCTTGGGCACATGGTAGCCGATGCCCCGCGGCGACCTGTTCCCCGATATCGCGCCTTACGAAACCGGCTTGCTGCCGCTGTCGGGCGGCCACGTCATGTATTGGGAGCAGGTGGGCAATCCACGCGGCCAGCCGGTGCTGTTCCTGCATGGCGGGCCCGGCGCCGGCGCGGGGGCGGTGCATCGCCGCTTCTTCGACCCCGGGCATTGGCGCGTCATCATTTTCGACCAGCGCGGCGCCGGCCGGTCCCGCCCGCTGGGTGAATTGCGCGACAACACAACGCCCCATCTGGTGTCGGACATCGAGATGCTGCGCCGGTTCCTCGGCATCGAGCGATGGCTGCTGTTCGGCGGGTCCTGGGGGTCCACGCTGGCGCTGGCCTATGCGCAGGAACACCCCGAGCGGGTCATGGGCTGCGTGCTGCGCGGTGTATTTCTCGGTCGGCAGCCGGAGGTGGACTGGTTCCTGTACGGGCTGAAGCGCGTCTTCCCCGATGCATGGGCGCTGTTCGCCGAGCATCTGCCGGAGGCGGAGCGTAGCGATCTGCTGGCGGGCTACCTCAAGCGGCTGTGCCATCCGGACCCTTCGGTGCACCTGCCGGCCGCGCGGGCCTGGAGCCAGTATGAGGGGTCGTGTTCGACCCTGCTGCCTTCGCCGGACACGGTGGCGAGTTTCGCGCAGGACCGCACCGCGCTGGGGTTGGCGCGGATCGAGGCGCATTACTTCGAGCATGACCTGTTCCTGCCGCCCGAGGGGCTGCTGGGGCGCATCGACCGCATCGCCAACATCCCGGCCGAGATCGTGCAGGGCCGCTACGACATGGTGTGCCCGCCGGAGACGGCGTTTGAACTGGCCGCCGCCTGGCCGGGCGCGCGGCTGACCGTGGTGCCCGATGCGGGACATTCGGCGCTGGAGCCGGGGGTGCGAACGGCGCTGGTGGGTGCGGTGGAGCGGTTCCGGCGGCGGTGATGGCGTGATATGAGGCGTGGTGGTGGGTCCCCGTAGCTCAGCAGGATAGAGCACAGGATTCCTAATCCTGGGGCCGTGAGTTCGAATCTCGCCGGGGACACCA
>JALHQB010000038.1 GCA_022842185.1 Acetobacteraceae bacterium
CCCCGCTTTCGGCGCGGGCCCGGCGGGCGGCCTCGCGCGCCGCCGCCACCGCCGCCTCGACCGCGGCATCACGCTGGGCGGTGCGCGATTCCAGCGAGGCGAGCACGGCCTGCGCCCGCGCAAGATCGCGCTGCAAGCGGGCGCGCAACGCCGCCATGCGGGTCTCGGCCGATTGGCGCGGCACGCGATTGGCCGCCAGTTCGGCCCGGATGGTCCGCGCTTCGATCCAGCGGCAATACAACAGCGCATCGAAGGCGATCTGCACCGCATCGATGTCGGCATTCTCCTGCCGCAGCGTGGCTTCCAGCCCGGCGCCGGGGGCGGCGGCAGCGCGGCTGAAATCGGTGGCCACCGTGCCGCGCGGCATCTGCCCTGGATCGGTCCAGCGCCCGCCGCCGCCCATCAGCGCGTCGCCGGACCCGTTGAAGCTGCTGACCTGGTTGCGGCATCCCTCACCGGCATCGCCGCCGGCCGGAACCGCGCAGGCGCCAAGAAAGGCGGCCAGCGCTGCCCCTGACAGAACGATCGGGCGCAGCGTCACCCGAGATGCGCTTCCAGCATCCACAACGCCTTGTCGAGCATGCGCGACACTTCCGTGAGCAGGTCCGCCGTATCGGCGTCCCCGGCCTCATCGGTGGCGTCGATGCCCTCGCGGACGGATTTGGCCAGCGCGGCGTAGCGCGCGGTCAGGGCCTTCACATGATCAAGGCCGTCGCGCAGATCGGCCGGATAGGCCTCCAGGCGCGTCTTCTCGCCCACCAGCTGCGTCGTGCCGTCGGGCGTGCCGCCCAGCTGGATGACGCGCTCGGCGACATCGTCCGTGGCGACGCCGAGCTGGTTGTAGAAGGTCTCGAACAGGGCGTGCAGGCCGGCGAATTGCGGTCCGCGGACGGTCCAGTGGGCCATCCGCACGCTGTTGGTCAGGTCCATCGCATCGGACAGCGTGGCGTTGAGCGCACCGACCGACACCTCGCGCACATTCGCGCCGAGGTCATTGCGGGTGGCGTGAAGCTTGGCAGCCTTGGATTTCGCCATGGCGGGGCTCTCCTGGATGATGTTCGGCATGGGACGCAAACGTGGCCGGCGGGTCAAGGTTGTACTGTGAGGTAACGCGCGGCCTCGGGCGGGCCTTCGCCCGCCTGGAAGCCGGCGGCGCGCGCCAGGGCGTGGCGGTCCGCGGGGTCGAGCCGCCCGGCCTCGCGCAGATGCTCGGTCCAGGATTCCACGGCCCAGAGCTCGATCCAGCGTTCCGGATGGGCGACATCCTCGAGCAGCCGCCAGGCCAGGGCGCCGCACCGCAGGCGGACACGCCGCGCTTCCTTCATGGCGGCCAGGAAGGCGGGCCGGTCGGCAGGGTCCACCGTATAGCGCACGACTTCCAGCACGCGGCCCGAATGCTCGTCGAGGATATGCCGCAGCTCCGCGGCGGGGGCATCGGGCAGCGGCATGGCGACGCGGGGCGGTTCCGTGGCCGGAGCGGTGTCGAGCCGCCAGCCGCGCACGCCGACCGCCGCGCCGGCGCAGATGGCGGCAGCCAGCAGCAGGGCCGGTTCAAGGCCGAGCGTGTTGCCCGCCCAGCCCCACAGCACCGCACCCGCGGTCATCGCGCCGAAGAAGCACAGCTGATAGATGCCGATCGCCCGCGCCCGGACCCAGGCGGGGGTGGCGAATTGCGCCGCCGCTTGCAGTGTCGAGGCGGCAGCGAGCCAGCCGGCGCCGAACAGCAGCATGGCCACGCCCGCCGGCACCCAATGGCTCGACACGCCCAGCAAGGCGAGCGCAGCGGCGGAGACCAGGGAGAAGGCGGTGACCATCGCCCCGCGGGTGGGCAGCCGCACCCGCAGCGCCGGCAGCGCGAAGCCGGTCGCGACCGCGCCGACGCCCATCAGGCCCAGCATGGCGCCATAGGCCTCCGGCCCCAGCCCGAGCTTGATGCGCACCACCAGCGGCAGCATGCCCCACACCGCCGAGGTGAAGAAGAAGAACACGCAGGCGCGCAGGATGGTCGCGCGCATCGCCGGGCTGGCCGAGACGAAACGCAGCCCCGCGCGCATCGCGCCCACGAAATGTTCGGGCGGCATGGTGCTGACCGGTGCCTCCCGCTTCCAGAACAGCAGCGCGAGCAGCAGCGACAGGAAGCACAGCGCGTTCAACGCGAAAGCCGCCTGCGTGCCCGCCATGGCGATCGCGAAGCCGCCGATCGCCGGGCCAACGGCCCGCGACAGGTTGAAGCCGATGCCGTTCAGCGCGATGGCCTGCACCAGATCCTCACGCGGAACCAGTTCCGGCGTGGTGGCGGCCCAGGCGGGGAAGTTCAGCGCATTGCCCATGCCGATGCAGAAGGTGAAGAACAGCAGGCCCCAGGGGCCGATCATCCCGGCCCAGGTGAGCACCGCGAGCAGCGTCGCCACCGTGAGCACCCAGGCCTGCGCGCCGATGAGGTAGATGCGGCGGTCGATGATGTCGGCCAGCGCGCCGGCCGGCAGCGCGAGCAGGAAGACCGGCAGCATCGACGCCGCCTGCACCAGGGAGACCATCACCGGGGATGGGTCCAGGCTGGTCATCAGCCAGCCCGCGCCGGTGTTCTGGACCCACAATCCGATATTGGCGGCAAGGTTCGCCCACCAGAGCAGGCGGAAGGCCGAATGGCGAAGGGGCGCGAAGGCTGCGGGCATCGGCCCAAACTGACAGAAGCCGGCGCTGACGGGAACGCCCACTGCGCGCTGGCGTGGCCCGCGCCGGCCGGATACCCTGGGCCATGGCTGATCGCATCGCGACTTATGCGGAATTCTGGCCCTTCTATTTGCGGGAACACGCGAACCCGCGGACGAGGGCGATCCATGCGCTGGGGACGGCGGTGGGCCTGGTGCTGTTGATGACCGGGCTGCTGTTTGGGCCGTGGTGGCTGATGCTGGTGGCGGTCGTCGCCGGATACGCCTTCGCCTGGGGCAGCCACATGCTGGTCGAACGCAACCGCCCGGCGACCTTCGCCTATCCGGCGTGGTCGCTGTATTCGGATTTGCGGATGGCCTGGCTGATGGCGACGGGGCGGCTGGGAGCGGAGCTGGAGCGGGCGGGCGTTCGCCGGTAGGGTGGGGGCGTGATCAGTCCAGCGTCGTCGCCGGACCGGTCGGCCGCGCGCTGCGGTTCCACACGCCGCGGATCGTCTCGCTGACACCCACCGGGTCGGCGATGCCGCGCAGCACATGCGTCTCCTCCGACCGGCCTTCCATCGACTTCACCACAACGTCGCCGATCCCCAGCAGCCGGTGGAACAGGCTCTGCTTCACGACCACGTCGCGGATCCGGAACACCTCGATGTCGTCGCGAACCTTGGTCCAGAAGCCGTGCGTCAGGGTGATGCGTTCATTCGTCAGCCTGATGTGCTGCCGGCCGATGAAGGGCAGCCCCAGCATCAGCACCGACAGGACGAACCAGACCGGCCCATAGGAACGCCTGGTCTCGCGCGCTTCCAGGATGACGGTTTCGGTCATGCGGTGATCCCTGCCTCGTCTCCGGCCATTACGGCCTGCGGGTCGGCAGGGCAACGGGGGATGGTTTCGCCTGCGATGCCCAGCCGGGGGGAGGGAATTTCCCGGCGCTTGAGGTTGATTGAAAGTAAAATCTTTCTTTGCGGGGCCTTCTTGCGGCCCAATACAGAACGTTCTTTCTATCGATCTGCCCAAACGCAGGAAACGCGCCATGCCGCAGATCTTCGTCATCCATGAGAACGACGCCTGGCTCGAACCGCTGCGGGCTTCCTTCCGCGCCGCCGGCGTGGCGCATGAGGAATGGTTCCTCGATCGCGGCATCATCGACCTGACCCGGCCGCCGCCCGAAGGCGTGTTCTACAACCGCATGTCCGCGTCCTCCCATACGCGCGGCCACACCTACGCGCCGGAATATGCCGGGGCGGTCATCGAATGGCTGGTACGGCATGGCCGCACGGTGGTGAATGGCCGCCGCGCCCTGCAGCTCGAAGTCTCCAAAGTCGCGCAGTATGAAGCGCTGGCCGCGCACGGCATCCCGACCCCGCCGACCCTCGCCGTGGTGGGGGAAGAACACATCCGCGCCGCCGCCGCGCGCATCGGCTTCCCGCTGATCCTCAAGCACAATCGTGCCGGCAAGGGGCTAGGCGTGCAGCTTGTGCACTCCGCCGCGGCGGCGGACGAAGCGGTCGCGCGCATCGCCTCCAACGAAGACCCGCTCGGCGCGCCGCGCGACGGCATCTGGCTGGTGCAGCGCTACGTCGCCGCGCCCGAACCCTTCATCACCCGCGCCGAATTCGTCGGCGGGAAATTCCTCTACGCCGTGCGAGTGGACACGTCGGAAGGGTTCGAACTGTGCCCGGCCGATGCCTGCGCGATGCCCGAAGGCGCCGCCTGCCCCGCCGTGGCCCCGGCCGACAAGTTCCGCATCATCGAGGGCTTCAGCCATCCGCTGATCCCGCGGATGGAGGCATTCCTCAAGGCGCAGGGCATCGGCGTCGGCGCGATCGAATTCATCACCGATGCGCAGGGGCAGACCTTCGCCTACGACGTCAACACGAACACCAACTACAACCCGCAGGCTGAGCGCCGCGCCGACGTCTCCGCCACCGATGCGGTGGTCCGCCATCTGGTCGCGTTGCTGCCGCACAGGACCGCGGCGGCGGCGTGACGGTTTCGTCGCCGAGCCTAGGTCTGATCGAGCATCTGTCACGGGCCTGACGGATTCAAGGCGCTGGCGGCAGGCGGGCAGCTTGCCGGAAACGGATACCATCAGCGGGCTGCGGCACCGCCCGGCCCGTGTTATTTCGTACCCGGCCGGATGGACCGCCGCCGGGCGGGATCCGCCGCGTCATGACAGATGAGGCCCCACCATGAACAAGCGCAATCTCCTCCGCGCATCGGCCTTGGCCGGCGCGGCCTTGGCGCTGCCGCGCCTTGCCTCGGCGCAGGCGGACCGGCCCGGCATCATCGGCGCCAAGGACATCGCCGAGGAGGGCTTCCTGTTCGGCCTTCCGATCGTGATGAACTACGCGGTGATGTACGAATTCGCGATCGATCGCGCGAACTCGCAGTTCAAGGCCCCGTTCAACGAGATCTACAACGAGACGCGGGTGGCCACATACCAGGACACCGCCGTCGTCACGCCGAACAGCGACACGCCCTATTCATTGTGTTGGTTGGATCTGCGGGCCGAGCCGGTGGTGGTGTCGATCCCCGCGGTCGATCGCAGCCGATACCTGTCGGTGCAGATCGTCGATTTCAGCACCTACAATGTCGGCTACATGGGCAGCCGCACCACGGGGCCGGGCGCCGCCACCGCGCTGATCGTGCCGCCGGGCTGGCAGGGGCAGGCACCGGCCGGCATCACCAAGGTGATCCGCTCGACCACCCGGCTTGCCTTCGCGCTCATCCGAACGCAGCTGTTCAATCCCGATGACATGCCCAACGTCACCGCCATCCAGCGCGGTTTCAAGGTGCAGCCACTCTCGGCCTTCCTCAATCGCCCGGCGCCGCCGGCGGCGCCGTCGATCACCTGGCCGCGCGCGGACAAGGAATTGGTGAAGAAGCATTTCTTCTCCTATCTCGACTTCGCGCTGCGCTTCATCCCGCCGCAGCCGAACGAGGCGGATATCCGCGCCAAGCTTGCGCGCATCGGCGTGGGCGCCGCCCCTGGGATGACAGCAGGTGGATCGTCTCTGTTCGACCGGCTGGAGGTCGATCTGGGCCTGTGGGAAGGCAACCGGAAGGTCCAGGCGGCGGTCGCCGGGCTGGGCGTGGGGATGAACGGGTGGCGCGTCACCGCGATCGACGGCAGCGTCCAGGGGTATGACGGCAATTGGATGCAGCGCGCCGCGATCGCCCAGGCGGGCATCTATGCCAATGACAGTGACGAGGCGACCTACCCCATCACGCGTCACGACGTGAACGGCCAAGTGATCGATTGCAGCAAGGGCAACTACACGATCACCTTCCCGGCCGGGCAATTGCCGCCGGTCAACGCGTTCTGGTCGGTCACCATGTATGATGGCCACTCGCAACTGCTGATCCAGAACCCGATCAACCGCTACCTGATCAACGCACCAATGCTGCCGAACCTGAAGCGCAATGCGGACGGGTCAGTGACGCTCTACATCCAACACGCTTCCCCGGGTGCGGAGAAGGAAAGCAATTGGCTGCCTGCGCCCAACGGCACGGCCTATCTGGTCATGCGGCTGTACTGGCCGAAGACGGAAGCGCCATCGATCCTGCCGATCGGCCAAGGCGCGTGGAAGCCGCCGGGGATCTCCCCGGCGGCCTGAGCTTCCACTGCCGGAAGGGGCGCGGCTGTTGAAGCCGCCCCGATCCTCACGCCCGCGGCGGACGCTCGTTCTCAGGGCGGGCGCCGCTGATATTCGTGCCCGCAACATCATCCACGGCGCGGCTTGCCATGGTGCCCGGCGGATTGCCCGGCGTGCCATCCGGACCCGCGCGCAGATGCGGGGATTCGTTTTCGACGTAGCCCTGCCAGCCGGAGGAACGATAGTCGGCCTCCCGCGTGGTCACGTTGACCGGCGAATGCGCCATCAGGATATCCGCCGCCCGGCCCATGCGCGACGAGTCCGTACGGACGGTCACGATGGTACCGCCACGCCGCACGCCTTCGGCATAGACCTCGGCTTCACGGGCCTCCACGCCGGATCCGGTCAGGGACCCCAGCAGGCCACCCGCGGCGGCGCCGGTTCCGGCACCAACCAACGTGGCGACGAGCCACCCGGCCGCCACGATCGGCCCGACGCCGGGGATCGCCAGCGCGCCGATGCCCGCGAGCAAACCGGCACCGCCGCCGACAACCGAGCCGACGGAAGCGCCAACCGCGGCGCCGGTCTCGGGTTCGGCACGATCGACCACGTCGCGGTCGCTCGCGTTCTGCCCGAGAATGCTCACCTCATCCTGCGTGAAGCCGGCCGCTTCAAGATCGCTGACGGCGGCCGAGGCCGTCGCGTAGCTGTCAAACAGCCAGGTCTTTGTTTGGTTCGCCATGTCTCATTCCTTTTCTCGTGCTGCCCGGCCGCGCGAAGGCGCTGACCCGGCTCGATGATGTGCGGCTTATCGTGTCGCGGGCGGCGGGGTGGTGCCGGTGCGCGGCGGGGTCGCCGGCGGGGACATCCCATCGCCTCTCGGCGCGGTTGCCGGTGCGGGTGTCGGCGCGCCATCGGTCCGCGTGGGGGACGGGGCCGTCAGGGACGCGACACCGGGGCCGGCGGCGATCCTGCCACGGAAGTCCATGGCCACATCGACCGTGGCGCCGCCACGCATGCCGCGACCGCGCCAGAATCCGGCCTCATCCTTCGCCAGATTCTGGACATTGGTGATGCCGGCATCCTCGAAGCGGCTGCGCGCCTGGCCTTCGGTGAAGCTGTTGGCGCCCTGCTCCAATTCCGACGCAGCCACCACTTGCGAGCGGTCGGCGTCGGGTGCCGCGGTGGTGCGCGGCGGCGTGGCTGACGGCGCAGGCGTCGTCGCCGGCGGAGGCATGGTCGACGGAGACGTCGGCTGCGTCTGCGCGAATGCCAAGCTTCCGAAGCAGGCCGTTCCGGCCAGCAGTGTCGCGGTGATGATGGATTTCATGGTGTCTGTCCCGGCTTTGGGGTGAAGGGATCGCACGCCAAGGCGCACGATCAGGGTCCGATGCGGGATTCAGCGATCCGTCATGCGGGCTGCTTCGTCACCGGAGACGCCGAGTACGACCCGATCATTCTCGACGGAGGCAACGCAGCTCATCGGCAAATAGTGGTGCTGCCCATCGGGGCTGTCGCTGCGCGTCAACTTGATGCGGTCACCTTCAAGGTGATCCACCTTGCCGATCGTCGTGCCGTCATTCGCGACGACGTTCATGTGCTCGCGGATGTTGTTGCTGGCGTGCATGATCATTCCTCCAGTGTTGGGAAACACGTTGGCTCTCTCAGGTGTCGATCCGCTGTCTCGTGGCGTCGAAACCGCCGCAGGTCTCCGCCGGTATTTGCGGTCCTTCGAGTACGCATCTCGATCGAGTGGTGAACGCCAACCCGCAGCGGAGGTTGCCCCGCGAGCCGGAAAGCGACCCGTCGCCTGCGCCCGCGGCAAGCACATCTTGGTGAGTGACGAGCGCGAGAAACACCACTCCCCGCGCGGCGGCCAACGCCGGTCATGCCCGGCATGCGCCCGCGCGCGCATCGGCGTCCTGTCGAGGCGACAACGCTGGTCGCGTTCAGCGATGCGCCATCGCTCCCACCGTGCGGCCTTGCCCGGTCATGCACCTGGATCAATGCAGTCCGCGCCTGCACGAAACCAATCCGGCTAGCGCGCCTTGCGGGAGCCATTCTATGGTAATCATCGAATGTGGTGGCGATACCCGGCGGTGGCAGTGGTACGCCTGCGGTACGAACGGCAGCAGGGGACACGATGTTCTGCAGGCGCAGGGTTGCGAAACGACCGGATGGGCCGGCCTGCGCGAAAGCAAGCCACGGCCGCGGCACACCTCTGTTGTTCGCGTTGAAGACCCCGGCCCACCGCGACTTCGAGATTTGTACACAACCGCATTATTCGAGAGCCCATGGCTGACGGGCCAGACGCCTCACCAGCAGTGCTGCAACCGCCGGGCACGAGAACCAACAGCGCGATCGCAACCGCATTGTCTCGCCTTCAGCGCGATGGGGGTCGATCCTTTCGGCGCTCCAGGGGCGTCACGGCCCTGCCTGTCCTGGCATTGCTGGTTCCGCTGCTGCTGCTGTTCATCAGTGCGACCGTCGCCTGGAACGCCGTCGTGGCTGATGCACAGCGGCAACTTGACCGCGTGGCAGGCGCTGCCGCGGAATATGGCGCGCGTATTTTCGACAATTACGGGTTGGCAGCCGCGCGGGTGAACGACCACCTCGCCGAATTGGCCGATACGCCGGCTGATGAGGTCCAGGACGTGGCGCAGCGCCAGCTTGCGCATTTGTCAGGCGACCTGCGCCAACCGGTCGTTGCCTTCGCGGTCGATCGCGAGGGAGCCCCCATCGCCGCAAGCCACCTGCCCCTGGTTCCGCGCGCGGCATCGCTCGCGGATCGCGACTTCTTCCAGGCGCTGCGCGAACCCGATGCGCCGCCGCTGCATATCAGCCGTATGTTCATCGGCCGCTTCGATGGGAAGCTCCTCGTTGCCTTCAGTCGCGCGCGCCACCGCGGCGTGGATCCATCGGGCGTGCCGGTCTTCGACGGGCTGACCACCATCTCGATCGACCCGAATGTCATCGGCGAGGGGCTGCGGCGTCTGCTGCCGAATGCCGGCGACACGCTTTCGTTCATTCGTACGGATGGCGAATACATCAGTAGCAGCGTCCAACACGAGGCGCCCCTGTCGGCCGAACCGGTGGACAGCGCCTTCCATGCCCTTGCGGCCACGGCCGCGTACACCGGGTCGTACCGATCGCGCGGCGAACCAGGTGGCGAGTACCTCACGGCGGTCCACCTGGTGGATGGATTTCCGGCCTATGCGGTTGCCGGCCGTTCGGTCAGCGCCCTTCGCGCCCGGTGGCGGTCTAACCTGGTCCCACTCCTGCTGTTCGGCATTCCCGCGACGGCGACGCTGTTCATCCTGAGCCTGCGCGTGCGTCGCGAGACCCTGTTGCTCCAGGACGCCAACGCGGCGCTCCAGCGCGACATCGACAGCAAGGCCGATCGCCTGCGCCGGGCGGAGCGCTACGCATTGGTCGGCACCTATGAGGTCGATCTCCGCTCCGGCGCCAGCTATCGGTCGCCCGAATACCTGTCGCTGCACGGCCTGCCACCCCATTCCGCGCGAGAATCCCATGGGGATTGGGTGCAGCGACTGCACCCCGATGACCGGGCGACGGCCGAGGCGACCCTGCTGCTGGCGATCTCCGACGAGAGCACGGCTACGGAGTATTCCCAGACCTATCGAATCATCACCCCCACCGGCCAGACACGCTGGATCTGGGCGCAGGGCCAGATCCAGCGGGACGCATCCGGCGCCGCCATGACGCTGCGCGGCGTCCATGCGGATGTGACCGTGCTGCGCACCACCGAAGTCGCGCTTGAGGAATCGAACGCCAAGCTACGGCTGGCGCAGGAAGCCGTGAACATCGGCAACTGGGAATGGACCTCGGGCGACCGCAGGCTGTTCCTGTCGCGCAAGACGCTTGAACTGTTCGGCCTGGATCCGGAGGTAAGCCGGCCGGTCTGGACGTCCGTCTTCCGGCGCATCCATCCGGCCGACCGCCAGGCCGTCATGGATGCCGTGGCGTCGGCCTTCACCTCCGAGATCCTGCGGCTCGAATTCCGCGTCGTGCGCCCGCGCGACGATGGCCGGAGCGCGGCCCTGTGGGTGATGGCACGCGGCCGCGTTCTTCGGCTGGGCACCGGGACAGGACAGTACCTGGTTGGCATCGCCTATGACATCACCGACCGGAAGCTCGCCGAGGAACGTGCCAGGGTTCTCGCGCGGGAGGTCGAGCACCGCAGCCAGAACCTCATCACGCTGGTGCTCGGCATCGTGCGCATGACGGAATCCTCCAGCGTGGAGGCCCTGCGCGAGACCCTGGAAGGTCGGCTGCTGGCGTTGTCCAAGACCATCAGGCTGCTCTCCACATCCCGCTGGACCGGCGCGGAGCTGCGCGTCATCGCGCAGCAGGAACTGGCGCCGTATTTCCCGCAGGAGGATGCGGCGGACTACCTGTCCGGCCCCGACGTCCAGCTCGCGCCCGACGTCGCGCAGTCAGTGTCGATGGCGCTGCACGAACTGGCGACGAATGCCGCGAAGTATGGCGCGCTGTCCAACGACCTTGGCAGGGTCGAACTGAGCTGGTTCCTCGACAATGATGCCCTCCACCTGGTCTGGCGGGAAAGCGGCGGCCCGCCGGTGACCGGGGAGCCGCAGAGCGAGGGCTTCGGCTCCGCCCTGATCAATTCCGCCATCGATGGGCAGTTGCAGGGTTCGGTCGTGCGGAAATGGGAGGCCGGTGGCCTGCGCTGCGAGATTTCCATTCCCATCGGCCGGCTCAGCAGGCGCGACTGACGCCGATCCGGGCAGGACGTCAGCCGACCAGCCAGGCCGCCATTGCGGCGGTCACCGCCTCGGGCGTTTCCATGGTCGGGAGGTGGCCGGCATCGGCGAAGTGGCGCAGGCGTGCGCCGGGGATCAGTGCCGCCATCTCGGCCGCCAGGTGCGGCGGCGTCAGCGCATCGTCCGCGCCGACGCCCACCAGCGTCGGGACGGCGATCGACGGCAGATGCGGGCGCGAATCGATGCGCTGCATGATCGCCATCTGCTGCCGGAGGAAGGCGTCCTTTCCGACGCGCTCGGCCATGGCCATCACCTCGGCCGCGACCGGGCCATCGAGGCGCGAGGGATGGATCAGCGACGGCAAGAGCCGCGGCGTGACCCCGCGGAACTGACCCGAGCGCGACAGGGCGATCAGGCCGCGGCGCCGGCGCGTCTGTTCATCGGTGTCGGCCCGGGCGCCGGTGTCGAACAGCGCCAGACGCGTCACGCGCTCCGGCGCCTGGCGCATGATCTCAAGCGCGACGTAGCCGCCCATCGACAGGCCGGCCAGGGCGAAAGGTCCATCGACCGCCGCCAGGGCGCGCGTGGCCATCGCCTCCACCCGGTCATCGAGGGTGAGGTCGGCGACCAATGGTGCGGCCAGCGGCGCCAGGGCAGCGATCTGGTCGCGCCACAGCCGGGCGTCGCACAGCAGTCCAGGCAGCAGGAGCAAGGATGGCTTGGGCGTCATGTGCTGGCTCTATCGCGGCGCGCCCGCCCCGTCCATGCGGGGCGGAGGGACGGAAAACCTTGATCTTCTGCCCGAAGCGGCGCATATCCGGCGCGCTCGTGGATTGGCGGGCCGGATTGCCGGCCCCGGAGTGCGCCCCCACCGGGGCTCGGCCACCCACCACGCATCCCGCTATCGGCCCGCATCGTCGGGCCCATGGAAATGAGCACCGTTGAACGAGCTTCCCCTTACGGCCGCGGAAGCGGCCGACGCCCCGGCTCAGCCGGCCCCTGCCCCCGAGATCGTCGCGGCGGAAGCCGCGCCCGACACTGTCGCGGCGGAAGCCGCGCCCGACACTGTCGCGGCGGAAGCCGCGCCCGACACTGTCGCGGTTGAAGCCGCGCCTGACACCGTCGCGGCGGAAGCCACGCCAAATACCGTCCCGGCAGAAGCCGCGCCAAGCACCGTCGAGGCTGTGGCCGCGCCGGAAGCGACCGTGCCCGAAGTGTCACAGGTCGCCGCGCCTGAACCGGTCGTGATCGAGGCAGCCCCGCAGACCGACGCCGCCGGCGCCGAGGACGACGACGTCCCGGAATACACCGAGGAAGAGGACGAGCCGGAACGCCCGCGCACGACCTTTGCCGATATCGGATTGTCGGAGGAACTGCTCCGCGCCGTGTCGGAATCCGGCTACATCCACCCCACGCCGATCCAGGAACATGCGATCCCCTGGGTGATGATGGGCCGCGACGTGCTGGGCTGCGCGCAGACCGGCACCGGCAAGACGGCATCCTTCGTGCTGCCGATGCTTGACATCCTGACCGGCAGCCGGGCCAAGGCGCGTATGCCGCGCAGCCTGATCCTGGAGCCGACGCGCGAATTGGCGTTGCAGGTTGCCGAGAACTTCGAGAAATACGGCAAGTACCTCAAGCTCAACCACGCCCTGCTGATCGGCGGGGAGAGCATGAACGACCAGCGCGACGTGCTCGACAAGGGCGTCGATGTGCTGATCGCGACGCCGGGCCGGTTGCTCGATCTGTTCGATCGCGGCCGCATTCTGATGGCGGATGTGAAGCTGCTGGTGATCGATGAGGCCGACCGCATGCTGGACATGGGGTTCATCCCCGATGTCGAGCGCATCGTCTCGATGATCCCGAAGATCCGCCAGACGCTGTTCTTCTCCGCGACGATGGCGCCCGAGATCCGCCGCCTGGCCGATGCCTTCCTGTCGAACCCGAAGGAGATCAGCGTCTCAGCGCCGGCTTCCGTCGCGACGACCATCACCGCCGGCCTGGTCTATGTGCAGCCGCACGACAAGCGTGAGGCGCTGCGGCGCATGATCCGCGTCGAGCAGGTGCAGAACGCGCTGATCTTCTGCAACAAGAAGATCGAGGTCGATATCCTGTACAAGTCGCTGAAGAAGCACGGCTTCAGCGTCGGCGCCCTGCATGGGGACATGGACCAGTCGGCCCGCTTCTCGACCCTGAACGCCTTCAAGGCAAATGAACTGCAGCTGCTGGTGTGTTCGGATGTCGCGGCGCGCGGCATCGACATTGGCGGGCTGAGCCACGTCTTCAACTTTGACGTGCCGTTCCGCGATGAGGACTACGTCCACCGCATCGGCCGCACCGGCCGCGCGGGTCGCGAGGGCCACGCCTACACCATCGCCACCGCCGATGACGCGAAGAACGTCGCGGCGATCGAGAAACTGACCGGCAAGCCGATCCCGCGCATGATCGTCGATGGCGTGGACACCGTGCCGGAGGAAGAGATCGAGGAAGCGCGCAACGCGCCCAAGGGTCGTGGCCGCGGCCGTTCGGCCGCGCCATCGAAGGGTCGGGGTGGTGATCGCCGTGAAGGCGGCCGGGCACCCGCCGCCCGCCGCGATGGACCGCCGCGCGAACGTGCGCCGCGTGGTGGCTCGCGCGATGCCGCCGCCCCTGCCCCGCGTGAGAGCGATGAGGCCGTGGCCGAGGCCCCACGCCCGAGTCGTGAACGCGGCGAGCGCCCTGAGCGCAGCGAGCGCCCCGAACGCGGCGACCGTGCCGAACGCGGCGATCGCGCCGAGCGCAGCGCCCGCATCGAACGCGAAACCGCAGAACCGGCCCGCCAGGACCGCGAGCCGCGTCGCGAGCGTGACCGCGACCGTGAGCCGCGCGAACGCCGCTATCGGCAGGAGGATCTTGGCCCGTCGGTGATCGGCTTCGGCGATGCGGTGCCGGCCTTCATGCTGATCCCGCTGCCGCGCCCTCGGCCGGAGAAGCCCTCCGAGGCCCCGGTCGCCGACAGCGCGCCCGAGACCGAAGCCGCCTGAGACCAGGCCGGGCGTCCACACGCCCCGCCTTTTCCATTGCCTGACAGCCGGACGGGCACCACCCTGCCGGCGCTTTTGCCGGAGGACGCCCAATGAACGTCGTCACCAAGCCCGCCCGCGCGCAGTTCGTGTGGGACGACCCGCTGCTGCTCGATGAATCGCTCACGGAAGATGAGCGCATGATCCGCGACAGCGCGCGGGACTTCTGCCAGGAAAAACTGCTGCCGCGCGTCCAGGAAGCCTTCCGCAAGGAACACTTCCACCGCGAGATCATGAACGAATTTGGCGAGATGGGTTTCCTCGGCGCCACGCTGGACAGCCACGGCTGCGCCGGCGTTGGCTATGTCGCCTATGGGCTGATGGCGCGTGAGGTCGAGCGCGTCGATTCCGGCTATCGCAGCGCGTTTTCCGTGCAGTCCTCCCTGGTGATGTTCCCGATCCACGCCTTCGGGTCGGACGCGCAGAAGGACAAGTTCCTGCCGAAGCTGCGGACGGGCGAATGGGTCGGCTGCTTCGGCCTGACCGAGCCCGATGCCGGGTCCGACCCGTCCTCGATGCGCACCCGCGCGAAGGCGGTCGATGGCGGCTACATCCTGTCGGGGTCCAAGACCTGGATCACCAATTCACCGATCGCCGATGTCGCCGTGGTCTGGGCGAAGGATGATGACGGCGTGCTGCGCGGCTTCATCCTCGAACGCGGCATGAAGGGCCTGTCCTTCCCGAAGATCGAGGGCAAGTTCTCCCTGCGCGCCTCCGTCACTGGCATGATCATGATGGATGACGTCTTCGTGCCGGAGGAGAACAAGCTTCCGGGCGTGCGCTCGCTGGCGGGGCCCTTCCAGTGCCTCAATCGCGCACGCTACGGCATCGCCTGGGGGTCGCTCGGCGCGGCCGAGGATTGCTGGCACCGGGCGCGGGACTACACGCTGAACCGCAAGATGTTCGGCAAGCCGCTGGCGGCGACGCAGCTCATCCAGAAGAAGCTCGCGGATATGATGACGGAGATCACCCTCGGCCTGCATGCCGTGCTGCGCGTCGGCCGGCTGATGGATGAAGGCAAGGCGGCGCCGGAGATGATCTCCCTGGTGAAGCGCAACAATTGCGGCAAGTCGTTGGATATCGCGCGCGTCGCGCGCGACATGCATGGCGGCAATGGGATTGTGGACGAATACCACGTCATCCGCCACGTCATGAACCTGGAGACGGTGAACACCTACGAAGGCACGCATGACGTCCATGCGCTGATCCTCGGGCGGGCGCAGACCGGCCTGAACGCCTTCGGCGGCTGAGCGCGCGGCATGGGCGATGGTGTCACGCTGTCGGGCAGCGATCTGCTGACGATCGAACGGACCCTGCAGCTGGCCATCGCTCCGGCCTTCCTGTTGTCGGGTGTCTTTGCGCTGCTGACGCTGCTGACCAATCGGCTGCAACGGCTGGCCGAATTGCGCGACGAGATGCGCCATGATGGCAATATTCCGCCTGCCGAGCGTCGCATGCTCGCGCGGCGGGCGCGGATGATCTACCGCGCCATCACCTGCACCATCGTCACGGCGGTGCTGCTGTGCGTGCTGGTGATCGCGGGCTTCCTGGAACCGCTGGCGGGCGTCACGGCCGGCACCCATGTTGCCGGGCTTCTGGTCGGCGCGATGGCGATGCTGACCGCGGGAATCTGCTTCTTCCTGGCCGAGGTTCTTGTCAGCGCCGCCAGCCTGAGACTGAACGACGAATTGTAGGCACCGATTGCTGCAATGCAGCATGACGATGAGACACCGTTTCCGTGCGTTCGCGATAGCCGCGCACCGTCGTTGCGGAAACGGCCAAACCCTTGTCTAGAACGTGATCGGTTTACCGTCGTACACCGATCACGTTCTAGGCCTTTGTTTTATCGTGTGATTCAGACCTTCGGTGCTTTCGCACCTAACGGCCATCACGCTCTGACCAGGACATTACATGACCGACCTCGCTGAATTGGAGGTCACCGCCCTCGGCGCCGCCGGTGACGGCATCGCCACGCTGCCCGATGGCGCAACCTGCTTCATCCCGCGCGCCCTGCCGGGCGATCGCGTGCGCGCGGAATTCGGCCCGCGCCGGCGCGACGGCGTGCATGCGCGCCTGCTGGACATCCTGCGTCCGAGCCTCGACCGGGTCACGCCCCCGTGCCGGCATTTCGACCAGGGCTGCGGTGGCTGCACCGTCCAGCACTGGGCACCCAGCGCGCAGGCGGGCTGGAAACGCGAAAGGCTACACGACGCGCTGGCCCGCGCCGGCTATGCCGACGCGGCGATTGCGCAGACCGTAACCACACCGCCAGGCCGCCGCCGGCGCGCGGATTTCGGCGTCCGGCGCGGACCGGACGGGGTCGTGCTGGGATTCCACATCGCCGGCAGCGCTCAATTGCTCGACCTGGCGGCATGCACGGTCCTGGACCCGCGCCTCACGGCCTTGATCGCCCCGCTGCGGGAGATGCTGCGCCGCCTCACCGCGCTGCGGCGCGAGGGATCGGTGGTGGTGAACCTGCTCGACACCGGCCCCGATCTGGTCATCCGCACCGATGGGCCGCTGACATCGCATGACCGCGCGGCCTTCGCCGCCTTCGCCGGACAGGTTGGCGCACCGCGCATCGCCTGGGCGCTGAAGGATGGCCTGGCGGAGGTCGCGGCGCAGGCCCGGCCAGCCACCATCATGCTGTCCGGTGCCGAATTGTCGCCGGCGCCCGGCGCCTTCCTGCAGGCAAGCCCGGACGGCGAGGCGGCGATCATCGCGGCCGTGCTGGCGGCGCTGCCCGCGAAACTGGCCGGGCGGGGCCGCATCGCGGATCTGCATGCAGGGCTTGGCACGCTGTCGATCCCGCTGGCCTCGCGCGGCCGCGTGACGGCCTTCGAAAGCGACGCGGCGGCGGTGGCCGCGCTGGCCGCCGCGGCCGGGCGGGCGGGGGTGCCGGTCACCGCGACGCGGCGCGACCTCGATCGCCAGCCCCTGACCGTCGCCGAACTCGCCGCCTTCGCGGCGGTGGTGCTGGACCCGCCCCATGCGGGCGCGGCCGAACAGGTGCTGCTGCTGGCGCGCAGCGCGGTGCCCGCGGTGATCTACGTGTCGTGCAATCCCGCCGCCCTGTCGCGTGACGCGCGCGCCTTCGCGCAGGCCGGATGGGCACTGGCGGCGGCGACGCCGATCGACCAGTTCGTCCATTCGGCGCAGCTGGAGGCGGTCGTGGCCTTTACCCGCAGCGGGAAACCGGCACGGCGCTGAAGCAGATTGCGCCTGACAGGCCGCAGGGCGCTTCGTGCCAGGACCGTCCGGCGCAAAGCATGCGGACACATGACGCGGTGCGAACCTGTCAGCGCGGTTCGACGCGCGACAGATAGAGCGTGGTGACCCGGCGGCGTTCGAGCAGATCCTGCACCGTGCAGGGCTTGGCCAGGGAATCGCCGTCGATGAAGCGCAATGGGAACCGGGCAGACAGCGCTTCGAGCATGGCATGCGCCCCGGCGCAGCGATTGGCATCGAAATCCAGCATGACCCGCAATCCCGGGCTGCGGTCGAGCAGCCCGCCCAGGCCCGCGACCACGCGATCGGCCTGGGTTGTCACCCCGATGCGCAGTAAATTGACGCTGCCGGGTTCAATATCCTCGAGCGCCTTGGCCGGCGCGTTGAACAGGGTTCGACCGCCTTCCGCGGTGAAAGCCCCCGCAAAGGGACCATTGGACGGCCCGGTCAGCAGGGCCGGCAGGCTGACCGAGGCGTGTTCGGCTTCCGCGGCGGCCAGCCGGTGGGTCGAGATCACCCCACCCAACCCATTCACCAACACATTGCGCCGCAACAACCCGTACAGCCACGGATTGGCTTCGAGCGCGACGACCCGCCCTTCGCTGCCGACCAGGTCGGCCAGCACCAGCGACCAGTAACCGTAAATCGCGCCGACGTCGTAGGCGGTTTCCCCGCGTGCGACGTTGCGGCAGACGAATTCCGTGACCCAGTATTGCCAATACCCGTCGAGCAGCAGATGCGGCGCGATGCCGGAATCGGCGGCATCGGTGAACATTTTGAAGCGGCCCAGCGCCCGGCACAGCACGGATCCGTCCGGCAGCGACACCGTCTGGGTGCGGTCGCGGATCAGCGCCTCGACCTCGCGCCTGTTGCCGGTGCGCAGCAATTCCTCAAGCGTGGCGATGTCGCGCCGGCCCACTTCGGCGCGAATGGCTTCGACCGCCGCGCGCAGAACCGTGAGTTCGCCGCGCATCCGAAACAGTTCTTCGTGGGTGCCGTGGATGGCGCCACGGCTCTGGCGCGGTGCGGTGGCGAACAGCCATGACAGGAACCGCGGCACGATGCCCGCGCGCGGTGGTTCGACCGATTCCGGCAATACGGGCGGGTTATCCTTCGGCACCGGTGATCCTTGGACCATGTGAACTATGTGGTCTGCCCCGTCTCAAATTCTCACTCCCCAGGGCTGGTGGCAACCCATGGATGTAATCGCGCCGGCCTTGACGGCCAGGGGTTCAGCGCCATCCTCTGGCCGGCGTCACAAACGGGATAACATCAACATGGCCATCAATCGCCGACTCGCCCTGTCCGCGACCGGAGCCTTGCTCGCAAGCCCGGCGATGCTGCCCGGCACCGCGGCACAGCAGGCCCCTGCGGCCGCCCCCGCCGCGCAGGCGCCCGGCTTCTACCGCTTCCGCGTGGGCGGCTTCCTGGTCACCACGGTTCATGACGGCTTCTTCGCCCGGCCCCTCGACGGCTTCGTGCGGAACGCGCCGCTGGCCGATGTCCAGGCCGCGGCCGCGGCGGCCTTCCTGCCGACCGACCGTCAGGTGATCCCTTTCACCATCACCTTCGTCCAACGGGGAGATACCCTGGCCGTATTCGACACCGGTAATGGCGTGACCCCGGCGGGCGCCACGGCGGGGCGGATGATTGCCAACATGGCCGCGGCCGGGATCGATCCGGCCCGCGTCACGCATGTCATTCACAGCCATTTCCATGGCGACCATGTGAACGGCCTGCTGAACGCCGAAGGTGGCCGCGCATTCTCCAACGCGCAGGTCCTGGTGCCCGAAGCTGAATGGGCCTGGTGGACCAATGCCGGCAATGAAACGCGCAGCCCGGAGGGCCAGCGCGGCAATTTCGCCAACGTCGCCCGGCGCTTCGCCCCGTATCAGGGCCGCGTGACGCCCTTCGGCGCGGCGGCCGAGGTCATCCCCGGCATCACCGCCATCGCGGCGCCCGGCCACACCCCGGGCCACACCATCTTCCGCATCGCCGATGGGGATGCGCAGATGATCTTCATGGCCGACGTGACCAATCGGCCGGAGATCATGATGCCCAACCCCAGCTGGCAGATCGTGTTCGATTTCGATGGCGACGCGGCGGCCGCGACGCGCCGGCGGGTGCTGGACATGGTGGCGACCGACCGCATCCGCGTCACCGGATACCATTTCCCCTTCCCGGCGAATGGCTTCGTCGCACGGGCGGGCAACGGCTTCCGCTTCGTCCCGGCGGATTGGTCGTCCGCCGTGTGACCCCATCGCTTGCATCGGCGCGGATCGGCACGACATGCCCATCCGCGCAACGAAGGCGGGGGAGGATTCCACGATGTCCACGACACGACGCACAACGATCGGCGCCGCAACCATGCTTATCGCGGCGCCGGCGCTGCTTCGGACAGGCGGCGCGAGGGCCCAGGGCGCCGTGCCGCCCCCGATCGGCCCCGCCTTCCATCGCTTCCAGGTGGGCGGCCGGACCGTGACTGTGGTGACGGACGGGTCCAACGTCCGGCCCGATGTGACGCGGGGGCTGGTGGTCAATGCCTCGCCGGAACAGGTGTCGGCGGCCCTGGCGGCGGCCAGCATCGCCGGCCCCGCGATGCGAAATCCCTATAACGTCACCTTCGTCGAGACATCGCGCGGCCTGGTCGCGATCGATGTCGGGACCGGCGGTGTCGGCGGGGATACCGGGGCGCTGCACGCGAACATGCGGGCGGCGGGGCTGGACCCGGCGCGCGTCGCGCTGATCGTCCATACGCATTTCCACGGCGACCATATCGGCGGGCTGACGACCAATGACGGCACGGCGGTGTTTCCGCAGGCCGCGATCAGCGTACCGGAACGCGAATGGGTGTTCTGGACCGATGCCGGCGAGGAAGCCCGCGCCAATGACGCGCGGCGCCCTGCCTTCGCCAATGTCCGCCGCCGCTTCGCACCCTATGCCCAGCGCGTGATGCGCTTCGCGCCGGATGCCGAGGTCGCCCCCGGCATCCGTGCGGTGGGGACGCCCGGACACAGCCCGGGGCACACGTCCTTCCTCGTCCATGACGGCACGGCGCAGGCGCTGATCATTGGCGATGCCGTGACCACCCCGGCTTTCTTCATGGTCAACCCGGACTGGTATCCCGGCTTCGACATGGACCCGCCGACGGCGGTGGAGACTCGCAAGCGATTGCTCGACCGCGCGGCGACCGAACGCATGCCCGTCGTCGGGTACCATTTCGACATGCCGGCGACGGGGCGAGTGGAACGTGCCGGGGCCGGGTATCGGCTGGTGCCAGCGGCAGGGTGACGTGGCGCGATGACCGTCACCTATCTGATCCATTTTCGGGTGAAGCAGGATGCGCGCGAACGCTTCCTGTCACTCCTCGACGGCGTACTCGATGCCATGCGGGACGAGGCCAATTTCGTCTCGGCCACGCTGCATGGCGACCCCGACGACCCCAATCACGTCCTGCTGCACGAAACCTGGCGCGATCACCAGGATGTCCTCGACGTGCAGATCCATCGGCCCTATCGCGCCGAATGGCACGCGGCGCTGCCCGACCTGCTTGCGGCGCCGCGCGACATTTCGATGTGGACGACGCTGCGCAGCGACCAGCGCGCTTGATCGCGCGCGCATCTTCACGCGCCTGACCGGTCGAGTCAGGCGCGATCTGCTCTCATCAGACGTGGAAGGATTCGCCGCAGCCGCAGCGGCCCTTCTCGTTCGGATTGGTGAAGGTGAAGCCGGCGGTCATCGCCTTCACCTCATAATCCATCACGGTGCCGATCAGGAACAGGGTCGCCTTGCGGTCGATCAGGACCGTCACGTCCTTGTCCTTGATCACCTCGTCCGAGGGCGCCGCCTCATCGGTCCAGGACAGGTCGTAGGACAGGCCCGAACAGCCCTTGGTCTTGACCGCGATGCGCAGCAGTTTGCCGTGCTCACCCTTCGCGTACAGGGACCGCAGGCGATCGGCCGCGCCATCGGTCAGCGTCATCAGCGGTGGCAGGGCGCGGCGCGTGCGCGGGGCTTCGATGGTGGTGCTCATCGGGGGCCTCCTCAGTACATGTTCAGGGCGAGGCGGGCATCCTCGCTCATGCGCGATTGATCCCAGGGCGGATCCCATACGACTTCGACGTGCACATCGCTCACGCCATCGACGGCACGGACCGCTTCCTCGACCTGGGCGGGCAGTTCCTGGGCGGAGGGGCAGGCCGGGGTCGTCAGCGTCATCTCGACCTTGACCACGCCGTCATCGGCGATCTCGATCGCGTAGATCAGGCCAAGTTGGTAGATGTCGACAGGGATTTCCGGGTCATAGACAGTCGAGATCGCACCGATCACGGCGTCGTCGGTGATCTTCGGCACGGGGGGCTTCACCTCCCCTTCCGGCGTCCAGGCGGCGCGGGTTTCGGCTGGCGTATTCACGGTGGCGTCCTCACTCACTGCTCGCCTCCTTGGTCCCATCCAGCGCGGCATTCAGCGTATGCCACGCGAGGGTCGCGCATTTCACGCGGGACGGGAACTCATGCACGCCTGACAGCGGTGCCAGGCGTTCCATCTCATCGGCCAGCTCCGCACCGCAATCGGGGCAGGTGCCGGTCATTGCCAATTCACGGAAGGTCGCGCCAAGCGCCTTGGCCTGCGCCGCCGTCTTGCCCTTCACCGTCTCCGTCATCAGCGACGCGGAGGCGGTGGAGATGGCGCAGCCGCGGCCCTGAAAGGCGGCATCCGCGATATTGCCGTCTGGCGCCAGGGCGACGAACAATTCGATGCGGTCGCCGCACATCGGGTTGTCGCCGCGCGCGGTCGCCGTAGCGTCTTCCAGCCGGCGGAAGTTCCGCGGCTTGCGGCCGTGGTCGAGGATGACCTCCTGGTAGAGGTCGCGCAGGTCGTCGAACAGGCCCGTTGTCTGGCCGCCGGTGCTCGGCGTCATCGCCGCCTCCGCCCTGCGTCGATCCGATCCAGCACTCATCTGAAGAACTCCCGCGCTTCGGCCAAGGCCTGGGCAAGAAGGTCGATCTCGTCCGTCGTCGTGTACAGCCCGAAGGAGGCGCGCGTCGTGCCGCCCTCCAGCCCGAAGCGGGCATGCAGCGGTTCGGCGCAATGCCGCCCGGCGCGCACCGCGATGCCGGCGCGGTCGAGCAACGTCGCCAAATCATGCGGATGCGCGGCGTCCAGCGCGAAGGCGAAGACGCCGCCGCGATCCTGCGCGTGGCCCAGCAGCGTCAGGCCCTCGACCCGGGCCAGCCGCGCCGTCGCATGGTCCACCAGCGTGCGTTCATGCGCCTCGATCGCGTCCATGCCGATGGCGGTGACGTAGTCGATCGCGGCATGCAGGCCCACGGCCTCGATGATCGCCGGCGTGCCGGCCTCGAACTTCCCGGGCGATGGTGCCCAGGTCGAATGTTCGAAGGTGACCGACGCGATCATGTCGCCACCGCCGAGGAAGGGCGGCATGCGGTCGAGATGTTCGAGCCGCGCCCACAGCACACCGATGCCGGTCGGGCCATACAGCTTGTGGCCGGTGAAGCAGTAGAAGTCGCAGCCGATCGCCTGAACATCGACGCGCCGATGCACCGCGGCCTGGGATCCATCGAGCAGCACCCTGGCCCCATGGGCGTGCGCCATGGCGACGATGCGTTCGACCGGCGTGACCGTGCCCAGCACATTCGACATATGCGCAATGGCGACCAGCCCGACCTTGCCATCGGCGAGATGGCGTTCGAGGTCGTCCATGTCGAGTTCGCCGCTGTCGTTGACACGACAGACGCGCAGTTCGTTGCCCTTGTCGTCCCGCAGCATCTGCCACGGGACGATATTGGCGTGGTGTTCCAGTTCCGAGATCACCACCGCCTGGCCCGGCTGCATCACGCCACGGCCCCAGCAATGGGCGACGAGGTTCATCGCCTCGGTGCTGTTCTTGGTGAAAACGATCTCGCGCACGTCGGCGGCATTGATGAAGCGCGCCGTCGCACCACGCGCGGCCTCATAGGCATCGGTGGCGAGTTCAGACAGGCGATAGGCGCCGCGATGGACGTTGGCGTAGGCCGTTTCCATGCAACGGACCATGGCGTCGATCACGACGCGCGGCTTCTGCGCCGACGCCCCGGAATCGAGGAACACCAACGGCCGGCCACGCGCCTGCGGCTGAGACAGGATCGGGAAATCCTGCCGGATGCGCGCGACATCGAAGGCCACGGGGGCGATGCTGTCCATCACGCGGCCGCCGCCCCCTGGCGCTGCCACCAGGAATCCAGCGCACGGGTCAACGCAGCGCGCAGTGTTTCATCCGTCACGGTCTCGACCGCTTCATGCAGGAAGGCTTCGACCAGCATCGCCTTGGCCTGGGATTCCGGAATGCCGCGCGCGCGCAGATAGAACAGGCTGTCGGCATCGAGCGCGCCGACCGTCGCACCATGGCTGCACTTCACGTCGTCGGCGTAGATTTCCAGCTGCGGCTTGCTGTCGATCTCGGCATCCTCGGACAGCAGGAGCGCCTGGTTCATCTGGTAGCCGTCGGTCTTCTGTGCCTCCCGCCGTACCAGGATCTTGCCCTGGAACACGCCGCGGGACCGGCCGGTCAGCACGGTCTTGTAGGTCTGCCGGCTGGCGCAATCGGGCGCCGCATGATCCAGCGAGGTGGTGGTGTCCACATGCTGGCCCTCGGCGGCCATCTGCGCCCCGTTCATGTGGCAGGTGGCCCGGGGACCGGTCAGCGCGGCATGGATCTCATTGCGCGTCAGCCGCGGCCCAGCGGCGACGGTGAAGTTGTCGTAGGTGCCGCCGGCGGCGATGGTCGCGTAGATGGTGGACAGGTGGAAGACGGTCGCTTCCTCCTGCAACAGCCGGCCATGGGTCAGGGTCGCGCCCTCGGCGACCGTGATCTCGAAGACCGGGTTGTGCAGGCATTGGCCACGACCGGTCGCGGTTTCGATCAGCGTCAGGGAAGCCCCGGCGCCAAGCCGGATCAGATGACGCGGGTGGAAGGCGAAGGGGCGGCCGGGGTCGAGCGCGATCGACACCAGTTCCAGCAGGCCGCCATCGATCCCGGCGGGCACGTCGATGAACAGCCCGTCCTCGAACAGCATCGTGTTCAACGCGGCGAGCGGTTCATGCTGCGGCTTGGCCAATGCGCCAAGCTGCGCCTCGGCCTCATCCAGGTGCTGCGCCAGCCCGACCGCGCGGTATGGCAGGCCCGCCAGCATGGACAGGTCGGCGCGGAAGCGGCCATCGACGAAGACCGCGCGATCCGGGGCATTGGCGACCGGCAATGCGATCGCGCCTTCGACCATCGTCAGCGGCTCAGTGAAATGGGCCTGCGCGACGGCGCCGAGGTCGGTGTATTTCCACTGTTCGACCCGGCGCGTGGGGAAGCCGCGCGCGGCGAAATGCGCCGCGGCATCGGCGCGCAGCGTGTTCAGCCAGGGCTTGCGGGCGCCGGGCAGGTGGTCCTTCAGCCCTTCGAAACGGGCGAGGAACCCCGCGGCGCCGGTGGCGACCGCCGTCGTCATGCCGCGGCCTCTCCCCCATCGAAGCGATGCTTCGACGGGAGCCCTTCCTGGATGGCGCCGTAGCCCTGCGCCTCCAGTTCGTGCGCCAGTTCCGGGCCGCCGGATTTCACGATGCGGCCGCCCATCAGCACATGCACGCGGTCGGGCACGATGTAGTCGAGCAGCCGCTGGTAATGGGTGATGACCAGCGCCGAGAAGCCCGGCCCGCGCATCGCGTTCACGCCATCCGACACGATCTTCAGCGCATCGATGTCGAGCCCGGAATCGGTCTCGTCAAGGATCGCCATGGATGGTTCGAGCATCGCCATCTGGAGGATCTCGTTGCGCTTCTTCTCGCCGCCGGAGAAGCCGACATTGACGCCGCGCTTGAGCATGTCCTCGGGCATCGACAGCGCCTTCATGCGCTGGCGTGCGACCTTGAGGAACTGCATGGCGTCCAGCTCGCTTTCGCCGCGGCCCTTGCGCACGGCGTTGAGCGCGGTGCGCAGGAAGGTCGCATTGCCCACGCCCGGCAACTCGACAGGGTACTGGAAGGCGAGGAACAGGCCGGCGGCCGCGCGTTCCTCGGGTTCCATCGCCAGGATATCGACGCCGTTGAGCGTGGCGGTGCCGCCGGTCACCTCATAGCCCTCGCGCCCGGACAGCACGTAGGACAGGGTGGATTTGCCTGATCCGTTGGGGCCCATGATGGCATGCACCTCGCCGGTCGGCACTTCGAGGTCGATCCCCTTGAGGATCTCCTTGCCGTCGATTTCGGCGCTCAGTCCTTCGATACGCAGCATATCAAACCATCTCCTTGCGGATGAGAGTCACGCCTTCGGTGCCGTAGCCCTCCGGCGATCTCATCCGACGCTCCCCTCGAGCGAAATCTGCAGAAGCTTCTGCGCTTCCACCGCGAATTCCATCGGCAGTTCCTTCAGGACCTCACGGCAGAAACCGTTGACGATCAGACCCACCGCTTCTTCCTGCGTCAGGCCACGCTGGCGGCAATAGAACAGCTGGTCCTCGGCGATACGGCTGGTGGTGGCTTCATGTTCCACCTTCGCCGACATGCAGCGGTTCTCGATGTAGGGCACGGTATGCGCGCCACACAGGTCGCCGATCAGCAGGCTGTCGCACTGCGTGAAGTTGCGCGCGCCGGTCGCCTTGGCGCCGATCCGCACCAGGCCGCGATAGGTGTTCTGCCCATGCCCGGCACTGATGCCCTTGGACACGATGGTCGACTTCGTGCGAGGCCCGATATGGAACATTTTCGTTCCGGTATCGGCCTGCTGGTAGTTGTTGGTGATGGCGACAGAGTAGAACTCGCCCACGCTGTCCTCGCCCTGCAGGATGCAGGACGGGTACTTCCAGGTGATCGCCGAACCGGTCTCCACCTGCGTCCAGGAAATCTTGGACCGGGCGCCGCGGCAGGCGCCGCGCTTGGTGACGAAGTTGTAGATGCCGCCCTTGCCCTCGGCGTCGCCGGGGTACCAGTTCTGCACCGTGGAATACTTGATCGTCGCGTCATCCATCGCGACGAGTTCCACCACCGCGGCGTGCAGTTGGTTCTCATCGCGCATCGGCGCGGTGCAGCCTTCCAGATACGACACATGCGACCCGGCGTCGGCGATGATCAGCGTGCGTTCGAACTGCCCGGTGGATTTCGCGTTGATGCGGAAATAGGTGGACAATTCCATCGGGCAGCGAACGCCCTTGGGGATGTACACGAAGGACCCATCGGTGAAGACGGCGCTGTTCAGCGCGGCGTAGAAATTGTCGCCCTGCGGCACGACGGAGCCGAGGTACTTCTTCACCAGGTCAGGGTGCTCCTGCACCGCCTCGCTGATCGAACAGAAGATGATGCCTTCCTTGCCGAGCCGCTCCTTGTAGGAGGTGGCGACGGAGACGCTGTCGAACACCGCGTCGATCGCGATCGGCATGCGGCCTTCAGCCGGCGTGGAGCCCGCGCCTTCGACACCCGCCAGGATTTCCTGCTCGCGCAGGGGGATGCCCAGCTTGGCGTAGGTCTTCAGCAGTTCCGGATCCACCTCGTCGAGCGACTTCGGCCCGACCTTCTCCTTCGGAGCGGCGTAGTAGTAGCTGTCCTGGAAATCGATCGGCGGATGCTTCACCGCGGCCCAAAGCGGTGTCTCCATGGTCTTCCACAGGGCAAAGGCGCGCAGACGCCATTCCAGCAGCCAGGCGGGTTCGTTCTTCTTTGCGCTGATGAAGCGAACGATGTCCTCGTTCAACCCTTTCGGGGCGAACTCCATCTCGATATCGGTCTCGAACCCCCATTTGTAGGTGGATTCGGTGACCGACTGGACGGCTTCGATCGTTTCGTTGACGGCTGGCATCAGGTCTTCTCCGTCCTACTCGGCGGCCGCGTAGCGCGGCTCGCCTTCGGGGTGCGGCACGACGGCCGGCACGCCGGCGAGGTCTGCTATGGAAATGCCGGACAGCGCCCGGCGGATGGCATCGTTCACGGGGTCCCACCGGCCGCGCACCGGGCAACGGGCCTCGGCATCGCAAAACCCGGCGGCGTTGTCCACGCAGGCGGTCAGCGCGATGGGCCCATCTATCGCAGTGATCACCTCGGTCAATGCCATGGCGCCCAGCGGCCGGGTCAGGCGGTAGCCGCCGGCGGCGCCGCGACGCCCTTCGACGAGCCCGGCGTGGGACAGGGTCTTGAGGACCTTCGACACGGTGGGCTCGCCCAGGCCGGTGCTCGCGGCGAGGCCGGGCGCAGTCAGGACGCCGCCATCCTCGGCTTCATCGAGCCGCGTCAGGACGACGACGGCGTAGTCGGTGAGTTTCGACAACCGCAACACGCCGTTGCCCTCCGCTAAACCGTACCCCATTGGTACGGTTTGCAGATGCGCTCGCGACCACCCGAAGTCAAGGCGCCTGGACGTGCCGGCACGGCGCATCCATCCTGCCGCCGAATAGTTCAGGAGTGGCGTGGATGCCGACGATCCGGACCGACGATGGCGTTGACCTTCATTACGAGGAGGCGGGGTCCGGCATCCCGATGGTCTTCGTGCATGAATTCGCCGGCGACAGCCGGTCCTGGGAACCGCAGATGCGGTTCTTCGCGCGCCGGTACCGCTGCGTCACCTTCAATGCGCGCGGCTATCCGCCATCGGCCGTGCCGTCCGACCCGGGTGCCTATTCGCAGGATCGCGCGACCGATGACATCGCCTCCGTGATCAAGGCGCTGGACCTCGCACCGGCGCATGTCGTCGGGCTTTCGATGGGGGCGTTTGCCACGCTGCATCTGGGCCTGCGGCATCCCGGGTTGGCGCGCAGCCTGGTCGCGGCCGGGGTTGGGTATGGCGCCGCCCCCGGCAAGCGGGACCAGTTCCGTGCCGAAACGGATGCCGCGATCGGCCGCATCCGCGCGGAGACCATGGCGGAATTCGGCAAGACCTATAGCCGGGGCCCGACCCGGCTGGTGTTCGAGGAAACCGACCCGCGCGGCTATGCCGAATTCCAGGCGCAGCTGTGCGAGCATTCGACCGAAGGCGCCGCCCTGACGATGCAGGGGGTGCAGCGCGAACGCCCATCCCTGTTCGACCTGGCGGAGGGCTTCAAGGCCTATACCACGCCGACGCTGGTGATCGCCGGCGACGAGGATGACCCGACGCTGGAGCCGGCGCTGTATCTGAAGCGCACCATCCCGACCAGCGCGCTGCTGGTGATGCCCAAGGCGGGGCACACGATGAACCTCGAACATCCGGATGCCTTCAACCGGGCGGTGCTGGATTTCGTCACGCAGGTGGATGCCGGGGCGTGGCGCCGCCGCATTCCCGAAAGCCAGAGCGGTTCGATCATCGCGGCGAAGGTCTGATCAGTTGGTGAAGCGTGCCGCCATACCGCGAATGGGGCGTCGGGCGGCAGCTTGAACACCGCATAATCCAGCTCCGTCGGGCGCCAGCCCAATGTGCCATAGACCGGGCGCACGCAGCACAGCGTGCCCGGGTGTTCGGCGGCATACCGCTCCATCTCCCGCCACAGCCCGCCGCTGTTCACGCTGGCGAGTTGCGGAAACAGGTTGATGTCGGTGCCTCCACCTATGGTGTGCGCGAAGAAGTGCCCCCGGTCATTGCCCGGACACGTCGCCGACCAGACCCCGCCGAGGAAGCCGGCCATCTGCACCTTGTCGCGCGTATTGGCCGGCTCGGGGCGCGACAGCCCCCACACGGCCACGACGCGATCCTCGGTGCCGAGGTCGAACATGGTGCGGATATAGGCGCCCGACCCGTCCTCCGCCGAGAACGTCGGTCAGCAGGTCCCCGAGCGTGCCGGCCATGCCAGGATACGCCTGCTCCACGGCATCGGGCAGCGCCGCGTCGATATGGGCGATCAGCGTATCGCGACCGGCGGGATTGGGCGCGGACCGCGCAATGTCATCGAAGATGGACATGCATCGCCTCGGCTCGCTGGATGACGGTTCCGCCAGCGTAGCCGATAATGCGTGGCACCTTCGTGATCCAGGCCACGCATCGTTTCACATCGTCAACTTGAAGCCCACATGGCTCGCCGCGAAGCCAAGCCCTTCATAGAAGCGTCGCGCATCGGTACGTGACGCGGTGCTGGTCAGCTGCACCATGGCGCAGCCGCGCGCGCGGCACTGGTCCAGCGCCCAGCCGATCATCCGCCGCCCCAGCCCGCCGCCGCGTTGGTCGGCGCCGACGCGCACGCTTTCGATCTGCCCCCGCCAAGCGCCGCGATGCGACAGGCCGGGGATGAAGCTGATCTGCAAACATCCCACGACGCGCCCGCCGACATCAGCCACCGCCAGCAGCTGGTTCGCATCCGCCGCGATCGCCGCGAAGGCTGCGTCATACGCCGGGTCGCCCGGTTGTTCGCGCTTCGCCCCCAGAACGTCGTCGGCCAGCAGCGCGACGATGGCAGGAATGTCGGCCGCGGTGGCTGCGCGGAAGATGACATCGCTCATGCGTAGAGATCCCCTCGGGTCGGCGGCATGCCGGATGCGCCGCGTGCCCGCTTCGTCGCGACGGTCTGGAAGATGCCGATGGTGCCGCGCTCGAAGCCCAGGCACACGCCGGCCAGGTACAGCAGCCACAGCCGTGTCCTGGCGGCGCCGACCTCGGCTTCGGCCGCGGCGCGATTGGCGAACAGCCTTTCGGTCCACAGGCGGCAGGTGCGGCCGTAATGTTCCCGCCAGCCTTCGACGTCATGAACCTCGAAGCCACCCGATTCCAGCGCGTCGACCGTCCCACCGATGTGGTCGAGCTCGCTGCCCGGAAAGACGTAGTTGATGATGGCGCTGTATTCCGGGCGCTTCTTGCGGAAGTCGCGCTCGGTCTTCTTCATCGGCCGGGTGATGGCATGGTGCAGGTAGATGCCGCGCGGGCGCAGCAGGGTGCGGATCTGCTGGAAATAGCCCGCCCGGTTGGCGAGGCCGACATGCTCGAACATGCCGATCGAGGCGATCTTGTCGAATTCGACACCGGCCAGCTCGCGGAAGTCGCGCAACTCGATGGTGACGCGATCCTCCAGGCCGAGCCGCTTCACCTTCGCCACCGCGAAATCATGCTGCGCCTGGGACAGCGTGACGCCATGCGCGCGCACGCCATGATGCCGTGCTGCATGGCAGACCAGCCCGCCCCAGCCGCAACCGATGTCGAGCATCGTCTCGCCGGGTTTCAGGCGCAGCTTGCGGCAGATCATCTCCAGCTTGGCCTGCTGCGCCGTGGCGATGTCGGCCTGCCAATCCGGGAAGTAGGCGCAGGAATAGACCATCTCCGGGTCGAGGAAGAGCGCGTAGAAATCGTTCGACAGATCGTAGTGGAATTGCACCAGTGCCTTGTCGTCGCGGCCCTCGGCCCGTTTCGCCGCCTGGACGCCGCCATAGGCATGCCCGGCCCCGCCGCTGCCCGGCCCGAACAGGAAGGGCAGCAGCGTCTTCGCGGCCAGGACCTTGTCCAGCCGCCGGGCGATGCCGCGCGTCGATCCACCGCCAAGCCGCGCCGAGAGGTCGAGCAAGGTGCCGCCCTCGAGGTCCACGGCGCCCTCGGCGATCAGTTCGACCACGGTCGTCAGGCGCGGCCGGCGCACCAGCCGCGTGAGAGCCGCCGGCGTGGCGATCAGGAGCACGAGGTCGGTCTGCGCCGCCGGCGCCAAGCCGATCAGCGCGCCATCCCACAGCCGCAGCGACAGGTCGATCGGCGCGATCTCGGCGACATGGGCTGCCAGCCGCCGAAGCGCATCGAGCCGACGATCCTGGACCATCGCGATCAGATCCGCACGCGGTCCGGCGCGACCCAGCGCAGCGGGTCGGCCCAGATCACATCCGCCGTCGTCACCGGCCGGTCGAGCCGGTTCATCCCGCGCAGCTGGTCGATGGCGAGCTGGATGTTCGCCACGCTGTCGGCCGTGAGGTTCATCCGGTAGCCGACCTTGTTCATCAGCTCGGCGATCAAGGCGCGGTCCTGGCGCAGGAAGCGCGCGACCTGGCGGACCGATTCCTCGCGGTTGGAATCGAGGAAGTCGCTCGCCTGGATCAGGGACCGCATGATGCGTTCGGTGACCGGGCGGTTCTCGGTCGCCCAGGCCTTGTTCATGTAGATGTAGTTGCGGACGATCTGGATCGATTCGTTGTTGACCAGGATATGGGTGTTGGGGATGGCGCGCTGGGCGCGGGTCGGCCAGGGCTCCCACACGGCGAAGGCATCGATATTGCCGCGTTCGAGAGCGGCGACCATCTCCGGCGCCTCGACATTCACGATGGTGTAGTCGGCCGGGTTGAGGTTCAGCTTGGCGACGACGGACAGCCAGAAGGTCTCCGACCCGGTGCCGCGCGCGACGCCAACGCGCTTGCCCTTCAGCTCCTCTATGGTGGTGATGCCGCGCCCGAGCACGCTGATCCAGCGCAGCAGGGCGACGCCTTCCGCCACCGCGACCACATTGGGGTCGCGGACATTGGCCGACACGCCGGCCTGTTCCGCGCCATAGGCCGAGGCGATCTGGTTGCCGATCAGGAAGGCGACCATCGCCGAGCCGGACGGCCCGGTATTGACCGTGACGTCGAGCCCGTTGCGCTCGAAGAATCCGCCCTCCTTGGCAACATAGAAGGCGGCGAAGGATGGATCGACGCCGGTGGCGATCGTCACCTTGGTCGGCGCCTGGCCGGCGGCGGGCAGGATATAGGCGCCGGCGGCCGCGGCCGGCAGCGCCAGGATGGAACGACGGTTCATGATGGATGTCTCCCTGTCAGGCAGTTGAGTCACGCCGAAGTCAGGCTCAAACCGTGGCATTGAAGCGCCCGGCGAAGGCGCGGATGAGCACTCGGAACACCCGGTCCGTGAGGAAGCCGAGCAGGCCCAGGGCAACGAGGGCGACGAAGATGTCCTCGATCTGCATGAACAGCCGCGCATCCCACAGCAGCTTGCCCAGGCCGTCATTCGACGCGATCAGTTCCGCCGCCACGATGGTGACGAAGGCATTCGCCATCGCCAGCCGCATGCCGGTCAGGATGTAGGGGACGGTCGCCGGCAGCGCGACCAGGGCGAAGACTTGCAGGCGCGACGCACCCAGGCATTGCGCCGCGCGGATCTTGTCCCGCCCCACCGCGCCGACGCCGGCGGCGGTGCTGATGACCACGACGAAGACGGTGGTATAGGCGATGAGGAAGATCTTGCTCTCCTCCCCGATGCCGAACCAGATGACGGCGACGGTGATCATCGCCACGGCGGGGATGAAGCGGAAGAATTCGGTCCAGGGTTCCAGCAGCCAGCGGACGATGCGGAAGGACCCGATGGCCAGGCCGATGGGGATGCCGATGGCCGACCCCAGCAGGAAACCCTGCATGATGCGCCGCATGGAGGCGACGATCTGTTCCTGCAGGATATTGTCCTCGATCAGCACCAGGGCGCGTTCGAACACCGGCCATGGGCCGGGAAACAGGATCGACTTCACAAGATACGCCGCGGCCAAATGCCAGATCACGAACAGCAGCGCGAAGCCGGCGACATAGCCCGCGACGGTGGCGAGTTTGTCAGTGCGCACCGTGGATCTCATCGTGAATGAGGGCATGGACCTCGCGGAAGGTCGCCATGAAGGCATCCGACGTGCGTTCGCGCGGGAAGGGCAGATCGACCGGGATCACTGCCTTCAGCGTGCCGCCCGGGCCACGCTTCATCACCCCCACGCGGGTGCCCAGCGCCACGGCTTCCTCGATGTCGTGGGTAATGAACAGCACGGTCTTGCGGGTCTCCGCCCAGATGCGCGACAACTCGCCCTGCAGCACCGCGCGCGTCATCGCATCCAGCGCGCCGAAGGGTTCGTCCATCAGCAGCATGCGCGGGTCGTTGGCCAGGGCACGGGCGATCTGGATACGCTGCTTCATGCCGCCGGACAGTTCCGACGGATGCTTGGCCCCCTGACCGGTCAGCCCGACCATGTTCAGGTAGTGTTCGGCCTTGGCGCGGCGGTCGCGCCGGCCCAGGCCACGCAGGCGCAGCCCGAAGCCGATATTGTCCAGCGCCGTCAGCCAGTCATACAGGCTGTCATGCCCCTGGAAGACCACGCCCCGATCCGCCCCCGGCCGTTCGACCGGCACCCCGTCGAGCAGGATGCGCCCGGCCGTGGGCTGTTCGAACCCCGCGACCATGTTGAGCACCGTGGTCTTGCCGCAGCCCGATGTGCCCAGCAGGCAAAAGAACTCCCCATCCGCGAGGTCCAGTGAGAAATCACGCACCGCTTCCCACGCGCCAGTGCGGCCATGATAGGTCTTGCCCACGCCTTCCAGCGAAACCAGTGCCACGAAAGCCCCTTTACCCGTTCCGGCCATGTTAGGGCCGCGCGGCATCCGGGCAACCCGGTGTTGCGGGCCGGCGGACCGGGGGCCGGCTTCACGGCCCGCGGGGGCGGGGCTAGAAGGTTAGGAGGCTAAGGACCGAGGAGGGAACGCCGTTATGCCCAATATGCTTGAAGGCAAGGTCGCGATCGTTACGGGGGCCGGCAACGGCATCGGGCGCGAGATCGCCATCATGATGGCCGGCCAAGGGGCCAAGGTGATCATCAACGACGTCGGCGCCTCGGTGTCCGGTGAAGGCCAGGACGCGACCCCGGCGCAGCAGACCAAGGCCATCATCGCCCAGAATGGCGGCATGTCCGAGATCTCGGCCGAGAGCGTGGCGACCTGGGCCAGCGCGCAGAAGATCGTGCAGGCGGCCATGGACCACTACGGCCGCATCGACATCGTCGTGAACAATGCGGGCATCCTGCGCGACCAGATCTTCCACCGCATGACGCCGGAGGAATGGGACGCGGTGATCGGCGTTCACCTCAACGGGTCCTTCTATGTCTCCCGCGCGGCGGCGACGCATTTCCGCCAGCAGCAATCCGGCGCCTATGTGCACATGTCCTCGACCTCGGGCCTGATCGGCAATTTCGGCCAGGCGAACTACTCGGCGGCCAAGATCGGCATCGTCGGGCTGTCGAAGTCGATCGCTTTGGACATGGCGCGCTTCGGCGTGCGGTCGAACTGCATCGCGCCCTTCGCCTGGTCGCGCATGACCGGCACCATCCCGGCCGAGACGCCGGAACAGAAGCGCCGCGTCGAGCGCATCATGCAGATGACGCCGGACAAGAACGCGCCGCTGGCGGTGTTCCTGGCCTCCGATGCCGCGAAGGACGTGACCGGGCAGATCTTCTCCCCGCGCATGAACGAACTGTTCGTCTATTCGCAGATCCGCCCGATCAAGTCGGTGCACCGGTCGGAAGGCTGGACCCCGGAAGCCATCGCGGAATCGGCGCTGCCGTCGCTGTCGCAGGGGTTCTCGAAGCTCGAACGGTCGGGCGACGTGTTCTCCTGGGATCCGATCTAAGGGATCGCGGCCCATGTCATGGTCCGCTTGAGTCTTTGTTGGCCTCAATCGCCGGCGCCGCCGTTCGGCGGCTTGGCTTGCGCGCCGTGCACTGGCGCGCAGGTGTCCTTGCTCGGTTTGGGCGCGGTCGCGCCGTGCGCTCCCGGCCCGATGCACAGCATCGGGCCGAAAGAGTGTATTGACGGGCCGTGGTCGTGATGGCTCGGCGGGTCCTGGCCCTGGCGTTCTGCGCCTTCGCCTGGCCCGCCGTGGCGCAGGACGCCTTCGTGACCGTCAGGCCGCAGGCGGCCAGCGTGCCACCCGTGGTGCTGGATGCCGTGCAGCGCATGCCTCCGACCGCAGGGTTGGAGGCGCCCTTGCGCGCCGCCCCGTGCGTCTTCTCGACCGAGGCGCGCCATCTGGGGCGTTTGCCGTCCACCGTGGCCTGGGCGAGGCCGGAGGCGGTGGTGTTGCTCGGTGACTTGCCGGGCCTCGCTTCGGGCAGCCGCGCGGCAGTGCTGCGGCCGACGCGGGAACTGCTTGCCCGTGCGGCAACACGCGACCGTATCGCGGAGGGCGACATCACCCTGCACAGCATGGATCTTGCCCCCCTGCCAGCCGACGCCCCGGCACCTGCCTTCCTTGCCATCCATGTCGCCCCGCCCGCGCAGCCGCCCGAAGGCTGCGTCGCGCAGGGGCCGAGTTGAACCGGACCCAACGATGACCGCCCTGGCCCCCGCCCTGCTCAACCCCCGCCGCATCGCGCTCGTCGGTGCCTCGGGCGACCCGACGCGACTGACGGCGCGGGCGCAGACCTACCTGCGCAAGCACGGCTTCGATGGCGAATTGTACCCGGTGAACCCGCGTGCCGAGACGATCCTCGGCGAGAAATCCTACCCGTCGATCGCCGCCATCCCCGGGCCTGTCGATCTCGCCTATCTGCTGCTGGGGACCGAGCATGTCGAAGGCGTCATCAACGATGTCGCGGCGAAGGGCATCCCGGTCGCCTGCATCTTGGCCGATGGCTTCGCCGAGGCAGGACCTGAGGGCATCGCCCGGCAGGAACGGCTGTTGGCGACAGCGAAGGCGGCGGGGGTGCGCATCCTCGGGCCGAATTCAATGGGGCTGATCAACCTGAACGGCCGCAGCGCCTGTTCGGTGAATGCGGCCCTGGAAGCCGAGAGCCTGCCCGCCGGGCGGTTGGCGCTGGTGTCGCAATCCGGGTCGATGCTGGGCGCGATCATGGCCCGCGGGGCGGCGCGGGGGCTTGGCTTCTCCCACCTGATCAGCACCGGCAACGAGGCCGACCTCACGGCCAGCGAGATCGCCGGGCTGCTGGTCGATGACCCGCAGACCGATGCCATCCTGCTGTTCCTCGAAGCCATCCGCCGCGCCGATTTGCTGGAGGAAGCGGCGCGGCGCGCGCATGCCGCCGGCAAGCCGATCATCGCCTACAAACTCGGCCGATCCTCCTTCGGGGCGGAACTGGCAAACAGCCATACCGGCGCGCTGGCCGGGTCGGATGCCGCGGCCGACGCCTTCTTCCGCGCCAACGGCATCGCCCGCGTGACGATGATCGAAGCACTGCTGGAAGCCCCTGCCCTGTTCATCGGCCGCACGCCGATCGCCGCCCCCAAGCGCGCCGTGTCGGTGATGACGACCACCGGCGGCGGCGGGGCGATGGCGGTCGATGCGCTCGGCGTCGCGGGCATCGAGACGCGGGCGCCCGACGATACCGCCGTGGCGGGGCTGAAGGCCGCCGGGCTGCCGCATCACGGCCGGATGATCGACGTGACCCTGGCGGGGACCCGGGCGGACAAGGTGCAGGCGGCGCTGACCGCGCTGGCGGCGGACCCCGACACCGACCTCGTATTGTCGGTGGTCGGGTCCTCGGCGCAGTTCCGGCCGCATGATGCGGTCGCCGGCATCCTGGGCGCGGCGCAATCCGGCCTGCCCAAGCCGATCGCCGCCTTCCTGGTGCCACAGGCCGACGTGTCCCTGCGCATGCTCGGCGAAGCCGGGATCGCCGCCTTCCGCACACCGGAATCCTGCGCCGATGTGATCCGCGCCTTCTTTGACTGGCAGGCGCCGCGCCCGGTGCCGGTGGCCGCGCCCGTCGCGCACAGCCTGCCGGCACGACCCGATGAAGCGGATGCGCGCGCGCTGTTCGCGGCCCTCGGGCTGGCCGGGGCCACCGCCGTGATGGCGACGCCGGACGCCGTGCCGGCGGATATGCACTATCCCGTCGCGCTGAAGATCCTCTCGCCGGACCTAGCCCACAAGACCGAGGTCGGTGGCGTCGTCCTGGGCATCGCGGATGCGGCGGCGCTGAAGGTCGCGGCGATGGAGATGCTCGCGCGCGTCCAGATGAAGGCGCCGGAGGCGACCATCACCGGCTTCCTCGTGCAACCGATGGCGAAGGGCCTGGCGGAAGCCATCCTGGGCTTCCGGCGCGACCCCGAGACGGGTCCGGTCGTGCTGGTCGGCGCCGGCGGCGTGATGGCGGAACTGCACCACGACATCGCCCTGCGCTCCGCCCCGGTCAGCGAGGCCGAAGCCCGCGCGATGATCGAGGAGGTCAAGGGCCTCAAGCCGCTCGCCGGCTGGCGCGGCCTGCCCAAGGGCGACCTGGACGCCCTCACCGGGGCGATCGTGGCGGTATCGCGCCTCGCCGCCGTGGCGGAGGTCGCCGAGGCCGAGATCAACCCGCTGATCATCCATGCCGAGGGCCAGGGCGTAACTGTCGCCGATGCGTGGGTGGTACGGTCCTGAACCATGACGCAGGATGACCCGATGGACCCCGACGCGCTGATCCGCGCCCGCTATGGCGCCCTGCCCTTCGCCCCGCCGGATGCGATCGCGCCCGCGCTCTCGGCGCTGCTGGACCGCCGCGTGACGCGGCGTTATCGCGACGAGGCGGTCGAGGATGGATTGCTCGACACGGTGCTGGCCGCCGCGCAATCGGCGCCGTCCAAATCCGACCTCCAGCAATATTCCATCGTCGTCACGCGCGACCCGGCGAAGATCGCGAAGGTGGCCGACTGGATCGGCACCATGCCGTGGATCAAGGACGCGCCGGTGCTGTTGCTGTTCTGCGGCGACATGCGGCGCGGCCAGGCTGTGTGCACGCTGCAGGGCCGGGCGCACGCCAACGACAACATGGACACCTTCCTCAACACCGCGGTCGATGCCGCGCTGGCGATGGGCTTCGCCATCATGGCGGCGGATGCGGCGGGGTTGGGCACCTGCCCGATCTCCTATGTCCGCAGCCATATCGAGAAAGTCGGCCCGCTGTTCGGGCTGCCGATCGGCGTCTATCCGGTCGCCGGCCTGACCTTGGGCTGGCCCGAGAAACGCAACGAGACGACACCGCGCCTGCCGCCCTCCGTCGTCATTCACCGGGAGGTGTATGACGACGCGTCGCTGGCGACGGGCCTTGCATCCTATGACGCGCTGCGCCTGAAGCAGCGGCCGCGTTATCCGGATGTGCATGGCCCGGCGCCGGAAGGCTGCACCTGGACGGAGAACGCGGCGCGGCAATTGTCGGTGCCGGAACGCTTCGGCTTCCGCACCTGGCTGCGGCTGCGGGGCTTCGCGCTTGACTGACCCGACGGCCGACAATCCCGGCGGCGCCGATGCGGAAGGCCATGCGCGGCGGACCGTTCGCCCGCGCGATGCCGCCAGCCTGATCGTCTGGCGCATCGGCCCCGCCGGGCCGGAGGTGCTGATGGGCCAGCGCCACGCCAAGCACCGCTTCATGCCCGATGTGATGGTGTTTCCTGGCGGGCGGGTCGATCCCGACGATCACCGCCAGCCGGCGATCCGCGAATTGCCGCCCGCCACGCGCGGCATGCTGGAACGCCGAGCGACGCCCCCGCGCGCGCGGGCGATCGGCATCGCCGCGGTGCGCGAATTGTTCGAGGAAACCGGACTGGTGCTGGGCGAGCGGCGCGGCGATGACGTCGCCGCCGACCTTGGGGCCTTGCAATATGTCTGTCGCGCGGTGACGCCGGGAGGCCGGCCGATCCGCTTCAACGCCCGCTTCCTATGCGCCCCGGCCGAGGCCGTGCACGGCGAGATCGCCGGATCAGGCGAATTGGAGCGGCTGGGCTGGTTCACGCCGGAACAGGCGCATCGCCATCGCGTGGCCGACATCACCGGTAAGGTGCTGGTGGAATTCCTGGACTGGCTGGAGATGTCTCAGGCCGCACGATCGGCGCGGCCGCTGGTCGTATTCCGTGGCATGGACAACCGACACCACGAACGCTGAACGGCGCCCGCGGCGGGCGGCCGGCGGCTCGATCGGAGCCTGTTCAATAAGTCCGGCACCGGCCCGCCCACCACAGCACGACACGATCTGAACCGGGTCGCCGGGCGGGGCTGCTGGCCGGTGCCGGGCATGAGACTGCGCCCCACGGCGCAATCTCAAACCGGCTCTCAGAGCCTCGTTTCGATGCCGGCGTCCCGTCGCGGCTCCAGCAGGGCCAGCCCGACGAGCATCAGTGCAGCACCACCCAGGGCCAGCACCGCCGCGGCCAGCACGGGAACGCGGCCCGGCGCGGTGGCATCGCCGATCAGCATCGCGACCAGCAGCAGGTTTCCAAGGAAGCCCGTGGTGATCAGGGTCAGGGGGATGAATGGCATTGGCGTCGCTCCGTTCATACTGGAGTTAACCTGCCTGCGACGGCGGCAGAGCGACCCTGAAGCGGCAATTTCGTGGCAGCGCGCGCATGGACAGCCACGCTTCCGTCTATAGTCTGCGCCGGAAATTGAGGCATAGGAGGCTTCCCACATGCGCCGGTTCATCGCTGCGGCCCTGTTGTCCGCCACATTCGCCGCCCCTGCCGTGGCGCAGGGCCAGCCGCCGCTGCGCTGCGGCGTGGACGGCACCTTCGCCCCACATGCCTTCCCCAACCTCCAGGGTGGCGTGCAGGGCTTCCAGGTCGATCTGTTCCGGGAAGTCGCGAAGCGGATGGGCCGGGAGATCGTGATCGACAGCGCGGCCTTCTCCGGCCTGATCCCCGCGCTGAACGCCGGGCGCTATGATTTCCTGTGCGCGCCGACCACGGTGACGCCGGAACGTGCCCAGGCGCTGCTGTTCACCGAGGGCTACATCTGGACCGAGCTGCAATTCGGCATCCGCCGCGGTACGCCGCCGATCCGTTCCGAGGAAGACCTCCGCGGCAAGACGATCAGCGTGAACAAGGGCACGCCCTATGAGCAATGGGTCAACAACAACCGCGAACGTCTGAACCTGACGCTGCTGGCCTTCGACAGCCAGGCCGATGCGGCGCAGGCGGTGATCCAGGGCCGCGCCTATGCCAATCTGTCGGGCAATACCGTGGTGCGGTATTCGGCGTCGCGCACGCCACAATACATTGCCGACTTCGTGTTGCCGGGCACGCGCTTCCATTGGGGCACGCCGTTCCGCCAGGATTCTGGCGCGCTGCGCAACCAGGTGGAAGATATCATCGTGTGCATGAAGCGCGACGGGACCGTCGCCCGGTTGTCCGAACGCTGGTTCGGCAGTGCGCCGGGCCCCGACCAGGCTGAGCGGATCGAGTTCCCGGGCTATGGCGTGCCCGACCTTCCGGGCTTCGACGCCACCCCGCAGAACCCGACCTGCGGCTGATGACCACCACCCCGATCGTCGAGGCGCGCGCGATCCACAAGCATTTCGGGCATCTGCATGTCCTGAAGGGGGTGGATCTGCGCGTCGCCGAGAAGGAACTGGTCTTCCTGATCGGCCCCTCGGGGTCGGGCAAATCGACGCTGCTGCGCTGCCTGAACCGGCTGGAGGATCCGTCCTCCGGCTCGGTGATGGTGGACGGCATCGACATGCTCGACGCGCGCACCGACATCAACAAGGCGCGCCAGCGCATCGGCATGGTGTTCCAGTCCTTCAACCTGTACCCGCACATGACGGCGCTGGGGAATGTCGCGCTCGCGCTGCGCAAGGTGCAGGGCATGGGCAAGGCGGAAGCCGAGGCGCGGGCGGGCAAGGCGCTGGATCGCGTGCATCTGGGCGACCGCGCCGATCATTACCCGCTGCAATTGTCAGGCGGGCAGCAGCAGCGCGTGGCGATCGCGCGGGCCATCGCGCTGGAACCGCGGGTGATGCTGTTCGACGAACCGACCAGCGCGCTGGACCCCGAACTGGTGGGCGGCGTGCTGGCCGTGATGCGCGAATTGCGCGAGGACGGCATGACCATGGTGGTGGTCAGCCACGAGATGGGCTTCGCCAAGGCCGCGGCCGACCGGGTGGTGTTCATGGCCGATGGCATGATCGTCGAGGAAGGCAACCCCGCCGACTTCTTCGATGCGCCCAAGCACGAACGCACGCGCAACTTCATCCGCCAGATCGAGCGGCATTGATGCCGCGGTCAGGTATCCAGCCCGTTGCATTCCTGCGCCGGCCGGGTGAAGGCGAACCAGCCCTGCGGGCCGCGCAGGCAGCCATTCAGCCAATTTCCCTCGAACACGCGCCCGCGCAGCACCAGGCGGCCACGGCCATTCGGGTGGGACATCAGCCAGCCGCCATCATAGACGATGCCGGCGGACGGGATCTCGACACGACCGGACACGAAATGGTCGTCGCGGAAGGTGCCTTGCTGCATGACGCGGATTTCCTTCCCCGCCGTCAGGGTCAGCCGACCGGTGCCCTCGTTCTTGCCGCGGCGCAGGGTGCCTTCGTAGATCATGCCGCGTTCGCTCTCGCCCTCCCGCCAGGTCACCACGGCACGGCCCTCGCCTTCGGCCGGGCCGTCCGGGCAGGGGCCGGTCCAGGACGCGGTCAGGTCCGTGATGTCGGCGCGGATGCCGCTCGCCCACAGCCAGCAGCCCTCGGCACCGTCGCTGACGAAGCCGCCGCGGCCACCGGGGACCATGCGCTCGGCCTCGGGCGGCGGGCCGGCGGCGGCGCACAGCAGGGCCAGGGCGGCAAGGGTCGCGGTGCGGCGTGGCATCATCCGGGGGGGTCCTTCCTCACTGTCCGTCCGCGGCGAAGCACGCCGCGCGCCGTGAACATCAAGTCCGGCGCGGCGGACTTCAAGCCCTGGGCCGCGCCATGACCGGCTGGGACCGCTTCGCCGACAGCTTCTTCAATGCCCGCGTCATGGCGCAGTACCTGCCCAAGATCATCGAGGGCTTCTGGCTGACCGTCGTGCTCGCGCTCTGCATCATCGCGGCCGGGCTGGCGCTGGGGCTGCTACTGGCGCTGCTGCGTGCCTTCGGCATCCGGCCGCTCAACTGGCTGATTATCTTCGTGGTGGATCTGTTCCGCGCCCTGCCGCCCCTTGTCATCATCGTGCTGCTGTTCTTCGGCCTGCCCAATGCGGGGGTGGAACTGTCGGGCTTCGTATCGGCCTGGCTGGCCTTGACCTTGGTGCTGATGGCATTCTCCGAGGAGATCTTCTGGGCCGGCATCACATCGGTCCCGAAGGGCCAGTGGGAGGCGGCGCGCTCGACCGGCCTGGGCTTCGTGCAGACACTGACCAATGTGGTGCTGCCGCAGGCGCTGCGGATCACCATCCCGCCACTGACCAACCGG
The DNA here is from genome assembly GCA_022842185.1 of Acetobacteraceae bacterium. Taxonomy (GTDB): domain Bacteria; phylum Pseudomonadota; class Alphaproteobacteria; order Acetobacterales; family Acetobacteraceae; genus Neoroseomonas. The sequence continues at coordinate 42,170 of JALHQB010000038.1, forward strand.
ACCATCGCCATCACCAAGGGAACGGCGCTCGCATCCGTCGTCGCGGTGCCGGACATATTGGGCGCGGCCAATGCGGGGGTGTCGTTTTCCTTCAACCCATCGCCGCTGACGCTCGGCGCGATCGCCTACCTGGTGCTGTTCCTGCCCGTCGTTGTGCTCGGTCGTTGGATCGAGACGCGCTTCGCGTGGAAGAGGTAGCGCGCGATGGATATGTTCCTTGAAACCTTCTTCAACTGGCAGATCATCGAGGAAGCCTGGCCCATCCTGTGGCAGGGGCTGCAGGCGACGCTGCTGCTGTCGCTGCTGGTCGTGCCGCTGGGCATCGCCGGCGGCATCATGATCGCGGTGCTGTCCACCTTCCACGCCCCTTGGGTGAAGTGGCCGCTGTGCGTCTATGTGGACACCTTCCGCGCGCTGCCGCCGCTGGTGCTGCTGATCTTCATCTTCGCCGGGTTGCCCTTTGTCGGCATCGATGTCGGGCCCTGGGGTGCGGTCGCGATCGGCTTCTTCCTCAACACCGGCGCCTATTACGGTGAAATCCTGCGCGCCGGCATCGAATCCGTGCCGCGCGGCCAGCTTGAGGCCGCCCGATCAACCGGGCTGACGCGCGGGCAGACCATGGCCCATGTCGTGCTGCCGCAGGCGGTGCGCAACGTGTTGCCGGACCTGATCTCCAACACGCTGGAAGTGGTGAAGCTCACCTCAATCGCATCGGTCGTGGCCTTGCCTGAACTTCTGTTCCAGGCGCGGCAGGCGCAGTCCGTCACCTACAACGCGACGCCGATCATGGCGGCGGCGGTGGTGTATTTCATCCTGTTGTGGCCGGTGGTGCGAGTGCTGTCGCGGCTGGAGAACCGGCAATTGGCGGGGCGGCGATAGAGCAGATCGCGGCTGAATGGAATCAGTCGGGCGCAAACATCGCGCTTCAACCCCCGCAGGGCGGCCTGCCCAGCCTCGGCGGCTACTGAGGAACCAGGCCGATACGATCGATCGTGGCCTTCCAGCGGGCCGTGTCGGACGCCATCAGGGCGGCGAGGTCCGCGCCGACGGCAACCCGCGGAACGGCACCGACGCCTTCCGCATAGGCTTTCATCTCAGGCGTGTTCATCACCGACACCACTTCCCGCGACAGCCGGCCGATGACTGCGACAGGGGTTCCTCCGGGGGCGAAAAGGCTGATCCAGCTGCTCACCACGAAGTCGTCGAGACCCGCCTCCTTGAAGGTCGGGACGTCCGGCAGCAGGGCCAGGCGCGTTTCGCTGCCGATCGCCAGCATCCGCAGGCGCCCACCCGGGCCCAGATTGCCCAACGCGGTCGCCGGCGTGGCGACGAGCATGTCGATCGTCCCTGCCATCAACGCCTGCGCCGCCTCGCCCGCTCCACGAAACGGCACGCTCAGCAGGGTGGCACCCACTTTCGAGGCAAAGTTTTCCGCCAACAACTGCGGACTGGTGCCGATGCCGCCCGATCCATAGGTGATCTTTCCCGGTTCCGCGCGCGCCGCCGCGATAAGGTCGCGCAGGGTCCGGTACGGGCTCGCCGCATTCACGATCACCCCCATGGGCGAGAAGACGTAGGCAGCAATCGGTATGAGGTCACGCCCCACCTCGACCGGCATCGATCGCACGAGATGCGGCAGGATCATGACGCCGCTATCGATGCCCAGCAGCGTGTAGCCGTCGGGCCTGGCGCGTCCGACCTCGGCCATGCCGATGGTGCCCATGGCGCCGGTCTTGTTCTCCACGACGATGGGCTGCCCCAGCCGCGGGGTCAGTTCCTGCGCCATGCGGCGTGAATGGGAATCCGTGCCGGACCCCGGGCTATAGGGCACGACGATCCTGATCGGCCGCTGCGGCCAACCATCCTGCGCGGCGGCAGGGGCGGCGCCGAACACGGTCGTCGCCAACGCCAGGCGGTGGAACGTCCTGCGGCGGATCGTCATCTTCGGCTTCCTCCTGATTGTTTGTGGCCATGCAACCGCGGCCACCTCTTTGCAGGCACGCTATGTCTGAAAGCGCTTTCTGACAAGGTGGGCATCACCTGGCCGATGCCTCGGAGGCCGGGGGCACGCCCACGGCTGCGGTTCCAAAGCATCCCCGATCAGGCGATGATGCGCCCGACCGCGCCAATCGAGCACGGCCGCCACAACGTCCAGGACATGCCGCCATGACCCCCACCATCCGGCGCCGGCCGCTCCTCGCCGCGCTCGCCGCCCTTCCCGCCCCCGCCTTCGCGCAGGGGTCCGGCCGCCCCATCACCATCGTCGTTCCCTTCGCCCCGGGCGGCAGCACCGACATCGTCACCCGCCTGCTGGCGGAACGCATGACCGCGCTGCTGAACCAGACCGTGCAGGTGGAAAACCGCCCCGGCGCGAACACCGTGATCGGCGCCGAATACGTCGCCCGCGCGCGCCCCGATGGGCTGACGCTGCTCATGGCCGCCGGCACCACGCTGACCATCAACCCGGTCATCGTGCCGAACCTGCCCTACAAGGTGGACGATTTCGCCCCGGTCATGCTGGCGACGACCTTCCCCTTCGGAATCATCACCAAGCTCGATGGCGGCCCGGTCGATGTCCCCGCCTGGGTGGCGGCGGCCAAGGCCCGGCCAGGCGTGATGACCTATGGCACCAACGGACCCACCACGCTGACCAATGTCGCGATGCTGATGGTGATGGAACGGCTCGGCATCACCATGCAGGACGTCACCTATCGCGGGGATTCGGCGCAGCTCGCGGCGTTCCTGGCCGGCGACCTCGACATGCTGATCGTCGCCGGCGGCACGGCGCAGCCGGTCCACCGCAACAACCAGGGACGGCTGATCGCCTGGACCAGCACCCGGCGGGTCGAATCGACACCGAACGTGCCGTCGATCACCCAATACGCCCCGGGCCTGGACGTGCTGTCGTGGTTCGGCATGCTCGCCCCGGCCCGCACGCCCACCGATGCCGTGCAGCGGCTGAACCAGGCGGCGAACGAAGCCCTGCAGGATGCCCGCATCCGCGAGAGGCTGACCACCGACGGGCAGTTCCTCGCGGGTGGGACGCCGGATGGTTTCGCGACCTTCCTGAAGCGGTCGGACGATCAGTGGCGGCCGATCCTGCAACGGCTGGACGTGCCGCGGTAGGACGCATGGGCGGGGGAGCGAACTCCCCCGCACCCCCTCCTTTTTCTGTCACTCAAGCAATGGCGTAGACGTCGTAGGTCGGTCCCGATGGCGGGCGCTGGCCGACACCCACCGCGATGATCCCATTCATCCAGGCGAATTCCTCCGACCCCGTCTCGAAGCGGATCGCCGTGCGGAAGTAATACTCGGAAGGATCGGTCGGCTGGCCGCTGTTCATCCGCGCCAGGACTTCCGCTGGACCACGGCGCACGCCGGTGTAGTGCATGTACACGATCGCACCGGACGTCGATTTCAAGGTCAGCCGCACATCCATATGCGCGGTGCCGTCGGGGAATACCCGCAGCCAGTCGGCGGCCGTTCCTGGCACCAGTTCACCGGTGAAGCGCGGGCCTTCGGCGGTGCCGCCCGTCACGGGAATGATACGCAATTCGCCATTCGTGGCCGTCCCGGCCATCTGCGGCACACCGGCCGAAAGCGCCAGGCGGAACAGGAATTCGGATTGCAGCGGCAAGGTCGTCATGGCGTTCTCCCCATCAGGATGTTCGCCGGACAATGCCCGCCCGTCAGCGCTGGCGCCAGGGCAGGCCATCGGCCTTCCAGCCGGCGACATGGCCACGATGTCCCTCGGCATCCACCGGGCCTTCGAACCCGTCGGCGACGTTGAAGGCGTGCGGGAAACCCGCGGCCTGCGCGGCCTGGCCGGCAGCCAGCGAACGCGCCCCGGACCTGCAGATGAAGTACAGCTTGTGCAGCGGCGTCAGCCCCGCCTTGTGCAGCTGGTCGGCGAAATGCCCATTCACCTGCATGGTCGGATAGACCTGCCACGGGATCAGCACCGCCTGCTTGCCGATCGAGCCGAGGTCCGGCAGGCCGACGAAGTTCCACTCGGCGTCGGTGCGCACATCCACCAGCGCGCAATCGGCATCCTCCGACAGGCGCTGCCAGGTTTCCTTGGGGCCGATGTCCGGGACGCCTGCCATGTCGCAGCTCCTTGCCGAATGTGCCGGCCTGGAAAATGGTACGATGGCCGGGCCAGGGCAACCTCCCCGCCACGCTTCGCATTCGATGCGCCCCTTCCTGACGCACCCCGGAATTGGTGTAGCCTGCTGCGGATGAAGGCCCGCCGCGAAGGACGGGCCGCCTGGGGAAGGATGCGCCATGCTTGGCCTGATGCAGGATTGGCCGCTGCTGATGCACACGGTGCTGGACCACGCCGCCAGCCAGCATCCCAGGCGCGAGATCGTCAGCCGATCCGTGGAAGGCCCCTTCCACCGCACCGACTACGCCACGCTGCGCGGCCGCGCGCTGCGCGTGTCACAGCGCCTGGCCAAGGATGGCATCCAGCCCGGCGACCGCGTCGCGACGCTGGCCTGGAACACCTGGCGGCACCTGGAAGCCTGGTACGGGATTGCCGGCGCGGGGGCGGTCTATCACACGGTCAATCCGCGCCTGTTCCCCGACCAGATCGCCTGGATCATGGACCATGCCGGGTCCCGCATCACGATGGTGGACCTGACCTTCGTGCCGCTTGTGCAATCGCTGGCCGATCGCCTGCCGCTGGTCGAACGCTTCGTGATCCTGACCGATGCCGCGCATATGCCACCCACCACCCTGCGCGGCGCCATCGCCTATGAGGACTGGATCGCCGAGGTGGATGGCGACTTCGCCTGGGTGCGGGTGGATGAGAACGCGGCCGCGGGCATCTGCTACACATCCGGCACGACAGGCGACCCGAAGGGCGTCGTCTATTCCCACCGGTCCAACGTCATCCACGCCATGGTGTGCAACCAGGTGGATGCCTTCGGTCTTGGTGCCGCGGATCGCGTGATGCCGGTGGTGCCGATGTTCCACGCCAATGGCTGGTCGCTGGCGCTGTCCGCGCCGATGGTCGGCGCGGCGATGGTGATGCCGGGTGCCAAGCTCGACGGCGCCTCGGTGCATGAGGTGATCGAGCGCGAGCGCGTCACCTTCTCCGCCGCCGTGCCGACGGTGTGGATGATGCTGCTGCAGCATCTGGAAGCCACCGGCGGGCGCATCGACACGATGAATCGCGTGGCGATCGGCGGGTCCGCCTGCCCGCCCGCGATCACCAAGGCCTATCAGGAAAACTACGGCGTGCGCGTCATCCACGCCTGGGGGATGACCGAACTTTCCCCCGTCGGCACGTTGTTCGCGGTCAAGCCGGAAGTCGCGCATCTGGCGGGCGAGGACATGCTGCGCCTCCAGGCGAAGCAGGGCACGCCGCCCTATACGGTCGAGATGAAGATCACCGACGACGACGACAGGCCGCTGCCCTGGGACGGCACGACCTTCGGTCGGCTGAAGGTGAAGGGCCCCGCCGTCTCGCGCCGCTATTTCCGGCGGGAGGAGGAGGAGATCCTCGATGCCGGCGGATTCTTCGACACCGGCGACGTCGCGACCATGGACCAGCACGGCTACATGGAGGTCACCGACCGGTCCAAGGACGTGATCAAATCGGGCGGCGAGTGGATTTCCTCCATCGCGCTGGAGAATGCCGCGGTCGGGTATCCCGGCGTGGCGGAAGCCGCCGTCGTGTCCATGAAGGACCCGAAATGGGATGAGCGGCCGCTGCTGATCCTGGTCATGAAGCCCGAGATGGCGCCGCCGACCCTGCCGCAGATGCGCGACTTCCTGGCCGACAAGGTCGCGAAATGGTGGCTGCCGGACGATCTGGTCGTGGTGGATGAGATCCCGCATACGGCCACGGGCAAGATCCTGAAGATGAAGCTACGAGAGATGTTCAGGGACCACCGCCCGCCGGCCTGAGCGTCTCGCCCACGCTTCGCCGCATACGGATGCTGCGCGGCGTGGCAGTCTGCAGGCCTGTCGGCCGTGCTGGAGTCTGCCGTGCCTCGTCTGCTCCTCCTCGTCGCCCTGCTTGCCCTCGCCGTTTCGGCCGAAGCGCGCGAAAGGCCGCGTGAGGCGGCGTCGCGTCGCGCACCGGCGGCACCCGCGCCGATCGATCCGCAGCCGGGTACCGAACGCATCGCCATCGAGGCCGGCGGCACGACCCGTCGGTACCTGCTGCATGTCCCGCCGGGCCAGGCGGCTGCACGGCCGCTGGTGCTGGTGTTCCACGCCCCCGGCAGCCAGGGCGCGCAGGTGGAACGGCAGTCGCGCTTGTCCACCCTCGGCGAGGAAGCCGGCTTCGTCGCAGCCTACCCCGAGGGCGAGGCCGGCCAGTGGCAGGTCCAGACCGACCCGCGCAGCGATATCACCTTCGCCCGCATCGTGGTCGAGGACATCGCCCGCCGCACGCCGATCGATCGTCGCAGGGTGTTTGCCGCGGGCCTGTCGAGCGGGGCGGTCACGGCCGCGGCGCTGGGCTGCTTCGCACCGGACTTCGTCGCGGCGGTGGGGCTGGTCGCGGGGGACTACGTCTCGCCCTGCCGCAACAGCCCCCGCGCGCCGGCCATCCTGTTCAACGCCCCGCCTGTCCCAGCCGCGCGCGGTGCCGCCCGCCGCGCGCTGATGCCGCCACGCAGCTACGCCGAAGCCTGGGGGTCTGCGCCGGGCTGCCAGGCTGCCGCG
>JALHQB010000039.1 GCA_022842185.1 Acetobacteraceae bacterium
GCGCCGCCGCCCATCGCGCCCCCCGCCGCCACCCCGCAGCCGGCCGCCATCCCCCTGGCGCCAGCCCCGCCGGCCCGTGTCGCGATCCAGGCACCGCCAGCCGCCGTCACGCGCATCGCTCCTTTGCCCGGCGGCGTGGCGATGGTGCTTGATGCAGGACTGGAAGCCGGCCTGGCGGTATTCCGCCGCGGCGATTGGGTGCACATCGTCCTCGACCGGGCGATCCATGCCGATACCACCGCCCTGCGCGGCCACGCCGTCTTCGCCGGGCTCGAGGCGCAGCCGGCCGGCGACGGCACCGCCTTGCGCCTGCCTCTGCCGGGGTCCATGCGCCTGGCGGTGCGCCGCGACGGCCCAGCCTGGGTCCTGGAGGCAAGGTCCGATGCGCCATCCGCCGTGGTTGCGTTGCGCGCCGTGCCCGATCCCGGCCCACCCGCGCGCCTGCTGTTGGAGGGCGGCCACCCTGGCGGCACCGTCGCGATCACCGACCCCGCGACCGGCGAGGCCCTGCTGGTCGGCACGGTGCGCCAGCCCGGTCCGGCGGTCCAGGCAGCCCGCCGTCTGCCGGAGTTCGACCTGCTGCCGACCATGCTCGGCGCCGCGATCCTGGTGCGGTCCGACCGGCTGACGCTGCGCGCCACCACCGAAAACCGCTTTGCCCTGCAGGCCGCCAGCGGCGATCCACTCGCCATGGGCGGCGCGCCAGGGCGCGAACCTCCGGCCTCGGCATTGGCGATGAGCCGGCTGCTCGACCTGCCATCGGGGTCGGTGCCGGCGCTACTGGAACGGCTGCGCAACATATTGATGGCGGTGAATGGCGCGCCGCCGCTCGCGCGCGGACCGGCACGCCGGGATGCGGCGGAGACGCTGCTCGCGCTCGGCATGCCGCAGGAAGCCCAGGCAATGGCCGCCATCGCGTTCCAGGAGGACCCGCAATCGCGTGCCGATGCACGCCTCCTGCTTGCCCATGGTGCCGCGGCGCTGCTGTCGGGGCGTCCCGCCGAGGCGCGCGCGATCGACGACCCGCGGCTGCCGCTGCACGACGAGGTCGCGATGTGGCGAGCGCTGTTCGCGCAGGCGCGTGGCGAGGATGCCGTCGCCGCGTTGCGCGTGGGCGCGCCGGTGCTGCTCACCTATCCGGACGGACTGCGACTGCGCGTGCTTCCCTTGGCGGTCGAAGCCCTGGCGCAGGGCGGCGAGGTCGCGGCTGCGGCGGCGCTGCTGAACCAGGCCGGCGATGCACCCGGATTGGAACTGGCGCGCGCCATGGTCCTCGACGCCGAAGGCAACAAGGATGCGGCCGCCGAGGCCTATGCCGGCGTGGTCGACGGGCGGGACCGGCGCCAGCGCGCCGAAGCGTTGCGACGGCTGGCGGAAATGCGGCTCGCAACCGGCACGATCGACCCAGCGGCGGCGGCCGAGGCATTGGAACAATCGCTGTACGCCTGGCGCGGCGGCCGTGAGGAGATCGCGCTGCGCCGTCGCATCGCCACGCTGCGGATCGAAGCGGGGCAGGGGCAGCAGGCCTACGCAATGCTCGACGAAACGGGGCGGCTGTATCCGGGTTCAGCCGCCGCGCTGCGGCCGGCGTTGCACGATGCCTTCGCCGCGGCGTTGGAGACGGCGCCGCCGATCACCGCCGCCACGATGTTCGATGCGCATCCAATCTGCTGCCCACCGGCGCGCGTGGCCAGGCGGCCGTGCTCGTGCTGGCGGATCGGCTGGCCGGACTGGATCTTCCCGATCGCGCGGCAGCACTGCTGCGCCAGGCCATGACGGCGATGCAGGACCGACCGGCACGCGCGGCGCTGGGGACGCGCCTCGCGGCCATGCGCGCGGTCGAAGGCGATGCCGCGGGCACCATCGCGGCGCTCGACGCCAGCGAATCGGATGGCCTGGATGTCGCGCTGGCGGCGCGGCGGACGCTGCTGCGTGCGCGTGCCTTGGCACGCAGTGGCGCGCGCGCGGATGCCGAATCGCTGCTGGCCACGTTAGGGCCGGCGGGTGCTGCCGCGCGGGCCGATCTGCGTGCCGAAGCGCAGGATTGGCCTGGTGCTGCCGCGGCGATGGCCGAACATCTGTTGACCAGCCTGGCGCCTGACCCCGCGCCGCTGGGTGGGGATGACCAGGCCGCGGTGGCGCGCCACGCTGCCTATCTCGCGCTCGCCGGCGACGATGCGGGGTTGGCTGCGTTGCGCGCGGCGCACGGTGCGCGGATGGAAGGCGGTACACTCGCGGAAGCCTTCGGCGTGCTGACCGCCGATCCGGCGCGCGGCATTGCCGATCTTCCGCGTCTGCAACGCGAACTTGGAATGCTGCGCCTGCTGCCGACGCGGCTGGAGGCCTTGCGGACAGGCGTGCAGGTCGCGCGCTGAGAATCGCGTCCCCCCGGGGGGACATCCGCAACTTTTCCGGTCCCATACTCGCAATTTCACTTGCGCCCCCGGACCCCTTGCCGCATATCGCGCGGCCGTTGACCCAAATGATCGGACTTTCCCGATCGCCCTGGTCATCTGCTGGCTGGAAGGAGCCCTTAACATGGATGCTCTCGTCCAACCGGGGATGGTCTCGGATTTGCCGAGCGACACCCGGAACATTGACGAAGACCGCTCGGTGCACCCCGAGAAGGACTATTTTATTGCGCGCAACGGCATTCGTTATGCTGGCACGCATCTGATCATCGACCTGTGGGGGGCGACGAATATCGACGACCCCGACCATATCGATGCAGTGCTGCGTGAAGCCGCGCTGGCGACCGGGGCGACGATCCTGCACGGGCATTTCCATCACTTCTCGCCCAATGGCGGGGTGTCGGGCGTGCTGGTGCTGGCCGAAAGCCATGTGTCGATCCATTCCTGGCCCGAACGGGATTATGCGGCGCTGGACATTTTCGTCTGCGGCGAATGCGACCCGTACAAGGCGCTGCCTGCGCTCAAGCGCGGCTTCCTGCCGGAACGCGTGCAGCTGTCCGAGCACAAGCGCGGCCTGATCGGCTGACGCGCGCAGCGCGGCCGAAGTGAATCGGGGCCGGGCGGCGACGTCCGGCCCCTTTGCTTGTCACGATGGGGATGATGCCTGCGATGGCCTATGACCTGTGGGTGAATGAGACGCTGTACGAGGCCTGGGGCCAGCGCTTCCGCGTGAAGCGCGAACTCGCCCGCGTCACCTCGGAATTCCAGGACATCCTGATCTTCGAGAGCGAGACGCATGGCCGCGTTATGATGCTCGACGGCGTGGTGCAGATCACCGAGGCGGATGAGTTCTCCTACCAGGAGATGATCGCCCATGTGCCGTTGCTGGCGCATGGCGATGCGAAGCGCGTGCTGATCATCGGTGCGGGCGATGGCGGCGTGCTGCGGCGCGTGTTGCAGCACCGCGGCGTCGAACATGCCGTGATGGTCGAGATCGACGGCGAGGTGATCCGGCTGGCCAAGGAGCACCTCCCGGGTATCGCCGGCGATGCGTGGAACGACCCGCGCGCCCAGGTGCTGGTGGCCGACGGCATCGACTATGTGCGGCGCGCGCCGGATGCGTCCTTCGATGTGGTGATCGTGGACAGCACCGACCCGATCGGCGTGGGGGAAGCGCTGTTCACCGATGAGTTCTACGCCAATTGCGCGCGGCTGCTGACCGCGCGCGGCATCGTCGTCAATCAGTGCGGTGTGCCGGCGATGCAGGCCGATGAGCTGCGCGAGACGTCATTGCGTCGTGGAAAGTCGTTTTCAGACATCCACGCCTATCTCGCCGCGGTGCCGACCTATGTGGGCGGGTTCATGACACTCGGCTGGGCGGGCAAGGATGCGTCCTGCCGCGCGGTGCCGGTGGCTGAAATCCGCAGCCGTGCCGAGCAGGCCGGCATCCTGGGCACCACGCGGTATTGGACGCCGGAGATCCATGTCGGCGCCTTCCACCTGCCGCCCTATATCGCCGAGCATCTGCCGCAGGGCTGACCCTTCAACCCGTCTGCGGCGCCGCCAAGGCGCCGGGCTGGAGCAGGCGCAGCCGGTCGGGACGGTATCTTTCGCCGAAGACATCGGCCAGCGCGCCATGCAGGGCGGCACGCTGCCGGTCGAATTCCAGCACGGCCGGTGCGTCGGTGGGGTTGCGCAGCACAGCCTGCTCCGCGTCGCGCAGGGCGCGGACTTCATCGTTCAGCCGTTTCGCGGCTTCGCGCGGCAGTGCCTTGCCGGCGACATAGACGGCCTGGCTGATGCCGATCAGCGTGTTCAGCTGGTCGGGGATGGTGAAGTTCTCGAGATCCGTCGCACCGTTGACCACCAGCGCGACGGCGGCGAAGACGCTGAAGGCCAGCGCCTGCACGCGGGTCACGTCCACCTCGCCCTCGGCGCCGAGCAGATCCTCCCACCGCGGTGTGCGCTGCTGCGTCTCGAGGATGCCGGTTGCCGTCAGCCAGACGCGGTTCGCGGTGGATAGCGGCGGACCTTCGGCGAGGCTGGCGAGCGTCGATCCCGCCAGCGTGATGCCGAGCAGCATCAGCACCGTGTTCGACATGCCCGACAAGTTGCCGGTGCGCGCAAAGACATAGGCATAGACGCCGACAACGGCGAGGGTGAACAGCAGCACCTGGAAGCGCGACAGGCTGGCTGCGCCGAAGGCGTCCTGGCAGATCACCACCGGATTCATGGCGCGCCAGAAGGCCGGGGTGGGGCGGCTGCCGGCGCTGCGCCGCGCGCGTGCATCGCGGTCCAGTTGCTGTCCGTGCACGCGAAGCGCCGTGAAGGCGATGACGAGATAGAGCACCGCGGCCGCGCCGAACCCGATCACGACGGACAGGTAGTAGCTGGAGACGGCGACTTCGGTGATGCCGAAGGCAGAGGGTTCCGGGCTAGGCGGATTCGGGATGCAGGCTATGACGGCGACCTGCCAGGTGGAGCGCCACCAGGTCTCCGGCGGCGTGAATTCCACGCGCAGCGGTGTGATGCCTGATTCAGGCGTCGGCGGTTGGACGATCGCCAGGATGGTTGCGGCATCGTTCGCGGGCAGGACACCCGATGCAGCCGGATAGGCGATGGCGGCGAAGAAGGTGGCGCGCCAGTCCGCGACGTCCACGCCTTCGGGCTGACGCAGGTTGATCTTCAGCGTGGCGCGCGCGTTGGACGTCTGCTGGGTCAGGTCGCGTTCGATGCGCAGGGTGCCCAGGCCACGGGAACGGATCCAGCCGGCCCAGAGCGCGGCGGTTCGGCTCGCACCCGGCTGTGCCGGTCCGGCCGCAGTGCCGAGCGGGTTCTGGCAGATGCCTTCCCACGGCAAGGCGCGCTGCGCGACGGCAGGCATGGCCAGGAGACAAAAGAGGCAGGCGAGCAGGACGCGCATGATGGCGATACCGAATTGCAGCTCGATTCAGCCTTGCAGCCGCCGAGTTGCGCTGTCCAGGAAATCACACGCCGACGAATCCCTGCACCAGCGATGCCGACACCAGCCGCCAGCCATCCACCAGCACGAAAAAGATCAGCTTGAACGGCAGCGCCACCACCGATGGCGGCAGCATCATCATGCCCAGCGACATCAGAACCGACGCCACCACCATGTCGATGACGAGGAACGGCAGGAACAGCAGGAAGCCGATCTCGAAGGCCCGGCGTAATTCGCTGACCATGAAGGCGGGCACCAGGGCGCGGTAGGGCGCGGCCTCCGCAGTCTCGGGCTGGGGCAGGCGCGCGAGGTCGATGAAATGCGCCAGGTCGTCGTCGCGCACCTGCGCGGCCATGAATTTCCGGAACGGTTCGGCCGCAGCCTCCAATCCGGGAAGTTCGGCCAGCCGGCCTTCCGACATGGGCAGGATGCCCTGCGTCCACGACGCCTCGAAGACCGGCTGCATGACGAAGAAAGTCAGGAACAGCGCGAGGCCGACCAGCACCGGATTGGGCGGGATGCCCTGCGCGCCGATCGCGCTGCGCAGCAGGGCCAGCACGATGACGATGCGGGCGAAGGCCGTGGCCATGACCAGCAGCGACGGTGCGAGGGACAGCATCCCGATCAGCGCAGTCAATTGTACCAGCCGCGCCGTGGCCCCCGGCTGTCCCGACTGGCCGAGGTCGATCGCCACCGATTGCGCCAGCGCCGCGCCCGGCAGGACCAGCAGCAGGCTGGCAAGCAGCACCCGGTTCATACGCCGCCCTCCGGCAGCCAGCCCACGACCTGGTCCTGCGCACCGCCGGTCAGCAGCAGCAGGGTCCGGCCGTCGCAGCGCACCAGCACCAGGCGCCGGCGGGCATCGAGGCTGACGCTTTCCTCAATGCGAAGCCGCCCATTGGCCGGCGGCGCCAGGCCGGCGCGCCGCGCGAGCCGCCCGGCGAGCAGGATCAATGCGACGACGCCCGCCAGTGCCAGCGCGGCGGTGATCCATGATGCTGGGTCGTTCGGTGTCATGCCGCGGCCTCCTGCCGGCGGTTCGGGGATAGCGTCAGGGTGGCGCGAGCGCGTCCCGCAGTCGGTCGAGCAGGTGCAGCAATCCTTCCAGCCGGAGGCGGACCGCCGGCACCGCGCTGCGCGGGGTGGCCAGGCAGGCGGTGCAGATCCGCCCGACCTCATCCTCCAGCCCTTCGAGATCGATGCGGCGGCGCTGGGCCACGAGGGCCGCGGCCACCGCCAACGTCGCTTCCATCGCCTCGATCGCGGCAAGCAGCACCGCGGCCTGGCGGGCCTCGGTCACGTCGGTGATGTCGGTGCCGTCCATGCGCGCATCCAACACCGATCCTGGTTACCGCGAGGTTGTCACGGCGCTCGCCACGATCGCCGAGCGCAAGGCGCGACCGTGCCAGACCAAACGCATGCCACGGCACGACAGCGCAGGGCGCGCAAACCAAGCCGCCGGATGGCGGCGCCGGCGCTTGAGGCCATCGCAGCGCATCTGCCGTTAACCGATCCTTCGGCGCGACCGTGGGAGATCAGGGGGGATGGACCCGACCCGCACCGGCCCGATCGCCCTCGCCGAATCCCGCATGCGCTGGCTCGATGCGCGCCAGCGCGTGCTTGCGCAGAACATCGCCAATGCCGACACGCCAGGATACCGACCATCCGACATGCGCCCCTTCGCGCAGGCGCTGGCCGGCGTGCAGACGGTGTTGGCGCAGACCGACCCGCGCCACCTCGGCCCCTCGCGCGATGCCCGCGCGCAGCGCGAACGGCGCGTCGAACGCAGCATGGATGGCAATGGCGTCGCACTCGACCGGGAGGCGATCCGCATCGCCGATACCGAAACCGCGCACGCGCTCGCGGTGGGGCTGCACCGTCGCTACCTCGGGCTGTTCCGCACCGCGCTCGGGCGCAACCAGTAAAGGGCAGGGGCATGGATCTTGATCGCGCGCTTCGCATTTCGGCCGCCGGCATGCAGGCTCAATCGACCCGGCTGCGGGTGGTGGCGGAAAACCTCGCCAACCGCGACAGCACGGGGGAGGCCCCCGGCTCCGACCCGTACCGCCGCAAGACGGTCACCTTCCGCAACCGCATGGACCGCGAACTGGGTGTCGAGACGGTGCGCGTGGGCCGCATCGGCACCGCCGCCGGCGAATTCCCGCAACGCTTCGACCCGTCCCATCCGGCGGCCGATGCGCGCGGCTATGTCCGCACCCCGAATGTGGACAGCATGATGGAGACGATGGACATGCGCGAGGCGCAGCGGTCCTACGCCGCCAACCTCCAGGTCCTGGAGGTCACGCGCGGCATGCTGACCCGCACCATCGAGGCGCTGCGCTGATGCTGCCGATCCCCCTTGCCGCCGCGGGCGCCGCGGCCGCGTACCGCATCGCTGAAGCGCTGCCCCAGGCCGTGACGGGTGAGGCGGGCTTCGGCGCGGCGCTGACGCGCGCGATGGAACAGGCTGTCGATGTCGGCCGCCAGGCCGATGCCGCCAGCACGACCGCATTGGCCGGGCAAGGCAGTGTGACCGATGTGGTGCTCGCCGTCGGGCGGGCGGAACTCACGCTGCAGACGGCGGTGGCGGTGCGCGACCGCGTCGTTGCCGCGTACCAGGACGTGATGCGCATGCCGATCTGAAGGAGCGCCCGCCATGCTGGGAAAATCCCGGCCATGAATGAAACCGCCACCGCGGCGCGCGAGGCGCTGTGGATCAGCCTGCAGATCGGCGGGCCGTTGCTGCTGCTGTTGCTCGCGGTGGGTCTCGTCATCGCGGTGCTCCAGGCGCTGACCCAGATGAATGAAGCGACACTCGCCTTCCTGCCAAAGGTGGTGGTGCTGGCGGGTGCGCTCCTGCTGCTCGGTCCGTTCTTCGTCGGCGTGCTGCGCGGCTACGCCGGGGATCTGTTCCAGGCCGTGATCGATGTGGGTCTGAAGGGGTGATGGACGAAGCGGGGTTGCTCGCGGCGTTGCCGGTCCTGGCCTTCCAGGCGGTGCTGGTGCTCGCCCGGCTGGGCGCGGCGGTGATGCTGCTGCCTGGCCTTGGGGAGCAGGAAGTGCCGGGGCCGATCCGCGTCGGACTGGGCCTGGGGCTGGTGCTGTTGTTGATGCCGGTGCTGGCGCCGGGGCTGCCCGCCGCCCCGGACACTGTGGGTGAAGCGACGCGGCTGATCGCGCTCGAGGTCGTGGTGGGACTCTGGCTTGGCGGTCTCGCGCGGCTGGTGACCATGGCGATGGCAGTGGCCGGGCAGGCGGTAGCACTCCTGCTGGGCCTGGCGCAGGCGCTGGTGCCGGACCCTGAACTCGGTGGGCAGGGCACGGCGACGTCGCGGCTGTTTTCCCTGGCAGCGGCGGTGGTGGTGCTGTCGAGCGGCCTGTATGCCATCCCGCTGCGCGCGCTGGTCGAATCCTATGCCGTGCTGCCGGTGGGCGAACCCTTTCCGGCGGGCGCGGGGGCCGAGGCGATGGCCGGCGCGGCGGCCGAAAGCCTTGCCCTGGCGTTGCGGCTGGCGGCGCCCTTCGTCCTGGCCGCCGTGGTGATCAACGTCGCTCTTGGCCTGCTGACGCGCATCGCGCCGCAGGTGCAGGTGTATTTCATCGCGGTCCCGGGGCAGGTGCTGGCCGGGCTGGCCTTGCTCGCGATGGTCATGCCGGCGCTGTTCGGCGCTTTCGCGGAAGCCGCGCGCGACGCCTTCCTGACGCTGCCAGGGCTGCGCTGACGCATGGCCGGCGAAGAAGCAACCGACGCCGGCGAAAAGACAGAAGCCGCATCGCCACGACGCATCGAAAAAGCCCGTGACGACGGCCAGGTTGCGCTGTCGCGGGAAATGGTGGGCCTCGGTGCGCTGGCGGGCGGCGTGCTGGGGATGATGCTGGCGGTGGCACCGGGTGCCGCGATGGTGCGAGGCTTCGGCGGCGCGATGGCCCGCGCGCATGAGATCCCGCCGATCGAGGCAGCGGTCGAGATGGCGCGGCTGGGCCTGATGGTGGTGTTGCCGGTCGCTGTGCTAACCGCGTTCGGTGCGCTGGGTGCGACGTTCCTGCAAACGCGCGGGCTGATTTCCGCAAAGGGTCTGGTGCCTCAATTGTCGCGGCTCAACCCCGCGGCGGCGATCAAGCGCATCTTCGGGATGGAAGGAGCGATCGAGTTTCTGCGCACCCTGCTCAAGCTCGGACTCGTGGGGGCGGCGCTGTGGTACGCGATCGGCGATCCGGGCGACCTGCCGCGGCTGCTCCTGCTGCCCGCAGAGGGCCTGCTGGCGCGGGCGGGGCAGGCGGCGGGCGACCTTGCGATCGCCGCGTTGCTCGCCTTTTCGGCGATTGCGGCGGTGGATCTGGTGCTGGTGAACCAGCGCCATCTGCGCCGGCTGCGGATGTCGCGCCAGGACCAGAAGGAGGAATCGCGCGAAGCCGAGGGCGATCCGCACATCAGGGCCCGACAGCGCCAGATCCGCCAGCAGCGCGCGCGCGGCCGGATGATGGCGGCGGTACCCAAGGCCGCGGTGGTGATCACCAACCCGACCCATTTCGCCGTAGCCCTGGCTTATGACCAGGGCGGCGAATCCGCGCCGCGGATCGTCGCCAAGGGGGCTGACGAGGTCGCCGCCCGCATCCGCGCCGTGGCGACGGAGGCTGGGGTGCCGATCGTGTCCAACCCGCCGCTGGCGCGTGCGCTGTTTCCGCTGGACCTGGATGCGGAAATCCCGCCGGACCATTATCAGGCAGTGGCCGAGATCATCGCCTATGTCTGGCGGCTCGGCGGTCGGGGGCAGCCAGGGTGACAGAATCACGGGGTCGGGAGCCGGAAGAAGCGGCATTCCGCAAACTGTTCGAAGCGGAGGAAGCGGTCGGCCTGGCCGTCCTGGACACCACAGGGCGCATTCTGTTCGCCAATGCGGCGCTGGGCCGGCTGTGCGGTGCGGGACCGGCCCCGCAGGCGGCGTGCCCGGCAGCGTCCCTGTTCAGTGCGGAGACGGCCCAAGGCGTGGCCGAGATCGTGCGGGCCGCGCTCGCCGGCCCGCCGGCGCCGCCCGCCGTGCTGGCCCGTCTGGCTGACACCACCCTGCCGGCCGATGCGCAGGTCGAGGTCGCCTGCCGGCCCCTTCGCGGAGAGGCCGGCGCGCTGCTGCGCGTGACCGACGTGACCGCCCGGCGGCGCATGCAGGCGCAGATGGAAGAAGGCGCCAGGCTGCAATCGGTGGGCCGGCTGGCCGGCGGCGTTGCGCATGATTTCAACAACCTCCTCGCCGCGATCACCGGCGCGGCGGAAGCGGCGCTGGCGCGCGGGCCTGACGCGCCGACGGCCGAGGACCTCCGCCAGATCATGGACAGCGCGTCGCGCGGTGCGCGGCTGGTGAAGCAATTGCTCGCCTTCGCCAGCCGCCAGGCGCTGGCGCCGCGCGTGCTGCCGTTGGCCGAAACGGTGGAAGCGATGGCACCGCTGCTGCGGCGGCTGATCGGTGGGCGGCATCTGCTGGCGCTCGACCTGCCGCCGGCGCCGGGGCCGCGCGTGCGGGTGGATGGATCGCAGCTCGACCAGGTACTGCTGAATCTTGCGGTGAATGCGCGCGACGCCATGCCCGCCGGCGGCACCATCCGCGTCGGCATCGAGACGCTGGCGCTCACGGCGGATCGGGTCGAACCCGGTGCGGTGGTGCCGCCCGGCGATTGGGTGGTGCTGACGGTGGAAGACAGTGGTCGCGGCATCGCGCCGGCCGACCTGCCGCGCATCTTCGAGCCCTTCTTCACCACGCGGCGCGCTGACGGCGGGACCGGGCTGGGCCTGTCCACGGTGCTCGGCATCGTCCGGCAATCGGGCGGGCATGTGACGGTCGCGTCGCGCCCTGGCGAAGGGACCGCCTTCCGGCTGTGGTTCCCTGTGGCGATGGAGGCGGTATCGGTGCCGGCGCCGGTGGCTGTGCCGGCGACCGGTGCCGCGCGCAGCGTGCTGCTGGTCGAGGATGAGGCGCCGCTGCGGCGCCTGGCCGCGCATGCGTTGAAGGCCGCAGGGCACACGGTGCGAGAGGCCGAGGATGCCGAGGCGGCGCTGGAGGCCGTGGCGGATGGTTTCGTGCCCGACGTGCTGGTGTCCGACGTGACGATGCCTGGGGATATGGATGGCATCGCGCTCGCCGATGCGTTGCGCGCCACGGTTCCGGGCTTGGGCATCATCCTGGTATCCGGTTACGCGGAGCGGGCGGTGGGGGAGGGCGTCGCGGGCCGTGGCTATTCCTTCCTCGAGAAGCCGTTCCGCATGAAGGCGCTGCTGGCTGCCATCGGGACCGCCAGTTCTTAATTTGTTCTTGCTGTTCCGGCGCCTGGGGCGCATCTTTCGCTTGCGCCGAATCGCCCCGCCATGTGCGGGTGCGGAGAGGCCCGACGGGGCGAGCCGCCGGGCGGTTCGCTACGAATGGGCGATGGACTGGATGGAGAAATCGCCCTATGGTTGATAAATCATTGCCGGATCGGGGTAAGGGCATGGACAAGGGAAAGGCGCTCGACGCCGCGCTGAGCCAGATCGAACGGGCCTTCGGCAAGGGTTCGATCATGCGCCTCGGCGCCCGCCAGGCACAGGATGGCGCGATCGAGGTGGTCTCCACCGGATCGCTGGGCCTTGATCTCGCGCTTGGGATCGGCGGGCTGCCCAAGGGGCGCATCGTCGAGATCTACGGGCCTGAATCCTCGGGCAAGACGACTCTGGCGCTGCATGTCATCGCCGAGGCGCAGAAGAAGGGCGGTACCTGCGCCTTCGTCGATGCCGAACATGCGCTGGACCCCGGCTATGCGCGCAAGCTCGGCGTCGATGTGGACAATCTGCTGATCAGCCAGCCCGATGCCGGCGAACAGGCGCTGGAGATCGCCGATACGCTGGTGCGCTCGGGCGCGATCGATGTGCTGGTGGTCGATTCCGTTGCCGCCCTGGTGCCGCGCGCGGAATTGGAAGGCGAGATGGGCGACACCCATGTCGGCCTGCATGCCCGCCTGATGTCGCAGGCGCTGCGCAAGCTGACCGGGTCGGTATCGAAATCCAACACGCTGCTGATCTTCCTGAACCAGATCCGGTTGAAGATCGGCGTGATGTTCGGCAATCCGGAGACCACCACCGGCGGCAATGCGCTGAAGTTCTATGCGTCGGTTCGCATGGAAATCCGCCGGATCGGCGCGATCAAGGACCGCGACGAGGTCACCGGCAACCACACCCGCGTCAAGGTGGTGAAGAACAAGATGGCCCCGCCGTTCCGCGAGGTCGAGTTCGACATCATGTATGGCGAAGGCATCAGCAAGGTCGGGGAGCTGATCGATCTCGGCGTCAAGGCGAGCATCGTCGAGAAATCGGGCGCGTGGTTCTCCTGCGACAGCCAGCGCATCGGCCAGGGGCGTGAGAACGCCAAGCAGTTCCTGCGCGACCATCCCGATATGTCGGCGTCGATCGAACAGCGCATCCGCGGCCAGGCCGGGCTGCTCGCCGAGAAGATGCTGGTGGGCGAGGGCGGCGACGACGATGAGGCGATCGCGGCCGAATAAGCGGCAGCGCCAGATACGCAATGACGCCCGCGGCAGGAACTCTGCCGCGGGCGTCGTCGTTTCCGGGCGGCGGCAACCATCCCAGGCACGGCGTGTTTTCTCCGGGACAGGAGAGATTTGAATGAACAAGCCCAACCGTCCCAGACTGCCGAAGATCGCCCCGGAATCGCCGCCCGAAAAGCCGCATCCGCTGCAGCGTCCCGATGAACGCAAGGAAGGCGGCCCGGATTTCGGCAAGGCGGAACGACAGCAGGAGAACCGCCGGAAGACGGAAGATCAGGCCGAAGAGGAAGCGAAGCCTGAGCATTTCCACACGCCCGACTGACCCCGGCCAGGCGCGAACTGTTTAGCCGTCGCGATCGACACTGAGCACACGGCCATCGCCGGCGTGGATGTCCACTTCGATCTCGCGTCCCTGCGCGTCCCGGCCTTCCACTTCCCACTTGCCGTCATCACAATCCACGTCCTGGACACGGGTGACGCCCGCGCCGCGGGCGATGCGGATCGCCTCCTCCGCGGTGATGCCCGTCCGGCACTGGTTGTCATCGGCCCGGGCGGGCACAGGCGTCGCGAGCAGGGACAGAGCGAGCGGGGCGGCGGCGAGCAAGGCGGTTCGGATCACGGTGCGCATCCTTCAATCATGAACATTCGTCCATATTGTGTCCCCCCGTCGATGTGCCACCCCTGATCGGGTTCTCGCCGCCCCTTCACGCACCGCGCCACCCGCGCTACCTGTCGCTCCCTTTGGGCCAACACCTTGCCGGGACGCGCTTTTCCCGGGCGACGCGACGGGCAGGACATGACCAGCAGCAACGACATCCGCGCCACTTTCCTGGATTACTTTCACCGCAACGGTCATGAGGTGGTGGAATCCTCGCCGTTGGTTCCGCGCAATGACCCGACGCTGATGTTCGCCAATTCGGGCATGGTGCAGTTCAAGAACGTCTTCACCGGGCAGGAAACGCGGCCGTACAAGCGCGCCACTTCGGCGCAGAAATCGGTCCGCGCTGGCGGCAAGCACAACGATCTGGACAATGTCGGCTACACCGCCCGGCACCACACCTTCTTCGAGATGCTGGGGAATTTCTCCTTCGGGGATTATTTCAAGGAGCAGGCGATCCCCTACGCCTGGGAATTGCTGACGCGCGACTTTGCCCTGCCGAAGGACAAGTTGCTGGTCACGGTCTATTCCGAGGATGAGGACGCCGCCGCCATCTGGCGCAAGGTCGCCGGCCTGCCGGACAGCCGCATCATCCGCATCTCTACCTCCGACAATTTCTGGCGCATGGGCGACACCGGCCCCTGCGGCCCGTGTTCCGAAATCTTCTTCGACCATGGCGACAAGATCCCCGGCGGCCCGCCCGGTTCCCCGGATGAGGATGGCGACCGGTTCATCGAGATCTGGAACCTGGTCTTCATGCAGTTCCTCGAAGAACCGGCCGGGACGCGCAACCCGCTGCCGCGGCCTTCGATCGACACCGGCATGGGGCTGGAACGCTTCGCCGCGATCCTGCAGGGCAAGCACGACAATTACGACACCGACACGCTGCGCGCGATCATCCTGGCCAGCGCGGAAGCCACCGGGCAGGAACCGGACGGCCCGTTCCGGTCCAGCCATCGCGTGGTCGCCGACCATCTGCGCGCCGGCGCCTTCCTGCTGGCCGATGGCGTGCTGCCATCCAATGAAGGCCGCGGCTATGTCCTGCGCCGCATCCTGCGTCGGGCGATGCGCCACGCGCATATGATGGGCTCGCGCGACCCGCTGATGCACCGCCTGCTGCCGGCGCTCGTGCGCCAGATGGGCGCGGCCTATCCCGAATTGGTCCGCGCCGAAGCGCTGATCAGCGAGACGCTGCGTCTGGAGGAAACCCGATTCCGGTCCCTGCTGGAACGCGGCCTCGGCCTGCTGGCGGAAGAAACCGGCAAACTTGGCGACAGGGAGACGCTGCCGGGCGAGGTGGCGTTCCGCCTCTATGACACCTTCGGCTTCCCGCTCGACCTGACGCAGGACGCGTTGCGCGCGGAGGGCCGCCCGGTCGATGTCGAGGGCTTCAACGCCGCCATGACCGAACAGCGCAAGCGCGCCCGCGCCGCCTGGGCGGGTTCCGGCGAGGCCGCGACGGAAAGCGTGTGGTTCGACCTGAAGGAGAAGGTCGGGGCGTCCGAGTTCCTCGGCTACAGCACGGAGACCGCCGAGGGCGAGATCGTCGCCATGGTCGCCGAGGGCAGGCCGGTCGATGCGGCGCCGGTCGGCACCGAGGTCGCGGTGCTGCTGAACCAGACGCCCTTCTATGCGGAATCCGGCGGCCAGGTGGGCGATACCGGCATCATCCATGTCGGCGACACGCGCATCGAGATTCGCGACACCCAGAAGAAGCTCGGGGCGCTGTATGTGCATCTCGGCACCGTCGTCTCGGGTGAAGCCAAGACCGGCATGGCTGTCCAGGCCGAGGTGAACCACGCCCGCCGTTCCGCGATCCGCGCCCACCATTCCGCGACGCATCTGCTGCATGAGGCACTGCGGCGGCGCCTGGGCACCCATGTCGCGCAGAAGGGATCGTTGAACGCGCCGGACCGGCTGCGCTTCGACGTGTCTCAGCCCACGCCGATGTCGGAGGAAGACCTGCACTGGGTCGAGGTCGAGGTGAATGCCCGCATCCGGGAAAACGCCGAGGTCATCACCCGCCTGATGACGCCCGAAGCCGCCGTCGAAGCGGGTGCGATGGCGTTGTTCGGGGAAAAGTATGGCGAGGAGGTCCGCGTCGTCGGCATGGCCCATGACCCCGCGGCGGTGGAAAAGCACGGCGTCTATTCGCTGGAACTGTGCGGCGGCACGCATGTGCGGCGCACCGGCGATATCGGGCTGTTCAAGATCGTATCGGAAGGCGCGGTTTCGGCCGGCGTGCGCCGCGTGGAGGCGGTGACGGGCGAGGCCGCACTGGCGCTGGTCGCCCAGATGGAGGAGAGCCTCCAGGCCGCCGCCGGGGTGCTGAAGGTGCAGCCAGGCGAACTCGCCGGCCGCATCGCGACGCTGGTCGAGGAACGCCGCAAGCTGGAACGCGACGTCGCCGATCTGCGCAAGAAGCTCGCGACCGGCGGTGGCGGGGCGGAGGTCGAGCAGGTCGCCGGCCTGCGCGTCGCCCTGCGCGACCTCGGCGAAGTGCCCGCGCGCGACCTGAAGGGCCTGGCCGACGCCATCCTGAAGGGCGGCACGGCGGATGTGGTCGCGCTGGTCTCCACGGCGGAAGGCAAGGCCTCCATCGTCGTTGCCACGGGCGAAGGCGCGAAGGGGAAGGCGGATGCGGTGGCATTGGTCCGCGCAGCGGCCGCGGCGGTGGGCGGCAAGGGCGGCGGCGGGCGGCCGGACATGGCCCAGGCCGGCGGGCCGGATGCCGACAAATCCGCGGATGCGCTGGCGGCGGTGAAGGCGGCGCTGGGCGGGTGACCCGCGCCCGGG
This sequence comes from Acetobacteraceae bacterium, assembly GCA_022842185.1. Classification (GTDB taxonomy): domain Bacteria; phylum Pseudomonadota; class Alphaproteobacteria; order Acetobacterales; family Acetobacteraceae; genus Neoroseomonas. The sequence continues at coordinate 16,358 of JALHQB010000039.1, forward strand.
ATTTGGGTCTGGCGCCGGGCATCTTCGCCCCCGGCGCGCATAACGCCATTACTGACGTGGCGGGCGTCGCGGTCGGTCAGGTCACGTTGATCGAAGGTGACGCCACCCGCACCGGCGTCACCACCATCATCCCGCATCCGGGCAATCCCTTCACGGATCGTGTGCCCGCGGGGCTCTGCGTGATGAATGGCTACGGGAAACTGGCGGGTGCGACGCAGCTCACCGAACTCGGTGAGCTGGAAACGCCGATCGTGCTGACCAATACGCTGGCCGTCGGGCGGGCGATGGAGGCGGTGATCGACTGGACACTGGCCCGCAACGCCGATGCCGTCAGCGTCAACGCCGTGGTGGGCGAGACCAATGACGGCCGCCTGAACGATATTCGCGCGCGCGGCGTGACCATGGCGCATGTCCGCGAAGCCCTCGACGCCGCCGCCCCAGGCGCCGTCGCGGAGGGCAGCGTCGGCGCCGGCACCGGGACCATGGCCTTCGGTTTCAAGGGTGGCATCGGTACGTCGTCACGTGTGCTGCCCCAGGCGCTGGGGGGCTGGACCATCGGCGCGTTGGTGCAGGCGAATTACGGCGGCGTGCTGATGATGGATGGCATCCCGGTCGGTCGTGCGCTCGGCAAATGGTATCTGAAGGAACACACCGATCGCGGCGATGCGGATGGGTCCGTGATGGTGGTGATCGCCACCGATGCGCCGCTGTCCGACCGCAACCTGACACGGCTTGCCGCCCGCGCCATGGCGGGGCTGGCGCGCACTGGCGCGGCGTTCTCGGATGGGTCGGGCGATTACGCCATCGCCTTCGCCACCCATCCCGGCGTGCGGCGCGACCCCGAACGCCGCGCCCACCATGCGATCATCGCGGATTGGCCGAACGACCGCATGTCGCCGCTGTTCGTCGCGGCTGCCGAGGCGGTGGAGGAGGCGGTGCTCAACGCGTTGACGATGGCGACGACGATCACCGGCCGGGATGGCCGCACGGGCCGCCGAGCCACGGGCCATGCCATCGACCTGGAAGCCCTGCGCGCCGTGCTGCGGGATCACGGGCGATGAGGCGCGCGTTGGTGGCGGCCGCGATCCTGGTCTGCGCGCTGCCGGTCGCCGAAGCCGCCCGCACCAACCTTCGCGCCGCGCGGCCGGGCAACACGCCGCTTGAACTGCGTGCGGAGTTCGCAGCCGAGCACTGGACCATTGGCGTGCTTGAGGGCGGCGTCGAAAGCCAGCGCATCAGCGTGCAGTCGGACCTGCCGGAGGTCGCCCCGCGCCTGGCCGAGACCAATGGCGATGGCGCGCCCGATCTGTGGGTGCCGGTGATCGGCGGCAATGCCAACACCGCCTGGGATGTCTGGATCATGCAGCCCGAACGCGCGCGCTTCCGCCGCGCGGGCGAGATCAGCGGCCTGCATTTTTCTCGCGACAGCGCGGGACGGCTGGTTTCGCTGGGCCGCAATGGCTGTTGCAGCGTGGTCTATACCTTCCACGACTACACGGCCGAGGGTGCGCTGCGGGAGGCCTTCGCCATCGAACGGCGGCTGGACGACCTCAACCGCGGCACCTGCGAACCGCAGGCGCTCGCGATCGAACCGCCGGCTGCCGCCGTGCGCGCGACCTGCGCGCTGTCCCCCGGCCGGATGCCGGGGGCCATGTTGCGCGTGCCTTGATCAGCGCACGCGCATGCCTTCATCCGTGATGACGACGCGGCTGATGACGCAGATATTGGTGTGCCGCATCTCGGCCGCCTGATTGCCCTGCCAGACGACGCGGAAATCGAAGTTTTCCTCACTGCCCAGGTTGAAGACGGAACTCTGGCCGGGGCGCAGCCCGGCCGCGGTCAGGCGGTTCGGACCCCAGCTGGTGATACGTGACGGGTTGTAGAACAGCCGCGTCACGGTGCTCGATGAGTTGTTCACAATGCGAAGGTTGGTATCGCAGCGTTGCGCTTGCGCCGCGGGCGCGACGAGTGTGATGAGGAAGGCGGCGAGCAGGAGGCGAGACCGCATGACGTTTCCATTGTTGGATGCCATCACGGCTTTGAGAGTATTTCGTCGGATATCGCAACGGAAATCGTGGAGCGCCGCTACCCGACTTCCCGCGTCGCCAGCGCATCACGCACGGCGGATCTGAATTCCCGCCGGTGCAGTTCACGCAGCACCAGCAGGCTGGCGATGATCAGCGCCAGCGGGTGGATGATCCAGGCCAGTGCCGCCATGCCGAAGTAATAGGACCGCAGCCCGGAATTGAAGTGCTTCGCGCCCCGGTTCGCCAGCCGCGCGGCCACATCGGCCTGGTCCATCGCCGCGGGGTCCTGCGGCATGCCCATCACCAGCGTGGATGTGTAGTTGAACTGCCGCAGAGCCCAGGTCAGTTCGAAGAAGGTGTTGATGAAGATCACCACCAGCAGGCCGATCTTGATCTCCCACATCACCTCATCCGGCACGGCGGTCCAGGGCAGGATGGCGACGATCCGCCGTGCCGGGTCCGGGGCGCCCATCATCGCCACCAGCCCGCCCAGGATCAGGATGGAGGTCGTGGCAAGGAAGGATGTGGTGGACATCAGATTGCCGATCGCCGCGATGTCGGCGATGCGGTTGTCGCGCAGCAGCGCCGCGCGCATCCAGCGCCGCCGGTGTTCGTCCATCGCCGCGATGACGCTGCGGTTGCGGATGGACGGCACACGGTCCACCACCGACGAATACACCATCCAGCAGATGATGAAGATCGTGATGGCGATCCAGTCGAGCAGCGTGAAGGGCAGGGCCGTCATGCCCGCGGCTGTGGCAGGCTTTGGCGGGGCATCGCAAGCGATTCCCGCCGTGAAACGACAACGGCCCGCACCCCCTTGCGGGACTGCGGGCCGTGCGCGCTGACCGGGGCCGAAGCCCCGGGTATCAGGCCATCGCCTTCTTCAGGTTCTCATCGATCTTGGCGAGGAACGCCTGGGTGTTCAGCCAGGGCTGGTCCTTTCCGATCAGGATGGCGAGGTCCTTCGTCATGAAGCCGCTCTCGACGGTATCGATGCAGACCTTCTCCAGCGTATTGGCGAAGTCGGTCACGTCCTGCGTGCCGTCGAACTTGCCTCGATAGGCCAGGCCGCGCGTCCAGGCGAAGATCGACGCGATCGGGTTGGTCGAGGTCTCGCGACCCTTCTGGTGTTCACGGTAATGGCGCGTGACGGTGCCGTGCGCCGCTTCCGATTCCACCGTGTTGCCATCGGGGGACAGCAGGACCGAGGTCATCAGGCCCAGCGAGCCGAAGCCCTGCGCCACGATGTCCGACTGCACGTCGCCATCGTAGTTCTTGCAGGCCCAGATGTAGCCGCCTTCCCACTTCAGGGCAGAAGCGACCATGTCGTCGATCAGCCGGTCCTCATAGACCAGGCCGCGCTTGTCGTATTCGGCCTTGAACTCGGCGTCGAAGATCGCCTTGAAGATGTCCTTGAACGACCCGTCATAGGCCTTCAGGATCGTGTTCTTGTGGCTGAAATACACCGAGTAGTTGCGCGCCAGCCCGTAGTTGAACGAAGCGCGGGCGAAGCCCTCGATCGACTTGTTCAGGTTGTGGATCATCATCGCCACGCCGCCGGTCGCCGGCATCGCGAATTCGCCGATCTCCTGCGGGGCGCCGCCCTCGGGCGTGAAGGTCATCTTCACCGTGCCGGCGCCGGGGACCTTCATCTCGACCGAGCGGTAGATGTCGCCATAGGCATGGCGGCCGACCACGATCGGCTTGGACCAATGCGGCACCAGGCGCGGCACGTTCTGGCAGATGATCGGCTCGCGGAAGATCGTGCCGTCGAGGATGTTGCGGATCGTGCCGTTCGGGCTGCGCCACATCTTCTTCAGGCCGAATTCGGCAACGCGCGCCTCATCGGGGGTGATGGTCGCGCACTTCACGGCCACGCCATACTGCTTGGTGGCGTTGGCGGCATCGACCGTCACCTGGTCGTCCGTCTTGTCGCGGTATTCGACGCCAAGATCGTAATACTTCAGGTCAACGTCGAGGTAGGGGAGGATCAGCTTGTCCTTGATGAACCCCCAGATGATGCGGGTCATCTCATCCCCATCCATCTCGACGACGGGGTTCTTCACCTTGATCTTGGCCATGAATGTCCTCTGCGGATGCGGGTGTCGCCCGCGCGGGGCGGCCGATGCGGGGCGGAAATTGCACCGGGCGGGCGGGGGGGGCAAGCCCGGTGGGGGTGGAAACGCGGTGAAGCGCGTCGATGGGACAGAGTTCGCCACGACGCGCCGCGTCGCTCAGGTCGCTGACACTGGGCCGGCCGGCGCGGACTTGTGCGCGCCCTGTGGTTGCAAATGACCCCGCTGTTTTACAACCATTGGTTGTGGTCGCGGAACGGTCGGGTATAGAGACGATATCCGTCGTCTGGAGCGCTCCTTGACCCACATCTCGCCTCGCCGGCTTCGCCTCGCTGCGTCCAGCCTGATGGCGCTTCTGCTGTTCGCCGCCGATGTCGCCCAGGCCTGCACCTCCCTGGTCTACCGAGACCAGGCGGGGCGGGTGTACTTCGGTCGCACGCTGGAACTGGCGATGGAACTTCCCTACCGCGTGACCGTGATCCCGGCTGGGCTCAACTATACGTCGCGTACCTCGCCCCAGGCCATGGGCGCGGCCTGGACCACGCGATACCGCATGCTCGCCGTGACCGTGCCCGACACGGGCCCCGATGATCTGAAGATCGTGGAAGGCTTCAATGAGGCGGGGCTCACCTTCAGCCTCCTCGCCTTCGCCAGCGCGTCGGGACCGCGCGATTCCGCGACACGGACACGTGCGGCCTTGGCGGCGATTGACCTCGGCGCTTTCACCCTCGGCCAGTTCGCGACGGTGGCCGAGGTGAAGGCCGCGCTTTCGGCCCAGCCTGTCCTGCTGACGCCGCTCGCGGCGGTGGGCGGGGCCGCCAGCCCCTTTCACTTCGCCCTGCATGACCGCGCCGGCGGGTCCATCGTCGTTGAATTCGTCAACGGCCAGCAATAGGTGCACGACAACCCGGTTGGGGTAATGACCAACGGGCCGTCGCTGCCCTGGCACCTGACCAACCTCGGCAACTACAGCTTCCTGCGCAACATCGATGTCTCCACGGGCCAGTTCGGCTCGCTGGCGGTGACGCAGCCGGATTCGGGCATCGCGATACAGGGGCTGCCCGCCTCCAACACATCGGTCGGTCGCTTCGTCCGGGCAGCGTATTACGCGCAGTATGCGGAGAAGGTCGCGGCCCCCGATGATGCCGTGCGGACCTTGGCGCATATCATGAACAACTTCGATCGCCCGCGGCACATCACCATCGATCCGCGCGGGGCGAGTGGCGAGGGGCTGAGCGTCCCGACGGCGCCGGGCGCCGCCGTGCCGGATTTTTCCAGCGAATACACCTCCTGGACCGCGATGACCGACCTCGACCGCTCCAGCCTTTATCTGCGGACCTATGGCGGCATGAATTATGTCAGGTTCGACATGACGGCGCTGGCCGGGATCACGCGCACACTGTCCATCCCTCTGGCTTCGCTGAATGGCATGGCCGCAGACGGTAGCGCGGCTTTGGTTGCGGCGCGGTAAGCCACGCCAAAGCCAAGCCCCGGCATGGCGCGGGGCAGGGCCAGTGGCCTTGCGGAAAATAGAACCCCTGGCGGGGCGGTTGGAGGGACGGAGCCCCTCCATCTTCGCCGCCAAAGGTCATCAAACCGGTCCGCTGGTATGAGGCGGACGCAGCGTAAGCGGCCGCTGCCTCTTACCCCATGCTTGTCACATCCATCGGCGCGGGCATCCAGGCATACCCTTCACCCGCCTTCGCCACCCGCCCCAGCCCCGGCCAGGGGAAGTGGTAGGACAGCAACAGCGGCTTGTCGGTCGCAAACCGGTCCAGCGCCCGTGCCCGCGTCTGTGCCGATTGCTTGGGATCGGTGTCGAACGAGAATTCCAGCAGCGGCCGTTGCAGCAGCAGGATGTGGTGGTGCGCCAGGTCCCCTGTATAGACCATGACATTCGGCCCAGAGCTGACCGCGAAGATCATGTGCCCGACCGTGTGCCCCGGCGCGGCAATGGCGGTCACGCCCGGTGCGGCTTCCCGCCCATCCACCGCCATCACCATCCGGTCACGATACGCGGCGAGGTTCTTCTGCGCCCCGCGGATGAAGGGCTCCATGAAGGCCGGGCCGCGGATATTGGCGTCGTCGGTCCAGTATTTCAGGTCGGCTTCGCTGATCACCACCTGCGCATTGGGGAAATTGCGGTTGCCGTTGGCATCCACCAGCGCCCAGCAATGGTCGCAATGCGCGTGGGACAGCACGACCAGGTCGATCTGCGCCGGGTCGATCCCCGCCGCGCGCATGTTGCGCAACAGCCGCCCCGTGGTCGGGCCGAACATCTGGCTGGCGGCGCCCATGCTGTCGCCCATGCCGGTGTCGAACAGGATCAGCTGGCGCCCGGTGTTCAGCACCAGCGCGTTCTGTTCCAGAAGGGCGTTGGCGGGGTCGAGGAAGTTCGATGTCATCATGGCGTTGATCTCGCCGGGCTGCGCGCCGACGAAGGAATCCTCGGCCTTGCCCAGGGGCAGCGCGCCATCGGAGATGACGGTCGCTTCATAGTCGCCGAACTTGAAGCGGTACCAGGCGGGCGCTCCCCGGCCGATCATGGGTGCGGCGGCCTGTGCCCCGAGGATTGGCAGGGACGCGGCGGCAAAGCCGGCCAGTCCCGCGCCGAGCAGCGCACGACGATGGATGGACATGGATCGTTGTTCTCCCTTGTTGGGTGCCGTCATGCTGGTGGGCGGCGCCGCGCAGGCAGGCTATCGTTCCCGGGGCGGACAACGCCAGCGCGGCGTGTCCACCCGGTGATCATGCTCGCGTGACGAGTGGAGGACAGGTGCCATGCTGCTGCGGATCGCGGGGCTCGGCCTCGCCGGAATGGTGGTGATGACGGCCGCTTCCGTCGCGGCCGGGGCGCTGCTTGCGGGAACGGCGGCTGCCGTTTGCGTCGCCAGGCGACGTGCGAAATCCGACGCCGCCTGGCCCCCCGAACCGCCCACCGACGCGCCCGAGCCCGACCCCGTCCCCTGACTCCCGCCCCGCCGCCACGCCCGCTATGACGGGACGCGGGACGGGGAAGGGATGCGATGACGGTCTTGATCGCGGGTGGCGGGGTTGGTGGTCTGACCCTCGCGCTGTCCCTGCACGAACGGGGCATCCCGTGCCGGGTGTTCGAGGCCGCGGCCGAGGTGCGACCGCTGGGCGTTGGCATCAACACGCTGCCCCACGCGATTCGCGAATTGGCGGCGCTCGGCCTGCTGCCGGCTCTGGATGCGGTCGGGATTCGGACGCGCGAATTGCGGTATCTTAACCGATTCGGGCAGCAGGTCTGGGTCGAACCGCGCGGCACCTGGGCGGGCCATGACGTGCCGCAATTCTCCATCCATCGCGGCCGGCTGCATGACGTGCTGTGGCAGGCGGCGCGCGACCGGCTGGGGGATGCGGTGGTGCCCGGCGCGCGGCTGGCCGGCTTCGCGCAGGATGCATCCGGCGTTACCGCCATCTTCGCCGATGGCACCACGGCGCGCGGGGATGTGCTGGTCGGCGCCGATGGCATCCATTCGGTGCTGCGTGCTGCCCTGCACCCCGAGGACGGCGGCATCCGCTGGAACGGCATCCAGATGTGGCGGGGCGCGCTCGATTGGCCGGAGTTCGAGGGCGGCGACACCATGATCGTCGCCGGCGACATGGCCGAGAAGCTGGTCCTCTATCCAATCGCACCCGGGGCCTCGCCCGGCACGCGCCTGACCAACTGGGTGGTCTGCGCGCAGATTGGCGATGCCACCTGTCCGCCGCCGCGGCGGCAGGATTGGTCGAGGCGCGGCAGGCTGGCGGAGGTGCTGCCCCACATCGCGCGCTTCCGCATCCCCTTCCTGGATGTCGAGGCGCTGGTCCGCGCCACGCCGGAATTCTGGGAATACCCGATGTGCGACCGCGACCCGCTGCCGTTCTGGACGCGGGGGCGTGTCACGCTGTTGGGCGATGCCGCGCATCCGATGTACCCGGTGGGATCGAATGGTGCGTCTCAGGCGGTGCTGGATGCGCGCTGCCTGGCTGGGCTTCTGGCTGGTGGTGATGCTGAAGCCGCCTTGGCGGCCTATGAAGCTGAACGCCTGCCGGCCACGACCGCCATCGTCCACAGCAACCGCCGCGGCGGGCCGGAACGGGTGGTGGATGTCGTCTCCGAACGCGCGCCGGACGGCTTCGCGCGCATCGAGGATGTCATTGCGCGCGATGAACTTGCCGCGATCGCTGGCGGCTACGCGGCGATGGCCGGCTTCGCTGTCCCGCGATAGCGCCCTCATCGACCGAGGGCATTGCCGCTGCCGTCGGACAAGGTCGCCCATCGGCAAAGCCGGACGCTGCTCGTCTTTGCCGATCAAGCAACCCACCCCTTGTCATTGGTAGCGGGGACATGAAATGCCGGGTTGAGTATTCTGAGAATTTTTAAACTTTAACAAAAAGCAATTATTCGTTAAGTATTGGATATTGGCTCCTACTCCTGGCACCGGAAGGACGACAGCCATGTCCGTAGACCTGATCAGCAAGACCAGCACGGGGCAACAGGGAACGGGAGGGCCAACCGGCACCAGCATCGGCAGCACCGCGACGCAGGGCCGATCGACCGTTTCGGCGGACGGACGCTATGTGGTGTTCGAGAGCGTCAACACCGATCTCGTTGCAGGCGACACCAACGGCTTGCGCGACATCTTCTGGCATGACCGGGAAACCGGCGAGACGCGGCGGGTCAGCGTCAGCAGCGAAGGGACGCAGGCGGTCGGGCCGATCTCGGCGAATACCGGCCTTGGAGCCACCATCTCGGGCGATGGCCGCTACGTCGCATTCCAGTCGCCTGGCACCAACCTGGTGCCCGGCGACACCAACAACCAGAGCGACATCTTCGTGCATGATACGCTGACCGGCACGACCGATCGGCTCGACATCCTCGACCTCGGTGTCAACGGCCTGCAGTCGGGCGGCTTCAGCGCGAACCCGGCACTGTCGCATGATGGCCGCTACGTCACCTTCTCGAGCACCGCCAACAACCTCGTCGCCGGCGACACCAACAATACGACCGACGTCTTCTGGCACGACCGCGTCACCGGCGAGACCAGGCGCATCAGCGTCGCCAGCGTGGATGAGAATGGCGTCGCCGTGCAGGCGAACGGCGCTTCGGCCAGCCCTTCTATCTCGGCCGATGGGCGCTTCGTGGTGTTCCAGAGTTCGGCAAACAATCTCGTCGTCGGCGATACCAATGGTCTGGGAGACATTTTCGTCCACGACACGCTGCTCGGCTCAACGAAGCGGGTCAGCGTCAGCAGCCCGGACGAGAATGGCCTGGTCACGCAATCCAACGGCTTGAGCACCTCCGGTGCGATCTCGGCGGATGGCGCGTGGGCGGTCTTCAACAGTAACGGCAACCTGGCCGGCGGTCCGGGCGACACGGGGTCCGACATCTTCCTCCATCACCTCGCGACCGGCATCACCACGCGCATCGACGTCACCACGCCCGACGAGAATGGTGACGTGATCGGATCCAACGGCAACAGCAATTTCCCGACCATCTCGGGCGACGGGCGCTACATCGCCTGGGAGGAATTTGGCACCAACCTGACAACTGGAGACACCCAGCCTCCGCCCGATATCTTCCTCCACGACCGCCTGACGGGGGAGACCTCCCGGGTCAGCGTGAACGCGGCGGGCGATCCGGCGAGCGGCGGCACATTCAGCCGTGCCGTGTCGATTTCGGCGGATGGCGGCACGCTCATCTACGCCAGCAATGCGACGAACCTGTTGCTGCCGACGCTCGACACCAATGGGCGCGAGGACGTCTTCGCGATATCCCTGCTGCCTGAAACCATCTCCCTCCGGCTGGATGAGGACCCATTCGCTTTCGTCTATGCGGAGGACGACGTCGTCCTGGGGCAGGTCGCGGCCAGCGCCGGTCTGGGGTTGCCCGACTTCGACCCGATTCCGTTGCGCCTGTCGGCCGGCGGGCCGCCGGGGGCGCAAGCGTTCGTCAGCAGCGCCCATGGCGTTGGGGTGCGCTCCGGCCGTGAACCGCCGGGGCTGGCAGGCCAGACGGTCAACGGCACGGAATTCCTGCGCTTTGATCTCGATCCCAGCTCGCCGATCGACGCCGCCTTTTCGGCCGCGATCGATTTCGGGCGCGTGGTGACGCCTGGCAACCGCGGCCAGGTGACGGTCACGGCGTTCGACGATGGCATGGAGGTAGGCTCACAGACCTTCGCCATCAGGAACGGTGAGGACCATCAGCGACTGTTCGAATCCGATGTGGCCTTCAACGCATTGGAGATCAGCGCGGCTGACGGCAACGCCATCAGCTTTACCGTCACGGGCATCACGCTGGGACTTGCGTCGGACGCCGTGTTCTCTTGACCGGCACGGGCGCGGCCCCTTGGATGGGCTGCCGCACGTTCCCGATGCCCCGGCGTGTTCGTGTCGGGGCACAGGCGGCGCGCGTGGGCGACTGCCTCGTGATCGCCGCGCGCCGCATTGGCAGTGCCTCCGACTGCGCGCAGGATGCGCGCAACGGAGGAAATCGATGGCTGGACGGATCGATCTGCGGCGGACCCATGATGGGCAGGTCGCACATGTGGCGGTCGATCATGACGCCAAGCTGAACACGCTGAACCCCGCGCTGATGGCCGAGTTCGTCGCGTCCTTCGCGGAACTGGGGCGCGATGGGGCCCTGCGCGCCGTGGTGCTGACCGGCGCCGGCCCGCGCGCCTTCATCGGCGGCGCCGACATCTCGGTCATGGCCGCGATCGAGGACAGCGCCGGGGGCGAGGCCTTCATCCGCCAGGTCCATGCCTGTTGCCGCGCAGTGCGGGTCTGCCCGGTGCCGGTCATCGCGCGGGTCAATGGCTGGTGCCTGGGCGCCGGGCTGGAAATCGCCGCGGCCTGCGACCTGCGGATCGCGTCCGACACGGCGAAGTTCGGTATGCCCGAAGTCCGCGTGGGCATCCCCTCGGTCGTGGAGGCCGCCCTGCTGCCCGGCCTGATCGGCTGGGGCCGCACCCGTCGCCTGCTGCTGCTGGCCGAGACGATCGGCGCGGATGAGGCGCTCGATTGGGGTCTGGTAGAGCGCGTCGTCGGCCCCGAGGCGCTGGATGCCGCCGTGGAATCCTGGATCGGGATGCTGCTGGATGCGGGGCCGGAGGCGATCCGGTCCCAGAAGGCTTTGATCCGCGCCTGGGAGGATCAGACCATGACCCAGGCGATCGCCGCGGGGGTGGAATCCTTCGCCGCGTCCTGGCGCACGGATGAACCCACCCGGATGCTGGGCGGCTTCATGGCGAAGAAGAAGAAGGGCTGAGCAGGGCCGCCAGCCGGGCGCAGCAGCGCTCGAATCCGGCGAGGTCGTGCCAGCGCGAACCCGGCGCGGCCTCGGCCCGTTCGAACCCCCCGCCGGCGGCGGCGATCCCGCCATCGATCATCAGATTGTCGGCCAGGCCGAAATCCTCCAGGCCCATAGCCTCGGCATCCTCCCAGCCGCCATCGGGGCGCGGGCGCGCCTCGGCGCCGAGGAAGGCCCGGCTGCGGTCGAGGAAATCCGCCGCCGCATTGGAATACCCCATCACCGGCCGTCCCAGCGCCCGCATGAAGCCGAGTTCGTACACGGTTCCCGAATCGGCCGATGGCCCGCGGAACGGCGTCAGGTTGGCGATCAGCCCGGCGCAGGACCGGATATGCGCTTCATTGCCCAGGTAGATCCGCATCCAATACGGCCGGTCGGCGGGCGGCGCCTGTGGCGGCGTATCGAGGGGAAAGACACCGTCGAGCCCATGCGCGGCGCAGATGCGCTTTTTCGCCGCCGCGACATCGAGCGCGTCGGGCAGGAAGACCTCGGGACCGGCGAGATAGACGCGCATCGCCGCCGATCCTGCCTTGCCGGGGCCGCCCGCGCCATGCGGAATGCGCGCCATGGACGCCGAAGCCGAATACAACAACCGCGCCCGCGTGGCCGACAGTGCCGCGATCATCGGCGGTTGGATCCACGACGCGGCCGCTTTCCGCACCACTTGGCCGCATCGGCGGCTGGATGTGCGGTATGGCGACAGCGAACCGGAATTGCTGGACCTGTTCCTGCCGCATGAGGCCGGCGACAGCCCGCTGGCGATCTTCATCCATGGCGGGTACTGGCAGGCGCTGGACCGCACGGCGGTCAGCCATTTCGCGCGGGGCTTGCTTCTGCGCGGCGTGGCGGTGGCGGTGCCGTCCTATGGGCTGTGCCCCGCCGTGCCGATGGCCACCATTCTGGACCAGATGCGCCGCGCGGCGGCGGTGCTGACCATGACCACCGGCCAGCGGCCGATGGCGATGGGCCATTCGGCCGGCGGGCAATTGGCGGCGATGCTGCTTGCGACCGACTGGCCGGCCTTCGCGCCGGGCATCCACCGTTATGTCGTGCCGGCCGCACTGCCGATCTCCGGTGTGTTCGAGGTCGAACCCGTGTTGCCCACCAGCCTCGGCGTGGCGCTGAACCTGACTCCGGCCGAGGCCCGCGCGCTGTCCCCGCGCTGGCTGCCATCGCCAGGCCTGCCGCTGCACGCCGTGGTCGGCGGGGATGAAAGCGACGAGTTCCTGCGCCAGACCGAGGATTTCGCCGCCGCCTGGGGTGGGGTGGCCGAACGCATCCCCGGCGCCAACCATTTCACCGTGCTGGACCCGCTGACCGACCCGGACCATGCGCTGACCATCAGGGCCGCGGATATGGCCCGGCAGGTTGCCTGCCTGTGATCGGCCCTCTTCGACCGCCAGGTGATTTCACCGGGCCGCGATCCGGTCTAACAGGCGTCACGGACCACCAAAGAACAGGGGACTTCCATGAACGGGATCGGACGGCGCGGGCTTCTGGGCGGAACGACGGCGCTGCTGGCCGCCCCCGCGATCCTGCATGCCCAACCCGCCGGCGGCGTGAAGATCGGCGTCGTCGCGGTGCAGACCGGCCCGCAGGCCGCCCTGGGCAACCAGTTGAAGGAAGGCTTCGCACTGGGTCTGCGGCACCTTGAGGGCAAGCTCGGCGGGCTGACGGCCGAGACGGTTCTCATCGACGACGAACTGCGCCCCGAAGTGGCTGTCACCAAGGTCCGCGCGGCGCTGGAACGCGACAAGGTGGATTTCATCGTGGGCGTGGTGTTCTCGAACATCCTGCAGGCGATCATCCGGCCGGTGACCGAATCCGGCACCTTCCTGATCAGCACCAATGCCGGCCCGTCCACCTTCGCCGGGCGCGGCTGCAACCAGAACTTCTTCACCACATCCTACAACAACGACCAGGTCCATTCGGTGATGGGCCAGGCGGCGCAGGATGCGGGGTACAAGCGCGTCTTCGTCATGGTGCCGAACTACCAGGCCGGGCGGGATGCGGTGGCCGGCTTCAAGTCCAAGTTCCAGGGGGAGGTGGTGGATGAGGTGTTCGTCCCGCTGACCCAGCTGGATTTCTCGGCGGAACTGGCGAAGATCGCCGCCGCGCGGCCGGATGCCATCTTCACCTTTATGCCCGGCGGGCTGGGTGTGAACCTGGTGCGGCAGTATCGGCAGGCGGGGCTGGCCAACATTCCGTTCCTGTCCACCTTCACGGTGGATGAGGCGACGCTGCCCGCGCAGGGCGATGCGGCGCTGGGCTTCTATTCCGCCGCGTCCTGGGCGCCCAACATGGACAACCCGCAGAATGTGAAGTTTGTGGCCGACTACATCGCCGCGCATAATGCGGTGCCGGCGACCTATGCGGCGCAGGCCTATGATGCGGCGATGCTGCTGGATTCCGCGGTCCGCAAGGTGGGCGGCAATCTGGCCGGCAAGGACGCGCTGCGCACGGCGATCAAGGCGGCGGATTTCCGGTCCGTGCGCGGGCCTTTCGCCTTCGGCGTGAACCATTACCCGGTGCAGGATTTCTGGCTGCTGAAGGTCGGCCGCCGCGCCGATGGCAAGCTGGAAACCCAGACAGATCGGCGCATCTTCCAGAACAACGTCGATCCCTGGGCGGCCGAATGCCGGATGCGCTGAACCCTACGTGACGACCCAACTGCTGCTGGTGCAGGCGCTGAACGGCCTGCAACTCGGCATCCTGCTGTTCCTGGTCGCGGCCGGGCTGACGCTGGTGTTCGGGGTGATGGATTTCATCAACCTGGCCCATGGCGTGCAGTACATGCTGGGGGCGTATCTCGGCGCGTCCTTGGCCGCCGCCACCGGGTCATTCTGGCTGGGGTTGCTGCTGGCACTGCCGGCGGCGCTCGCAGCGGGGCTGGTGCTGGAAGTGCTGGTGTTCCGGCACCTGTATGCGCGCGACCACCTATCGCAGGTGCTGGCGACCTTTGGCGTCATCCTGTTCCTCAACCAGGGCGTGAAACTGGTCTGGGGGGCGGCGCCCTTGCAGATGCCGATCCCCACACTGCTTGAAGGCGGTATCGAGATCATGCCCGGGCTGCAGTACCCGCTCTATCGCATCGCCGTGCTGGCGGCGGGCATCGCGACGGCGGGCGGGCTGTGGTGGCTGGTGGAACGCACCCGCGCCGGGATGCTGGTGCGCGCGGGGGCGACGAACCCGGCGATGGTCTCGGCGCTGGGCGTGGACATCAACAGGCTGTTCACCATGGTCTTCGCCTTCGGCGCGATGCTGGCGGGCTTCGCGGGTATCCTGGCCGGGCCGATCTTCTCGGTCGAACCGGGCATGGGCGACAATGTGCTGATCCTGGCCTTCGTCGTCATTGTCATCGGCGGCATCGGGTCGATCCGCGGGGCGTTCCTCGCGGCGCTGCTGGTCGGGCTGATCGACACGCTGGGCAAATCCTTGATGCCGGACCTTATGCGGCTGTTCCTGGATGCATCGCAGGCGCGGCAGACCGGCGCGGCGCTGGCCTCGATGCTGGTCTATGTCGCCATGGCGGCGATCCTCGCCTTCCGCCCCACCGGGCTGTTTCCGGTCCGGGCATGATGCGAGAGGCGTGGCTGCCGCTGACGGTGCTGCTGGCACTCGCCGCGGCGCCCTTCATCGGCTTCTCGGCATCCTATGAGATGACGCTGATGGCCCGCGCCATGATCCTTGGCATGGCCGCGGTGTCGTTGTCCTTCCTGGTGGGCGGGGCTGGGCTGGCGAGCCTCGGCCACGCCGCATCGGTTGGTGTCGGCGCCTATGCGGTGGCGATCCTCGATGCCCATGGCGTGACGGATGCCGCGCGCGTGGTGCCGGCGGCGATCGGCGCGGCGGCGGTCTTCGCGTTGCTGACCGGGGCCATCGCCATCCGCACCAACGGCGTGCATTTCATCATGATCACCCTGGCCTTCGGTCAGATGGCGTTCTTCACCGCGTCATCGCTGTCGGCCTATGGCGGCGATGATGGCGTCACGCTCTACAGCCGCACCGAGGTCGCCGGCACGCGGCTGCTGGAGGGCCGGCTTGCGTTTCACTTCATCTGCCTCGGCGCGCTGGCGTTGACCTGGGCGGGGTGCGCGATGCTGCTGGCATCCCGCTTCGGTCGCGTGCTGCGTGCCGCGCGGGACAACGCGGAACGTGTCGAAGCCGTGGGCCTCACGCCCTATCCCTTCCGTCTTGTGGGTTACATCATTGCCGGCGCCTTCGGCGGCGCGGCCGGCTTCCTGCTGGCGAACGCCACCGAATTCGTCTCGCCCGCCATGCTGTCCTGGCAGCGATCCGGTGAACTGCTGTTCATGGTCATCCTGGGCGGTGTCGGGCGGCTGTGGGGGGCGATCCTGGGCGCGCTGGCCTTTGTGCTGTTGGAGACTTGGCTGGCCGACCTGACGCCGCATTGGAAGATGATCTTCGGCCCGATGCTGGTCATTGCCGTGCTGGTGCTGCGCGGCGGGCTGTCGGGGTTGGTGGAACGCCGCCATGGCTGATGCGCTGCTGCGCCTGGATGGGCTTCGCAAGCAGTTTGGCGGGCTGGCCGTGACGGATGGCGTCTCGCTTGATGTGATGCCGGGCGAAATCCACGCCGTGATCGGCCCCAATGGCGCGGGCAAGACCACCCTGATCCACGAGATCACCGGCATCGTCGCCCCAGATTCCGGGCGGGTGGTGTTCGGCGGGCGGGACATCACGCGGCTGTCGTTGCCGCGCCGGGTGCGGGCGGGGCTGGCGCGGAGTTTCCAGATCACCAGCGTCGTCGCCGGCTTCACCGCGCTGGAGAACGTCGCCCTGGCCGCGCAGGCGCGCAGCGGAACATCCTTCCGCTTCGTCCGGCCGGCAGCATCGGAACGCGCGTTGAACGACGCCGCGATGGACGCGCTGTCCGAAGTCGGCCTGGCCGAGCGCGCGCAAGTCTCGGCCGGTGCGCTCTCCCATGGTGAAAAGCGTGCGTTGGAATTGGCCATCGCACTCGCCACGCGCCCGCGCCTGCTGCTACTGGACGAACCGCTGGCCGGCGCGGGGCCGGAGGAGACGGAACGGCTGGTCGCCCTGCTGACGCGGCTGAAATCCGCCTACACCATCCTGCTGGTCGAACACGACATGCAGGCGGTCTTCGCGCTGGCCGACCGCATCTCCGTGCTGGTCTATGGCCGCATCATCGCCACCGGGTCGGTCGCCGCCATCCGCGCCAATCCGGAGGTTCGCGCCGCCTATCTGGGCGAGGACGAGACATGCTGAGCGTCGAGGGCTTGGTCGCCGGCTATGGTGGCAGCCGCGTGCTGCATGGCGTGTCCTTCGCCATCGGGGTAGGGGAGGTGGTCACGCTGCTCGGCCGCAACGGCATGGGCAAGACCACCACGGTGCGCGCGGTGATGGGACTGCTGAAGCCGCAGGGCGGGCGCATCGGGATCGATGGCGCGGATGTGACCGGCCTGCCGCCGTATCGCATCGCCCAGCGCGGGATTGGATTGGTGCCCGAAGGCCGGCAGATTTTCCCGACGCTGAATGTCGAGGAAAATCTGATCGCCACCGCCGCCAATCGCGTTGGCGGCACTCCGCGTTGGACGCTGCCAAGCGTGATGGCGCTGTTCCCGCGCCTGGCCGAACGCCGTCGCAACCTCGGCGCGCGGCTGTCGGGCGGCGAGCAGCAGATGCTGGCGATCGGGCGTGCCCTGATGACCAACCCCCGGCTGCTGATCCTGGACGAAGCTACCGAGGGGTTGGCGCCGATCATCCGCGCCGAGATCTGGGCCGTGCTGGCAACGCTGCGTGCGGAAGGGCTGGCGATCCTGCTGATCGACAAGAACCTCGCCGCTATCCAGCGCCTGGCCGACCGGCATGTGGTGATCGAGAAGGGCCAGGTGGTCTGGACCGGCACCTCCGAAGCCCTTTCCGCCGCGCCGCAAGTGCGCGACACCTATCTGCATGTTTAGAGCGTGATCGGCTTACATTCGTGCACCGACCACGCTCTAAACCTTTGTTTGATCGCGTGATTCAGACCTCCGGTGCGTGCGCACCTGCGGTCATCACGCTCAAGGGAGCCAGCCATGACCACATTGACCGCAGGCGTGAGCGCCGCAGGCGACAGCATCGACGGCATCGTCTGGAACATCCTCGGCCAGACCTACAAGCCGGTTGCCCACGGCGAGACCTGCTTCGCCTTCGACACGCTTTTCCCCGACGGCACCTTTGTGCCGCCCCACATCCACGCGACGCAGGATGAATTCATCCGCGTGCTGGAGGGCCGCTTCGACCTGGTGCTGGACGGGCAGCCTGCGGTCGCCAATGCCGGCGACCTGATCCGCCTGCCATCGGGCATCATGCACGGCATCTTCAACAAGTCGGGCGCGCCGGTGCGCGCGTTGTTCTGGGTGACGCCGGCGCGCGATTTGTTCCGGCTGTTCACGCGCATTCACAATGTGGCGGACCCGGCCGAGGTGGTGCGGATTGCGGCCGAGCATGAGGTGGAGTTTCTGCCGCCGCCGGGGTAACCGCACGGCTACTCGGAAAGGGGCTTTGCCCCTCTCCTTCACCGCGAAGCAGTGCTTCGCGCCCACCAAAGGCCTAAGGGCCTCTGGACACCTTGAATTGGTGCGGCTGGGCGGGGTCCGCCCCCAGGTAAAAGCGCGTCGGGCGCAATGCTGGCTCCTGGCGCCAATCTTGCCCGTCAGGTCCAGCGCCAAGTGACGGTTTCCAAAGGCCTTGGGCCTTTGGTGGGGTGGCTTGGAGGGGTGAAACACCTCCAACCTTCCGGCGCGGAAAGGCCGAGGCGCCTACCCCCTCAATGATCCTCGGCATCCAGCGCATACCCCGCCGAGCGCACCGTGCGGATCAGATCCACCTCATGCTCGCCGTTGATCGCCTTGCGCAGCCGGCGGATATGCACGTCCACCGTGCGGGGTTCGACATGGATGTCGCGCCCCCACACCGCGTCCAGCAACTGTTCGCGCTGGAACACGCGGCCGGGGTGCTGCAGGAAGAACTCCATCAGCCGGTATTCGGTCGGCCCCAGATGCAGCGCGCGGCCGCCGCGCGACACCCGATGCGAATCCTGGTCCATCACCAGGTCGCGGTAGGCCAGCGTGCCCTTCGTCGCCGCCCCGCCGGACCGGCGCAGCAGCGCCCGGATGCGTGCCAGCAGCGCGTCCATCACGAATGGCTTGGCGATGTAGTCATCCGCGCCGGTGTCCAGGGCGCGCACCGCGTCCTGGTCCTCGGTGCGTGCTGTCACCATGATGATGGGCAGGTCCCGCGTGTTCGGGCGCCGGCGCAGTTGCCGGCAGACCTCGATGCCCGACAGCGCCGGCAGCATCCAGTCCAGCAGCACAAGGTCGGGCCGTGCCTCGGAGACGCGCAGAAGCGCCTCCTGGCCGTCCGCCGCTTCATCGACCTTGAAGCCCTGCTTTTCGAGGTTGTAGCGCAGCAAGGTCATCAGCGGCGCCTCATCCTCGACCACCAGGATGGTGGGCTTGGCGAGGGTGGAATAGGCCTCGGCCATGGTGGCTATTCTCCGGCGGGACGGACCACCGCATAGGCCGACTGGTCGGCCTTGGGGCGATCCTCGGGCAGGTTGTCGCCGCGAACGGCGTAGAAGATGCGCTCGGCGATGTTGGTCGTGTGGTCGCCGATGCGTTCCAGGTTCTTCGCGATGAACAACATGTGGGTCGCCGCGGTGATGTTGCGCGGGTCCTCCATCATGAAGGTCAGCAATTCTCGGAAAATGCCGTTGTAGATGGCATCGACCGGTTCATCGGCGCCCCAGACGCGCTCGGCGGCCTCCGCGTCGCTGTTCACGAAGGCATCCATCGCGGCCCTCAGGTTCTCTTGAACCAGATGCGCCATGCGCTCGAAGCCGTTGAGGCTGCCGATGGAGGGCAGGGAGGCCAGCACGATGGCCCGCTTGGCCCCATTCGCGGCATAGTCGCCGATGCGCTCCAGGTCGTTCGACGCTTTCATGGCCCCGATCACGACCCGCAGATCCGACGCCATAGGCTGGCGCAGCGCCAGCAGCTGCACGCAGAAGCCCTCGATCTCGCGTTCCAGGGCATCGAGCTGCACGTCGCGCTGTACCACCTCGGCGGCCAGCTCGGTATCGCGGCGCACCAGGGCGCGCGTGGCGTCGGCCACTTGGCGCTCGGCCAGGCCGCCCATGCGCGCGGTCAGGTCGCGCAGCTTCCGCAGATCCTCATCGTAGCTTGTCACGATGTGTTCACTCGCCATTGTGTCGTTGTCCTTCCAGCCGCTCAGCCGAAGCGGCCGGTGATGTATTCTTGGGTCTTGGCGTGCTTGGGCGCGGTGAACATCTGCGCCGCCGGCGCCACCTCGATCAACTCGCCCAGGTAGAAGAACGCCACCTGGTCGGCGCAGCGCGCCGCCTGCTGCATGTTGTGGGTGACGATCACGATGGTGAAGTCACGCTTCAACTCGTCGATCAACTCCTCGATCTTCAGCGTCGAGATCGGGTCGAGCGCGGAGGTCGGTTCATCGAACAGGATGACTTCCGGCCGCACGGCGATGGTGCGGGCGATGCACAGACGCTGTTGCTGCCCGCCCGACAGGCCGAGGGCGGATGAATCCAGCCGGTCCTTCACCTCATCCCAGATGGCAGCGCGGGTCAGCGCCCATTCGATGCGTTCGTCCATCTGCGCGCGCGACAGCTTCTCATGCAGGCGGATGCCGAAGGCGATGTTCTCCTGGATGGTCATCGGGAAGGGCGTCGGCTTCTGGAACACCATCCCGATCTTGGCGCGGAGCGCGTTCAGATCGGCATCGGGGGCAACGATGTTCATGCCATCGAGCATCGCCTCGCCGGTCGCGCGCTGGCCGGGATACAGGCTGTACATCCGGTTCAGCACGCGCAGCAGGGTGGATTTGCCGCAGCCCGAAGGCCCGATCATGCCGGTCACCTGGCGGTCGGGGATGTTGAAGTCGATCCCCTTGATGGCGCGGTTGTCGCCGTAGAAGAACTCGAGGTTCTTGATGGCGATGCGCGGGGCGTTCAGCGCGACGGTGGAGCGCGCCTGCACCCCGCCGAAGCCCTGCTGGCCGGTTGCGCTGACGCCGGTATCGGTGGTGGTGGACATGGGTGTCTTCCTTCCGCTCACTTGCGGCCGCGCAGCACGGTGCGCGCCAGGATGTTGAGGCTCAGCACGCCGAGCGTGATGATGAGGGCACCGGCCCAGGCCAGCGCAATCCAATCCTCGAACGGAGACCCCGCGAAGGAGTAGATCGTGACCGGCAGGCTCGCCATCGGGCGGGACAGGTCGGTGGACCAGGTGTTGTTGCCAAGCGAGGTGAACAGCAGCGGCGCGGTTTCACCCGCCACGCGGGCCACGGCCAGCAGGATGCCGGTGATGATGCCCGACATGGCTGATTTCCAGCACACGAAGACGATCATCTTCCATTTGGGCGAACCCAGGCCAATCACCGCCTCGCGCAGCGTGTTCGGGATCAGGCTCAGCATGTCCTCGGTGGTGCGGACCACCACGGGGATGACGATGATCGCCAGCGCCACCACACCCGCCCAGCCCGAGAAGCCGCCGAAGGGCAGCACCAGGATCTGGTAGACGAACAACCCGATCAGGATCGACGGCGCCGAGAGCAGGATGTCCGACACGAAGCGGACCACGTTCCCGAACTTCGACCCGCGGGCGTATTCGGCGAGATAGGTGCCGACCAGCATCCCGATCGGCGTGCCGATGGCGGTGCCGATCGTCGCCTGGATCAGGCTGCCCACGATCGCGTTCGCCAACCCGCCCTCGGAACCCGGGGGGGCGGTGCTGTGGGTGAAGACCATGGGCGACATCGCCGTGAAGCCACGGACGAACAGGGTCAGCAGGATCGAGATGAGGAAGGCGATGCCCAGCAGCGTCGCCACCATGCACAGGGTGCGGACGATGACGTCGGCGCGCTTGCGGCGGCGGCCCAGGCGGGCGGCGACCTCGGGGTCCTTGCGCGGACCCGGCACGCTGCTGGCGGTCATGGAAAGGCTCATGGCGTCAGGCCTTCAGGCGGGAGCGGAGGAGGTAGCGCGACACGGCGAGCACGATGAAGGACAGCACGAACAGGATAAAGCCGAGCGCCAACAGCGAGGCGAGCTTCAGGCTGCCGGTCTCGCTTTCGCCGAATTCCAGCGCCACCAGCGATGCGATGGTGTTGCCGGGACCGAACAGGCTGGTGGTGATGCGGTTGGCGTTGCCGATGACGAAGGTCACCGCCATCGTTTCCCCAAGCGCACGACCCAGGCCCAGCATGACACCGCCGACCACCGAGATGCGCGTATAAGGCAGCACCACGCCGCGCATCACTTCCCAGGTGGTGGCGCCGAGGCCGTAGGCACTTTCCTTGTAGACCGGCGGCACCTGGTCGAACACGTCGCGCATGGTCGCCGCGATGAAGGGCAGGATCATGATGGCCAGGATGAAGGACGCCATGAAGATGCCGGTGCCGAAGGGCGCGCCCTGGAACAGGAAGCCGATCAGCGGCAATTCACCGATGTTGTCGATGATCCATGGCTGAAGATAGGTGGCGAAGGCCGGGACGATGACGAAGAAGCCCCACATGCCGTAGATGATTGAGGGCACCGCCGCGAGCAGTTCGATCGCCGTGCCAAGCGGGCGCTTGAGCCAAACCGGGGCCAGTTCGGTCAGGTAGAAGGCGACGCCGAAGGCCAGCGGCACTGCCAGAACGATGGCCAGCACCGAGGTGACGACCGTGCCGTAGATCGACACGCCGGCGCCGAACACTTCCTGCACGGGGTCCCATTCGGTGGACCAGATGAAAGGCAGACCGAAGGCCCGGAAGGCCGGCAGTCCGGCGATGAACAGCTCGACGATGATGGCGCCGAGCAGGGCCAGCACCAGGATGGCGGCCCCGCGGCAGGCCCATTCGAAGATCACGTCGCCGATGTTGCCGGCACCGCGTGCACGGCGGACAGGCATCGGGTTGGAAATGGTTGCGGCCTGGCTCACATCATCTGCCCGTCATGAGGAAAGGGAAGGGGCCCGGCGTCAGAGCCGGACCCCGTCTCGGTTCAGGCACCGAATTGCGCCGACCAGGCGGCGCGGACGGCCGTCTTGGTCGCATCCGGCAGCGGGATGTATTCCAGTTCCTGCGCCAGGCGGTCGCCGTCCTTGAACGCCCAGTCGAAGAACTTGCGGACATTGGCGCTGCGCGCCGCATCCGTCGGGTTCTTCGGCAGCAGGATGAAGGTCGGCGCCACGATCGGCCAGGATTGCGGGCCGGCGGTGTCGACGATGTTCGCCGCGAAGCCCGGCACGTTCCAATCGGCCGAGGACGCGGCCGCCATGAACGTCGCATGTTCCGGCTTCACGAAATTGCCGGCCTTGTTCTGGATCTGCGTCGTCACCAGGCGGTTGGTGATGGCATAGGCGTTCTCGACATAGCCGATCGCGCCGCGCACCTGGCGCACCGTGCCGGCGACGCCTTCATTGCCGCGCGCGCCGGTGCCGGCGGGGAAGCGCACCGAGGTGCCGACGCCGACCTTGTCCTTCCATTCCGGCGACACGGCCGCCAGGTAGGACACCCAGACGAAGGTCGTGCCCGACCCATCCGCGCGATACGCCGGCGCGATCGCCAGCGACGGCAGGGTCAGCCCGGCGTTGATCGAGACGATGCGCGGGTCGTTCCAGCGGGTGATCTTGCCGAGGTAGATGTCGGCCAGGATCGGGCCGGTCAGCTTCAGCTGGTCGTTCTCGATGCCGGGGATGTTCACGATGGCGGTGAGCGAGCCCATGACCGTCGGGAACTGCAGCAGGTTCGCCTCGTTCAGCTGCTGCTCGGTCAGCGGCGCGTCGGTCGCGCCGAAATCCACCGTGCGGTTGCGGATCTGGTTGATGCCCGCGCCTGAACCGACCGACTGGTAGTTGACCTGGATGTTGATCGCCGGACGAGCCGCTTCGGCCCATTTCTGATAAACAGGGTTGGGGAAGGTCGCGCCCGCGCCGGTGATGCTGGCACCCTGGGCACGCGCCGCGAGGGGAAGGGTCAGCACCGCGCCGGCACCGAGAAGGATGGATCGCCTGTTCATGAGCGTCACTCCGTAGCGTGTTGCAAAGGCGCCCCCAATCAGGGGAGCGCCGACGCCCGGCCTTCTAGGCGGGGTGAGAGACGTCCCGATTGCAGATTTGTGATGGTTCGATGACAGGTCCCGCGACAACCGGCCCAGTCATCCCTGCTCTGCGCCGGGCGCGGCCCTTCATGACCGCGCCTGCCGGCCTCAGCGATACCAGGACGGACGGCGCTTTTCGCGGAATGCGGCCAGCCCTTCGCGGCCTTCGGGGGATGCCCGCTGCATCCAGGATTCGTGGGCGAGCAGGGACATCTCCCGCGCCGAAAGTTTCAGTCCCGTGGCACCCAGGAAGGAATCCTTGGTCATGGCGATGGCCGTGGGGGCGGACAGCATGGTCTGGTCGATGATCTCGGCGAGTCGCGCATCGGCCTGGTCGGCCGCCACCACCTCATGCACCAGCCCGATCCGTAGCGCCTCGGCCGCGTCGAAGCGTTCGCCGGTCAGGGCGTAGCGGCGGGTGTGGCGCAGCCCCATGGCGTGGACCATGTGGGTCGAAATGGGGGTGGGGGCGACGCCGACGCGCACCTCGGTCAGCCCGAAGATCGCCGCCGGGGTGGCGATGGCCACATCCACGCAGCACACCACGCCGCAGCCGCCGCCGAAGCAGGCGCCATGAACCAGGGCGAAGGTCGGCTTGGGGAATTCGTTCAGCTTCTGCATGGCGGTGGTGGTCGCCATCGACGCGACATAGGCCTGTTCCGGCCCATAGGTCGCGGCCTTTGCCAGCCAGTCCAAATCGGCGCCGGCCTGGAAATGCTTGCCCGCGCCGCGGATCACCAGGGCGCGCACGCTGTCATCATCATGCAGCTTGTCCAGCCCGGCGATCAGCGCGCCCAGAAGGTCCTCATCATAGGCATTGCCCTTGGCAGGCTTGTTCAGCGTGGCGGTGGCGATGCCGCGATCGTCGATCGACAGCAGCACGGGGTCTGGCATGGTGGCTCTCCCTTGATCTGAGGCGCGCATCCTTGCCGCGCGGACGCCCGCCGCCAAGCCGCCGTTGACGCATGGCCGCAGCGCGCCGACCTTCACCGCAATCTTCCTGGAGCGCCCCGCCATGGCCAGCAGCCGCCCAACCCTGTCCGGTCCCCGCCACGCCATCTCGGCCGGGCATTACCTGGCCGCATCGGCCGGCATGGCGGTGATGGAGGCCGGCGGCAATGCGATCGACGCCGGTTGCGCGGCGGGCATGGCGCTGGGCGTGCTGCTGCCCGACCTGGTGAATGTCGCGGGCGTCGCCCCCATCATGATCCGCCTGGCCGATGGCACGGTCGAGACCATCGCCGGCCTGGGCCACTGGCCCCGTTCCCTGCCGCCCGACATCTTCATGCGCGAACATGGCGGCAAGATCCCCAATGGCGTCCGCCGCACCGTGGTCCCCGCCGCGCCGGATGCCTGGATCACCGCGCTGGAACGCCACGGCACCATGGGCTTCGGCGATGTGGCGCAATACGCCATCCGCTACGCCGGGGAGGGCTACGCCGTCTTCCCGCTGCTGGCCGAGACGGTGGCGTTGCACCAGGCGGATTACGCGCGGTACCCGTCCAACGCCGCAATATTCCTGCCCAATGGCGCGCCGCCCAAGGTGGGTGACCGCTTCGTGCAGTCGGACCTCGCCCGCACCCTGACCTATATGGTCGAGGAAGAACGCCGCGCCGCCGTGAAGGGCGGTCGCATGGCGGGGTTGGCCGCCGCCCACGCCGCATTCTATCGCGGTGACATCGCGCGCGAGATCGTGAACTTCATCCAGGCCGAGGGCGGTTTCCTGTCCATGGAGGACATGGCCGGATTCCGGTCACGCCTGGAACCCGCCGTCGCGAAGCCCTGGCGTGGCCACACCTTGCTGACCTGCGGCCCGTGGTGCCAGGGGCCGGCGCTGGCCCAGGCGCTGCTGCTGATGGAGCGCGCCGGCTTCACCGGCATGGCGCACAACTCGGCCGACTACCTGCATCTGCTGACCGAATGCGTGAAGGCGGCGATGGCCGACCGCGAATACCATTTCGGCGACCCGCTCTTCACCCAGGTGCCGCTGGATGGGCTGCTCTCGCCCGAGCATCTCGATGCCCGCCTGCGCCAGATCGACCCGGCCCGCGCGCATCCTTCGATGTATGAACCGCTGCTCGGCCGCGGCACGCCCGCCGATGGGCCGCAGCGCGCCGATCTGCCGAAGGTCGAGGCCGATACCTCCTATGTCGCCGTCGTCGATCGCTGGGGGAATGCGTTCAGCGCGACGCCGTCCGATGGGTCGTGGAATTCTCCGGTGGTGCCGGGCCTGGGCCTGATCCCGTCCAACCGCGGCAGCCAATCCCGCCCTGACCCGGCGCATCCGTCCGGGGTGGCCCCTGGCAAGCGTCCGCGCCTGACGCCCAACCCGGCGATGCTGGTTACGGAAGATGGCGGCGTGATGCCCTTCGGCACACCGGGCGGCGACGTGCAGATCCAGGCGATGCTGCAGGTCATGCTGAACGTCTTCCATTTCGGCATGGAATTGCAGGACGCGATCGAGGCGCCGCGCATCGCCTCCTATGCCTTCCCGTCGTCCTTCGCGCCCTTCGACTATTTCCCCGGTCGGGTCGCCGTCGAAGGACGCATCCCGCAATCCGTCCGCGACGACCTGACGGCGCGCGGCCATGAGGTGAAGGACTGGCCCGACATCACCTGGCTGGCCGGCAGCGTCGAGGCGGTGCTGTCCGACCCCAAGGCAGGCTTGGTGCGCGCCGGCGCCGACCCCCGGCGGCCGGCCTACGCCATCGCCGGGTGACCGGCGCGCCGGTCGAGGCAGGGTCGAACATCCATGGATCGCCCCCCGACACCGCGGCGAGCCGTGCTGCGTATCGCCGGCGCCCTGGCCCCTGGCGTCTCCGCCGCGCAGCCGGCGCCGGTGGTCGATCTGCTGCTTGTCCTGGCCATGGATGCCTCCGGTTCGATCGACGCGGATGAGTTCCGCCTGCAGCGCGAAGGCCTGGCGGCATCACTCACCGACCCGGCGATCCTCACGGCCATAGCCAGCGGGCAGGCGGGGGCCATTGCCGTCGCGATGGTCGAATGGGGCAGCCCGGGCGGGGCGGTGACGACGGTGGACTGGATGGCGGTGCGGGATGGCGCCTCGGCCGCCGCCCTCGCCGAGGCGATCCGCACCGCCCCCCGGTCCCGCCAATCCTACAACGCCATAGGAGATGCCATCGCGCACGCCACCGCCCTGATCGCCGCCGCGCCCTTCCGGTCGGATGATCGTGTGATCGACGTGGCGGGGGATGGCCCCGACATCCGATCGTTCATCCCCGCGCCCGAGGCCCGCGACGCGGCGGTGGCGCGCGGCATCACGGTGAACGCGCTGGCCATCGAGGTCGCCCCCGTCACCCGCTTCGGTGAACCGCTGCGCGCGCATTATGAACGCGATGTGATCGGCGGTCCCGGTGCCTTCGTGATTGCCGCCGAGACCCGCGCCGATTTCGCCCGCGCGATGCGCGCGAAGCTGATCCGCGAGATCGCGTGATCCTGCGCCGCGCCCTGCCGCTGATCGCCTTCGCTGCGCCTGCATGGGCCGCGATGCCGGATTGGGTCGCCGCGCTGCGGGAAGGGGGCTTCGTGCTGTATATGCGCCACGCCATCACCGACCGCAGCCAAGCTGACAGCGGCCGACTGTTCGACCGGGCGGGGCAGCGCAACCTGTCAGCGGCGGGCATCGCGCAGGCGCAGGCGCTCTCGGCCGCCATGGCCCGGCTGGGCATCCCGATCGGGCTGGTGCGCTCCAGCCCCGTGTTCCGCGCGTCGGATACCGCCGCGATCATGGCGCGCGGGCGGCCGGTGGATGTGACGATGGATCTGGTGGCGGATGACTACGCGGCAGATGTGCCGGCGGCGATCGCCTCGGCCCGTCGCGCGCTGTCAGTGGCGCCGGTGACCGGCACCAACACGTTGCTGGTGGGCCACATCTTTGCCTTCGCCCCGGCCATCGGGCGCAGCCTGACGCAGCAGGACTTCCCCGAAGGGGCCATCGGCGTGGTGCGGCCCCGGCCGCCCAGCGGTTTCACCGTGGATCGCATCCTGACGGCCGATGCGATCATCGCCGCGGATCATACGTAGCCGGGACCTTCAATCGCGGGATAGGCGGCCAGGAAGCCCTCGTCGACCTCGACCCCGATCCCTGGCGCCTCGTTCGGTCGCACGAAGCCATCCGCGCCGATCGCCCAAGGCGTCGAGCACAATTCATCGCGGAAGCGGTTGGCGCGGGAGATATCGGCCTCGAAATACCCGCCATTCTCGATGGCTGCGAGGAAGTGGATCGACGCCGCCTGGTTCACCCCGGTCATCGACGAATGGGGGTGGATCGGGATCTTGAAGGCGGATGCCATGGCGGCGATCCGCAGCGCCTCGGTGATGCCGCCGCATTTCGACAGGTCGGGCTGCCAGATGGTGATGACGCCGTCTTCGAGCACGCGGGTGAATTCGTAGCGGGTGAAGTGGTTTTCCCCGGCCGCGAGCGGCGTCGAGCCATAACCGCGCGCCTGCGCATAGGCATGGTGGTCATGGGCGGGGAAGGGTTCCTCCAGCCAGCCGATGTTCAGGCGGTCCATCTCCGGCATCACCTGCCGCACCTGGTCGATCGAATACCCGATATTGGCGTCGGTCAGGATGGTCAGTTCCTTGCCGAAGGCGTCGCGCACCGCTTCCATGCGCGCGATGTCGTCCTTCACTGTATCACCCACCCGGAGCTTCACCGATGTGTAGCCCGCGGCCATGTGGGGTGCGGCTTCGTCGATGAGTGCGGCCGGTTCCTGGTAGCCCAGCGCCACACCGCCGGCATAGGCCGCGATGGGGCGGGATGCGCCGCCCAGCAGCCTGTACAAGGGCAGTTTCAGCGCGCGAGCCTTGGCATCCCAGATCGCCATGTCGATGCCCGACATTGCCATCGCGCAGGCCGCGCCCATGCCGTGGCTCGCCAGCTGGTATTTGTAGATGCGGGCGTTGATGCCGGTGGTGTCGAAGGCATCCATCCCCAGGATGAGGCTGCGCAGCGTGGTCTGGATCAGCGTCGCGATGGCGGTATGCGCGCGCCCATGGTGGCTTTCGCCCCATCCGACGATGCCGTCCTCGGTGGTGACCTTCACCATCACGGCATCGCGCTTGACCGCCTGGCCGATCCCCAGCCGGGGCCCGCCCGGCGGCAGCGGGAAGGAGGTCGGGTAGGCGCGCACATCCACGATCTTCATCGGTGTCGTTTCCTCGTCTCGTTGCGTGGACGCTGCCAGCCGGGCACGCGGTTTGCAAACCCGCATCGCGTCGTGCCCAGGATGCGGCCCGCGATGCAGGAGTGATGACAGGATGTCGAGCGAACCCGATCCCCCCGCCATGGCGGCGATCAGCCTGTGGGCCGGCGTGGCATGTCCCAACGCGGCAGGCCGGCGGAGCCTCGATGATTTCGCGGCGCTGATCCAGGAATTCGAGGCCCTGCAGGGCAGCATGGCCTTCGAGGACGAACCCTCGGCCTTCGAATACGCCCTGCGTGCCGAAGCGGAGACGGGCGCATGAGCGGCCTCGCGGAACTGTCCGTCACCGCGGCGGCGGATGCCTTCGCGAAGGGCGAGGCGACGGCCGAGGCGATGGTGCAGGCCTGTCTCGACCGGATCGAAGCCCATGACGTCCAGGTGAATGCCGTGATCCGGCTGGATGCGGCCGCCGCGCTGGAGGCCGCCGCTGCGCAGGACAAGGCGCGTGCCGGCGGCGCGAAGCCCGGCCCGCTGTCCGGCGTGCCGATGATGCACAAGGATATGTATTACCGCGCCGGCAAGGTCAGCACCTGCGGGTCCGCCATCCGCCGCGACTTCGTGCCGACCGTCACGGCAACCGCGTTGCAGCGCCTGGATGCAGCCGGTGCCATCGACATGGGCACGCTGAACATGGCGGAGTTCGCGCAGAACCCGACCGGCCACAACGCGCATTACGGCGACTGCCACAATCCCTGGGGCCTGCCCTATTGCACCGGCGGGTCGTCTTCCGGATCCGGTGCCGGCGTCGCCGCGCGCTTCTTCGCCGCCGCCCTGGGCTCGGACACCGGCGGGTCGATCCGCCTGCCGGCATCGATCTGCGGCGTGACCGGCATCAAGGGCACCCAGACCCGCGTGCCGCGCACCGGGGTGATGCCGCTATCCTTCAGCATGGACAATGTCGGTCCGCTGACGCGCACGGCGCGCGATGCGGCGCGGATCATGACGATCATCTCGGGCAGCGACGGCATCGACCCGACCGCCGCCCCGGAAGCCGTGCCGGATTACGAGGCGGCGCTGACCGGCGACCTGCGGGGCCTGCGCGTCGCCGTCCCGCATGAATGGTTCTTCGACAGCGCCGATGACATCGTGATGACCGGCTTCGAGGCGGCGTTGGAGGTGCTGAAGGCACGCGGCGCCACGGTCGATTTCGTCGCCTGCCCATCGCTACGCGCCATCGGCGCCTATGTCGCCGTGGTCAGTCGCGTCGAGGGTGCGACCATTCACGCCAACTGGATGCGCGAACATCCCGGCGACTACGCGATCCATCTGTCGGGCCGGCTGTATGGCGGCTACGCGATCCCGGGCACCTATTACCTGGAGGCACTGTCACGCCGGGGCGCGTTGCTGCGGCAATTCTGCAAGGAAGCCTTCGCCGGCCACGACATCGTCGCCACGCCCACGCTGCGGATGCGCGTGCCGACGCTGGCCGAAACCGACATCGACGTGGATGCCGTGGCGAATTGGGCGCGGCACATGGCGGTTTCGGCCAATACGCGGCCGTTCAACTATCTCGGTCTGCCGACGGTCAGCATTCCCTGCGGCTTCGACGACCGCGGCCTGCCGATGGGCCTGCAACTTGCCGCGCGGCCCTTTGGTGAGGGCCGCGCGCTGATGGTCGCCGACGCCTATCAGCAGGATACCGACTGGCACGCCCGCGTGCCGGCACTGGCGGCGACTACCCCCGCAGCGCCTTGATCTGCGCCGGATAGCCGGACGGATCGACGGCAACGTCGATCAGTACCGGCCCCGTCGCGGCGCAGGCGTCCGCCATCGCCTGCGCCAGCTCGGCTTCGGTATTCGCTGTCAGGCCGATCCCGCCCATCGACCGCATCGCCGCCGCGAGATCCGCGCGCGGCCAGCCCAACGCGCCGTCGGGCAAGTCGCGGCTGTCCTTCTTGATGTCGATGAGCGACAGCGATGCGTCGTTGAACACCACGACGATGACGCGCGCCCCGATCACCGCCGCCGTCGCCAATTCCCCCAGCCCCATCAGCAACCCGCCATCGCCGGTGAAGGCGATCGCGCCGCGCGCCGGGTCGTGCAGCGCGGCCGCAATGGCTGCTGGCACCGCGAAGCCCATGGTCGCCAGCCCGTTCGAGATCAACAGGTCGCCCGGCCTTTCGCACTGCCAGAAGGTGGTGGCAGGGAACATATGCGCGCCCGCATCCACCGCCACGCGCGGATCGAACCCTGCCTTCCGCCCCGCGGTCTGGGTGATCTCCACCAACCGCTGCGGTCCGATCCCGCCCCCGCGCTTCGGGTCGTTGGCCAGCGTCAGCAGCCAGCCTTCGCGCAGCGCGGCGATCGCCAGCGCATCCCAGCCGGACCGCGGCGCGCCCTCGGTGATCGCCGCCAGTGCAGGCGCGATCGCGCCCGAAAGGGCCGCGTCGGGCGCGGCATAGGGCAGGGCGCGCGGCGACGTCGCGACCTCGATCACCGGCACAGGCCAGCGCCAGGGCTTGGGGATGAACTCGACCGGGTCGGCGCCGACCATGATGATCACGTCAGCCGCGTCCAGCACCGGGCCTTCGGCCGCGCCGCAGGTGAAGATGCCGGCGAAATGCGGATCGGTGTCGGCGATCACGCCCTTGGCCTTGTAGGTGACCAGCGCGGGGCACCCCAGCGTCGCGACCAGCGCGCGCAGTTCGGTGGCGGCATCCACAGCTTCCAGACCGGCCACGACGACTGGGCGCTTGGCCGCGGCCAGCACGCGCCGGGCGGCCGCGACCGCCGCGGCATCGGGGCCGGGCA